>ONMA01000031.1 GCA_900318815.1 uncultured Prevotellaceae bacterium
TAGAAAAGTTTACCATCTTATTATTTTATCATTACTAAACAATTGAGTTAGAATATCGTTCTCTGTGGGGTACATCGCGGGGCTTTCCCATGTGCATGGCCTGCGATGTGGGGCACATCGGGGGCTTTCCCATGTGCAGGGAGCGCGATGTGGGACGCATCGAGGGCATTCCCACATGCAGGGAGCGCGATGTGGGGCACATGGACGCACAGCAGGGCGATGAGCAACGTTGCTGCCCTGGCCCTCAGTCTGAGCGCCAAGGCGAAAGATTTTGTTTTCTTTTTTTGTCTCATTTGTTTTTTGTTTTTAATAATGTTAATGATATTGGTTAAAAGAATCTGTTTCATTGTGTGTGATTTTTTTGAGACCAAACGGACAAAACGAGTCCGCCGGGCGCATCAGTGATGATGTCCCAGCGGATAAATTCTATTTTTAATTCAGGTCAGCCCTGCGCTACTCGTGCATGTTCTGCGCGTGGCACGCATCGACCACAGTTATCGTGTCGCCCTCAATCGTGTAGGCGTAGTACCACTTGTCGGTGTTCGCCATGTGGTAGCCCTCCCATCGGCTAATGGTCGGTTTGCGGCGGCGCAGCGTGCGCTCGATAGCGTAGATGGCAAAGAAGGCGTCGCGCACGTTGCGCTCCATGTCCTCATACGAGTAGGTGTAGCAGTACTTCCTGGCCACGTTCCTGTAGAACGACCTTATCTTGGCGGCGGTGCGCTTGGTGTAGAGGTACTTATACTGCTGCATCGTCGTAGATTGCCTTGATGTCCTTCATCGTCATTTCGTAGGCCTCTTCGGGAGTGTATAGTTCCTTGTCCATGTCGGCGAATTCCTCGTCCAGCGGTATGTCGGCCAGCGGTCGGGTCTGTATAGGCTTCACGCTTTCAATGAGCATCGTCACCAGTTCCAGCTTTTGGCTGTCGTCCATGTCTTTCACCATGCCCCAGTAGTAGCTCATGGGGTGAGTGCTGCGTTGTCTTCTTGCGGTTGTCGTTGCCATAGTCTTCTTGTGTTTACGTTAATCTGCATGCAAAGGTAATACTTTTCCCTGACATAGCGCGCAAATCGCTAAGTTTTTTATCCGTCGGTCTCAGTAAGTCAAAGAACGCTTGGTTTCTAATCCGCATCGTAGTGCATCTCAGCATTACAAATGTTGATAAAATATGTTTGTAGGAAACGCACACGAATATGGTTATCCTGAAAAATCGCGCGAAGGTACAATATTTCAAGCTTATACGCAATAGGAAAGACAAATGCTAAAGAGTTTTCAGACAAATGCTAAAGAATGGAGGGCCGAAAAGGGTGCAAACGTCGTTGAAAGACGCTAAAAGCGTCACCTCTCAATAGCCGTAGGTCGGTACGACCTGCGGATAGAACGTGAGAAGTTACATCGACCCTGAAGGGGTCGCCCATTGTATCCAATTTTCTTGTAATTTTGAGGCCGTAGGCCGACCCAATGATAAGGGTGCTGTAATGTCCTGTTATCGAAGAAGATACTGACCCCACCCCCAGCCCCTCCCCTACAAGGGAGGGGAGAGGCGGCGCTCCATTAACGAAAAAATAGAAGTTACCTTCAGTTGTTTTTCTTCTGCTCGCGGTGCTCCCTGGGCGTGAGGCCGAAGGCACGCTTGAAGTCGGTGGCAAAGGTGGAGGCGTGGGTGTAGCCGGAGGCGGTGGCAATCTCGTTGATGCTCATTTCGGGGTGCTCGGTGAGCATGAAGTAGGCGTGGCGCAGACGGCAGTCGCGGATGAAGGCGGCGATGCTGCTGAACTCGCTGCCTTTTCTGAAGGCGGCGCCGATGCGCTCCTTCGACAGGCCGAAACGGTCGATGGCAGCCTGACGGTCGAACTGCGGGTCGAGGAAGAGCTGCTCCTTGGCAATGACCTGTCGCATGTATGCGAAGAGGTCGGCATCGGCAGAGCCAGAAGAGTCACCCTCGGTAGCCCCACCCCCAGCCCCTCCCTCGGGGGGGAGGGGAGTAGATACTTGGGACTGTTGCAGGCGTTTGATGGTCTCGCGCAGCATTTCAATCTCGTCCTTGCTGCGGAAGCCCTCGTCAATCTGCCTCACGAGGGCGCGGTTCTTCTCGCGGGTCTTGCGCCACTGGCTGACAACGTAAGCAGCGAAGCAGAGCACCAGCAGGGCAACGATGCCGAAAACCGCTGACAGCATGTTGGCCCGGTCAGCCCGCGCACGGCCCCGCTCTATCTCGCGCTGCTGCTCGGCAGCGTGGAAGCGGGCGGCGTAGAGGTGGGCCTTGCCCTGCAGCAAGCGGTCGTTGAGGGTGGCGGTGAGCGTCTCGTAGGCATGGTGCAGACGGATGGCCTCGACGTAGTGGCCCCTGGCCTCGGCTGCTATGGCGCGGTCGCGGAGGATGGTGGCATACTCGGCGCAGACGGTGTCGCCCTGCTTACGCAGACGTGCCTCCTGCTCGTCGTGTATGGCCAGCATCTTGTCGTATTGGCCTAAAAGGCCATACGTCGGCGCCATGTCCCTGCGGGCCTGGAAGGACTTGGCGTAGGCGGTGTTTTCGAAGAGGGAGAGGGCCCCCCCTACGGCCCCCGAGGGGGCTTCTATAGTTTTGCTGACTGGGTCTATAGTGCCCCCCTCGGGGGGCGAAAGGGGGGCTTTGTGGGCTTTTGTATACGCCTCCACCATAAACATATACGCCTGTGCGCGATAGAAGTCGATGTAGAGGGGACGCATGTGCTCGGGCGGCTCGCGATAGGTGCTGTCGTGATATTCGTCGGGGTGCTGCTCGTAGTCGGCCAGGAGGTCGAGCATCTGCTGGGCAGCAGCGATGATAGAAGCCGAAGCCCTTGCCCCCCCTCCAGAAGCCCCACCCCCAGAAGCCCCACCCCCAACCCCTCCCTCGGGGGGGAGGGGAGTAGATAGACTTTCCACTGAACCTCCGGCTTGAGAGTATATACTCCCCTCCCCACCGCGGGAGGGGCCGGGGGTGGGGCTTCTGGGGGTGGGGCTTTTGGGGGTGGGGCTGGTGGGGCTGTTCTTTAGCACATTCACCTTCCTTTTCAGGGCGATGATGGTGGCATCGAGTTCATTGAACTGGCGCTTGCCACTGAGCAGGGTGAGCACGCTGTCGATCTTCGCTAATCCTTTGTCGGCGTGGCCGATGCCCGAAAGTATCAGACCCAAATCGGCTTCGGTGCGCAGGGCCTCCGTCTCGTCGCCGTTCTGATGGCAGAGGTCAATCAACTGTGCCAACCACTGTATGGCCAGCTCGTCGTCGCGGTGCTGGCGGCAGGCGTTGATGAGCATCTCTAATACGTCCTGGCGGTAGGCCAGGTCCTCGCGTGCCGCGTCGGTCGTCATCAGTCGCTCGCCGATGATGATGGCCGAGTCGAGCCACATCCCCTCCAACGACTGCGCATAGACCTTCGCCCGCAGATAGTCGCAGCGGTAGTCGGGCAGCGCCCCGCTCCACTGTAGCGACATCCCTGTCGTGTCGATGACCGAGAAATCACCCGCCCGTAGCCTTTCGATGATGATCAGCGCACTGTCGGGCTGGCCGATGGCCTTCTCTAAAACCCGCTCGTTGATGGCCCGCACATCGTCGTGTGTGAGCGACCTTTCTTGGTCGAACCAAGCAGAATAGTCGTGCTGACCATCGCCCGTTGACCGTCGGCAGCCCACGATGGCCAGCACGGCTACTAAACCTATTATGTATATATGCCTAAATGTCCTCATATTCATATACTCGTCTGAATGACTTTGCAAAGGTAACACTTTTTTGTGGAATAAACGGCAATTGCGGGAAAAAGTGACTGACGAGAGATAATGAATTTAGGTGTTTTTCCAAAAATATTTCTGTATTCATGGCCTTGAATTGATATTTTTTATTACTTTTGCATCGAATTTACGAGATTAAAGGATAAAAATGGGAAAGAAAAAGAATAGGAAGGCGCAAGAACAGCGGCCTTCGTTTATGGAATCGTTGGGCTTTAACAACCTGCTGCACAACGAGAAAATCAACTTTATTCTGGGTTCACTGCTGTTTGCCGTGGCGACGTTTCTGATGCTTTCGTTCGTATCCTATCTGTTTACGGGCCAGGGCGATCAGGGACTGATTGAGGAAATGCGTCAAGGCGAGCTGATGGATAACAAGATTCAGTTTGCGAACACCTGTGCCAAGTTCGGGGCATTCACTGCCTATTTCTTCATGAAGCAGTGCTTTGGCCTCTCGGCCTTCGTGCTGCCCGTGTTCCTCTTCCTGATTTCCGTCAGGTTGATAGGGGCTTACAGGGTGCATCTGGGCAAGTGGTTCTTCTCGCTGATGATCCTGATGATCTGGTCGTCGGTAGCTATGGCGAAGTTTCTGACACCTGTGTTTGCCAACAGTCACTTCTCGCCGGGCGGCGCCCACGGCATCTTTGTGTGCCAGTGGATTGAGAACTTAGTGGGAACGCCGGGACTTATCGTCCTGCTGGCCATCGTGGCCATCATCTTCCTGGTTCTGCTCAGTTCGGAAACCATTTATGTGATTCGGAAAATGCTGAATCCATCGAAGTGTTTCGCAGGGAAAAGAGGAGAGAGGAGAGAGGAGAGTGGAGAGAGAATAGATGAGAGTGATGAGGGGAGAGAGGAGAGTGGAGAGAGGATAGACTTGCTCGATGACCCTACGGTGTTCGACAATCCCTCGTCGCAGACGGTGGAATTTAAGATTAATAATGAGGACTTGGTGCTCAGACAGAGTGACAAGGCCGTGAATGAGGACAAGTCGCCGTCGCGTACCAACAAGAAGAAAGCACAGGCCGACATGACCATAGAGGCGGCAGCCGACGAGGAGAAGGCCGACGGAACTGACCTTGTGCAGGTGGGCGACAAGGAAATGGAGCCTTACGACCCGAAGCGCGACCTGGAAAACTACCGCTACCCCACGCTCGACCTGCTGCGCCATTACGATGACGACGGCAAACCCTATATCGACATGCTGGAGCAGAACGCCAACAAGAATCGCATCGTCGAGGTGCTGCGCACCTTCGGCATAGAGATTTCGAGCATCAAGGCTACCGTAGGCCCCACCATCACGCTCTATGAGATTACGCCTGCACAGGGCGTTCGCATCTCGAAGATACGCGGTCTGGAGGATGACATCGCCCTGAGCCTGAAGGCATTAGGCATACGTATCATTGCGCCGATACCGGGTAAGGGCACCATCGGCATTGAGGTGCCGAATGCCAAGAGCAACATCGTGTCGATGGAATCGATATTGAATTCGAAGAAATTCCAGGAGACGACGATGGACCTGCCCTGCGCCATGGGCAAGACCATTACGAACGAGGTGTTCATGTTCGACCTGGCGAAGATGCCCCACCTGCTGGTGGCTGGTGCTACGGGACAGGGAAAGTCGGTGGGACTGAACGCCATTCTCACCTCTTTATTATATAAGAAGCACCCGGCAGAGATGAAGATAGTGCTGGTAGACCCGAAGATGGTGGAGTTCTCCATCTACTCGAGCATAGCCAATCACTTCCTGGCCAAGGTGCCCGACGACAGCGCGTCGCCCATTATCACCGACACGTCGAAGGTGGTGCGCACGCTGCAGAGCCTGTGCGTGGAGATGGATGCCCGCTACGAACTGCTGATGGCAGCCGGAGAGCGCAACATCAAGGACTACAACCGCAAGTTCATCGCCCGCAAGCTGAATCCTGAGAAGGGCCATAAGTTCATGCCCTACATCGTGGTGGTGATTGATGAGTATGGCGACCTGATTATGACGGCAGGCAAGGAGATAGAGCTGCCCATCGCACGCATAGCCCAGAAGGCGCGTGCCGTGGGCATCCACATGATTATTGCCACGCAGCGACCCACCACCAACATCATCACGGGCACCATCAAGGCCAACTTCCCCGCCCGCATCGCCTTCAAGGTGTCGCAGGGCATTGACTCGAAGACCATCCTCGACCGCATGGGGGCGCAGCAGCTCATAGGCCGCGGCGACATGCTCTTCCTGCAAGGCAACGAGCCTATCCGCGTGCAGTGTGCCTTCGTCGATACGCCGGAAGTGGTTGATATCAACGAGTTTATCGCCTCGCAGCAAGGCTATCTGGAACCCTTCGAACTGCCCCTGCCGCCCGTGGGCGAAGGCGAGATGGACGGCGGAAGCTCTGCCGACGTAGACCTGAACCACTTAGACCCGATGTTCGAGGATGCTGCCCGCCTCATCGTTCAGAGCGGAAGCGGTTCTACCAGCCTCATCCAGCGCAAGTTCTCCATTGGCTATAACCGCGCCGGACGCCTGATGGACCTGATGGAGAAAGCCGGGGTGGTGGGGCAGGCCCACGGGTCGAAGCCCCGCGAGGTGCTCATTCAGGACGAGATGAGCCTGGAACAGTTGTTGAATACATTAAAGAACAGATAATCAGAATATGAAAAAGGTAATTTTAGCATTGTCATTTATCCTCTGCCACTTCACCTTGACTTCGGCACAGACCGCCCGCCAGGTGCTCGACAAGTGTGCAGCTACGCTCAACTCGAAGACCGGCTTGCAGGCCGACTTCACCATGAGCAGTGCCCAGTATGGCTCGGTCAGCGGCGTCATCTCCATCAAGGGCAACATGTTTCATGCCACGACCGACGTGGCAGCCATGTGGTTCGACGGCAAGACGCAGTGGACTTACATGAAGAAGAACGACGAGGTGAACGTGACCAATCCTACCGAAGCCCAGTTGCAGGCCATCAATCCCTATAACTTCATCAATATGTACAAGAAGGGATTCAAGTACACGATGACCCAGACGAAGGATGAGTACAAGGTGCATCTCACGGCAGAGAATGCCAGTCAGCGTATTCCCGAGATGTTCATCACGGTCGACAAGAATAGCTATTCCCCTACAGAAGTGAAGCTGTTGCAAAACAAGAAGTGGACCACCTTTGCGATTTCCAACTTGAAACAGGTCAGCCTGGCCGACGCTGCGTTCAAGTTTAATGCCAAGGACTATCCCACCGCCGAAGTCATAGACCTGAGATAAATGAACCGATTGCAGCTATTCCTCCTGTTGCGGCGCAACAACCAGTTGGGCATACGCCGTTCGCCGGCCTTCGAGCAGAGCGTGATAGCCAAGGTGCTGATGTATCTTGGTGCTGCCTTTGCGGCCATCTATCTCATCTTCTTCGGCGTGATGTTCTCCACCGCAGCCAACGAGGAGGACATGCCGGGCTTCATCTTTGTCATCCTTCCGCTGCTGTTGCTGATGGACTTTGGCGCACGCTTCGGCATTCAGCAGACGCCTGCCATGCTGCTGAAGCCCTACATGCTGCAGCCCATGCCGCGCCGCGCCGTCATCGAGACCTTCCTGCTGACGTCGCTCTTCAGCGGCTGGAATGCCCTCTGGCTCTGTCTGTACCTGCCCTACTGCATCATCATCCTGGCCGGAGGCGCTGGTTTCCTGTCGGTATTGATGGTGCTGCTCAGCGGCATGGTATTAGTGATGCTGAACAGCCAGTGGTATCTGCTGATAAGGACGCTGGTGGCCCGCTCACTGCTGTGGTGGCTCATGCCCGCCACGCTCTATGCCTGCTATTTCGTACCGATGATGATGGACGACGAATGGCATGTCTTCGAGCAAGTAGCCGACTTCATTGGCGAGCAGGGGGGCACGCTCTGGTTCTTCCTTGTGTGCCTGTTGCTGCTTGTGGGTCTCTTCTCCCTGAACAGGAAGATGCAGTTCACCTTTGCTGTGGAGGAGATTTCGCGCGAGCAGAAAGCCCCGGCTGCCATGAAGCGCGTGTCGCAGTTCACCTTCTTAGAGCGTTTCGGACAGACGGGCGAATACCTGAAGCTGGAGCTGAAGTCCATCATGCGCAACAAAGCCATACGCTCGCGCGTGCTGATGAGTCTTGGCCTGGTGGTCATGTTGGTGGCCATCATCACCTTCAGCGACGTGTACGACGGGTTCTACATGCTCAACTTCTGGTGCTACTACTGCTTTGCCATCTACGGCATGACGGCGCTGGTCAAGGTGATGGGAGCCGAAGGCAACTACATAGACCTGCTGATGACCCATCGCGAGAACATTCTTTCGCTGCTCCGTGCCAAGTACTACTTCCACGTGGTCATCCTCTTAGTGCCCATCGTGCTCACCATTCCGGCTGTGATAGCGGGGAAGTTCTCGGTGATGATGATTATTGCCTACACGCTACTCACGTCGGGCGTGCTCTATCTGGTCATGTTCCAGTTGGGTATCTACAACAAGCAGACACTGCCACTCAACCAGCGGATAACGGGAAAGGGCAACGTGGAGAACGGACTCCAGCTCATCATCGAGATGCTGGCCATGTTCATGCCTATTGCGCTGGTGGCCATCCTGCTCCTTATCTTTGAAGACGAGAACACTGCCTACGCCATCTTAGCCGTCATCGGACTGGTGGCTACGCTGGCCCATCCCTGGTGGCTGCGCAACATCTATCAGCGCATGATGGCCCGCAAATACGAGAATCTGGAAGGCTTCCATGCCAGCCGTGCATAACTACTACAAAACTAATCTTTTCAAAAACATGAGAAAATTCATTCAAATCACAGCAGCTTGTCTGCTGCTATGCTCCGCGACGGCCATGGCCGACACGGTGCAGACGCTCACCATTAATGGCGAAGTGGTGAGCAAAACCGTGACGAAGATGACCTTTGAGGGCAGCAACGTGGTGCTGCACTTCAATGACCAGTCGACACAGACCGCCGACATGTCGGCAGTGGTGCTGACGCTCGACCTTTCGGGAGTCGATGCTATCGGTTCGCTGAAGACCACCGTGACCGACAAGCTCGACATCAGCGGACTTGCCTCAGGCACCAGTATCGCTATCTACGACGCATCGGGACGGCTCGCACTTTCGGCCAAAGCTACAGGCTCTAACACCATGCTTTCCCTGAAGACGCTTGGCAGCGGCATCTACGTGATGAAGGCTGGCAAGCAAGTTGTGAAATTCGTAAAACGGTAACAGGCTATGAAAAAACTATTTATCTGTATGGTGGCATTGCTGACCACCATGATTATTGGTGCACAGGGTGTGCATCAGGTGCAGCTTACGCTGAAGTCGGGCGACGTAAAGCTTTATGACGTAGATCAGCTGAAAAGCATAGAATATATGGGCGACCGGGTTGCTGTGACACAGCAACAAACAATACAGGATATCTATGATGCCTTAGTGACCAAAGTGTCCTTCATCAAGAAGCAAGAAGGTGGTCAGGACGCGGTGATTGATAATGGCTGCGCTGAGATCTTCGAGGCACGCGGCTGGCAGGAATCGGCCTACGTGAAGTGGCACGAGACTACGGGTGCCGTTGGCTATCATGTATTTATAAAAGGTGAAGAATATGAACAGTGGACAAAGATTGACCCGCAGCTCATTCGCAACTACGGCACCTATCTGCGTGCCGATGTCGTGGGCCTCAGGCCGGGACGCTATGCCATGAAGGTAGAGCCCGTCTTTGTGGGTGACGTTACGCCCACTTGTGGTGCGTCCTTTGCCAGTGAGATGGTGGTCAGGGCTTACGACCGCTCGGGCTTTGCCCATTTCAACTACGACAAAGGTGTGGGAGCCTATAACAACGACGGTACTCTGAAGTCGAATGCCGTCGTCATCTACGTCACCTCGGCCAATGCCAAGACCGTCAAGGCCCGGCTCTCGTCGGGCGAGTTCACGGGGTTGCAGGCCATTGTCAATGCCTATCAGAAGGGTAACGTCACCACGCCGCTCGCCGTTCGCTTCATCGGCACTATCAAGGCTGCCGACGTGGATAGCTTTGGAAGCAGCGAAGAGGGCATACAAGTGAAGGGGAAGAACGCGGACAGCGAGCTGAACATCACCTTCGAGGGCATAGGCGACGATGCTACCATCCACGGTTTCGGCTTCTTGGTGCGCAACTCCAAGAGCGTGGAGTTCCGTAACTTCGCGGTCATGCGTTGTATGGACGATGGCATATCCCTTGATACCGACAACAGCAATGTGTGGTTGCACAACATCGACGTGTTCTATGGCAAGCACGGCTCCGGCGACCACGCCAAGGGCGACGGAGCCATCGACGTGAAGAGCGACTCGAAGTACGTCACGCTGAGCTACTGCCGCTTCTGGGACACAGGCAAGAGCAACATGTTTGGCATGAAGAGCGAGTCAGGCCCTAACTATATTACTTATCATCACAACTGGTTCGATCACAGCGACTCGCGCCATCCTCGTATCCGTACCATGAGCGTTCATGCCTATAACAACTACTTCGACGGCAACTCGAAGTACGGCATAGGCGTTACTTCGGGAGCCAGTTGCTTTGCCGAGAACAACTATTTCCGTCATGCTCACGACCCCTTGCTCTCCTCGAAGCAGGGCACCGATGCCCGTGGCAGCGGCACGTTCTCGGGTGAGGACGGCGGTATCATCAAGTCCTTTGGTAATCTCTATAGGGAGACGGGCGGCAGCAGCTACTACCAGCCCATTACCTGGCAGCAGAACAACACGAGCTTCGACTGCTACGAGGCTACAACACGCGACGAGCAAGTGCCAGCCAGTGTGAAGACATTAGCAGGCGGAACGAGTTACCACAACTTTGATACTGACCCGTCGCTCATGTATACCTACACGCCCGATGCCGCCCAGGATGTGCCGGCTATCGTTACGGGCTACTATGGTGCAGGCCGACTGAACCACGGCGACTGCCAGTTTGCCTTCAACAACGCCGTCGACGATACCGCCTACGACGTGAACGCGGCCTTGGAAAGCCTCATCGACGGCTACAAGACTGCGCTTGTGGGCATATACGGTGAGGACAGCGGTCAGGGCGGCGACGAGCCGGGCGGTGGCGATCAGGGCGGTGGCGAAGTGACCCCTCAGCCCGAAGGTACCATCTTCTGTACCTTCGACAAGAGCGGCACACCGTCGAATGACTTCTTCACCGTCGTAGGTAATGGCTCCAACTCGAAGGGGACGGCCACCATCGACGGCGAGACCTACGATACCTGTCTGAAGATGGAATCGTCGACCAACATCACCTTCACCTTAGCGAAGACCATGCTCATGACTCTTTACTTCGGTGATCAGGAGACCGCCAGCATCAAGGTGGATGGCGTGAAGAAGACCTCGGACAACAGCACTTATTCGCAGACACTCGATGAAGGCCAGCACGTACTGACCAAAGCCGACAGCCGGAACCTCTTCGGTATCAAGCTCGAACCTGTGGAATAAAACAACGGATTACACGGATTGAACACAGAGACACAAAGACACAGATTTTTTTTATTATCTGCGGAGCCATTAATCTCTGTGCCTCTGTGTCTCTGTGTCCTATTTTGTACAACGGATTACACGGATTGAACGGATTGTTTATTGGAAAATCCGTATAATCCGTGTAATCCGTTGTTTTTACCTCCGATCTTGTTCAGAACTCCGTAAATGAGAGTGGCATCAAGTGACGTATGCTCTCAAGGGCATAGACCTTGTTGCGACCATAGAGGAGGATGCGCACGTGATGGTGGAAACGAGTCTCGGTCTCGATGATGACCTGACGACAAGTGCCGCAGGGAGAGACGGGTTCGGCGGTGAGTTCGCCGTTGGTGCCTCGGGCAGCAATGGCCAGCGTGACTATAGGCACGTCGGGGTATTGTGCGCCGGCAGCGAAGATTGCGGTGCGCTCGGCGCAGAGCCCTGCGGGGAACGCGGCATTCTCCTGGTTGCAACCAATGATGCGAGTGCCGTTCTGCAATTCAACGGCAGCACCTACGTGAAAATTTGAATACCGGGCATAGCTTCTGCTTGTTGCCTCAATGGCCATCTCAACCAGCTGACGCTCACTTTCGGTCAGCTCAGCCATCTGGTATTCTACCAGTTGGGATTTTAGTTCAATATGTTTCATAGCTTGTCTTTAATATATTTTCCTGTTAAACTTTCTGTGCAAGCAGCTATCTTCTCGGGCGTTCCTGCGCAAACCAGCGCACCGCCCTTGTCGCCTCCGTCGGGGCCTAAGTCGATGACGTGGTCGGCCATCTTAATGACATCCAGGTTATGCTCAATGACCAGAATGGTGTGGCCACGCTGAATCAGCGCGTCGAACGACTGTAGCAGTCGACGTATGTCGTGGAAATGCAGGCCTGTGGTGGGTTCGTCGAAGATGAACATCGTGGGCTCCTGTCGTTCCTGCCCGATGAAGTAGGCCAGTTTTACGCGCTGGTTCTCGCCCCCAGAGAGCGTAGAGCTGCTCTGTCCGAGCTTGATATAGCCCAGTCCCACTTCCTGTAAAGGTCTCAGCCGGTTGACGATTACCTTCTGATTGTGACTGCCGAAGAAGTCGATGGCTTCAGTGATGGTCATATTCAGCACATCGTCGATGTTCTTGCCTTCGAAGCGCACGTCGAGGATGTCGTGCTTGAAGCGTTGCCCGTGGCAGGCCTCGCACTCCAGCACCAAGTCGGCCATGAACTGCATCTCCACGGTGATGGTGCCCGCTCCCTTGCATTCGTCGCAACGCCCCCCGTCTGTATTGAACGAGAAGTACTGAGAGGAGAAGCCCATCTGCTGAGAGAGAGGCTGTTCGGCAAAGAGGTCGCGTATGGCGTCGTATGCCTTTATGTAGGTGGCCGGATTAGAACGTGAGGACTTGCCGATGGGATTCTGGTCGACGAACTCGACGTGCCTGATGGCGTCTATATCGCCTGCAAGACCAGCGTATTCGCCTGGCGGGTCGCACACCTCGCCGAGATGACGCTTCAAGGCAGGGTAGAAGATTCCTTTGATGAGCGTAGACTTGCCTGAGCCAGAGACCCCCGTGACCACGGTCATCACGTTGAGTGGAATCTCGATGTTCAGTCCTCGCAGGTTGTTCATGCGTGCCCCCTTAATGTCGATATGGCGGTTCCAGGGGCGGCGAGACGATGGGGTGGGGATGGCATCGAGACCAGAGAGGTAGCGGATGGTGTAGGAAGGCGAAGCCAGCTCCGGTGCCTGGGAAGTCTGTGGAAGAGGCCCCTGATAGACAATCTCGCCCCCTAAGCGTCCGGCATCGGGTCCTACGTCGATGAGATAGTCGGCAGCCCGCATGATGTCCTCGTCGTGTTCCACCACCACCACCGTGTTGCCTAAGGCCTGCAGCTCCTTCAGCACGTGGATAAGCCGGTCGGTATCGCGTGCGTGCAGGCCGATGCTCGGTTCGTCGAGGATATAGAGCGAGCCTACGAGCGACGAGCCGAGCGAGGTGCAGAGGTTGATGCGCTGGCTCTCCCCGCCCGAAAGCGTGTTTGAGAGCCGGTTGAGGGTGAGGTAGCCAAGTCCCACATCTAAGAGGAACTGCAGTCGCGAGCGGATTTCGGTGAGCAGACGCTTGCCCACCTCAGCATCGTGGTCACTCAAAGTGAGGTGCTGGAACCACTCAGCGAGCCTCACTACGGGCATCTGCACCAGGTCGGTGATGCTTCGCCCGCCGATCTTCACATAGTCGGCTTCGGGCTTCAGTCGCGTGCCGTGGCACACGTTGCAGGTAGTCTTGCCGCGATAACGGCTCAGCATGACCCTGTACTGAATCTTGTACTGGTTCTCCTTGACCATCTGGAAGAAGGCATCGATGGACACCTGGTCGTGTATGTCCTTTCGTCGGTCGCAGGGCAGACCGTGCCAAAGCCAGTCCTTCTGCCGCTGGGTCAGGTCGTAATAGGGGGTGAAGATGGGGAAGTCGTCTGTGGCGGCCCGTCGGCAGAACTCCTCCTTCCATTCGCCCATCTTCTCGCCGTGCCAGCAGACCACACATCCATCGTAGACCGAAAGCGAGGGGTTAGGGATGACCAAGTGCTCGTCGATACCGATGATGCGTCCGAAGCCCTGGCACTCGGGGCATGCCCCCGCAGGCGAATTGAAGGAGAACATCTGGTCGTTAGGCTCTTCGAAGGTCATGCCGTCGGCCTCGAAGCGAGTGGAAAAGTCGTAGCAGATGTTGGAAGGGAGGAACATGAGGCGGCACTCACCGTTACCCTCGTAGAAAGCCGTCTCGGCAGAATCGACCAGTCGGGCAATGGCGTCCTTGGCGGTGTCGACCGAGAGGCGGTCGATGACGAGGTAGAAGGCCCCCCCTACGGCCCCCGAGGAAGAAGCCCCCCCTACGGCCCCCGAGGGGGCTTCTATAGTTTGAGTATTGGAGGAAATCATCTCCAGATAGTCGTCGATGCGGACTATCGTAGCCCCCTCGGGGGCAGAAGGGGGGGCTTGTATCCTGCTGTAGCCCTGTAGGACATACATCTTGAGTTGCTGCTCGATGGTGCGTCCCTCCACGGGATGTATGGGCGACATAACGAGGAACTTCGTTCCTGTGGAGAACTCCATCATCTTCTGCACGACATCCTCTGTAGCGTGCTTCTTGACCTCCTGTCCGCTGACGGGCGAATACGTGTGTCCGATGCGAGCATAGAGCAGTCGCAGGTACTCGTAGATTTCGGTAGAGGTTCCTACGGTGCTTCGCGGGTTACGAGCGATGACCTTCTGCTCGATGGCGATGGCGGGCGGAATGCCCCGTATGAAGTCGCATTCAGGCTTGTTCATACGTCCTAAGAACTGACGTGCATAGCTCGACAGGCTCTCGACGTAACGTCGCTGCCCCTCGGCGTAGAGCGTATCGAAGGCGAGCGATGACTTGCCGGAGCCAGAGACACCGGCAATGACGATGAACTTGTTGCGGGGCAGACGCACGTCGACGTTCTTCAGGTTGTTGACACGTGCTCCCTTTATCTCAATCCAGGAGTCCTCTGGGTGCTGATTGTTGATGCTCATTCTTCTCTTCTCTAATTACTCTCCTCTCTCCTCTAATCACTTAAAAGCCACGACATGCTCCATTTGCTCGTCGATATAGAACGTCTGCCAGAGCGTATCGCCCTGATGACGATAGTTCATGCGCAGGAGGAAGAGCATGCGTCCGGCGTTGTGTATGGAGTAGGTGATAGGGTGCTTGTAGAGGGGATGCTTAGCCTGCTGCATGGCCATGACGAGCGAGTCGGTGATGACCTTGGTGGAGTCGAATCGCGTAAAGTCGCGGTCAGCTATGGCGTCGGGGTCGAGCGCGTTGGCCTCGATGAAGTCCTCGACCAGTCCCTTTGCCTTGTGCTTCTGCCCGCACGAGACGGTCAGCAGCAGCATGGCAGCACATATTATAATAAACAGACCTTTCATTTTTCTAATCTCTCTCCTCTCTCCTCTCTCCTCTCTCCTCTAAGCAAGGTATTCTCTTCAGGACAAGCAGCAGATGATCCCACACCATTTGCACGGTGGGTATGAGTAGCCTTTCCTGTGGTGTGTGAACGAAGCGAAGCGTTGGGCCGAAGCTGACCATGTCGAGCTGTGGATAACGCTCTGAGAAGAGCCCGCATTCCAGTCCGGCGTGAATGCCCCGCACGATTGGCTCCTTGCCGAAAAGCTCCTTGTAGCAGCTGACCACGGTGTCGCGGAGAGCACTTTGCGACCTCATCTTCCATGCAGGATAACCGTCGCTCGACCAAGCCTCGGCCCCAGCGAGTTCGAAGGTGGCCCGAATGGTGGCACACATATTGTCGAGGTTAGACATGACGTTGCTTCGCTGCGAGGAGAGGATGCTGATGGTGTCTTCCTCTGTGTGAATGCTGGCAATGTTGCTGGAAGTCTCGACCATGCCGCCGAGTGCCTCGTCCTGGCAGATGGCGTAGATGCCATTGTCGACGGCCTGGAGGGCGGTGATGAACCTGCAGGCCACTTGCGGGTCGATCACAGGTTCAGGCTCTGCGCTTTCCATGCTCCATACCATCTGCGTGTCGGTGACGTGGAACTCGTCCTCCACCTGTGCGGCAAACACGTTCCAGTCGGCCTTCACGTTCTCCTTAAGGTCGTGGGGGACGGCAATCACGAAAGAGCCGTCGCGGGGAATGGCGTTGTGCAGCTTGCCCGAATGGAACTGAGCCAACTGGAAACCGTCGTACCGCTTCATCGTCTGATAGAGGAAACGCCCTAACAGTTTGATGGCGTTGGCGCGCTTCTTGTTGATGTCGTCGCCGGAGTGTCCGCCCGTCAGCCCCTTCAGCTGTGCGCGGAGGAAGAACTTGCCGTCGGCAGGCTGTTGCCGACTGAAGGAGAATCGTGCGGTGGTGTTTCTGCCTCCTGCACAGGAGACGAAGATCTCGCCCTCGTCCTCAGAGTCGAGGTTGATGAGGTAGTCGCCCTGCATGAAGTCCGACTTCATGCCCTCGGCGCCGGAAAGCCCCGTTTCCTCGTCGCGAGTGAAGACACACTCCAAGGGACCGTGCTCGATGTCGTTGCTGTCGAGCAGAGCCAGTTCGATGGCGCATCCGATGCCGTCGTCGGCTCCCAGCGTCGTGCCCTCGGCTGTGAGCCACTCCCCGTCGACGACAGTGCGGATGGGGTCGTTGTCGAAATCGAACTGCACGTCGACCAGTTTGTCGCAGACCATGTCCATGTGGCTTTGCAGGATGACCGTGCGGCGGTTCTCATAGCCCGGCGTGGCAGGCTTGCGTATGAGCACGTTGCCCGTTTCGTCCACCTTGGTCTCCAGTCCGTGGCTTTCGCCACAGCTTTTCAGGTACTCAATCATCTTCTCTTCGCGCTTCGAAGGACGTGGAATTTCGTTAATCTTTGCAAACTGCTCGAACACAGCGGCTGGTTTTAACTCTGTTTTATTCATTTTTCAGTATTATTTAATGTTTAATTTTCAATGTCTCATGTAATTTGAGTAACTTTGCACCCGCAAAATTAATAAAAAATGACGGAACTTATTCTATCCTCCACGTTAATAATTGCTATCTCGGTAGCATTTTTATGTGTGAAGCTTGTTTTTCGGAAGAAAGGCGAGTTTAGCTCACAGCATATCCACGACTCAGCGGCGATGCGTGAGCGCGGCATCCATTGTGTGCTGGAGCAGGACGTTGAGGCGCGTGCGGGGAGCAAGTTTGCGGTCAGGGAAAGCAGGAAATAACCATTTTTAAAGCAAATATGAAGAAGAACTTGATGATTGCCGTGGCCTTAGTGTGCATGGTGAGTGCTTGTAACAAGCAGGGCGCGAAGATGGACGAGCAGCCCGCTGAGCAACCGGAGACGGGTAGTGTTGGCATGCGTATCGCCTACGTTGAGGTGGACTCGCTGATGACTCAGTTTGAGTTTGCAAAGGAGAAGAGCCGTGAGCTGGAGAAGAAGAGCAACAACGCGCGGAACACGCTGACGCAGAAGGGCAACCAGTTGCAGGCTGCTGCGAACAATTTCCAGCAGAAGTTGCAGAACAACGGGTTTACGAGCCGTGAGCAGGCCGAGAGCGTCCAGAACGCGCTGCAGCGTCAGCAGAACGACCTGGCAGCTTTGCAGGCCCGCCTGGAGAACGAACTGGCACAGGAGACGCAGAAATTTAACATTGCGTTGCGTGACTCGCTGAACAACTTCCTGAGTCTCTATAACAAGGACAAGAAGTATGACCTGATCTTAGCGAAGAGCGGTGACAACATACTGCTTGGTAAGAAAGAGCTGGACATTACGCAGGACGTGGTGAACGGGTTGAACAAGCGCTACAAGAGTGGCGCGGCGAAGAAGTAAGGCATGCGCTTTGCAGGCTTTCGAGAGAGGGGATGTCGTTGAGCGGAAGAGTTTCTGCTACGGCATCCTCTCTCTGGCTTAGCTCTCTATGGGGGGCTGAACGAGAGAGGACGGATGGCGCGTCAGCGTGAGGTTGATTAGGAGAACGGCGTTTTCGGATTCGTCCTTTGGTGCATTCTTAGGTTTCCATGCAACCACGAAGCGGACGGAAGCGGAATGGACTTTGTAGCCTTTTTCGCACCAGGAGGATAGGGTAGACTGCATATTGGCGGACAACTTGGCCACGGCACGATGGGTAGAAGGGACGTAGAAATAGTTGTCCTCGAAGGTTAGAGCATCTCCGCTTCTCAAGGCCAGCACTTCTTTCTTGATAGGCTTGAAGAAACTAAGATTGACATCTTTGTGTGTCAGTTGCAGCACAATTTCTTCAGGCATCGGATATTGGTTGATGTCCTTACGATGGCTATCGGCTGGCAGACGGGCAAAGAGGTCACCATTGGTATGGACGAACAGACGGTTTTTGGCGCGCGTCATGCCTACATAGAGTTGGCGGAAGAGCTTTTCGTCTTTAAAGGGGCTGTCAGCAATCAGCATATAGACGTCGTCGAACTCACGTCCCTTAGCTTTGTGGATAGTTGACACGACAACCTCAGTATTAAACATATCGCAGAAATCCTCTACCGACGATTCAAACACAAACTCCCAGAGGTCTGTGCAGTATTTGACGCGGTTGGTCTGTTCGAATAGTTCCACACAACGCCTGACGTATGGAAGACATTGGCTTCCGTCGTATAGTTCAAAGGTGGCAAGTTTGGCCTTCTCCCACAGTTCATCGGGTATCAACGGCGTGTTGAAACGTTTGGCGATATATTTCAGCAGATACTTCACCTCAGCCAGATTAGAGAAACGGAAACCCTCCATCGACTGCACTAGTTTGCTCTGGATACCATGTTTCCGCAGAAGAGCTACAAGAATCACCGCCTCTTCATTCGTCTGGGTCAGCACACATGAAGTGCCTCTACCTTTATGGGCCATGAGGTCTTCAACCAACGGCTGATACATATATGGTGATGTATGGCGCGTAACTTCTACCAGACCATTTTCGTTGCGCATAGAGATGATAGGGGTCGTCTTCATTCTCCTGCCAATGCCCTTAACAAAGGCATTGGCGAAATCCACCACGTGATGCGAGCTGCGATAGTTCTCAGTCATCTCGACGAAACGGCTGTCAGGCTCTTTAGACAATTGATAGAGATACTTCGAATCAGAACCACGGAACTCGTAAATGTTCTGGTCGTCATCGCCTACGGCAATCACACGCATGTCCTCATTGTTGGTCATCAACGCCTTAACCAGTGCAAATTCCTCGGCACTCATGTCCTGTGCCTCGTCGATGACCAGCACCGTTTTCCCGATTTTGTTGGGTTCCACTTCGCCCTGATTAATCATTTCGGCAGCCCTTGCTACCACATCCTTCGCGTCCTCAAGATTGCCAATACGGCCCATCAGGTCAAAACTGTAGGAGTGGAAGGTCTTGATTTCCACATAATGGGCAGACTCACCAATCAAGCCAATCAGACGTTGTTTGAACTCTGTTGCAGCGGCGCGTGAGAAAGTCAGCATGAGCAATTGTTCGTGCTTCACGTCCTCAAGCAAGAGCAGCGAGGCCAGTTTGTGTACCAATACGCGCGTTTTTCCACTGCCAGGACCAGCAGCTACGACAATGCAGCGTGACTCCTTGTCAGAGATAATCTCCTTCTGTCGGTCGGACAACTGCGCAAAGAGTTTCTGGTATTTCCCGGGAGTGATGTTTCGTTGAATCTCACGGCCTCGCTCTCCTTTGAAATATTTGGAGATGAAACGCTTGTAGTCCATCTGGAAATAGTCCTGCACGTACTGCTGTGCGGTCTGATAGTTGCGTACCATCAGGTTGGCATATTCGCCCACAATGTGAACCTGCTGAATTTTCTGTTTGTAGAACTCGTCGAGCATACGATAGTCATCCTGCTTGTAGCGCAGTTTCATGTCTTTCAGGCGATGGAGATCCATTGCTTGATAGAGCACCATGAAACCGCCGTCCAATTTCAGCGCACCGATATTCGAGAGATATAGCAGGGCCTCCTCCACATCTTCAATTCTAAGACTATCGAGCGAGCCAAAAAGAGACTGCCCTTTTGTCTTTATCTGATGAAACAGGTCGACAATGGAAAACTGAAGACCCACCCCCGACCCCTCCCTATATGGAGGGGAGTATATAGACTTGCTATCAGTATTCTCTGCGATGGAAGTAGCCATTTCCCTCCCCACAGGGAGGAGCTTGTATAGCCACTCCAAGGCAAATCGGCAAATCTCCCAGCGTTGTGTACTCCGGCTGTTGGTCTTGTCCATATCTGCCTGACGTGTCATCTTGATATTCCTCGCAGGGTCTTCGTGTTTGTGGATGTAACCTTTTACGGTGAGGAAATAGAGCAGGGTACGGATGTTCTTCTCGTTGGAGGTTGCGATGCCGCTGTTCACTGCATCATCGTTGAGCTGCTTGCTGGAAATGACCAGTCCGGTATCAGGAATTATGTGAAGAATGAATTGTTCGAGTTTTGCGAAATGCTCGAGTAATGTCAGTGATTTACGCTCTGTGATGCCAGCATCCAGCAGATAGGCTATAATATCCTTGCTGTCGGCCAGAATCCCTTCCTGTCGCATTCGCATGACGGCTGATACCACCTCACTTCTGGTCAGCCCGAGAATATCTGCTAAGTAGTCTACACGTGATTCTGCCTCGCTGTCCTGTGCCTTGGCGATGTACTTCTGGGAAATCAGCGACTTGATGATTCTGACGGCCTTCTCACGGTCTTCATTGTCGAAGAGTACAGACTCCGTGATACGCTGGCGCGCCTCGTCCATATTCTTGACGGTAATACCCGTCGCATAGACATGAGGCATGTTATTGCCTCGTTCCAAATATCCTGCCTGCTCCAAGGCTGCAACAGCTGTCCGTACACGTGTCTCAATGTCAGGTGCGATATCGCCCCAGCCCGCCATACGGGCAATCTCCAGTGACGAACAACTGACATGCGGACGCTGACGGGTCATCTTCTTCACCGCCATCCACACCTGCTGAATCTCGCTGATGCTGAGTTTCGTTTGGTTCAGCAGCACAAAGTGTTTGTCGAGGTCGTTGTCGCTATAGAGCACAAAGCAGCGGGCACTGAGTTGTGGGTCTCGGCCTGCCCGGCCTGCCTCCTGTACATAGTTCTCCAAAGAGTCGGAGATGTTGTAGTGTACCACTAACCCCACGTCCTTCTTGTCGACACCCATGCCAAAAGCCGATGTAGCTACGATGATGCGTACACGGCCAGACATGAACTCATCCTGGTTTTTCACCTTTTCGTCAACGTCCATCTTACCGTTGAAGGGCAGGGCGCGATAACCGTCGCGGGTCAGCCGTTCCGACAGTTCCTTTGTGCGACGAGTGCGTGCTACATAGACAATGGCCGGACAATCGTATTCCGACAGCAATGCTCGCAGTTTCTGGTATTTGTCCTCGTCGGTATCGGCATGGATGACGGCATAGTGCAGGTTGGTTCGGGTGGCTTTCGAGGCATACAGTTCCAGGTTCAGCCATAACGTCTGCTTGAAATAGTCGCAGATGTCCTGAATCACTTTCTGCTTGGCCGTAGCCGTAAAGCAGGAAACGGGAATGGTCTGTTTGCAGCCCTTTCTCCGCTGATATTCGCTGATGAATTTCCCGATATAGAGGTAGTCAACGCGGAAGTCCTGGCCCCATGACGAGAAACAGTGGGCCTCATCTATCACGAAGCGCACCACATGACGGGCCAGCAGAATCTTCTCGATGGTTTTCGAGCGGAGCATCTCTGGGGCGATATACAACAAGGATGCCTCGCCGTCCTGCACCCGCTGAATGGCCAATGAACGGGTGATGGGATCAAGCAGGCCGTTGATGGTAACAGCATCGGTAATACCCCGTTCAGCCAGATTATCAACTTGATCCTTCATGAGTGACTGAAGGGGTGAGATAACAACCGTCAGGCCGTGTAGCGTGCGACCAGCCATCAGGGCCGGTAATTGGAATGTGAGCGACTTGCCGCCTCCCGTTGGGAATATCGCTAATAGCGACCGCCCCTCGACGGCAGCCTTCGCAGCCCGTTCCTGCAATGGTTCACCCTCGTAAGTACGGAACTCGTCATAGCCGAAGAATGCCTTCAGGTTCTGGTGTATGTCCAATAGACTGTTGCAGTATTCACAGTCAGGCTCCGAACAGTGGCGCTGTCGCAAGACGCCCATCACATATTCCACACCGGGATAGTTGTGGAGCACCCAGCCAGGCGTGATGGAACGCATGTCGGTAGTATCAATCAGCGAAAGGGCGTATGCCAACTCTACGGGGAACTGCTCGATGATGGCCACGATATCAGCATATTGGCAGATCCGGCCTTTATACTCATTCCATATCAAAGCAGACAGGTTGACGCTGGCGGGCTCTGCTCCTACCATGCTCAGAAAACCTTGAAACTCCTCCTTCCCATGAAGTAAAGTCGCCAGAATCCTGCGTTTTCGGTCTGTCAGTGTCTGCCAGCAGGCTATTTCATCCATGAGCAGGTCACGGGCTTTTTCGCAGTCGTTCACGGGGTTGTTCATCTGCTCGCTGATGAGTTTGTCATCCTTGAGAAGCCTGTGATATGGTCGCTCGGGGAAGAGCAAAGGTGACATATAGAGCGTGTCGACCAGTGTCTGTTTGAGGGGATTTGTAATCCCTGGCAGCTCCGTGCCAGCAAACAAATATTTTGCGTCGTGATGAATGATGTTGTGACCACAGATGTAATCGACATCGCTTAGGAATACAAATAAGTCTTCCTTGGAACGACCGTGATAGATAGCACCATCATCGCGCAAGGCTCCAATGTCATGAATCCGATGGTCGCTCACGCCGACCTCAACATCCACAACGGCCCAGTGATGATGATTACTTCTATCTTCCATGTCGCAACTTTATAAATTATTGGCGCAAAGGTACATAAAAAGTGTGATATTTTGCAGAAAATCCTTGATTTTCCATCATTTTGTCATTCTTTTGCTCTGTTTGCGGTGCAAGGGGAGATAACGGCAGGGGTGGGAAGAATGCCCCTCACTTTTGGAGTGGGGGGCATTGATGGTAGGAACTATTTGGTCGTTTGGTCGTTTGGTCGTTTGGGAGATTGGTCGTTTGGGAGATTGGTCGTTTGGGAGATTGGTCGTTCAGGATGGTTTTGGTTTAGTAGATGATGAGGGAGAGGATGTAGGCGACGATGGTAGAGGTGAAGACGCAGATGAGCCCCGGCATCATGAAGGAGTGGTTGAGGAGGTATTTGCCGATGACGGTTGTTCCGCTGCGGTCGAAGTTGACTGTGGCGATGTCGCTGGGGTAGTTGGGGATGAAGAAGTATCCGTAGACGCTGGGTAGTACGCCGAGGAGGATAGGTCCGTCGATGCCGAGCTTGTAGGCGAGCGGCAGCATGGAGACCACGACAGCACCCTGGGAGTTGATGAGCACGGAGACGAGGAAGAAGACGATGGCGATGGACCAGGGATACTCCTTGACGATGTCCTCGAGCATGACCTGAATGTCGGCCATGTAGTTGGAGAAGTACGTGTCGGCCATCCATGCGATGCCGTAGATGGCCACGACGGCGACCATGCCGCTCTGCCATACGGGCCCGGCCACGGCCTTCTTAGGCTGCGCCTTGCAGAAGAGGATCATCAGGGCGGCTGCCGAGATCATGATGATCTGGATGACGATGTTCATCTTGAGCGACTTGCCGTCCCATGAGGGCAACAGCTGGGGGAAAGAAGCAAAGAGGACGATGACCAGCAGGGCAGCGATGAAGACGAAGACGGCGTTCTTGGCCGACTGGGGGATTTCCTTGTCGAGCGTGGTGGCAGAATTGCCGTAGATGTAGTTGTACTGATCGGGATCCTTCAGTTTGGCAAGGAACTGCGGGTCCTTGTCGAGGTCGAGTCCGCGATGGTAGCTGGCGGTGGCAGCAGCCATGAGGCCGCACACGCAGGCGGGAATAGAGACCATGAGCACCTGGGGGATGGTGATGTCGAAATTGTTGGCGTTGCTGATGGTGACGAAGGCGACGACGGCAGCGGCGATGGGCGAACAGGTGATGCCCACCTGCGAGGCGATGGAGGCCACGCCGCAGGGCCGCTCGGGGCGTATGCCCTTCTTGAGGGCGATGTCGCAGATGATGGGCATGAGCGTATAGACCACGTGACCTGTGCCGACGAGGACGGTGAGGAAGAAGGTACACAGCGGTGCGAGGAAGGTGATTCGGTCGGGGTGCTTGCGCAGCATTCGCTCGGCTATCTGTATGAGCCAGTCCATGCCGCCGGAGGCCTGCATGATGCCCGCGCAGGTGACGGCAGCGATGATGATGTAGATAACGTCGGTCGGGGGTGTGCCGGGCTTGAGGCCAAAACCGAAGACGAGGATTGCCAGGCCAATGCCTGAGATGGCTCCGAGGGCGAGTGAGCCGTAGCGGGAGCCGACCCAGAGTGCACCGAGGACGATGCAGAGCTGGATAATCATGGTTAATGAAATCATAGTTTTGAGGTTTTTAAAAATTAATAAATAATTATTTTGGGGGCGGGGATTTAAAATCCCCGACAACAGACAAAGGACTGTTCTGGGGCGGGGATTTAAAATCCCCGACAACAGACAAAGGACTGTTCTGGGGCGGGGATTTGGAAATCCCCTTAACGTTATTTTTCCTTGATGATGCCGTGTCGGTAGGCGTAGAGGAGGTCTTTGAGTTCGGCTATCTGGGTGCGCAGCTCAGCCCCCTTGTCGGTGTCGGCCACGAGCATGCGGTGGGTAGACATTTCGACAATCTGCATGGTGGACTTGATGTCGGTGCCTCGCAGGATGGCATCCTGGGTGCTGGTAAAGGGCTCGTGCTGCACGAGCTGGAAGCCTCGGCTGTGATAGATGAGCGTATAGCCGGCAATGCCCGTCTCGGAGTGGTAGGCCTCGGAGAAGCCGCCGTCGATGACCATGAGGCGGCCTCCCGCCTTGATGGGGTTCTCGCCCTTTGAGGCATGGACGGGCACATGTCCGTTGATGATGTGGCGGTTAGGTCCCTTGACGTTGAAGGCATCGAGGATGCGGTCGCAGACCTCGGCCGAGTCGCGCAGTTTGAAGTAGTTGCCTTTCTCCTCGCGGAAAGTTTCCTGGTCGGTGAGGAAGTATCGCTCGAAGGTGGCCATCTTAGACTTGTCGAAGAGTGGCGAGTCCTTGCCGCACCAGAGGTAGAGGAAGTAGTCGCGTGCAAACGCCTTCAGCTCTGAGGGCGTGTCGTTCTGGAAGGCGGCTCGGATGAGCTGTCCGGTGTACTCCATGAGTTCCTTTCCCACATATTGCCTGCCCAGGATTTCGACCTGCTTGAGCGAGCCATCGTCGTTGAGGGGTATGGAGGCGTGGAAGAGGAGGTTCTGGTTACAGACGTTGAACATGCATCCGTGTCGGAGCAGCGAGTGGATGTGCTTGCGCAGTTTCTCGGAGACGCGGAAGGAGTGGTGGAGCTTCTTCATGAGCTCAGCCTCTTCGGCAGTCATGGCCGAGGGATTATGCGGGTCGACAGTGGGGAAATGGCAGGAGCGCATGTCGTAGGAGACCCCGCCGATGGTGCAGGAGCGCTTGTCGAAGTCGATGCACTCCAAGAGACACCGGTCCTCCATGAGCCATTCAGGACGGCGATGGAAGATGTCGGCCTCCTGCTTGAACTGGATGACGGAGATGGCCTTGTGCATCTTGGCCGTGAGCTGTAGGGTCTTCTCGTCCATCTTATTGCCCTTGAGGAGCTTGGGAATGAACTCCTGGCAAGGGTCGTCGCCGTAGGTCTCGAGGGCGAAGGTGGCCAAGGGAAGGAGGTTGATGCCGTAGCCGTCTTCGAGCGTGATGAGGTTGGCATAGCGGAGAGAGAGTCGCAGCACGTTGCAGATGCAGGCATCGTTGCCTGCGGCGGCTCCCATCCAGAGGATGTCGTGGTTGCCCCACTGTATGTCCCAGGCGTGGTACTGGAGGAGCGTGTCCATGATGATATGGGCCCCCGGTCCGCGGTCGTAGATGTCGCCCAGGATATGGAGCTGGTCGATGGCCAGCCGGTGGATGACGTTGCAGATGGCAATGATGAAGTCGTCGGCCCGTCCGGTAGAGATGATTGTATCGACGATGACGGCGACGTAGGCAGCCTTGTCGTGGTCGTCGGACCGCTCGTGAAGCAGTTCCTCGATGATGTAGCCGAAGTCATCGGGCAGCGACTTGCGCACCTTGGAGCGGGTGTATTTAGAAGAGACGTCGCGACAGACCTTGACGAGCTGGTGAATGGTGATGTGATACCAGTCGTTCATATCCTCCTCCATGGCCTTCACCAGTTCGAGTTTCTGCTCGGGGTAGTAGATGAGAGTGCAGAGTTCCTTCTTCTCGGACTCGCGAATGGTGTTGCCGAAGATTTCGGAGACTTTGCGCTTGATGTTGCCCGAAGCATTCTTGATTACGTGCTGAAAGGCCTCATGCTCGCCGTGAAGGTCGGCGAGGAAGTGCTCGGTCCCCTTAGGCAGGTTGAGGATGGCCTCCAGGTTGATGATTTCGGTGGAGGCACTCGCCACGTTGGGGTAGCTGTTGGATAGTAGCGTAAGGTAACGTTGGTCTGTATTCATAATAGTGAGAGGTGAGTATTGATAAGCGTTCGGATGAGATGAGTGCCACGGTCGTTGATCGGAGGAGCAGGCATGAAGCCCTCGTCGAGAAGCGACTCCTCGCTGGCGAGCTGCAGTAGTCGGGAGAGGAGTTGCCGCTGGGCCGGGTCGAGCGACTGTAAGAGCTGCACATCGTCGACATCGGTGAGGAAGAGCGCGGAGTGGAGCTGGACGATGCGGCTCAGAGAGAGATGGCGGGAGCGGATGTCGATGTCGGCGGAGCGGAGGATGTCGGGGATGCTGAGGGACAGCGCCTCGTCGGGAGGCAGATAGCCCGCAGGGAGGTAGTTGCAGATGGTAGCAGCGTCGATAGGGGGCGGGTTGAGGCGGAGGGTGTGGATGCCTCTGGTGAGCGTGTCGAGAACCCCCTCGTCGCGGGCGTAGATGAAAAGCTGCCGCCAGTCGGGGTCTTGGTGGAGCTGCCTCATAGCGACCCATCGGGAGTCGGCGGTGATGCCCGCCTTCAGGAGCGTGCGGAGCATGTCGAGCGTATGTTCGTCCATGAGTTGCCGGACGTCGGAGTCGATGACCTTCTGGTAGACTGCGGCGAGGAGGTCGGCAGCCTCGTTGACGGTGGTGGTCTTGGTGATGAGCGAGTTGCGAATGACCTCGATGCGGTTGTGGGGGGCGGTTGCTAAGTGCTGGCGCTCGATGGGGCTTCGGGCTATGAGGACGTAGGCCTTTCGAATCGGGAGGGCAGCTTGGGGACGCTTAGACCTTGCGGGAGAACCGCAAGGCGCGACCGTTTGGGATACGGCGGCTCCGTGGGGACTAAAGACGATGCGGACGCGGGGCGGGAGAGAAGCAAGCGCGGGGCCGTGGATATGGGCTATGTCGGGCTGCCAGTCCTGACATATCTCCTTCAAGTGCCGGGGGGAGTCGGCCTTGCGGCACTCGATGCCGGAGGGCATCGCAGCCGTCACTGTGTCGACATACTGAGCCAGAGAGGGATCGGCCTTGGGGTAGATATGGAGAACCTTTATCATCAGAGGGCAGGGATAGGGTTATTTGCGGATGAAATCGTACTTGCTTGCCGACATGAATCGGATGCGGTAGTAGAGGAACTGCCAGGCGACACCAAGATGCAGGAAGGGCTGCTTCCAGAAGGCGATATGCTCGCCGCACTTCTTGGCCAGCCAATGGCCAAAGAAAGAATGGAGCGCGAGGAGGAGCAGCAAGATGAGCGCTGCGCCCACGGTGAAGAGCATGTCGTGGCGGTAGATGGCGAAGGCAAGGAATGCCAGGGCGAAGAGATAGCCAAGATGAACGAATGCCTGCATGAAGAAGAAGAAAAGCCGATGGAAGAAGGCTCGACGGAGCGCGTGACGCGACTGCATGTGGTAGAGCTGTCGGTTGGTCCACTCCTTCTTCGTAGGCGGTTCCTGACGCATGCGGCATTCCGGGGTAGAGATGACGGCGATGCGACTTTTGGGAGTCTCGTTGACGAGGAAGTCGTACTCGTTGCGGAGGAACTGAAGGTTCTTGAGGAAACCGTTGCGAGCCATGAAGGCCGACTTACGTATGGCGAGGCAAGCCCCGTCGTAGCGATAAGGCGAGTTGAACTGTCGCCACCAAGTGATCATCCTGCTGTAGGCGTATGTGGCCTTGGTTCCTTTGTCGAAAGGCGTGTAGGCACAGACAGCATCGACCTCGGAGTTCATGGCCTCAGCCATAGCCTTGAGCCAGGAATCGGAATCAGGATGGCAACTGGCCTCGGTGATGATAACCCATTCATTGTGAGCGGCTTTCATTCCGATGGTTAATGCAAGCTTGCGGCGGCTCACGTAGTGACTGGAAGCAGGGATATAGGTGGTATAGAGGTGAGGGTACTGAGCCTTGAGCTGCTTGAGCACGTCTTCGGTGTCGTCGGTAGAAGACTCGTCGACAACAATCACCTCGTAGCCTGGCCCATAGTCCTGCAAGAGGATGATGGGGAGGTTACGCCTAATCTGCTCGGCCTGGTCGTGAACAGCAAGGACTACCGAAAGGCCGCTCTTGTAGCTATCTGTTGTATTTGAATCATTCGTCATAAAAGATCATCGCTTGAGAATGCCTTTGGGAGAGGTCGGCAGTTGTATTGCGAGGCCATGATTTCGCCGTAGGCCCCAGCAGACCGAATGGCGAGGAAGTCGCCCCGTCTTACACGGTTGATGTCAATCTGCTTGGCGAAGACATCGGTGGACTCGCAGATGGGTCCCACGACGTCGTAGGTTTCAGCAGGCTCATCACTTGATAGGTTCTCGATTTTGTGGTAAGCCTGATAGAGAGCAGGACGGATGAGGTCGGTGAATCCTGCATCGACGATGGCGAACCGCTTGGTAGCCCCCTCCTTAACATATAATGTACGTGTGATGAGCGAGCCGCATGGAGCGACGACGGCCCGTCCGAGTTCGAAGTGGAGCGTCTGTCCGGGGCGCATTTTCAGCCTTTTCGCGTAGGTGTCGAAGTAAGCCTTGAAGTCGGCCATAGGAACCCGGTTGGGATGCTGGTAGTCGATTCCGAGGCCGCCGCCCACGTTGATGTGTTTCATCGTGAGTTGATGGCGTTCCAGTTCGTCCTGCAAGTCGTTGATGCGGTTGCAGAGCGCCTGGAAGTCGGCCATGTCGAGGATCTGTGAGCCGATGTGGAAGTGCAGTCCGACGACATCCACGTGAGGCAGTTGGCTTGCGAGCTGTATGACGGGAATCATATCGCGCATGGCGATACCGAACTTGTTCTCGGCCAACCCCGTGGTGATGTTGGCGTGCGTATGGGCACCCACGTTCGGATTGAGACGAAAAGCGACACGAGCCACTTTGCCCTGAGCAGCCGCCAGCTCGTTGATGACCTGCAGTTCGGGTACGCTCTCGACGTTGAAGCAGAAGATGTCCTTCTCGAGTGCGAGGTTGATTTCCCAGTCGCTCTTTCCGACGCCCGCAAAAACGATCTTATTGGCAGGGAACCCCGCACGCAGCGAGGCTTCGATTTCGCCTCCGCTGACGCAGTCAGCACCGAGCCCCGCCTGACGGATAGCCCTGAGTACTTGCGGGTTGGCATTGGCCTTTACGGCATAGTGAACACAGAATGCCTCATGCCGTGCCGCTTCGGAGCAGATGGCTTGCAGCGTTTGGCGCAGGAGTTCCATATCGTAATAATAGAACGGAGTGCGCAGAGGCTCAAACTGTTGTATGGGGAAATGGCCTTTCATTCGTCTTTGAATTATCAGTTGTTGAACAGCATGTTGCTCAGGTTCTGGAGCGCGCGCTTCTTGTCGTCCTGCGGGATGAGGAAGGAGATGTTGTAGTTGCTGCCACCGTAGCTGATCATGCGAATGGGCACATCCTTCATGGCATCCATGACACGAGTTTCGAATCCAACGTTAGACCAGTCGAGGTCGCCCACGACGCAGATGATGCACATGCCGGTGTCGACGGTGACGGTGCCGTACTTCTTCAGCTCGTCCATGATTTCGCCAAGGTGGGCCGAGTTGTCGATGCTCATGGAAACGCCTACCTCGGAGGTGCATATCATGTCGATAGGCGTCTGGTAGCTCTCGAAGATTTCGAACACCTTGCGGAGGAAACCAGTGGCCAGGAGCATGCGGCTCGACTTGATCTTGATGGCCGTGATATTGTCCTTGGCAGCGACAGCCTTGATTTTGCCGTACTCGGTGGCGTTGCTGATGATGGTTCCCTCGGCATCGGGCTGCATGGTGTTGAGCAGACGGACGGGAATGCCGGCATACTTGGCAGGCTGCACACAGGTGGGGTGGAGGATTTTTGCTCCGAAGTAGGCCAGCTCGGCTGCCTCCTCGAAGTGCAGCTGATGAACGGGCTGCGTGTTGTCGACCACACGCGGGTCGTTGTTGTGCATGCCGTCGATGTCGGTCCATATCTGAATTTCCTCGGCGTTGAGAGCTGCGCCGATGAGCGAGGCCGTGTAGTCGCTTCCGCCACGCTGCAGGTTGTCGATTTCGCCGTAGGCATTCCGGCAGATGAAACCCTGAGTCAGGTAGACCTGCTGCCCCTCGTTGTTGTGCATGATGGCCAAGAGTTTCTCCTTGATATAAGAGGGGTCAGGCTCGGCATTCTTGTCGGTGCGCATGAAGTCGAGCGCATTGAGCAGCACGGCATTGACGCCTTGCTCCTTCATGTAGTTGACCATCATGTTGGTAGAGAGCATCTCGCCCTGAGCCACGATGCTTTTCTCCTCGAAGCTGGTGAAGAGCTCCTTGGTGAAAGAGCGCAGGTAGTTGAACTCGTCGCGGAGGAACTGTCGGGTCTGTTCCTTGGTCTCGTCGGTAGAAAAGAGTTCTTCGACATGTCGCAAGTACTTCTGTTCCAGTTTGTTGATTACCTCGTTAGCTCCGTCGGGATTTTTCTTGTAGAGATAGTCGGAAATCTCGACGAGAGAGTTAGTGGTTCCCGACATAGCAGAAAGAACCACGAAGACAGGTTCTTCGGACTTGGTAACCAGAGAGGCTACATCCTTCATGCGTTGTGGCGTGCCAACCGAAGTGCCGCCGAATTTCATTACTTTCATATTGTTGCTATAGTTTATATCTTGTTGTTATTATTCCTCGTTGAACTTAATCTTGTTTTTGTCGGTCGAAACCTCGCCGATGTGTCCGTCGGAGCATCGGTAGACGATGCCGGGATACTGGTCGAGCAGAGGCATGTTGTGGGTAGTCATCACGACGGCCGTTCCCTTCTGGGAAATTTCGCGCAAGAGTTGCATGATGCCAGTAGCCGTCTCGGGGTCGAGATTGGCAGTAGGCTCGTCGGCTACTATCAGTTTGGGGTGATTGAGCAGGGCACGTGCAATGGCAACACGCTGCTGTTCGCCTCCCGAGAGCTGGAATGGCATGCGGAGCATGCGGTCGCTCATGCCCACCAGAGCGAGTACCTCGTTGATGCGTGCATCTACTTGGCTCTTCTTCCACCCCGTAGCCCTGAGCACGAAACGCAGGTTCTTATAGACGGTGCGGTCGGTAAGCAGCTGGAAGTCCTGGAAGATGATACCCATCTGGCGTCGGAGCGCGGGCACCTGCTTGCGCTTCATGGTGAGCATATTGTAGCCCAGGACTTCGGCTTTCGCCGCCTTCTCGATGTCAAGTTCCTGATAGAAGGTCTTCAAGAGCGAACTTTTGCCAGAGCCAACCCGTCCGATGATATAGACGAACTCTCCTTCGTCGACATGGAAGTCAACTTCGGTCAGGATTTCCTGCCCGTCTTCCTGCATGACCTGAACTTTTTGGTAATCGATAAGCATGTTGTTGTTCAATGATTTACAGAATGATTATTTCATGGTTCCTTCAGCCTTAGCCTTCCTTCGCTCGGCATCCCATGTGGGGTCGTGGCGGCGATGAAGTTCCTCGGCCACTTCTTCTATGCGTAGACCTTTGCTTGAGAGCAGGACGATGAGGTGATAGAGGAGGTCGCCCGCCTCATAGAGCAGTTTCTCATTCGTTCCGCTGGTGGCCTCGATGACAGTTTCCAGAGCCTCCTCGCCTACCTTCTGGGCAATGCGATTGCAGCCTTTCCTGAAGAGCGAAGTGGTGTAGCTTCCTTCGGGCATTTCCTCGCGCCGCTTGTCGATGTAGTCCTGTAGTTCGCTGAGGAAGTGAACTGAAGGTCGCGTCGTGTTGTCCTTTCCCCAGCAGGTGCCCGTTCCCTTGTGACAGGTAGGACCGTCGGGTCGTGCCTGTATCAGCAGCGTGTCGTTGTCGCAGTCAATATCCATGCTTACCACGTGCAGATAGTTGCCCGAAGTCTCGCCCTTAGTCCAGAGGCATTGCCGGGTTCGGCTCCAGAACGTGACCTTTCCGGTGGCCTCAGTCTTCTCGTAGGCCTCCTTGTTCATGAATCCGAGCATCAGCACGTTTCTTGTTTCTGCATCTTGGATGATGGCAGGCACCAGCCCATCCATCTTGTCGAAATCTATAGTCATAGTCTTACGTTTATTCCTTCGCTTTTCAAATATTTTTTCAGTTCTGGTATGGGAATCTCGCCAAAGTGGAATACGCTGGCAGCGAGGGCAGCATCGGCATGCCCAATGGTGAACGCATCACGGAAGTGTTCCTTCTTCCCTGCTCCTCCGCTGGCTATGATAGGTATGGAAAGCGAGTCAGAGAGCCTGGCCAGCGCCTCGTTGGCATAGCCGGTCTTTACGCCGTCGTGATTCATGCTCGTAAAGAGAATCTCGCCGGCTCCGCGCTCCTGAGCCTCATGTGCCCATTCGAAGAGTCCTCGCTCGGTTCTTTCGCGACCGCCTTTGAGGTAGCAATGCCAGCCGTCGGAATCGAGCCGGGCATCAATAGCGCAGACGCACACCTGACTGCCGAATCGCTGAGCTATCTGCCCGATGAGTTCCGGGTGGCGGATGGCCGCACTATTCACGCTCACCTTGTCGGCTCCGGCATAGAGCAGGCGCTCCACGTCGGAGAGTTCATTGATTCCCCCGCCCACGGTGAAGGGGATATTGATTTCCAGTGCCACGCGGCCAACCATCTCGGTGAAGGTCTTGCGGCCTTCGAACGATGCGGTGATGTCGAGAAACACCAGCTCGTCGGCTCCCTGCTGGCTGTAGGCCTTGCCCAAAGCGACGGGATCGCCCGCGCTGCGCAGTCCTACGAAGTTGACGCCCTTGACAGTTTCACCGTCTTTAACGTCGAGACAGGGAATGATACGTTTTGATAATCCACTCATATCTTAAAAGGTGGGTACAACAGATGCGCCCCTACGGATTAATGACTGAAGGTTGATGCGCCCCTCGTAAATGGCTTTTCCGAAGACGACGGCAGGAATGCCCGCCCTTTCGAGTGCGTCGATATCCTCTTCCGACGACACCCCGCCGCTGGCAATAAGGTGCAGGGTGGGGTAAGCGGCGATGACGCTGCGATAGAGTTCTGTGGCCGGCCCCTGTAGGGTGCCGTCCTTGGAAATCTCGGTACAGAGCACATTCTTTACGCCCAGGTCGATATACTTCTGCAGGAAGGGCTGCAAGTCTTCGGCAGAGTCTTCCTTCCAGCCGTTGATGCTTATTTTCCCGTTCCTTACATCGGCTCCCAGGATCATGCGGTCGGGGCCATACTTGCTGAGCCATTGGCCGAAAAGGTCAGGCCGGGTGACGGCTATCGAGCCGACTGTGACCATCCTTGCGCCAGCGTCGAAGGCTTTCTCCAAATCGTCGTCGGTCTTGATGCCGCCGCCGAAGTCAACGACTAACCGGGTGGCCGTCGTGATGTCGCGGAGTACTTTGTCGTTGACGATATGCTTCGACTTGGCTCCGTCGAGGTCAACCACATGCAGCCGGGTAAATCCCAGAGCCTCAAACTCTTTGGCCATATCGGCTGGAGAGTCGCTGTAAATGGTCTTCTGGGCATAGTCGCCTTTGGTCAGTCGTACGCACTTACCGTCGATGATGTCTATGGCAGGTATCAGTTCTATCATAGGGCGAGGAAGTTCTTTAGTATTTGTTCGCCTGCGTTCCCGCTCTTTTCAGGATGGAACTGCGTGGCGAAGAAGTTGTCTTTATGCAGGGCTGCGCTGTAAGGCTGGATATAGTCGGTGGTGGCTATGGTGTCCTTGCAGAGGGGCACGTAATAGCTATGTACGAAGTAGACGTACTGCCGCTCCAGTCCTTGCATCAGCTCGGAACGGGTGTCGTAGAGCGCATTCCATCCCATACAGGGCACTTTGTCCTCATGGCAGGTGGGACGGAAGCGTACCACGTCGGCCTCGAAAATGCCCAGACAGTCTACGTCGCCTTCTTCGGAATGGCGGCAAAGCAGTTGCTGGCCCACGCAGATGCCAAGTACGGGCTGGAGAAGTGAGCGAATCACATTGTCGAGACCCCGTTGGCAAAGGTATTCCATCGCGCCACGGGCTTCGCCCTGTCCGGGGAAAACGACGTGGCTGGCTTTGCGCAGCTCAGCGGGATCGTCGGTCAGCAAGGGGTCTACGCCCAGTCTTCTCAAGGCATTGACCACCGAACGGATGTTTCCGGCATTATATTTTACGATTGCAACACTCATTTAGCTGAAGATGATGGTCTTGTTCTTATAAGTTAGAATCTTGCGCTGAATATGTTTCGACACCGCATGCGAAAGGACAATCTTCTCCAAGTCCTTGCCTTTAAGCACTAAGCTCTCGGGAGTGTCCTTATGGGTGATGCGCGTAACGTCTTGTTCTATGATGGGGCCGGCATCGAGTTCGGCCGTCACGTAGTGGCTGGTGGCACCAATAATCTTCACGCCCCGCTCCCATGCCTGATGATAGGGCTTGGCTCCCACAAAAGCGGGCAGGAACGAGTGGTGAATGTTAATGATGTGATGGGGGTATTCGGCAATCATCTCGTCGCTGATGATTTGCATGTAGCGGGCCAGGACGATGAACGAAATGTCTTCTTTTCTGAGCAGTTCCATCTCGGCTTGCTCCACCTCAGCCTTGTTCGAGTGGTCCTTGTTGATGCTCCACACATAGTAGGGGATGCCGAACTGCTCTGCCACATAGCGCAGGTCTTCATGGTTCGACACGATGCAGGGGATGTCGCAAGCGAATTCGCCGGCCTTCCAGCGGGCCAGCAGGTCGTAGAGACAATGGCTCATCTTCGAGACGAAGATGGCCATGCGGGGCCGCTTGTCGCTGTAATATAGGCTGAACTTCATCTTGTAGCGCTGGGCATAGAGAGTGGTAATGTAATCGTAAATCTTTTCCCGCGGAATGAGGAAACCGTCCAGTTCCCACTCTATGCGCATGAAGAACATGCCGTCTTGACGGTCAACATACTGATCGAGATAGACGATGTTGCCCTTGTTGTCGGTAATAAATTTCGTCACTTCTGATATGATGCCCTGTTGGTCAGGACAATGCAGAAGCAGGATTGCGGTTGGTTTCATTAATGTTTGCTATGTATATTCAACGTGCAAAGATACAAAATCTCAGCGAAACAACGCACATTTTCCAAAGAATAATCGCTATTTAGTCGTCAAACTGCACATTTTCGCAAGAATATACCATGTTTACGCTAAATAAGTGCCATGTTTAGCATCTGTAAGTATCATGTTTAGCACCTGTAAGTACCATACTTAGCAAACGTAAGTGCCGTATTTACTCATCGTAAACACGGCACTTACCTCAGAGGGGGGCTGTAGATTATGAGTTGTACTCCTGCCAGCTCTTCATCTTGATGTCCTGTTCGCCCATGGCCGTGAATGCCTCGATGAAGGCCTTGGCCAGACGCACGTTGGTCATTAGTGGCGTGTTGTGGTCGATGGCGCCGCGACGAATGCGGTAGCCATTGGTCAGTTCGCGCTTGGTGTGATTCTTCGGCACGTTGATAATGAGGTCGAACTTATGGTCGGCAATCATCTTCATCACGTTGTTGTCGCCTGGCTCATCGGGCCAGAGTACGGGTGTGGCCTTCACGCCGTTGTCGTTGAAGAATCGGGCTGTGCCATCGGTGGCATATACCTCGTAGCCTTTCTTCACTAATTGCATGGCCGGTTCCAGCAAGCTCACCTTGCCCTTCGCACCGCCACTACTGATAAGGATGGCGCGACCAGGCTTCGGCAGACGATAGCCCGTGGCAATCAGGGCGTTGAGAAGTGCTTCGTTCAGGTCGTCGCCCAGGCATCCTACCTCGCCGGTCGATGACATGTCAACGCCAAGTACCGGGTCGGCATTTTGCAAGCGTGCAAACGAGAACTGGCTGGCCTTGACTCCAATGCGGTCGATGTCGAATTCGCTCTTGTCAGGCTTCTCGTATGGCACGTCGAGCATAATCTTCGTGGCAGTTTCAATGAAGTTGCGCTTCAGTATCTTCGATACAAACGGGAAGGAACGCGATGCGCGCAGGTTGCATTCTATCACCTTTACCTCGCGGTTCTTGGCCAGGAACTGAATGTTGAAGGGGCCACTGATGTTCAGCTCTGCAGCAATACTGCGGGCTATCTTCTTGATCTGACGGATGGTAGAGAAATAGATGTGCTGGGCGGGGAAGATCATCGTGGCATCGCCAGAGTGTACGCCGGCATACTCTATGTGCTCGGAAATGGCATATTCCACGACTTCGCCCTTATCGGCTACGGCATCAAACTCAATCTCCTTTGTCTCCTGCATAAACTGGCTCACAACGACGGGGAACTCTTTCGACACCTCTGTGGCCATGTTCAGGAAGCGGTGAAGCTCCTCGTCGTCGTAGCACACGTTCATGGCTGCGCCGCTGAGCACGTATGAAGGACGCACCAGTACGGGATAGCCTACGTGGTCGACAAACTCTTTCACGTCTTCGAACGAGGTTAGTGCGCGCCAGGCGGGCTGGTCGATGCCTAACTTGTCGAGCATGGCCGAGAATTTGTCGCGGTTCTCTGCGCGGTCAATATCAATGGGGCTTGTGCCTAACACGGGAACTCCCTGACGGTGGAGCTTCATGGCCAGGTTATTGGGTATCTGACCACCTACGCTGACAATAACACCACGGGGCGATTCCAGATCGATGACATCAAGGACACGCTCCAAGGAAAGCTCGTCGAAATACAGGCGGTCGCACATGTCGTAGTCGGTCGAGACGGTCTCAGGGTTGTAGTTAATCATGATGGATTTGTAACCCTGCTTGCGTGCGGTATTGATGGCGTTGACGGAACACCAGTCGAACTCCACGCTTGAACCGATGCGGTAGGCACCCGAGCCAAGCACAACCACCGACTTCTCATTATTATAATAGTCAATGTCGTGCCTCGGCTTGTAATTATCCGTTTGTTGCGAATCTGCCGTCTTTCCTACCGTAAATGCGTCTTGGAATGCCGGCGTATGAGTATAAGTGAAGTAGAGGTAATTGGTCAGTTCGGGATGCTCGCTGGCCACCGTATTGATACGCTTCACGCTGGGCAGTATACCGTGTTCTTTTCGATAGCGTCTCACCATCAGGTTCTCTTTTTCCATGTTGGTGCTGGTGTGCTTCAGCACGAAACGGGCTATCTGGAAATCGCTGAAGCCGGCACGCTTCACTTCTAAAAGGAATGCATCGGGAATCTCTTCCAACGTGTTATATTCCATGAGCTGATGCTTCAGGTCAACGATGTGCTTCAGACGGTTGAGGAACCAAATGTCAATCTTTGTCAGTTCCTCGATGCGCTCCACGGTGTACCCCTCTTCCAATGCCTGGGCGATGGCAAAGATGCGCAGGTCTGTCGGATGCTCCAAGGCATCGTCCAGGTTCTCAAAGCGCGTGTGGTCGTTGCCCACAAAGCCGTGCATGCCTTGGCCAATCATGCGAAGTCCTTTCTGAATCATCTCTTCAAACGTGCGGCCGATAGACATAATCTCGCCCACCGATTTCATGGACGAACCTATCTGACGGGAAACACCGGCAAACTTCGTCAGGTCCCAGCGAGGAATCTTACATATCATGTAGTCAAGGCTGGGAGCTACGTAGGCTGAATTGGTCGTTCCCATCTCGCCTATCTGGTCAAGGGTATAGCCCAAAGCAATCTTTGCTGCAACAAAGGCAAGGGGATAGCCCGTGGCTTTGGAGGCCAATGCCGACGAACGTGACAGTCGGGCGTTGATTTCTATGATGCGATAGTCGTTGGTCGTTGCGTTGAAGGCGAACTGGATATTGCATTCGCCCACAATGTTGAGATGGCGAACACAACAGATGGATAGCTCTTGAAGCATCTTGACCTGTGCTTCTGATAATGAGCAGGTGGGAGCTACCACAACCGACTCGCCGGTATGAATGCCAAGTGGGTCGAAATTCTCCATCGAGGCAACGGTAAAGCAATGGTCGTTGGCATCGCGGATAACCTCAAATTCAATCTCTTTCCATCCTTTCAGCGACTCTTCTACAAGAATCTGAGGGGCAAATGTGAACGCACTTTCTGCCAGTTCTATAAACGCCTCTTCCGTTGGACAGATACCGCTGCCAAGTCCGCCAAGGGCGTAGGCCGAGCGAATCATGATGGGGAAGCCTATCTCGCGTGCTGCTTTCAGGGCATCGTCCATGTTCTCAACCGCATGGCTCACAGGAGTCTTGAGCTTAATCTCATCCAGCTTCTTTACGAACAGGTCACGGTCCTCGGTGTTCATGATGGCTTCAACCGACGTTCCAAGAACTTCTACTCCATACTGTGATAAAGTACCATTTAGATAAAGCTCTGTTCCACAGTTTAGAGCGGTCTGACCACCAAATGCTAACAGAATGCCGTCAGGACGTTCCTTCTTGATGATTTCTGTCACAAAGTGGGGGGTAACAGGCTGAAAATAAACTTGGTCTGCAATACCTTCAGAAGTCTGAATGGTTGCAATGTTAGGATTGACCAGTACACTCTTAATTCCTTCTTCTCTTAATGCTTTTAATGCCTGAGATCCTGAGTAGTCAAACTCGCCTGCTTGTCCAATTTTTAAGGCACCGCTGCCCAGCACCAATACCTTCTTTAGTTCTTTTTTTGCCATAATGTTGGTCTTTTGTCTTGTAAACGGGTGCAAAGGTACGCATTTTTTTGAAAAAATCAACGGTATTGCTGTTTTTTTTCTAAAACTTTTTATGTTGGCCTCAACTACTCTTTTTCCCCTTATATATATAATAAAAGGTGTAGCATGATGCTTTTGTAAATTATTCCGTAATTATTCACTTTTTACATAAAATAATTATCAAAATCCTTTGCTCGTTTGCAAATTCTTCCTACCTTTGCATCCGCTAACGGGGAAACGTCCCCTGCGGCACGAAGAAAAGAGTTCTTTGAGAGACTTACATAGACAGAAACAAGAAGTAGTACAAGAAGCGAGGGCGGATGATTTCCGTCCTTGGGTAGAAACAGACCGTCAATT
>ONMA01000012.1 GCA_900318815.1 uncultured Prevotellaceae bacterium
CTGGCGCGACTGGTCGAATACACTCAGCACCTGGTCGAGACGAGTGTTTACCTGTCCCACCTTGTGGCCGAGCAGATAGACCATCACCATCGGCAGGGCATACTGCTGCTTCGGGCCAATGGTCATGTTCTTCGGGTCGTTATACTGGCGGGCCATGTACTGGCGGAAGCGCAGCAATTCCGTGTTGAGCCACGACTTCTGCAACTCAATGAGTATAAGTTTCTCCTCGCCGTTCTCACGGACAACGGCCCCGAAGTCAATACGTTGCACGGCGATGCCTTCAACTTTCTGGTTGACGTATTCATGAGGACGCATCTCCACGCTGACAATATCCTTCTTCAGCAGGGCTGAGAGAATAGTGCGGGCTATGCGTGCATCGTCCATGAGGTACTTGAACACTACATCGTATATCGGATTGGCTATCGTTATCATGTCATTATATCTGAATATGAATTGAGCAAATGAAAATGTCGTACACGAAATGCACGGGACAAAAATACAAAGAAAAGCCGAACCGTGCAAACGATTCGGCAAATAATTTGAAATCCGAATGAAAAAAGGGTACAAGCGAGTAATAAGTTTTTTTTCAATCATTATATAATAGTATTTTTCTTCTTTAAGGGTGGCAGGGTGACAGAATGCCGATATACAGGGCGTTTGCATCCTTTTCAGAGGGTGACAAGGGTGACAGAAGGGTGACAGGAATTTCGCTTTCGTCAGCACCTTTGTCATCTCTTGCGACATCCATGGTGCTTATAGTAAATATCATGCCTGCCTGCACTTAAATTCTCGAGAGAATTGAGGCGTAAAGAGCCTCTTTTCCTTTGCCAAACAGCATTCTTACTGCTCAATTCTCTCGAGAATTTATCTGCAAATTCCGGTTTACTAACTTTGTTAGCCTGTCACCCTATATAGTAAAATCACATAAGTTCAATATCGAACATACTAAGGATGACTTTGTTCATAATAGCATCGAAATAGTCTTTCTTTACAAAGTTGTTGAATGATTGAATAACCTCATCTGTGCGGTAGTAAGTTACGATGTGAGTTATGAAATACGATTGTTTTGACAAAGGCTTGTTCAACCACTCATTCCGAATTTCCATCGTGAATTCCGGGTTGATGTTCTTCGAAGAGATGAGAACCGCATAGAACATGCCTTCTTCTGCATGGAGAAGTTTCTCAGTAGAAAGTACCAAAGCCATGTGGGGTTTGATACTCCCATCAGGTAGTTGATAGGGAACTTCAACAATCTCCCTCTGCGAAACTCTATTTACAGCCATTTCTCTATGGGTTTAATGGTTTTTCCCGTATTAGCACTTATTACCTGACTCCATTCTGGATCTTCGGGAACTTCTGGCACTTCTAAGCCATCGAAGCGCGTTTGAAGTTCAGCATCAGTAGGGGGCATTTCGGCTCGTCTTATGACCTTGGCAACCCTTCTGGTGGGTTTTGCGCCATCTTTTAGGCATTCTTCCTCTAAGGCTGCCGTTGTAAGCATGGTTGCAAGCTGCAACTTTGCTTTCAGACTAAGTGAGCGGAGCTGCTTCCAATAAGCATCCACTACATCTGTTTCATTGTTTCTTATTGCTAATCCCATCATTTCATCTAATAAATGTTTCCCTTTTCATAATCATTGCCCTATCTCCTAATGCTATTAGAGCAAATAATAATGTACGTACATGGTAAGTACGGGGCAAAGTTACAAAGAAAAGCCGAATCGTGCAAACGATTCGGCAAATATTTTGTAATCTGGATGCAAAAAGGATGCCAGGATTCCGTTACGCCTTGGCGTAGACAAATCATTCTTGGGGCTCCTGCTTGCGGTGTATGTACTTGATTTTTCCGCAGAGTACTTCGAAGCGCACTTGGAGTGAGTCGCGATGTAGCCTGGCACGGGTAATCTCGTCGCCCAGTTGCTGCAGCTGGGCTTTCGAGAGAGAACCCGATTGCAACTGTTGCTGTAACTGTTCGTGACGGGCATTGGCCATCTGCAGGGCACTATCAACCCATGCTAACTCTTGTTGCGAGGCGGCGAGGGTCGAGTCTTGCTTGTGTTTTAATGCTTCCTTGCGCTGCTCAATCTCTGCGCGGCGCGACTTGGGACCACAGGCGGAGAAGGTGATGGCGAAGAGAGGAAGGAGGAGGAGAAGAGAAAGCCTACAAAGGCTCGCAAAAAGCCTACCCAATCCCTCCCAAAGGGAGGGATGTTTGGATAGATAATGGGGCGTGAAAAGAGGAGATGGTTGCTGCATAGTAGTTTATATTACAGACAAATGGCAAACGACAGACCGATGGTGACGTAGTTCATCTTCTTCGTTTTCTTTAATGTTAAGGGAGTTGTGTAGTAGGGCAGGGAAGAAACACCCTCATTGGCCAGTAGCATGTTGCTCACCAGACCATAGGCTGCACTCGTCAGACCCTTCTTCAGGAAGTGGTGGGAGTCGTTGGTCATGGTGAACTCCTTCTTTGAGTAGTCGTAGTCGACGAAAACCTTCCACGAGAAGTTCGACTTGTAGCGATAGGTCAGCGACAGGCCCGTGCCCCACGAGGTGGCTGCCTTTGCGCCCAGCGTCAGGTAGTCCCACTCGTCGGTGTAGGTCTCGCCAGTACTTTCGGGGTTGTTGACGAATATGGATTTCTTGTCGCCATAGTCAAGGAACTTGCCGTTCTCGATCACCATACCGTAGTTGATGTCCTTTACGTTGCCCTCGGCAATACCGTCGATGTCGAGTTCCTGGGTGACGGAGCGGCCGATGAGCAGCTTGGTGCCCAGGGCTAACCGTTGGCTCAGCGGCACGTTGAAGTAAAAGCCAGCGCTGCCAGTGAACTCAGCCAGGTGGTCGCTCTTGACGATGCCCTCCATCTTAGTGATAGGTGCGCCCCCCTTGTTGATGATGTTGGGAGTGAGTTCCTCGTCGGCAACCACTGCGCTGTACAGCTCGGCCATTTCACTGGTCCAAACCGAGTTGTAGTCTTCCGATGCGATGTCGGCATACTTTCCGAACGACTTGGCCGACATGGCCCTTACACGGAAGCGTCCGCCTATGCCCACGTACTTGTTGAAAAAGTAGGCACCCTCGGCATCGACCACTGTCGAGGCGCGGAAGTCAATGTTCAGATTGAGGTCCTCCTCGTCTTTAAAATAATCGACCATCTCATTGGAAATGCCGTGCAGCTCCTTGTCCTGCATGTCGGAAAGCAGGTTGAAGTCGATGTCCTTGCCTCCTATGCCCACGCCCATAGAGATGCTGAAGAACGATGGATTCTCCGAGTCGTCGGTCAGCTCGTTGCGCAGCAGCCCTTTCCCCTTGAACAGCAAGTCGCCGAGGGCATAGCCCAGCTCGGTGGAGAGGATGCCTATGCCGGCACCCGACATGACGTCGGAGACCCAGTGGCGGTTGTTCAGCACGCGCATGACACCTGTAGCCGTTGCTACGCCGTAGCCGGCCACCGAGAACCAGGGCGAGCGGGTAAGTCCGTACTCCTTGTGCAGCAGTGTGGCTCCCACGAACGAGGTGGCCGTGTGGCCCGAAGGCCATGAGTTGCGGGTGGAGCCGTCGGGGCGCAGTTCGCCGGCTGAATACTTGATGCCATTGACGAAGGCAGCCATGACGGCATACGACATGCCCGCGCTGGCCAGCAGGCGGGGCCAGTCGCTGCGGCCCTCGTAGCCGCCGAGCTTCAGGCCCACCACCATGGCGGGGCCGAAGAACTGCGTGTAATCATCGATGCCCGTCTTGAAGTCGGTCAGCAATTGCGTGTTCTTCTTTCCCTCCTTGTTGTTCACGCGGAACATGGCCTTGTCGCTCTTGATTCCCCATCCGGCAAGGAACAGGGGAACACCCACGAAGGTCAGATCGTCGAGCGGCTTGTATTCCTTCACGCCGGGATTGGTCTTCTGCGTGAAGAAGTCGAAATCGAAGGGGCTGCTTGCCGTCACGGGCAGCGTGGCGGGGGTGTCGGTATAGCTCAAAGGCTCGTAGATGGCTTCCTTGGCGAGCGGGTTCATGGGAGCGAGCGTAAGCCTGACGGGAGGCATGCCAAAGGAGTTGTCGGCATAGGTGCTTACTATCGTGGTAAGCAGTAAGGCAATGGCCAAAAGTGTCTTTTTCATATAGAATGTGTTTGGTTTTGGATGTTGTTTGGAATGCAAAATTACAAAAAAACTCTTAATAATGAAAAAAATAATAAGTTTTTTGTAATTTTGCACCACAATTTGTTCTTTCTTCTATGAAAAGATATTCAAATAAGGAGCTGGCCAAGATACTTGACCAAGATATATTCCACCAGATTGGCAACGCGGCCGATCAGAGGGGCGTGCCCTGCTATGTGGTGGGTGAGTACGTGCGCGATGTCTTCTTGGAGTGCGCTGACGGCGACTTCGACGTGGTGGAAGAAAACCTGATGGAGGAGCTGGAGCGTCGCGACTTCACCATCAATAGCATGGCTATCAGTCTGAATGGCGATAACTTCGGCGAACTGGTGGATCCGTTCAAGGGGCTGGACGACCTGGAAGACGGTTACGTGAACACCGTGTTCAATCCCCTTGGCGTGTTCGGCGACGACCCGCTGTGCATGATGCGCTGCATACGCCTTGCCACGCAGTTGAACTTCAGGATTGAGGACGAGACCTTCGAGGCCATAGAGGACATGGCCGACTGCATCAAGGAGGTGAGAGGCGAGGAGGTAGGCGCAGAACTGAACAAGATTATGATGTCGGCGCATCCCAGCAAAGGCTTCGTCGAATTACAGCGATCGGGCCTTCTCAACCTCATCTTGCCCGAACTGGCCGCCCTCGACATCGTGGAACAGAAGGATGGGCGTAAGCACAAGAACAACTTCTATCACACCTTGGAGGTGTTGGAGAATGTAGTAAAGACCCACCCCCAACCCCTCCCTGTGAGGGAGGGGAGTGATTACCCTGTAGGTGAAAAAGAAGGTAACGAAGTATCTACTCCCCTCCCTCACAGGGAGGGGCAGGGGGTGGGTCTCTATTTACGCTGGGCCGCCCTTCTCCACGACATCGGCAAGACCAAGACCAAGCGGTGGGAGCCAGGCACGGGCTGGACGTTTCATAACCATAATTATATAGGTGCGAAGATGGCAGGGCAGATTTTCCGCCGGCTGAAGCTGTCGGACGAGCCGGAGATGAAGTATGTGCAGAAACTCGTCGACCTGCACATGCGCCCGCAGGTGATAGCCGACGAGGAAGTGACCGACTCAGCCGTTCGTCGTCTGCTCAGCGATGCGGGCGACGACATCGACGACCTGATGACGCTCTGCGAGGCCGACATCACGTCGAAAAACGAGGTGAAGAAGAAAATCTTCCTCGAGAACTTCCGCATGGTGCGCGAAAAGCTCACCGACCTGAAAAAGAAAGACCATGACCGCCTGTTGCAGCCCGTCATCGACGGCAACGAAATCATGCAGCTCTTTCATCTGAAGCCCGGTCCGCAGGTAGGTATCCTGAAACAGACGCTCAAGAAAGCCGTATTAAGCAATCAGGTGGAGAACGAGCGCGAACCCCTCATGCAACTGCTCATGCAGAAAGCCCAAAAGATGGGGCTGGCCTAAAAAATGCTAATAAGTTTTAAAGAAGATGTGCAAGTCGCGTTAACTACACATCTTTTTTGTAATTTTGCAGCCCGATGAAACTGACAGACTTGCAGATAGTTTTCCAGGTGATAAGAAATTTATATATAAATTTAAGTATTAAGAATTAGTATGAAAAAAAGTAAGATTTTGCTTCTTGCGGCCTCTGCGTTGCTGGTTACCTCGTGTGGCAATGGTGGCGGACGCCCTACGTTTGGCGACAATGAGTATCCCGTCGTGACGGTGGGCACTACGAATGCAGCCATGCAGACTACCTATCCTGCCACCATCCTTGGCGTGCAGAACGTGGAGATTCGCCCGAAGGTTTCGGGATTTATCACAAAAATCTATGTGAAGGAGGGCCAGCAGGTCAATGCCGGACAGGTGCTGTTCGAGATTGACAACGTGACCTATCAGTCGCAAGTGCGCCAGATGCAGGCCAACGTAAACACGGCCCAGAGCCAGGTGAACACGGCCAAGCTGACCTACGAGAATGCTAAGAAACTGTTTGAAGGCAAGGTTATTGGCGACTATGAGCTGCAGACGGCCGAGAACTCCTACAAGAGTGCCGAGGCTCAGCTGGCACAGGCTCAGGCAGGACTCGCCTCGGCCAAGGAGAACCTGAGCTACTGCTTCGTGAAAAGTCCCAGCCGTGGTGTCGTGGGCACGCTGCCCTACAAGGTGGGTGCGCTGGTGAGCGGCTCGAACACGCTGACCCATGTGGCCGACATCAGCCAGATGGAGGTCTTCTTCTCGGTCAATGAGAAGGACATGCTCAGCTTTGCCAAGGCCGACGGCGGTGCCAACGGAGCCTTGGCTGCCTTCCCGCCGGTGAAGCTGAAGCTGGCCGACGGAACCACCTATGGCCATGAGGGAAAGATGACGGCCATCAGCGGCGTCATCGATCAGACCACCGGCTCGGTGCAGCTGAAGGCCGTGTTCCCCAATCCCGAGCATCTGCTGAAGAGCGGCGGCAGTGGCGTCATTGTCATTCCCAACGTTAGCCAGGATGCCATCGTCATTCCGCAGGGTTGCGTGATGGAAGTGCAGGACAAGAAATTTGTGTACCTGCTGAAGGATAGCAACAAGGTGGCCTACACCGAGATTACCGTAGACCCGCAGAATGACGGCTTGAACTACGTGGTGACGGGCGGCATGAAGGTGGGCGACAAGTATGTGGCCAATGGCGTTACGAAACTCTCGGACCAGATGGTGATTGTGCCTATTACCCTTGACCGTTACAACGAGAAAATCAAGGAGCACAGCAAGGCTTTGAGCGCTGGAGAGATTGTCGAGGCTTTGGCACCGAAGAAATAAGGTAAACACTTTTCCACTTAACAAATATGACTTTTACTAATTTTATAAAACGCCCGGTACTCTCGACGGTGATTTCAATCCTCATCGTCATCCTGGGTGTCATCGGACTGCTCGCACTCCCTATTGAGCAGTACCCGAATATAGCACCGCCAAACATCGTGGTGATAACCAGCTATCCTGGCGCCGATGCGCAGACGGTGAAGAATGCCGTGATTACGCCGCTTGAGGAAAGCATCAACGGTGTGGAAGGCATGGACTATATCCAGTCTACGGCTTCGCCCGGCTCGGCCATGATTACGGTGGTGTTCCGCCAGGGCATGAACCCTGACATGTGTGCGGTGAACGTGCAGAACCGCGTCTCGCAGGCCACGCCGCTACTGCCCTCTGAGGTGAACCAGATTGGTGTGCGCGTGGTGAAGCGCCAGTCGTCGCAGGTCATTATGTTCTCACTGACCTCCGACGGCCGCTACGATGACGAGTTCCTGACCAACTATAACGCCATCAACATTATTCCGGCCCTGAAGCGTATTCAGGGTGTGGGCGATGCTTCCAGCTTCAGCTCGAAGACCTATGCCATGCGTATATGGCTGAAGCCCGACGTGCTGAAGCAGTACAACCTGATGCCCTCCGACATTGCAGGCCTGCTGGCCGAGCAGAACATTGAGGCCGCACCAGGTAAGTTTGGCGAGCAGAGCAACGTGGCCTACGAGTACGCCATGCGCTATACGGGACGCTTCAGGACGGTAGAGGAGTTTGAAAACATCATCATCAAGAGCGATGCCAAGGGCCAGACGCTGAAACTGAAGGATGTGGCCAATATCGAGCTGGGGGGCGAGGGCTACTCGGTGTCCATGAGGAACAACAACCTGCCCTCTATCATGACGATGGTGCAGCAGGTGGCCGGCTCGAATGCCAACCAGATTGCCAAGGAGGTGAAGGCCGAATTAGAGGCACAGAAGAAGCTGATGCCTCCGGGCATGGAGATTAAGATCAACTACGACGTGACCGAGTTCCTCTATGCCTCTATCGAGGAGGTAATCTTCACGCTGTTCATGACGCTGGCACTGGTACTCCTTGTGGTGTATGTGTTCCTACAGGACTTCCGCTCCACACTCATTCCCATCATCGCTGTTCCCGTGTCGCTGATTGGTACGTTCTTCTTCCTCAACCTGATGGGCTTCTCCATCAACCTGCTCACGCTGTCGGCCCTGCTGCTGGCCATTGCCATTGTGGTGGACGATGCTATCGTGGTGGTTGAGGCTGTGCATGCCAAGCTCGACCAGGGATATAAGTCGACGCTCGTGGCCTCTATCGATGCCATGAACGAGATTTCGGGTGCCATCATCTCCATTACCCTGGTGATGGCCTCGGTGTTTATCCCCGTGTCGTTCATCGGCGGCACCAGTGGTACGTTCTACCGTGAGTTCGGTGTGACGATGGCTGTCTCCATCTTCATCTCCGCCCTGAACGCCCTGACGCTGTCGCCTGCTCTCTGCGCCATCTTCCTGAAGCCGCACGACAAGGACGGGCACGAGAGAAAGATGTCACGCATAGACCGCTTCCACCTGGCATTCAACACGGCTTACGACAAGATACTTGGTAAGTACAAGACCCGTGTGGAGAAACTGGTGCGCCGCCCCATACCTGTGATTACTACGGTGATTTTAGGCATTGCAGCCTTGGTGGGAACAGCTTACTATACGAAGACGGGACTGGTGCCTAATGAGGACACGGGTACCCTCTTCTGCGGTATCACGATGCCTCCCTCAACGTCGGAGGCCCGCACCCGTCAGGTCATTAATCAGGTGGACAGCCTGCTCTCGACCCATCCCGCCATCAAGACCCGTGAGCAGATTGCAGGCTATAACCTGCTGATGGGTTCGTCGGGTTCGGACCAAGCCACCTTCATCGTGAAGCTCAAGTCGTTTGAGGAGCGCCAGAAAGGCCTGTGGTGGAAGATCAGCGGCCTGTGGCAGGGCGACGGCATCTACCGCTTCCTGATAGACCCCGACGAGGCCCAGATGGTTGCCGTATGGATCATGGCTCAGGCCGCCTATATCAAGGATGCCTCCATCCTTGCCGGTGCTCCGCCAATGATTCCCGGCTTCTCCATCAGTAACAACCTGTCGATAGTCATGCAGGACCGCACGGGCGGCGACTTAGACAAGTTCTTTGGCGTGGTGAAGAATTTCATGGCAGCACTCAACCAGCGTCCTGAAATCCAGACGGCCTATACCTCCTACAACTCCAGCTATCCGCAGTACATGGTGCATGTGGATGTGGCCAAGTGTAAGCAGAGCAGCATTTCGCCCACCCTCGTGCTCACCACCCTGCAGGGCTACTATGGCGGTCTCTACGCCTCCAACTTCAACTCCTTCGGCAAGCTTTACCGCGTGATGGTTCAGGGTACGCCCGATTCGCGCATGACCACCGAGTCGCTCAACAGTATCTATGTGCGCACTCCTGCTGGAATGGCGCCCGTCAGCGAGTTCTGTCACTTGGAGCGTGTCTATGGCCCGCTGAACGTGAACCGCTTCAACCTGTTTACCTCTATTAACGTGAGCGTGTCGCCTAACGAGGGCTTCTCCTCGGGTGAGGCCCTGGCAGCTGTGGCCGATGTGGCTGCCGAGGTGCTGCCTGCAGGCTATTCCTACGACTACACAGGTCTGACACGTGAGGAGGCCAAGGCATCCGATACCACGGCCATCATCTTCCTGCTGTGCTTCATCTTCATCTACCTCATCCTGTCGGCACAGTACGAGTCTTACATCCTGCCGCTGGCCGTGTTGCTCTCCGTGCCTTTCGGACTGGCAGGCTGCTTCCTCTTCACCATGGTGTTCGGCCATTCCAACGACATCTACATGCAGATATCACTCATCATGCTGATTGGTCTGCTGGCCAAGAACGCCATCCTGATTGTAGAGTTCGCCCTGGAGCGCCGCCGCACGGGTATGGCCATTGCATGGGCAGCCACGCTGGGTGCCGCCGCCCGTCTGCGTCCTATCCTGATGACCTCATTAGCTATGGTTATCGGTCTGCTGCCCATGATGTTCGCATCGGGTGTGGGCAAGAACGGAAACCAGACCTTAGGTGCGGCAGCCGTGGGCGGCATGCTCGTCGGTACGCTGTTCCAGGTCATTGTGGTGCCGGGCCTGTTCGTCGTGTTCCAGTCACTGCAAGAGAAGATTTCGCCCATGAAGTTCGAGGGCGACGATGAGAATCCCGACGTGGCTACCGAACTGCAGCAGTATGCTAAGCGACCAGTAGAATATGAATTGCAGAAATAGACCCACCCCCGTGGTTACATTTGACATAATAATTATTAAATAAGCACAAGTAATATGATTATTCATAAAATAAAAGGCATATCAAAGGTGGGTCTGCTGGCGTTGCTCTTTTGCTTCCTATTGGCGAGTTGCGGCGTCTACAATAAGTATGAAAGGCCCGACGTCAACACTGCGGGACTCATTCGCGATGTGTTGATCGACACCGACACGCTTGCTGTCGCTCCACAGGACACTGCCTCCTTTGGCAACCTGCCCTGGCGCAGCGTCTTCACCGACCCACAGTTGCAGCAACTCATTGAGCAGGGACTGGCCCATAATGCCGACCTGCAGAACGCCGCGCTGACCGTCAAGATGTATGAATCCATGATGACGGCGGCCAAGTTGGCCTTCCTGCCAGGCATTACCATCGGCGGCAACAATCCCGTCGGAACCATTTCAACGCTCTACACCGATCCCTCGGTGACCACCAAGAGCTACTCTATTCCGGTTTCAGCCTCGTGGACGCTCGACCTTTTTGGCAATATCCTGTCGCAGAAGCGTTCCACGCAGATGAAACTATTAGGCTTCAAGGACTACCAGATGGCCGTGCGAGCTCAGGTGGTGAGCGGCATTGCCAACAGCTACTATACGCTGTTGATGCTCGACGAGCAGCTGCGCATCGTCACCGAGATGTCGAAGATTTCGAAGGAGACCTGGGAGATGATGCAGCTGCAGCATCAACTGGGGCGTGTGCGCTCCACCAACGTGCAGAGTGCTGAGGCAGCCTACTTGTCGACCCTGACACAGGCCAATGATTTCCGCAGGCAGATACGTTCCACGGAGAATGCACTCTCGTTGCTCCTCGGACAGGCCGGGCAGCAGATTCCCCGTTCCACGCTGGCCGAGCAGTACCTTCCCAGTGAGTTCTCCACGGGAGTGGGTGTGGCTTTGCTGCAGAACCGTCCCGACGTACACAATGCCGAGATGTCGCTGGCGGCTTGCTTCCACGACGTGCAGACGGCCCGTTCGAAGTTCTATCCCAATATTACGGTGGGAGCCTCTGCTGCCTTTACCAATAATAATGGTAGCTTGAATCCCGGCAAGTGGCTCACCTCGCTTTTCGGATCGCTCACGCAGCCCGTCTTCCAGCGCGGTGCTCTGATAGTGGGCTTGAAGGTGAGCAAGCTGCAGTATGAGCAGGCTTTCAACACCTGGCAGAACGCCATCCTGAAGGCTGGCAACGAGGTGTCGAACGCCTTGGTCAACTACAACCAGTATGATCTCAACTCAAAGTTGGAGGTTCAGCGTGTCAAGGTGCTGACGAAGAACGTGGAGGACACTAAGGCTCTCTACCAAAGCAGTGGCTCGAGCTATTTGGAGGTACTCTCTGCCCAGCAGCAGCTGCTCTCTGCCCAGATCAATCAGGTTACCGACGACTTCAACAAGATGCAGGCTGTCGTAAGCCTATACACTGCCCTTGGAGGAGGGGGAAAGTAAAGGTTCGGAAAGGCTATAACAATAACAACAAGCCCGTGTCCCCGTTACGGCTTCCCCCCAGTCAGGGGGATAAGAGGGGGGCTTAACATAATGGCAAGCGAAATTAGTCCTAAAGCCGAGATCTCACCCAGAGCACACATCGGCAACAACTGTAAGATATTCCCGTTCGTCTATATAGAAGACGACGTAGTGATTGGCGACAACTGCATCATCTTCCCTTTTGTCAGTATCTGTGCCGGTACTCGCATGGGCAATAACAACAAGATTCATCAGGGCAGTGTCGTGGCAGCCCTGCCGCAGGATTTCGACTTCCGTGGCGAGAAGTCGGAGTGCATCCTCGGCAACAACAACATCATCCGCGAGAACGTGGTCATCAACAGGGCTACCCACACGGGCGGCCAGACGGTCATCGGCAATGAAAACGTGCTGATGGAAGGTTCCCATATCTCGCACGACACCAAGGTGGGCGACCGATGCGTGTTCGGCTACGGCACGAAGATTGCCGGCGACTGCGAGATTCAGGATGGCGTCATCTTCTCCTCGTCGGTCATCGAGAATGCCAAGACCCGCGTGGGACGTGGTGCTATGATTCAGGCAGGTACTACCTTCTCCAAGGATGTGCCGCCCTACATCATCTGCACCAAGAAGAGCACTTATGGCGGTGTCAACCAGACCATGGGCCGCTACTATGGCGTGGACGAGAAGGTGCTGAAGCATATAGCCAACGCCTATCGTCTGGTGTTCCACAGCAAGACATCGCTCTTTGATGCCGTGAACCAGATTGAAGAGCAGGTGCCCGACAGTGTGGAGATACGCAACATCATCCAGTTCCTCCGCTCCACGCAGATAGGTGTCATCTCGAAGATTTGATGATTCCTGGGTTTATCTGTGAGCGTGTATCAAAATAGGCGCGAAACCTGTTTTGATACACGCTTTTTATGTACTCCTATATGTTAAAATACTAAAAACTCCCGTCCCTTCTCGCCTGCTTGGGAAAAAATGATTAACTTTGCAAAATAAAAGACTATAAAACTATAAAACAGATCTATGAAACAGACGATTCTTGTTACTGGCGGTACCGGATTCATCGGTAGCCACACCACCGTAGAACTGCAGGAGGCAGGCTACGAAGTAGTTATTATTGACAACCTCTCGAACTCTAACGCTGCAGTTGTCGACGGTATCGAGGCTATCACGGGCAAGCGTCCTGCCTTCGAGAAGGTGGACTGCTGCGACATGGAGGCCCTTGAAGGCGTGTTCAAGAAATATCCCGCCATCGAAGGCATCATTCATTTTGCCGCTTCGAAGGCCGTGGGCGAGAGCGTGGAGAAGCCGCTGCTCTACTATCGCAACAACCTCACCTCGCTCATCAACTTGCTGGAACTCATGCCTAAGTACAATGTAAAGGGCATCATCTTCTCGTCGAGCTGCACGGTCTATGGCCAGCCTACGGAGGAGAACCTGCCTGTCACTGAGCAGGCTCCCATCCAGAAGGCCCTGTCGCCCTACGGCAATACCAAGCAGATCAACGAGGAAATCATCCAGGACTATATTCACAGCGGTGCGCCCATCAAGAGCGTCATCCTGCGCTACTTCAACCCGATTGGTGCCCATCCCACGGCTCTCATCGGCGAGCTGCCCAACGGCGTGCCCATGAACCTCATTCCTTTCGTTACCCAGACCGCCATCGGCATTCGCAAGGAACTGAAGATTTTCGGCAATGACTATGATACGCCCGACCATACCTGCATTCGCGACTATATCTATGTCGTTGACCTGGCTAAGGCCCACGTGAAGGCGATGGAGCGCGTACTCGACAAGCCCGAGACCGATGCCGTTGAGGTGTTTAACATCGGTACTGGCCGCGGCCTCTCTACCCTCGAAGTGGTTGAGGGCTTTGAGAAGGCTACGGGTGTCAAGGTGAACTGGACCTACGCACCGCGCCGCGAGGGCGACATAGAGAAAGTGTGGGGCAACGTGGACAAGGCCAACAAGGTGCTGGGCTGGAAGGCCGACACGCCTACCGAAGAAGTGCTTCGCTCGGCCTGGCGCTGGCAGGAGAAACTGCGTGAGCGTGGCATTCAGTAAGCCACGGAAGATATATTCATTGCCCCCTGTGGGGCGCTGAGTTTTTATTTTGTGTTTGTGTTGGTCATTCCTCGATGTGAATCGGGGAATGATCTTTTTGACCTATTGCGGTTAAAGACGCTGAAAGCGTCACCTCTCAATAGCCGTAGTGTCCGAAGGACCTACGGATAATGGAAAAAAAGAAAAGCATGCCGAAAGGCAACGGGTAGGCGAGCGTAGCTCGGGCGCTCCAGCTCTGCTGGCTTGCTACCATCGGGACGCAAGAATAAGCGTGCCCCAACATTGCAATGGGCGACCCCTTCAGGGTCGATGTACCTTCTTACGTTCTCTCCGCAGGTCGTACCGACCTACGGCTACTGAGAGGTGACGCTTTCAGCGTCTTTCGATCGCAGCACATGATTTTTTCGTTATAACGGATCTACGTCGAAATAGATCTGGAGGGAGGCGTAGCGGCGGTCTTGCATCATCTGTTGCTGGGCCATGCGCAGGTACTGGCGCACGCTGGCCAGGTTGATGCCTGCTTCGAGCTTGAGCACAAGTTTGCGGATGCAGAGGCTCTTCACCTTGGCCACGGCAGGCTTGTCGGGACCAAGCACGCGGCCTCCGAACCACTGGCGCAGGCGTGCCCCCATTTCCAGGCCGGCCGTATCGACAAGGCTGTCTTTCTGGTGCTTCAGATAAACGTAGATGAGGCGGTAGTAGGGTGGGTAGTGGAACTGTTGACGCTCGGCAATCAGGTCACTGTAGAGCCCCTGGTAGTCGTTGCCCACTACCTGGTGGATAAGTGCCAGGTCGGGCTGCTTGGTCTGAAGGATGACCAGTCCGCGCTTGCCCTTCCGTCCTGCCCGTCCGCTCACCTGGGCCATCATCATGTAGGCATGTTCGAAGGCCCGGAAGTCTGGGACGTTCAGCATGGAGTCGGCGTTGAGAATGCCCACCACCGAGACGCGGTCGAAGTCGAGTCCCTTGGAAATCATCTGCGTGCCAATGAGCAGGTTGGTGCGCCCGGCAGCGAAGTCGCTGATCAGACGTTCGTAGGCCTGCCGTGAGCGGGTCGTGTCGAGGTCCATGCGCGAGATGCGGGCATCGGGGAAGATGTCGCGTATCTGGTCTTCTATCTTCTCCGTCCCGTAGCCCCTGCCCTGCAAGTCCTTGCAGCCGCAGGCCGGACATTCGGCAGGCACCTGATAGGAGTAGCCGCAGTAGTGGCAGCTCAGCTGTCCCGTGGTCTTATGGAGGGTGAGCGAGACGTCGCAGTGCTGGCAATGGGGCACCCATCCGCATTGCTTGCACTCTATCATGGGTGCCCATCCGCGCCGGTTCTGGAAGAGAATGACCTGCTGCTCGCTGTCGAGGGCTTCGCGTACACGGGATAGCAGCAAGGGCGAGAAAGGACCCCGCATCATCTTGCGCCGTTGCAGGTCGCGCGTGTCCACCACTTGTACTTCGGGCATCTCAATGTCCTTGTAGCGGGTGGCGAGTTCCACCAGTCCGTACTTCCCCGTGCGGGCGTTGTGGTAGGACTCTATAGAGGGGGTGGCCGAGCCGAGAAGAACGGATGCCTTCCCTTCGGAGGAGGCCTGTGCCATCATAATCGCTACACTCCTTGCGTGATAGCGGGGCATGGGGTCTTGCTGCTTGTAGCTGGTCTCGTGTTCCTCGTCGACGATGATGAGGCCAAGCCGCTGGAAGGGCAGGAAGACGGCAGAGCGGGCACCGAGGATAACGTCGTAGGGATTCTTTGACAGTTGCTTCTGCCATATCTCCACGCGCTCGGCATCACTGTATTTACTATGGTATATGCCCAGACGGTTGCCGAACACGCGCCGTAGCCGTTCCATCATCTGCACGGTGAGCGCAATCTCGGGAAGCAGGTAGAGCACCTGGCGATGCTTCTCTATCTCGCGCTGAATCAGATGGATGTATATCTCGGTCTTTCCGCTGGAGGTGACACCGTGGAGCAGGGTGACGTCTTTCTTCAGGAAAGAGAACAGAATCTGGTTGTAGGCATCCTGCTGGACGGCACTGAGCGGCTTGATGAGTTCCGGATGCGGCTCGCCGCTGTGGTTCAGCCGTCCCACTTCCACCTCGTAGGTCTCAAGCATGCCGCGCTTCACCAGCTGGTTCAGAATGGGCATCGTAGTGGCCGCATGGTTGAGAAGCTCGTCGCGAGTTACCAGAGAAATCAATTTAGACTTTTCTCTCTCCTCTCTCCTCTCTCCACTCTCCACTTTTCTCTCTCCTCTCTCCTCTCTCCACTCTCCACTATTAATCATATCCCACCCCGACATCTGTAGGTAGCAGGTGAAGGCATGCAGTTGTTTGTCGGCACGCCGCAGCATGTCGAGTGCAATATGCAGGGATTGTTCGTTCTGGAATGGGGGAGTGAGGCGGATGAAGGTCTCGGTCTTGGGGCGGTAGCCCTCCTCAGCCTTCAGACCGGCGGGGAGTGCGGCCTTGTAGACCTCGCCGATGGGCGACATATAGTAGTCGGCTATCCACTCCCAGAGCTTGAGCTGCCGGGGCAGCAGGATGGGTTGTTGGTCTATGACTTGCAGGATGTCCTTTACCTGATAGCCTTCGGGCTGTGTGTCGTGCAGTCGTGCAGCGATGCCTACATACTGCTTGCTGCGGCCAAAAGGCACAAGCACACGACTGCCTACTTGGAGCGTGTCGTGCCATTGTGGTGGCAAAGAGTAGGTAAAAGTGCCGTCGAGCGGCACGGGGAGGATGACATCAACAAAGTCCAATCGTCGTCAGAAAAAGTAGGTTAGGCTAATATGCCATGCGTTCGTTTTAGTCTTGGCACTGCTCCAGGTGGTGTCTTTCAGCTCCGTCGACAGTTTGTCCCAGGTGAAGTCGGCGGCCTTGCCCACGGGCACGTTGTAATAGACGCCTGCTTCCAAGTGGTTTTCCAGATGTACGCCAAAACCGAAGTTGAAGCTAAGCATGGTGTTCTGCATCAGGAACTGGCGGTTGGTCATGTCCTCTTCATCTTTCCAGTGGAAGATGTCCTTACCGATGTTCATGCCTAATTGTGGGCCGGCACTGGCAAAGACGGTCACCACGTCGCCTATCTCCACGCCGAAGCGCAGGTTGGCGGGCACCTGTATGTACTTCTGCGTCACTTTCTGGTCGTCGACCTTCAGGCTGCGCCTGCTGTAAAGTGCCGAAATGTCGATGCCTAATCCTACGAGGGGCAGTGCAAACTCGATGGACGGGCCGAAGTAAAAGCCTACGCGGTTCGACTCGCGCAGGTCCTCGGCATTGAAATTCATCTCTGTCAACTCAAAGCCGCCTCTGACACCCAGCATCACGCGACGGCCCGCATGTACTGTCGTCAGTCCTGTCAGCAGCAACAAGCACGTTAAGAGCATTGTTTTCCTCATATTATGCTTCCTCCAATATTTTGTTAGTGGCTATGAAATCAATGTCGCTGTCGGCGCACGCTGAACGAGCCGCCCGATGATGCCGACGACTTGCTCTTCTTGGCACTGCTGCGCTCGGCCTTCTCCTTCCTGGACGATGACGACGTTCTCTCACGGTTCTTCTTGGCAGCCTTGAGAGCCTTCGGGTTGGCAGCGGCAATGCTGTCGAGTGAGTCGCGCTTCTCCTTGTCGCCGAAGATATTGTTGCGGAACGCCTCCAGCTCGGCCTCTATGCGTCGCTGCTCGGCCGAGTACTTGGCCGTGTCGTTGCCCGCAATCTGGGCGAGCGTCTTGCCCAGCATATTGTTGGTCTTGTAGATTTTCCCCTTGTACTTGTTCATGGTGAAGTAGTCGTCGAGGGTCATTGTGGCGGCATTGTTCTTGTCGCTGGTCATGATGCTCTGCCGGCTCAGGTAGGGCTCCACCTCACTGTACTTCACCCAGAAGAGCGGGTACTTGGCCGTCTCGCCGCCGAAGTCATCGTCGCGCAGCATCACGGGACAGAAGGCGATGGGCTTGATGTGGAAGGTGGCGTTGGCCTGGTCGTAGTAGGCACTCTCCTTGAGGTAGTACATCTTCACTTCGGCTGAGGGGATGTCGCTGTTGTCCACGCGCAGCTTGCCGTCGTTCTCCTCGTAGAAGATATGGTAGTTGTCGAGCACCGTCTTCATGTCGACCTTCGACGAGGCTTCGAGTACCTCGTTGCCGTCGAGACGATACTCGTAGACGGGGATGTAGCCGCCAAGCGCCAGCTTGAAGACGTAGGTGAAGAGGTTCATCTGCTTGCCCACAGGCTCTGTGGGGTGGTAGAGTCCTGAGTTGTTCTCCTCTTCCAGGTCAATTTCGCGGTAGATGTCGCGCCGCCACACCACGTCCTCGGGCATGTCGACTGCTGTGGGGTACATGATGCGCATGCGCTGGGTCATCCCTCCCTGCTTCGTCTGCTGCTGTTGCTGCTGGGCTGTTTGGGGCGATTTCGCGTCCCCGTTCTTGGCCTGGACACGACGCTTGGCTGGCTGAGCCGAGCAAACGGAGAACAAGGTGCTCGACCCTTGGTCGCTTGCTGCCTCTGGGACGAAAGAATTGAGCATCGAGCATTGTAGGCAGACGGCCACAACCATCCATCTCTTTATCCAGTTTTCGTTTATTCTCATTATCTGTTTCATATAGTAATCGTTAAAAATTAATTGGGATAATTCGGGGGTACGAAGGTACGGAGGTACGGGGGTGCGAGAATAGTTTGCACGTCCAATTATCCGCGAAAAGTCTATCCTCGTACCTCCGTACCCTCGTACCTTCGTACCTCCGGAATCATACCATTTTATTTTTTGCATGTTACCTTTTATTATTAATGGTCAATGAGCAATTATTTCACGATGATTTCCATGGCTCCCGGCAGCGTGCGCTCTATGCCGTCGGGGCCGACGGCCTTGACACGCGAGATGTAGAAGCGGCGGTTGCGTGTCAGCTTGCGGAAGCTGTCCTTCTGCCGGGCCGAGAACTTGGCTCCTTCGCCCACCATGGGGATGGCATTGCCCATGTTGTCGTAGAACACGGTCTCGAAGGAGATGACACGGAAGGCAATGTCGAGGATGCCGTCGTCGATGGCGGCCCCGATGCCGTCAATGCCCATGAGTGCCTGCTTGGCCATGCCGCCGCCCTTGAAGCGGATGGGGTTGCCCTTTTCGTCCTGCATGTCGATGAAGGGAGTGGGGTCGGGGAGGGCACGCACACGGAAGGGAAAGGTGCCCATGGTCTGGGAGCGTCCTGTGTTGGTCGACGTGACGGTGATGACGGCATCCTGCCCAATCTTCGAGGGACGTGCAATATACTTGCCCGGGCCTACGGGCTGTAGCGTTCCGTTGGTCATGGTGGCCTGCACCTTGTTGAGGGGCACGCCCGGCACAGATACGCTGATGGGGTTGTTGTAGCCAGCATAGAGCATACGGGTGAGGTCGGCTGAGACCGTGGCACTTGGCTCCACCACGGTGTACTTCTGCTCGAAGTCGCGGCGTATCTTGTCGCCGTTGCCGTTGACGGTCTCTATATAGCCCTGCAGGGTGAAGTCGCCCGTGCGGCCGCAAATCAGTTCGTAGGTGTTGTCGCGCAGTTCCATCTTCTTCCCGCCTATGTAGATGTCGGGAATCTGCGTGGTGTCCACGGCGGCCATGACAATCTTGGCCGAGAACTTGTCGCCCTGCACGATGGTCTGCGAGTTGGGGATGACGAAAGCCTCGAGCAGGTTCACTCGGATGTCCTTCACGTCGATGTTCTGTACCAGCGTGTGCAGCACCTCTTTCTCGGCGTTGCGCACGTCGCCCTGCAGCTTCGACAGGATGGTCACGGCGGCAATGGCGGGCATGGCCTCAAACTGTGCTTCCTGCCAGTTCTTACCTTCCAGCCGGGCCTTGCGCGGCACCTCGGTGGTCAGGTCGCTGGCAATGCTTCGCTGCTTGGCCGTGTCGGGTATCATCTTCAGGATGCGGTTGCGGTAGCTGTCGATGGCCAGTTTCAGTGCCTCGCCGCGTCCGCGTCCTGGGGCCAGCATCACTTGGTTGGCTGCCTCCAGGTCTTCCTCGCCTATCAGGTTGTGCGGGTCGCCATTCTTGCCGTCGGCCTCGTGTGCAATGGCCAGCTTCAGCTCGGCAGCGAAGTTATAGAGCGAGTCGCTCATCTGCTTCACCTGTTGTGCCATGTCGTACCACTGCTTCACCTTCTGCGGGTTGGCCTTCATCTGCTGCTCAAAGGCTTCGTAGATGGCCATGTTGTCCTTGACGGCATTCTCCGTGGTGCGCCCGATGCTCTCGCCCACGATGCGGAAGCCATTGAGCACCTCGTTGGAGACGTTCAGGGCCAGCATAGCCATCAACACCACATACATGAGGTTGATCATCTTCTGGCGCGGCGATACGGGTCTTTTCTTAATTGCCATAATTATTCACTCCAAGATTCTTCACTCTTCACTCTTCACTCTTCACTCTTCACTTGCGAAGCAGAAGGCATGTTCGTTGTCATGGCCTCAATCATGCGGGCGTAGATGCGATTCAGTTCGGCTATCTGTTCGGCCATCTTGCGCGTCTGGTCGTTAATCTGGTCGATGGTGCCAATCTGCTGGCTGGCGCCCTTCAGCTGCATCTCGTAGATCTTGCAGATGCCGGTGAGCGTGCGGTTCAGGTTCTCCATCTCCTCCGAGTCGCGCGACAGGCGTTCGCTCTGCTCGGCCACTTTATGCAGCATCTCGGTCAGGTTCTTCAGTTCGTCCACGTAGTTGTTGGTAGCGTCTTCCAGTTCGGGGTTCATCTTCGGCAGTTCCGGCATGCTCACGCCGCCCGACATGGCAGCTACCGACGTGGCCACGTTGGCAATACCCTCGGCATCGACGGGCGTCGTGCCCAGCTCGCCCGGCTGTGCCGTTGCTGCTGCACCGCCTTCGATGCTGCCGCCTTCGATGCTGCCGCCGCCAACGCCTCCACCGCCGACGAATCCTCCACCGCCAGCAATACCTCCACCGCCCAGGATGATGGTGCCGCCTCCGCCTCCACCACCGCCGATGATGGTGGGGCTGCCGCCCTCTTCGCCTTCGCCCATCACGCCGCTGCCGCCGATGATGGCTCCGCCGCCGATGACACCGCCGCCAACTACAGTCGGGGCTGTGCCTGCGTGGGTTTCCTCCTCGTCGAGTTGCACGTGGGTGGGCAGGTCTTTGCCGTCCTCAGTCTTGTCGAACGGGCGGTCGAAACCTGCGATGAAGAACACTAACACCTCGGTGCCCATGCCTAAGAACAGCCAGAAGTTGGCACCTGGCAGGTGGGTCAGCTTGAAGAGGGCACCAAGAATCACAATCGATGCGCCCCAGCTGTAGGCGTAGTTCATAAACGTCTGACCGGGTACGCTGTCGAGCCACTTCTGCAGACGATAGATAACGTTGAATTTACTGTATTTTGTCATTGTCTTTGGGGGCTTAGACGGTTATTTTTTACTTTTCTTTGCCGATGCTTTCGCGGGTTTGGCCTTCTCGCTTATGGTGTTGGCCAATGAGCGCACACATCGGAAACCGATATAGCTGCGAGGCTGGTTCTGGTACTCGCTGGAGCGCCATGCCGAGCGGATGTAGCTCTCGGGGTCTTTCCACGAACCGCCGCGCACGCTTTTCTGCTTCAGACGGTAGGGGTCTTCTATGGCCGCGTTGTATTTCAGCTGCGGGTTCACGTCGTTCATGGCCTCAATGCCGGCCTCGGTGTAGATGGTTGATGTCCATTCGGCTACGTTGCCTGCCATGTCGTAAAGACCGTTGGAGTTGGCCGAATAGATGCCCACCTTTGAGGTGATGAGGTTGCCGTCCTTGGTGTAGTTGCCGTTGTCGGGCTTGAAGTTGGCATAGAAGCAGCCCTTGCCCGAAGCCACGTCCTCATTATCCCAGGGGAACTCGGTCTGGTCCTTGCCACGGGCGGCGTACTCCCACTCGGCCTCGGTGGGCAGTCGGTAGCGTTGCACGTAGCGGGCTGCCGGGCCGAGGCCCTTCAGCAGGTATTCTGTGCGCCAGGCGCAGAAGGCATTGGCCTGCTCCCAGGTGACACCCACTACGGGATATTCGTTGTATGCGGGGTTGGAGAAGTAGTTACGCATGTACACCTCGTTGTCGGCGTTGGGGAAGTCGTTCACCCAGCAGGTGGTGTCGGGATAGATATTAATAATATAGGTGTTGAGGAAGTCCCACGGGCCGGTGTACTCGCGGTTGATGGTTTCGCGGTGAATCTTGCCTTCCTCGTCGATGTAGGCGGTGTCTTTCGAGATGTAGACGGTCTCGGTGTAGATGGGCTTCTGCCGGTCTTTGTCCCACTCGTCGGTGTTCAGGTGTCGTTCCTCGGGGTCCACCCTGTAGCGGCGCATGGCGGCCTCGGTATAGTCGAAGACCTCATAGCGGAAGTTCATCTGCGAGGCATCGAGCATTTTCTCACCTGTGACGGGGTTGGTCACGTAGATGCTTTCCATGGCACGCAGTTCGTCCTCGTTGGGCTTGCGGGGTAGTGACTTCTTCCAGTTCAGGTGCGGCTTCACGGGATCGCCGTTCTTGTCTTCTTCAATCTTGTAGGTCTCGTCGCCGCCATAGTTGGGGTCGGCCAGGCGTTCTCGGATGATGCTGTCGCGCACGTAGTTCACGAACTGGCGGTACTCCGCGTTGGTAATCTCGGTGTCGTCCATCCAGAAACCGTCTACCGAGATGTTGCGCGAGGGCGACTGCTTGCCCCACAGTGAGTCGGTCTGCGTGAGTCCCATCTCTAAGTGTCCGCGCTTGATGAGAACCATGCCGTAGGGGGCAGGCTCGGAAAATGCGCGTCCATTGGCTCCCGTAAGCTCGCCGCCGTCCTGCGAACTGGCCTTGCTGCCAAAGCAGGAGGTCAATAATGATAAAAAGGCAAACAGGCAAAAGGGCAGTAGGACGCCTTTCACCTTGATTCCTCTTCGCCTGTTACTTTTCACATTCTGTTTCATATATGGTCTTTTTCTTTTTTTCCTTTTAGAGTATTCTTACGCTTTGATGACGGTTCCTGCCCTTCTTGAAGAGGTTCAGGTCCGTCTGGTAACCCACGCACAGCTCATGCGAACCATTGCCTAAGCTGAGTGCCGTGGTGTATATTTCGTAACTGTAGCCCAGGCTGATGCCGTGAAACAGTCCGCCCAGCATAACGGTAATCGAGTTGGTGGGGCTGTAGCCCAGTCCGGCATACATCATTTTCTTGTCGTTGGTGTACTTCAGCCGTGCCCCCACGTCGGCCCGATAGCCCACGATGTCGGTACGTGCCAGCAGGGTGGGGTGTATAGTTAGAAACGGGTTTCTTAGCCGAATATTGCATCCTGCCGTTAAATAATATGTCTGCGACAGCTCTATTTGGTTGGTTTCGCCTAAGTCCACCGTGGGGGCGGTCAGGTGCTGCACCGAGGCTCCCACATACCACGACCGTTGCTGGTAGTACAGACCCACGCCTATGTCGAGGGCCGTTCCCGTCTGCTGGGAAGTCGTGAAGGCCGGGTCGTTGTCCACGTCGAGGTCCAGCTTGGAACCGTCGAAGTTCTCGCTCAGCATGCCCGGCTGCACGCCGATGGCCAGCCTCCCGCCGAAGAGCTTCATCTGCACGGCATATTGCAGGGCCAGTTTGCGGTGCGAGAACAGGCCTATCTCGTCGTTCAGGAACTGCGCCCCCACTCCGTGGTACACCCCTGCGAAGTAGAAGGGCAGGTCGGCTCCCGCATACATGGTGCGCGGGTTGTTCTCGAAGCCCGTCAGCGTCATATTGTAGGCAATAGCCACATTTACCTTCTCCTGCTTGCCCACCGAGGCGGGATTAAACGACGGAGCCATCGCCCAGTAGTGGCTGAACGATGGATCATACTGCGCCTGTACCCCGATGGCAGTTGCCCAGAGCAGTACGAACGTGCCTATAATACGCCTTAACACATTCTTATAACGCAGTATTGCGCGTTTTATTATATTAATGTAGAAAAAAGTATAAAGAAGCCTACCCAAGCCCTCCCAAAGGGAGGGATGTTTAGTTAGATGAGGTGAGTGGAGAAGCTTATCTATCTAAACACCCCTCCCTTTGGGAGGGCTTGGGTAGGCCTTTCATTCAATTATGCACCAGCGTTCCGATTTCCTCGCCGTCGATGACGCGCTTCAGGTTGCCCACCTGATCCATGTTGAACACGTAGATAGGCAGGTTGTTGTCCTGGCACATGCAGATAGCGGTGAGATCCATCACCTTCAGGCCTCGGCTAAGCACCTCCTTGTAGGTGATGTCGTGGAACTTCGTGGCTGTGGGGTCCTTCTCGGGGTCGGCGGTGTAGACGCCGTCGACGCGAGTGCCCTTCAGCATCACGTCGGCCTCAATCTCTATGCCGCGCAGCGACGAGCCGGTGTCGGTGGTGAAGTAGGGCGAACCCGTTCCGGCCGAGAAGATGCACACGTAGCCGGCCTGCATCGCCTCGATGGCCTTCCACTTGGTGTAGAACTCGCCGATGGGCTCCATGCGGATGGCCGTCAGCACCTTGTTCTTCACTCCGATGGCCCCTAATGCCGACGACAGTGCTAAGGAGTTGATTACTGTGGCGCACATGCCCATCTGGTCGCCCTTCACGCGGTCGAAGCCTTTCTGCGAGCCGCTCAGTCCGCGGAAGATGTTGCCGCCACCGATGACGATGCCTATCTCGACACCCGTCTCGCTGATTTCCTTGATTTGCCGGGCATAGTCGCTCAGTCGCTCAGGGTCTATGCCGTAGCCCTGCTTGCCCATCAGGCTCTCGCCCGAGAGCTTCAGTAGTATTCTCTTGAATCTTGCCATAACTGTGAGTTTTTATAAAATAAAGGTTACTTCCTTGAATGCGAATTGGCAGGTGCCCCCGCCGCTGGCCTGTAGTGTCAGATGCCCGTCGTCGGTCACGTTCAGCAGCTGGCAGACCTCCTCCTTGCCGTCGTGGAACCGGTAGCGGTGGGTTTCGCCCAGGCGGTACAGGTGCTGGCGGTAGTTGGTACGTATGTCGTTCCATGCACCGGCCTTCACCATGTCCATGTACTTCCACGTGTTAGCCATGACCTTCTGTAGCACTTCCTGGCAATCCGTCTCATGCCCCAGTACCTGGAATAGCGAGACGGGATTGGGGGCATTGCTGTGGAACACCCGCTGGTTGATGTTCATGCCCGTGCCGATGATGCACTCGTTGATATGCCCGCCCCGCAGGGTGGTCTCTATCAGCGTGCCGCATATCTTGCGGTCTTTCCAGTAAATGTCGTTGGGCCATTTAATCTTGATGTCCGTCAGATAGTCGTCGAGTGTTTCCTTCAGTGCCAGCGCATTGGCCATTGAGAGGATGAACTGACTGGCGGCAGGCACGCTTGTAGGGTGCAGCAGCACCGAGTACAGCAGGTTCTTTCCCCGCTCGCTCTCCCAGGTGTTGGTGCCGCAGCCACGTCCCGCCGTCTGGTAGTCGGTGTACACGCAAACATCCTCCTCGCTGCCCAGTTCGCGCAGGTAGCGGTTGGTTGAGTCAGTCTCGTCAATATGTATTATTTTGCATTTCACGTTGCAAAGATACGAATTTATTTTGTAACTTTGCACCATGATACAAGAAGAACAAGTTAAAAAAGACGAACATTTCATGCGTTTAGCCCTTGCCGAGGCGCAAAAGGCCCGCGACAAGGGCGAGATTCCCATTGGCGCGGTCATCGTTTGCAGGGACAAGGTGATAGCTCGCGCATACAACCTGACGGAGACGCTCACCGACGTCACGGCTCATGCCGAGATGCAGGTCATCACCATGGCGGCCAGCGAGTTAGGGGGTAAGTACCTCACAGGCTGCACGCTTTACGTCACGGTTGAACCCTGTCCCATGTGTGCCGGGGCTATCGGCTGGGCGCAGTTGCTCCGCATCGTCTATGGAGCCCCCGACCCTAAGCGCGGCTTCCGCGAGTATGCCCCTCGCGTGCTGCATCCCAAGGCTGTTTGCATCGGTGGCATCCTCGAGGAAGAGTGCCGCCTGCTGATGCAGGACTTCTTCCGCCAGCGAAGGTGACAGAGTTATTAGCGTTCTACAAACAAGTCGTCTAATGTGATTGACTGGTTGACAATACTGGCATGTTCCCCTCTTGCTATTCCCATCGTCGTAATCATCACCAGTTGTATGCTGTGTGTCTTGTTGTGCATCTTACTTACTGCAAAGGCTTCCGTCTTGTTTAGGAAATTCTCTTCGTCGGTTTTTGTTATGGCATATTTCCCTCCAGTGAATTTCATTTCACATAGATAGTCCGTTCTGTCTGCCTTACTTTCCAGCAGCAAATCAATCTGAGCCCCCTTCCCGTCTGGGCTTGTTCCACTCCAACAATAATTTCTGTCGATGGAAGCTATGCGTAAGGCTTCTTGGATGCTATGCAGATGCTCCACACAGAGAAGTTCAAAAGTCTCTCCAGCCCAGGTATAGAATACGGGGGTTCCATGAATGGAGTTCCATAGACCCCTCTTTGCTTGTTTCCCCTGTATAAACCTCATATAGAAAAGGGAGAAGAAATCAATCAGTTGATAAACGATTTCCACCCGTTCTTTGCCATAGCGCGGATAAGCCCTGATGATGCCAGACTCCATGAGGTTTTCAAGCAACTTGGTCAGAGTTCCACCGCTTTTGACATCAATGGCGGCACTTATCTCTTTCTGCGTCATTCCGTAGAATTGGTTTCCCAAGGCTTTTACTATATCCACGTATCGTTCCATGCTGGCATAAAGCCCGGCGTACACATCAAGGAATTCCTGATGTATTTTCTCATCGGCAAAGAATATGCGGTCTATGTTCTCTGTGATGGTCTGATTGTTGCGTAGCTTGTCGAGATAAAAAGGAACGCCTCCCAGAGCCATATAGCTGATGCACATTTCGTATCGTGACAGACGAAAGCCGTTCCGCTTGTAGTACTTCTGGCATTCTGACAAGGTGAAAGGTGCAAGTTTTATGGTTTCTGTGAGCCGTCCATGCAGTCCTCCATAATCGCGAATCACATTGTCGAGCATCCAACTCGTGGCAGAACCGCACACCACAAGAATGATATTCCTCTGACTGTCTGCCCATGAGTTCCAGAAATAACCTAGTTCTGAAATCATCTCGGATGACTGGGGACCAGCAAGCCAGGGTAGCTCGTCTATGAGGATAACTTTGCGGCGGGAGCGTATGCTTTCCAGCAGTTTGCGCAGCAACAGGAAAGCCTCACGCCAACAGGTTGGCTTTTCTGTAGCGGTGGCATCAAGCCCCGATAACAAAAGGGAATCGTAGAAATGATCCAACTGCAACTGTCTGTACGTCTCATAGTTCTTATCTCCGTCCTTTACGTATGTGCCGACGGCAGAAAAGACAATTTTGTTGCCATACACTTCGCTGACCAGAAATGACTTGCCAATGCGTCTGCGTCCATAGATGGCCACAAACTCAGACTTTCTGGATTTGTACAAGCGTTCAAGGATGGCAATTTCTGATTCCCTGCCAATAATATTTGCGTACTTCATATCGTCACGTCTTAAATGTGCTGCAAAAATACAACTTTTATTTTGAAATCCTACTTTTTCTTGCTTAAAAATCAGCGAAAATGAGAAAAAAATCTTGCTTTTCGCTGATTTTTAAAATGAATGACTTCAACTCAATAGTTCTCTGAAGATTTTTTTGGTCATTTTTATAATATGTGTCACTTTTGGCCATAACATATTTATTGTCAGATAGTTATTTGAAGTGACACTTCTTTTTTACCTGTCACTACTGTCACTCACAGCAAAACAACTTGTTTTGGTTTCCGAAATGCCATCTTTTGCCCTTGCAAAAGCCATCTTTGCGATACCAAAACAACTTGTTTTGCTTTATGAGATGATACCCTTTGGGGATGGAAGTGACACACATGACATTTCTTCCGATACTGGTTAATTATGAACACAGAGATACAAAGACACAGAGTTTTTTATTATCTGTGGAGCCATCAATCTCTGTGTCCTATTTTGTCTGAGTAGTTACCGTATCTTTGCATCGTTTTAGACAAAGATTCCGCATCACTTCGGCCGTCAGGCCACCATCGACCATTTCCACCTCACGAAGGAGCGCATCGGCACGGCCTTTGTCGGCAGCGAGCACGCCTGCATCACCGACTACATCAACCTGTTGTGTCTCGACTATGCCCGCGAACTACTAACCACCCGTCCCGATATGACCATCGACGAGGTAGCCACCGCCTCCAGATTCGCCGTGCGCCGCACCTTCAGCCGCCTCTTCAAGGAGAAGTTCGGCCTCACTCCCACCGAGTTTCGCGAAGCAGCGAGTGCAGCCACAAATAATTAGGCTGATGTTTGGTCAGCCCGTTTTTTTTATTTAACTTTGCAACCGTAACGTATAAACGACGAGAATTATGGAAGCAAGAACCATCAACGTACACGTCAGCGTGCCCCGTTCGTATCGCATTGACCTGCTGGAGCGCCAGCTCACGACTTATGCCGAGCAGCTCATCGCGCAGGCCAAGTCTGCAAGGAAGAGTAAACGCCAGCACCGCCATGAGGCACTCTGCGGCATCTTCAGCTCGGAAGCATCAGAGGAGGAACTCGTAGAGGATTACCTGAAGGACAAGTACCAACTATAGAAGGCCATGAAAGTATTTCTCGACACGAACATCTTCCTTGAGTACTTCGAGTGTCGGCGGCAGTACGAGGCCGTGAGCCAGTTGCTGAGCGCCATCGAGGACGGGCGGCTGAAGGCCGTCGTCTCGGCAGGCTGCATCTATACGCTGGCCTATCTCGTCCGCTCGGAACTGAAACGGCAGGGTATCCACCGCCCGGAGCAGACGCTGCGGGTACGCCAGACACTTGATATCGTGCTGTCGATGGTTACCGTGGCGGGTATCAGCCATAAGCGCATGGTGAGCGGCAACAGCGACCCTGCCTTCGACGATATAGAGGACAGTTTCCAGTACCAGTGCGCCGTGCAGAACAAGTGTGACGCGCTCGTCACCATCAATCTGAAGGACTACCGCAATGCTGACACGTCGGCGATGGAAATCCTCTCGCCAGAGGCTTTTGTAAGCAGATACCTTTAGGCTGCGTCACATTCCCCCCGCAAAGAACAATATCCGCCGAGACATCCCGCAAAGATGTCCCGGCGGTTCCGTCTATCTACTCCCCTCCCTGCAGGGAGGGGCTGGGGGTGGGTCTTCTATCCGTTTTGTCTCAGTATCGTCGGAGGACGACATCATAATAGAAATAACAAATATAAAAATAATTAGACAATGAAAAAGACAATTCTTAGTTTGCTCGTGCTGCTCATGACGACGGGCGCAACGGCACAAAGTCCCGCAACGAGCGGCATCGACTGGAATCCTTCAACCAACAGCGGCACCTTCCTCATGCCTGCCTACGACGTGGAGGTAAGCACGGAGCTGTGGTACAAGCTCGACGCTACGGAGACGCTTGACGACAACCAGACGAACTACGGCATGAGGACAGACTTCTTCCTCGACCGCACGCTGACCAAGGACGTGTGGAACACCTTCGCCTCGCCCTTCGCCATCCCAGCCGACAAGATGGAGGCCTACTTCGGCGCAGGTGCCAAGGTGCGCAAGCTCGACAACACGTCGGTGGAGGAGGGCTACGTGCTGAACCTGAACTTCGCCACCGCTACCAGCATCGAGGCCGGCAAGCCCTACATCGTGAAGCCTACGGCAGCCAACGTCGACTTCAGTGCCGACGGCAAGGAGTTCGAGGGCGTTGACCTTACCGCTGCTGAGGCTACGGCAGACGTGACCACCTACGTGAACTTCGTGCCTACGTTAGGCAAGACCACAGTGACGGGCGACCCGGAGAACATTCTTATGATGACCACCGAGGGCAATCTCGTCCATCCCAGCGCACTGGGCAACATGAAGGGCTTCCGCGGCTACTTCGTGATGCACGATGCTCCTGAGGGTACACGCGCCTTCTGCGTCAACTTCGGCGACGGCGAGACCACGGGTATCAGTAGCCTCACCCCCGACCCCTCTCCTAAGGGCGAGGGGAGTATATACACCCTTGACGGCCGCCGCGTGAACGGTCAGCCCACACGAAAGGGTATGTATATCAAGAGTGGTAAAAAGGTAATCATCAAGTAATTTAGAAAGGAGGACATCATTATGATTAAGAAAGAATATATAAAGCCCGCGACGCAAATCATTGAGGCTGAAATGGAGCAGGAAATCCTGGTCGGTTCGGGTGGCATACGGTCGACGAACGACTCCACTGATGAGGACAATCCCAACTACGACGACTCGGGCTTCGGCGACCTCTGGGACGCTAACTAAGCGAGCAGATACGAAACGAATTGTCCTAATGGGATTAGAAACGAATTGTCCTAATTATTTTTAAAATGCCGTGCGTGTGGCCATAATTAAAAATCAATTAGGATGATTCGTTTCAATAAAGAAGCCCGAAGGGCTGAAAAGACTACAGGCAGGGGTATAAACCCCTGTAAAAGCGGATGGTAATATTAGCCCCGAAGGGGCGACAGATAGTTCTGCCACCCCTTGTACTGTGTGCGAATGTCTCTGTCCCTGTTCAGAATCTGCCCGTCAACGCACAGCGTCATCTTCTTGCCGGCAAACCTGACGGGGTAGTACCAGCCGAACTCAGCATAGCCGTTCACGTCCTTGCTGCTACGTGTCACGTTACGTGCCTGATTGGCAGCCAATATAGTAGAGTGGCTTTACGTCATAGTCGTTGGTCTGATAGACAAGCGACTCTTCGCTGATGAGGTTACGCATGATTACTTGCACGTAGCTCCGATCCTTATCGTATGAGTTCGACTCGTGGAAATAGAGGAAGTCAGTCCTGTTTCCTTCGCTGTCCGTCACATAGAAAGTGGAGTAGTCGAGCGTGCGATTGGCACTCTGCTCCAGGGCAAGTATCTTTACGTGCATGCATCCCGGTCCCTTTGAATACCAGGAGATGGCCTGGCTGGGGGGTGTCGAACTCGCCGTCGGCGGCCCAGAGATTGAGGGGGAGAAGCAATAATAGTAAGAGCCTCCCCAAGATGTCAAGCCTCCCCAAGCCCCTCCAAAGGAGGGGGTGTTTGGTTACATTATTTGTCTGCATGTAGTTCATAGTTTTATGTTGATTTCATTGTTCCTTTAGTTTCGGAAATTCTATGGATCGCCCCTTCTGGGCTTTGTGGCTGGGCTTTTTGCACTCCGAGAGTTGAGTTGTTTTTGCCTTATCTATCTAAACATCCCTCCCTTTGGGAGGGCTTGGGTAGGCTAATTATCCCTCCCTTTGGGAGGGCTTGGGTAGGCTCTTTAAACACTTTGCTTGGCAACTCTCTCGAACTGCTGCATGAGCCACTTGTTCTGCTCCTCGATGGTCATGTAGCTGTTGTCTAACTCGATGGCATCGTCGGCCTTGCGCAGGGGCGACACCTCGCGATGCGAGTCGATGTAGTCGCGCTCCTCCACGTTTTTCAGAATCTCGTCGAAGTCGGCGGGCATGCCCTTCTGCTGCAGTTCGTCGTAGCGGCGCTGGGCACGGACACGGGCCGAGGCGGTGACGAAGATCTTCAGTTCGGCATCGGGGAAGACGGTGGTGCCGATGTCGCGCCCGTCCATCACCACGCCCTTGTCCTTGCCCATCTGCTGCTGCTGGGTCACCATGGCGGTGCGCACGAAGGGTAGGGCGGCGATGGGGCTGACGTGGGAAGACACGTCGATGGAGCGAATCTCCTTTTCCACGCACTCGCCGTTGAGGTAGGTATCGGGCCGACCCGTCTCCTCATTCAAACGGAAACTGATGCGGATGCTTGGCATCTGCCGCTCAAGCTCCACGGTGTCGATGCTCCCGTCGGCCTTGATGAGTCCGCTACGCAGGGCATAGAGGGTCACGCTGCGGTACATGGCTCCTGTGTCCACGTAAATATAGCCCACCCGACGGGCAAGGTCCTTGGCCATGGTGCTCTTTCCGCACGACGAATGGCCGTCAATGGCAATGGTAATCTTCTTCATACTCTATTTTTTTTAAATTAAGTAATTTCGGGGGTGCGGGGGTACGGAGGTACGGGGGGGCGAGAATAGTTTTCACGCCCAATTTTCGCGAAGAGTCTATCCTCGTACCTCCGTACCCTCGTACCTTCGTACCTTCGTACCTCCGAAATCGTACCATTTTTATTATTTGGCATGTTACTAATATGCTTATTCGCCGCAAATTTAGCGAAAATTAATGGATGTGCAAAGAAATTCCGCAATTTTTGATTACTTTTGCAACTTGAGAGTGAAGAGTGAAGAGTGAAGAGTGAAGAGTGAAGAGTGAAGAGTGAAGAGTGAAGAATGAAGAATTTGCTACGCATATCTAATGGAAGTAAAGGAACTATTCGACATTTGCCGACAACTGGCTGGAGAAGAGCCGTCGGCCACCGCCACACATAGGATGCACGAACTCCTGGTGCTCTGCTGTAGTGAGGGATGCCGCCGCGAGGGGGGCACCTTCGGCGGCCTGTTTGCACAGGTGGATTTCCTGTGCAAACGCTATGGTATTGCTAACGAGGAGAAGCGCGAGGTGCAGACCATGCGCCGACACTCCAACAGCTACGACCCGGCCAACGACCAGGAATGGACCTACGACCTTCGTGCGCTCGCGCTGCTCGTCTCGGCAGTCTTCGGCGAGAGCGTGCCGGGCGAACTGCGCCGCCTGCTGCCCTCGCAGTCAAGACCCCGAGAGAAGGGACTCCGCATCAACCGCCGCTACCTGCGCTGCATCGTGCAGTCGTGGGACGAACATGTGGTCCATGCCACTACCGACGACGGGGAGATGGTCATCGACTATGCCAACCAAAGCGAGGGCAGGGACTTTCGGTATCTGAGGAAGATACTGCGAGAGGGGATGCAGTTGAACCTGCTGGACTGCTATATGGAAAGTGGTGAGGGGCGAATGGTGACGCCAGGACTGGTGGTGGTGGAGCCTGACTTCCTGCTCGACATCTCGTCGATTGCGGCCTGCTTCACCAACTACGGCCACCACCCGCTGCTCTACACCGTAAACCGCCTGAAGCCGAAGCCCAACACGCAGGCCGTACTCTTAGGTAACTTTGCGGGCACGGCACTCGACGAACTGATTCACAGCGGAGCCGATGCCTCGCTGTCGGCCATGCTGAAACGCTCGTTTCGCGAACAAGCCCTGCGCTTCTGCGCCTGCAACGACTTCGATGCCGAAAAGTTCAAGCGCGACGCGGAGCTGCAGACCAACAACATCCGGCAAGCCGTCGACGTGCTATTCAACACCGATTCTTCACTCTTCACTCTTCACTCTTCACTCCAAAACTCTTCACTCCAAAACTCTTCACTCCCAAAAGCCCTCCTGGAGCCATCGTTCGTATGCGAGCAGTTAGGACTGCAGGGCCGAGTGGACTTGATGACGAGCGACATGACCCTGCTGGTGGAACAGAAGTCGGGCAAGAACCCCAAGATAGAACACCAAAGCCACGACCAGCACGGCATGCAGTTAGAGAGCCACTACGTGCAGCTGTTGCTCTACTACGGCATCCTGCGCCAGAACTTCGGACGGACGAGTCAGACGGTCGACATCCGCTTGCTCTATTCGCGCTATCCTGCCGCACAGGGGCTGATGAGCGTGAGCTACTACCAGCAGCTTTTCCGCGAGGCCATCCGACTGCGCAACCAGATTGTGGCCACAGAGCTGTTGGTGGCTCGCGAAGGCTTCGGGCGCATCCTCCCCCTGCTCACGTCGGCCGTCATCTACAAGGGCATAGCCAAGGACCGCATCTTCCATGAGTATGTGGAGCCGGAGCTGATGGAGCTGACGGCCCAGCTCGCCGCGCTCACGCCCATAGAGCGGGCCTACTACGAGCGCATGATGACCTTCGTCTACCGCGAACAAGCCTGTCAGAAGTTGGGCAACGGCGAGACCCGACTGCAGCACAGCGGCGGTGCCACCTGCGACACCTGGCTCATGCCACTCAGCGAGAAACTGGAAACGGGCAGCATCATCACCAACCTCAGCATCTGCAAGCGCGAGCGGTCTAACCCCTACAGCGGCTACGACCTCATCACGCTCTCCCTCCCCCATTCTTCACTCGAAGATTCTTCACTCTTCACTCTTCACTCTTCACTCAACTTCCGCCGTGGCGACATGGTGTTCCTCTATGCCTACAAGGAGCATCCCGACGTTCGCCAGAGCATTCTCTATAAAGGGTCGATTGAGGAGTTAGGCACCAGTCAGGTGACGGTACTGCTGAACAACGGACAGCAACGCCCCGACCTGCTGCCCATGAAGGACACGCTCTGGGCTATCGAGCATGCCTCTACCGATGCCTCGGCCTCGGCCCAGATGCGCAGTCTGCACCAGTTCATCTGCGCCAGCCCCGACCGCAAAGCACTCCTGTTAGGCCAGCGTCCCCCCAGAGCTGCCGCCCTTCACCCGTCGCCCGAAAGTGTGGAAGTAGGCTTCAGACTGTTTCAGGACTACTTCCTCTTGGTAGGCCCGCCCGGCACCGGCAAGACCTCGATGGCCATGCGCTTCATGGTGGAGGACAGCCTCGGCACGCCCGGTTCACAGCTCCTGCTGATGAGCTACACCAACCGGGCCGTCGACGAGATATGCGCCATGCTCGAATCGGCCCACGTCGACTACCTGCGCGTAGGCAGCGAAGCCTCGTGCGACCCGCTGTTCCGCAGTCGCCTGCTCGAAGCCTCGCTCAGCCACATCGGCAAACTGAGCGAGATGAAGGAGTATATTCAGCAGACGCGCGTCATCGTGGCCACCACCTCTACCGTGCAGTCGCGCCAGGAGATTCTGCAACTGAAGCACTTCTCTCTCTGCATCGTCGACGAGGCTTCGCAGATACTCGAACCGTCGCTCATCGGCCTGCTGTCCTCCGACCACATCGACCGCTTCGTACTCATAGGCGACCACAAGCAACTGCCCGCCGTGGTGCAACAGAGCGAGGAGGATGCCCGAGTGGCCGACCAGCAACTCATCGACATCTGCATCGACGACTGCCGCCAGTCGCTGTTCGAACGGCTGCTGCGCTGGGAACACCGTTGCGGACGCTCCCAGTTCGTCTATACCCTGAACCGTCAGGGGCGCATGCACCCCGACGTGGCCCGTTTCCCCTCCACGGCGTTCTATGCCGAGGAACACCTCGACATCGTTCCCTTACCCCATCAGCAGGCCGACAGCCTGGGCTACGACCTGCCTGCCGAAGACCGCCTCGACTGCATCCTGAAGGAACACCGGGTCGCCTTCTTCGACTGTGATTCTTCACTCTTCACTCTTCACTCTTCACTCCAAGACTCTTCACTCGAAGATTCTTCACTCTTCACTCTTCACTCTTCACTCAACGAGGCTCGCTTGGTGGCTCAGTTGCTGCGTCGCATCCACCGTTTCTACGGCTCCCGTTTCTCCGCCGCGAAGACCGTGGGAGTCATCGTGCCCTACCGCAACCAGATAGCGATGATTCGTCGGGAGATAGACCTTTTAGGCATACCCGAACTGCTCGACATCAGCATCGACACCGTGGAGCGCTATCAGGGCTCGCAGCGCGATGTCATCATCTACAGCTTCACCGTCACCCGCCAGTACCAGTTGGACTTCCTCGCCGCCAACACGTTTGTGGAGAACGGCCATCTGATCGACCGCAAACTGAACGTGGCCCTGACCCGTGCCCGATGCCAGATGCTTATGACAGGCTGCGCCCGTGTGCTCAGTCAGAATCCCCTCTTCCGCCAACTCATCCAACAATATAGGTGCGATCTGTAAGGCACGCCCCAGCAAATAATCGCCGAAATACCCATTTATATCCATACTTTCCTTCTTTTTCTTCGTTTTATTTCCAAATATTTACTACCTTTGCACCATCCAAGCAATCGAATCGTTCAATAGAAATAGAAACTAAAAGCCAATTTTCCGGCAATGGATATAACAAGGAAATACCCTATAGGAATACAGACGTTCACAGAAATTGTCCGTGGCGGTTATGTCTATGTGGATAAGACCGACTTAGTATGGCAGTTGGCTCATTATGCCAAGTACGTGTTTCTTAGCCGTCCCCGCAGATTCGGCAAGTCACTCCTCACAACAACCTTGGGTAGCTATTTCCGAGGGGAGCGTGAACTGTTCGAAGGGCTAAAGATGATGAATCTGGAAAAAGACTGGAAGCGGTATCCCGTCATCCATCTGGACCTGAGCATGGCCAAAAACAAAGACACAGCCGAAGAACTGCGGCAAGCCCTTATGTTCATTATGAAGCCTCTGCGCAGCATTTACGGACACGACTCGGAGGAGGCGACACCCGGACAGTGTCTCACTGGCCTGATCAGCCGTGCCAGCCGACAGTCTGAAAACGGGCAAGCGGTGGTCGTCATCGACGAGTACGACGCACCTCTGCTCGACGTGTTGCATAAAGAGGAACAACTGCCACAATTCCGAAAGGTGATGCAGGAGTTCTATCAGCCGCTCAAAGCCTGCGAAGCCATGATAAAGTTCTGCTTCATCACCGGCATCACGAAATTCTCGCAGCTCAGCATCTTCTCAACCATCAACAACCTGAAGGACATCACCATGCTGCCGCAGTTCTCTGCTATTTGCGGCATCACAGAGCATGAGGTGAAGACAGCTCTTGCCGACGACATCAGAAAGATGGCCAGAAAACACGAATGTTCTGAAGAAGAGATGTTCGAGCGGCTGAAGTTACGCTACGACGGCTATCACTTCTCCGAGGAGTCGGAAGACATCTACAACCCCTACAGCCTGCTCAACGCTTTCACAGACAACAAACTGGCGAACTACTGGTTCGATAGCGGCACCCCAACATTCCTCATCCGTCAGATGCAGCATTTCCGCACCGACATCACGACGCTCGACAGTATGGAGGTGGCACCGTCGGCATTCGACAAACCTACCGAGGCCATGACAACAGCCTTGCCGCTGCTCTACCAAAGTGGATACCTCACCATTAAGGACTATGACAAAGAGGCGCAGACTTACACCCTTGCCATACCCAACCAGGAAGTACGTACAGGATATGTAGAGGGCTTGCTGCCGGCATATATCGGTCTCGAGGCGAGCGAAGTTCAGACAGGATTCGCCTTGAAGTTCTGGAGGGCACTGAAAAAGGGCAATGTGGACCTGGCCATGCGCGAGATGCAAGCCTACATGGCAAGCATACCCTACGTGGAAGGCTTCAAGCAAAAACTGAAAGACGTGGCAAACGCAGAGGGATTCTACGAGTACACGATGTATCTCATTCTTTCCTCGTTGAATGTCTATGTACGTACTCAGGTGAAATGTGCCGGAGGGCGCACAGACATGGTGGTGTGGATGCCCGATGTCCTCTATGTGTTTGAACTGAAGGTCAACGCAACGGCACATGAGGCCCTACAGCAAATTGACAACAAAGGATATGCCATCCCTTATCACACAGACGAGCGCCGCGTGGTGAAGGTCGGGGTAAGCATGAACATCAACACGCGCACTGTGGACGAATGGGAGATAGCCGAACAGGGTCGTTGAGAGTGCATGAACATGCAGTTTCCGTTTCGTTTTTTAGGACAAATGAATTTTGCAAAATAGAATGGTGAGTGAAAGGCTTCACTTTTTTCACCTTGGCTTATGCGAGATTACATCTTAACGCAACGGACTTCACACCCTGACGAAATATTCATTACACTATGATTAATGTGATATCAGGGTGTAATGAATGTTTCGTCAGGGTGTGATGAATGCTCCGACGGGGTGTAACGAATGTTTCGCCGGGGTGTAAGGGGGTATGCGACAATGATAACAGCAGTAACCTTCCGAATGCGTATAAAGCTAAGGGGTTGATTCTTAGTTGTTTATGTAAAATCCCCAAAACTCGCGTATTTCCGACCGAATCCCCTCTTGCTGATTTCCATTCGATTCTCACGCTTTTTCGACGGATAATTATGCGGTATTTTCATGCAACCAGCATAAAATCCTTTCCATTTCTTCGTTTGTTTCGGAGGAAATGTGTAAATTTGCATTCTAATGATGATAACTAACGTGGTAATATGATTAGTAATATTACAATAGGAAACTATAAGTCTGTAATAAATGTGAGTCTGCCGCTGGGAAGATTCAATCTCTTGATTGGCGCAAACGGGTGTGGCAAGTCAAACATCCTTGAAGGTATCGCCTTAGGGGCAGCGGCCAGTTCCGACAAACTGGATTATGAATACTTCGGCAATCGTGGCATCCGTATCGTTGAACCCCGGTTTATGCTGCCTGCGTTTGAAGATGCCGTCACCAACCTAATCCAAGTTTGTATAACGGACAAAGAGGGTAACGAAACAGGGCTTGATATTCGTTATGACAAAAATGCCAAACCAGCTCGGTGGGTTAGCGACAATAAGACACCCATCTATACGGACTTAAACTCATTCATCATCTATTCCCTCGAAGAGTCAAAACTTCGCAGGGCCGACGACTCAAACCGAATCTATCCTTTGGGGCGTCATGGTGAAGGCCTCTTTGCCTATCTGAAAGAATTGTCGCAAAGGGATAATGCCGTTGATATCTTCAATGAAATCAAGGAGAACCTGATTATCTTGGACTGGTTCGATGACATGCAGATTCCTTCAGGCCAGTTATCGATGGAGTTCAATCTTAAACTTAAAGACAGTTATTTGGCAGAAGCCATCAATACGTTTGACCAGCGTAGCACTAATGAGGGATTCCTGTATCTCTTGTTCTATCTCACTCTGATTATTTCCGACGAGACTCCAACGTTTTTTGCTATTGAGAACATCGATACGGCATTCAATCCCAAACTTTGCCGCGAAGTAATCAAGCGACTTGTAGAACTGGCGAGAAAGCACGACAAGCAAATCATCGCCACGACCCACAACGCAGCAGTTCTTGACGGTATGAACATCTTTGAAGATGATGTCCGACTGCATGTGGTCCGTCGTTCTATTGACGGATATACCAAATCAAACAGAGTGACTCTGAAAGGTGAAATGTCGATGCCTCTTTCGGAGGCATGGGTAAAAGGCTTGATAGGTGGCCTTCCTGATAACTTCTAACCTATTACTGCTATGGCTTCAATTACAAACACCTCTCAACACAACTATGGTTTCAAAAAGTTCGTAGAACAGATGGATGCCATTAAAGACAAAGATGCAGGAATAGAATGAGCGTAAGACATATTTCCTGTTTTCTGCCTCAATTATAGCAAAAAGTATTAAATCCTTTCCTTTTCTTCGTTTGTTTCGGAGGAAATGTGTAACTTTGCACCTGCGTTGCAGCAAATGCCTGAATGATGGCAGGACTATCGCAAGGGCAGAAGACCAAACTCCGAAGGGAGCAAGGATTGCGATGCAGGATTTTCGCGGGTAATAAAATCAGTATCGAAGATTCTGATGAGGTTTGTACTCAAATAGTCGCCAACTAAGTGAACACTGCGACCTCATGGGATTGGGATACGCCTATATAGGCGTACCCTTTCCTTGTATATCGTAGTGAGGCCTGTTTGGCGACGGCTGGAGTACAAGTATGCAAGGGGTGAGGGTGCGCTTTTCTCTTTTCTCTACATAAGACCTCATTTACTCGGTTAGTTAATGCAGATATTGGAAAGTAAATGGAGTTATGTTTAAAGTAATATGGGATTCGGATTATAATGGTGTACGACTGACAATGTCGAGTAAAGGTGATGCTCTTAATGTGTCGCCTCGCCCTGTGTTTTGGGAAGAACTTGATCTACTGGGATTAAATAAACGTGGGTGGATATATCCTCATGTTGAAGAGCCTCTGCTGTGGGCATGTGACCGTAGGTATTTCTACAAGGGCCAGTATGTGCTCGAAGTGAAAGGTGGAAATGTCTTTGATGCGCCTGAGGTTATTCAGCAAGAGGGCTTTGAAATCCTAACGCTACAGCCTGTAGATATGGAACGTTTGCGTTCTCGTAACGAGGACACTATGTTCATTATCGAGCACGAGGCTATGGATTTTATCAACCAAACGTATCGTCGTTATAAGAATATTCGTGAGGTATCTCAGAAAAATCCTGATTTAGATTTCCAGCGCCTTGCCTCTTCACTTGAAAAGAAAACAAAGGAAGAGCATGTTGTTATCAAGGAGGATTGTGATAGTTTCGACGTAATGCCATTGAGTAAAGCAGAAGAACAAGGTAAGGTTCCAATATTAACAAATAGAATAGAACTGTATATATCGTCCTTCTCTGGTGGTAAGGATTCCCAAGTCGTTCTTGATTTAGTTTCAAGGGTAATTCCCAGCGAAGAATTCATAGTGACATATAGTGATACTGGGTACGAGTTACCCACATCAATAAATCTATTCCAAAAGGTCTCTGCACTTTATAAAGAAAAATATCCTAACCTAAAATTCTATACGGCAAAGAATCATCAGGATGTTCTTTATTATTGGGATGAGATGGATTCTCCCAGCAGAATACATCGTTGGTGTTGTGCAGTAATGAAAACTGCACCACTGTATCGCCTACTTAAAGAATTAAATGGTACAGGAAAACAACCATATGTTATGGCTTTTGAAGGTGTTCGGGCTGAAGAAAGTGATAAGAGAGCATCATACGCAAGAATAGGAAAAGGAGTAAAGCATGGTAATGTTCTAAATGTAAGACCTATTTTTGACTGGAATACCACAGAAGTATGGCTTTACCTGTTTCTATATCATCTTCCAATAAATGAAGCGTACAGACGAGGATTGAGCAGAGTAGGGTGTGTTGTTTGCCCTCTTAGTTCAGAAATTGGTGACTGCATGGATAATTGGCTTTTCCCAGATACGGCAAAACCATTCCTTGACAAGTTAAGAGAGAACACCGTCAAGGCAGGAATACACAACGTGGATGAATACATAAAACAGCGAAAATGGAAAGTCAGAGCAGGTGGCGATCGACACAACACTTCTTCAACAGTGGAAATCAAGACCATTTCACCCGATTTCAAAGCAGTTGTTAACAATCCAAAGGAAAATATTTTTGAATGGCTAAAAACTTTAGGCCATTTGAATCTAAGTAAGGAGAATGACACAGCTTTCCAAGGTGAAGTAAAATTTGAAAACAATGTTTATCAGCTTTCCTTATTATATGACACTACGAACAAGTATACTATAGAGGTAAAAAATGCTGGTCATGATATTGCTTTCATAAGCTTATTACGGAGAATCCTAAAAAAAACCACTCATTGCGTTCATTGTGAGGTGTGTGAAGTAGAATGCCCGACAGGTGCATTATCTGTAGTGCCCATAGTTAAAATAGATGAGAAAAAATGTGTAAAATGTCATCGTTGCTTAAACTTTATTGATAATGGCTGTGAGACTGCTAATTCAATAAAAAAGTCCAATGGTACTTCAAATGCTAAAAGCATCAATACTGGTCAGACATCATTAAACAAATACAATACTTTTGGACTCAGAGAAAGATGGCTTTCCTATTATTTGGATAATTATGTTACATACTTTGAGAACAATGCACACGGCTTGAATTTGGTGAAGCAATTGCCCGTATTCAGAAAATGGCTTATAGACGCAGGCATTTTGCAAAAAGGAACAGATACTATTACAGAAATAGGAAAGACCTTTTCTAAGATATATCAAACAGAAACAACATGTGTCTGGGAAATAATATGGATTAATCTTTGTAACGATTCTGAGTTATTTGCGTGGTACATTAATAATTTCGAACAAGGGAATTCATATAGTCGTACAGATATGGATTCTTTGCTCGGTGACACCTTCCCACAATATACTTCAGCAGTGAGAGATAATGCTATGAAGGCTTTTCAGAATACTTTTAAGGAGAGTCCATTAGGGTCTATGATACCTGTAGGAGTCTTGTCAAAAGAGGGGAATAAAGTATTTTTTACACGTCAACCTCACGACGGAATTTCACTTGTCGCTTTAGCATATTCTCTCTATCGTTATGCAGAACGAAAAAAGCGTTATTCTCTTAACGTTTCTGAGTTCTATGACGAGAATCAGACAGAAGGTGTTTATCGACAATTTGGCATTAGCAGAGAAACATTTGAAAGTCTGCTACTATCTCTGCAAGAGGAAGGAAACCATGTGCTGCGAGTTGAGTTGAACATGGGACTTGACAACATTATTCTACGCGAAGATCTTACTTCTGTAGACATATTAAGATTGATGCTCTAATAAAAATAACAAGATAACTAAAAAACAAACAAATATATGGCTGCTAAATATTCAGACTACATCAAAATGCAGGATTTCCTGCCAGTCTATGATATGACTGATGAAACGCCAGAGATGTGGCGAACTTTTATACCTACCAAACAATTCTGTGATTTGCTAAGCAGAAGTGTAACGGCTATCACTTCATCAGAGATTAGCAAACGTCGCTCAATGTGGATTCGTGGTACTTTTGGTACAGGTAAGAGCCATGCAAGTAGTGTTGTTCGTCACCTGTTATGCGACCCGTCGTCAGAAGTGGAGAACTATATCCAGAATCTCCCCAACGAGTCATTAAGGGCTAATCTTTCTGCTATTCGCAAGAAGAAAACCTATTTCCCTGTAGTTTTGAAAGGTGTTGAGGGGGCTTACAACATCCCTCGTTTCTCCTTGTCTATACAGAAGCAAACAAAATTGGCATTAGCGGCAGCTGGCCATCAAGAGATTGTGGTTCAATCTGATTTTGACAAGGCTATTCGCTGGGTTGAAGGTCATAGAGCACGTGTACCAGAACTATTAGAGTTGAGTGACGAATTGGCTTCTGAGGCACCAACGTTTGAGAAACTCTTAGCCAAACTTCAGGCTAACGACATTGACGTATTCCTGCATTTGGAAGAAGTATTAGCCGCTGATGATACCTATCTAACAAGTGACAGTATTAGCGATTGGCTTGTAGAAGTAGAAAAAGAGATTGAGGCAGCCGGCATAGCCAATGGCCTGATTATATTTTGGGATGAGTTTACAAGTGTGATGGATACGCTGAAGAGCGACCGTATCAACGTATTGCAAAACATTGCAGAGAAATCGCAGAACAACAACGTTTTCCTATATCTGATTTCTCATAGAACAGAGACCTCCAGTCTTGATACAAAGGGTAAAGATATTACAAAAATGAGTGACCGTTACGACAGCGTTGACTACCAGATGGACGAAATCTCAACGTATCTTATCCTTCGACATACTTTCACCATACCTGACAAATCCAAGTTGGCAATGACAGCATGGGAAGTGGCAAAGAAATTAAACACAGGTCTCTACGACTATCTTTGTGAGAGCAATTCCTCTGAAGAGAAAGAGTATATTCATAACCTATTTCCACTTCATCCCTATACTGCATTCCTCTGTTCTAAGATGTCGAACATTATGGGGTCGGCTAATCGAAGCGTATTGAAGTTTATGAATGATGAGCAGAATGGATTCAAGGGATTCATTGGTGACGTGAACAACTATGCACAGAAGATGATGCTTACAGCTGAATGGTTGTGGGATTTCTTCTATTCTGAGTTTAATAACGACGCACGTTGTTCTGCATTCACAAATGTCTATATGAGCAATCTGGCCCGTGTAGAAAAGATGGGCGATGACTATGTGCGAGTGTTCAAGGCCATCCTTCTACTGAATGCACTTGGTGTAAGATTTGCCCAACGAGATTCTACTGGCAAATATAAACCTAATGGTGAAAATTTGAAATTTATATTTTCAGGTGATCGCTGTGAGGGCAAAATGACTAAAATTCTAGATTGGCTAAATGAAAACGGCATAGTACCGCGTGACATATGGGGTGAATATAAGATTTCAGTTTCTTCATACAACCCAATAGAGTTAAGTCAAGAAAAAACAAAAGTTGCCGCTACCTATAAAGTTGCTGTTGACTATCTGAGGTACAATAGTAAAAGTATATCAGATATCAACAAGTGCTTCGTGGTAGGAGATCGTTTAATCCGTAAATGTGAACCTCAATTCTATTCTTGTGAAGAACCAGAAGCAGTATTGCGTAGTAGGCTAAACAAGTATACTCGTGAGAAACCCAATTTCCTTCATATATGCATATTTTATTCCATCACAGATGAATCAAGAGATATGATGGAAAACAGGATTAAAGACTTCTCTGAAGAATTTGAAAACACTATATTAATTATCCCATCAGAAGTGTTTACTACCGATGCTCAAACTCATTTTATTGATGCGATAACTCAAGCCAATGTAAGTCGAACTCACTTTAACAACGACGAAGCTAGCCAATTAGAAAAAACTGCGGAAGAATTCATTTTGAAATGGCAGAGTCGAATGATGGGAGGGACATATACATTATATTTTAATGGCAAACGAAGTTCAGAGGGAATATTTAATAATATCTATGCAATTATTAACAAAAAGTTTAGTGGACAGGTATTTCCTCATGGTATGGAAAGTGTCAAAGCTTTGCAAAATGTACCAGTTACGTTCTTTGCAAACAAGAATTATAAGGCTCTTTCATTACAGATGCTCCAAAAAAGGACACGCGATGAGTTGCTAACCTTTGGTGGCTCTAGCATCCCTGCAAAGAAGATATTTCAAGATGGAGAGAACAATCTTGTCAATGATGCCTGCGAACTAACAGAAGCTGCTTTATCTGGCGACTCTTGGCTGGTATCTATCTGTAAGGAAGTTGATAGTCTAATTGCGAAAGCAAAGAAAAGATACGCAGACCGATTCTCATTAAGCGACATATTGGAACCACTTATACGCGAACCATTTGGACTGTTTGCCAACCAAGCAAACTATGTGGCTCTATCATATGCACTACGCAAACACAAGGAAGATTTGTTCAATCCCAGTACGTCACAACCTGTTGGCGATGAGAAGCTGAATGATATGATTGAGATTCTTCTCAAGATGTGGGACAATGGTAGCAGTGAGACCAGCAACAAATTGTTGCTCCGATTTGGCTCCGTTGAGGAACGTAACCTTACTAGCATACTTGGAGAAATTTTCAATCTTAGCATGGTGAAAGGGGTAAGTTTAAGCGACCTTAAGAGTCTGAACTATGCAAAATGGAGTATTACAGAGTTCTGCAAACAGATTGCGAAATATCCTTTATGGTCACTTTTATACTGTAGCAAGATAAAGGAAAAAGAGGCATGTGCAGAGGCAATAAAGGATTTAATCAGCCTTTTCAACCAAGACAGTTATTCTTTGGATAAGATTAAGTCGTTGTATCACGAGATAAAAGAAGTTGGCCAGGTTGATTTGTACAAGTTATGTACCAATTTCTCAAATTATCAAGAAGGCTTCACGAACTTTATTAATGGGATCAAAGAAGTTGAACTCCAGCCGGAATGGTGGGATGAATTGGAGGAAGAGCTTAGTCACTTGCAGTCAGAGGTTGCTTTCCGTAGAGAAGAAGATGTACGTTCAGCTGTAATGTCGTTCTATATCAATAAGATTAAGAAACCAGAGCCAATGCCTTTGTCTGGCGGAATGGCGGCAGAACCTGAGCCTGTACCAGCACCAATCCCTGTACAGGCAAAACCTGATGATATCAAGAAGGCTAAAACATTGGTTCGTGAGCAAACAATGCCAAGCATGATGTGGCAGAAAGTTATTTTGGATTTGATAGAGGAACATCCAGAAGTGTCTCAATTCCTTATATCGTATTTAGGAAGTTAAAGTCGTTTAGTTATGGATTCAGCAGAGAAAATAAAAGTATTTAAGTCCTTTGATGATCTAACTCGCGAGATTATCCATGACAAGGATACTGGCGATATGCTGGCACAGCGTTATGCCATTCGTTTTATTATGCTCAACAACTTCAATGAGTTTAAGAACTTGGCGAAGTTTATGGCCAACATTGGCGTAGAGGCATTAGACCTTGAAACCTTAATTGACGAAGGCGAGGATGACACATGGATTACTAAAGACATGCTAAAGTCTGCCATGAAATCATGCAGCTCGCCAACTTTTGTTTCCCCCTTCTCTGAACTAGTCCGTTTTTATAACGACGATGATTTCAGAGGCTTCTTCAATGAGATTATGTTACTTGAGGACATTCAGCATCCCAAGAAACGCATCTATGTGCCATTGATAGGATTGCAGAACCGATTTACAGACTTTCTTAACCACTTTGCACGCATTCAGGAAAGTGCTCCCATTTGGCGTTATGACGCAGCCCCCCAGTCAGTAGAGGTATTCTTTACTAAGTACAAGGATTTCAAGTTGCCGAATGGTGATGTTCAATGTCAATTAGATACGTTGAGAGATTGGTTGAAGTTCTGGAAAGTGCAAGCACCTCAGGAACGTATTGTATGCAGCTCTACTCCTATATCAGCTAAATATAAATACTCAAGACCTGACAACATATTTAATTTCAAAAAAATAGATGGGCCATATAGTTTTTTGACTGAGTTCCTAGAACTTTCATTCCCATTCGAAGAAAAAGAAGGTGACACGAGGTGTTGGGAAGAATTGCTCAATTGTCTTAAAAATTCCAAGCTGCATTCTTTTAACTTTGAGTCATTCACACGTTCTGTATTCAATAAAGTCACATTGACAGCATCAGATGTAATTGGAGAGTGGCATAATTCGAATAACACAGCATTTAGAAGATGGTTACTGAAACAATATGTGTTACACACATCCTTCAAAAATGAATATCCATATTTGACATTATGCATGGAAGGCGTTTCAGACTTGAACGATGAGAATCAACTGCCCAATTATATAGCGACTCGTATTCTCTATGAAATGCCAACCAGTAAGAATTGGGAATTATTTGCTGAAGAACGTAGGAATATCATCGTAAACAATCGAGCCATATTTCTTAATGCCGTTACTCGAAACGAACAAGAATGGCTACTTGAAAGGACGAAAGAACTTTTCCAGCAAAACCAAGACTTAAAGGCCGCTATCGATATATGTACTGGTGTGTTTGATTTTGAAAAGATTTTGTTGATGGGCTGGTTTATTCACAATCCTAATAACAGCAAAATTAGAAAAGCAATTGAGAACATATATCCAGAATTTGCTGCATATATCACAACGACTAAGCCATCTCATTTCAGAATAGAAAACACTTGGTGCATTGATTATTTCGAAGAATACAAGAAAGCTAAACTTCTCGACAAATATACTGAGGAGATAACCCAATATATTGCTGAGAAAAATGAATCGGCTAAAACGTTTTACAAGTGGTACTATGAATTTGAGAACTCGCATAGTCTGTTAGCAGATGTGAGCAGTAATGCCATTTATAAATCAGACAAGGTTTATTGGATAGATGGCTTAGGGGCAGAGTTCTTGTCGTATGTCCTCTATCTAATTGATACTGAACAAAGCAACATGAAAGTAGTACGTTCGCAGATTTGTCGTTCTGACATACCCTCATCTACCTATCATAATAGATTTGAAGGTGAGAATGTTGTAAAGTTTGGTGCATTAGACGAACTTGGGCATGACTCTCACTTGTACAAATACCTTTATACACTAAAGGACGAACTCAATGTACTGAAAGAAATTGTCCACGAGATTATTGGAAACAGCAAAAAGCAGTCTTGCACCGTTGCCATCGTTTCTGATCATGGATTAAGTTGTCTTTCTCGTAAAGCCCCTTCTAAGAAATATGATGGCAAGTTTGAGCATGAAGGACGCTATATCAAGACGAAGGAAGATACTTTGTCAGACACTGACTATTTGGTACATAAGAATGAGACGGACGAGGAGTATTACAAAGTCGCTCTCACTCATTCGTCATTGTCTAAGGCTCCAACGCATCAGGTGCATGGTGGTTGTACACCAGAAGAAGTTTTAGTTCCATTCATTCTTCTATCGAACAAGAATATACCAAGCAGCATCAAGTATGAGATTAAACTGTCGCCTGATGATGTAATGCTTTCTAACCCTGCTGTTTCCTTGACAGTGATTCCAGAGCCTACAGGTGTTATGCTGACGTGTGAAGGCAAAACTTACAAGATGGATAGAGTTGGTACTCAGTGGACTACACTTTTGCAAGACATCACAGAAGGTACTCACAGTATTGACATTAAACCAGACGGTGCCCCAAGTCATCAATTTACTATTAAAGTTGTGGGCTTGAGTGGTGATTCAGATATTAACGATATATTTGATTTGTAATTATGAGCGCAATTGGAGATAAAATAAGACAAGTTTTTGGCTCAGCGGCCGTGTATAAGAACCCTGCAAACTATGATATTTTTAGTGGCAGAAACCTTCCTTCGTTTGTTAAGGACTATCTGATATCAACACATATCGCACCAGATGGCTCTTTTAAACGGGCAGAACTGGCAAGGTTTTTGGATGCCCATATTCCAAGTGATAATAGTGCTATTCGAGCAAGACTACGTAGGGGCGAAACGCTTACGTTGCTTACTCGTTTTGTCGTGTCAACAAGTCTGGCTCAGAATAAAACCAGTTTCCAGATACCAGATATGGGTATTAAGGCCTCGGACACTTTGATACCTGACTATCTCATTGAGGAATACCCAGATGACTTGATTGATGGCGAAAAATGGGGCATTATGAAACTCGTCTATATCCAGCCACAAGAGCGTGAGGCAGGACACGTAGAGATGGTAAAGTTCAAACCTTTCCGACCCATGCAGAAACTCGACATAAATTATATACGTCAATGTCGTGCCCAATTCACTTTGGAAGAATGGGTAGATGTACTAATATCTGCAATGGAGTACACTCCCTCTGCTTTCAAAAATATGACACAGAAGCTGGAGTTTCTAACTCGCCTTCTGCCTTTTATCGAACCACGTTTGAACCTCATTGAACTGGCACCAAAGGGGACAGGTAAGAGTTATGTGTTTGGTAATCTGTCAAAGTTTGTCTGGCTTGTAAGTGGTGGAAAAGTGTCTCGTGCAAAATTGGTGTACGACAAATCAACGAAGTCGCCTGGCATCATGCGTTTTTACGACATGGTAGCTTTCGATGAGATACAAACAATAACGTTCTCAGACAATACAGAAATGCAGTCTTTCTTGAAGAATTATCTGGAATTTGGTAAAGCAACGATTGATAACTATGAATTCATGTCTGAATGTGGTTTGATGCTTTTAGGCAATATACTCCTATCTGAAAACAACGAGCCATTGAACTACAAGTATTTTTCCGCATTGCCAGAGGTCTTTAGGGAGTCTGCGCTGCTTGATCGTTTTCATGGCATGATAGAAGGTTGGCTATTACCACGAGTAAATGTTGATATGGCCCTTCATGACTGGACGTTGAATGTAGAATTCTTCTCAGAAGTGCTACACCAAATGAGAACAGAGTCAGTATATTCGCATATTGTCGATGCGGCTATTGAAGTTCCCAATGGGGCTGATATGCGCCATACAAAAGCGGTGAAAAAAGTAGCAACAGCATATCTGAAATTATTGTTCCCTCATGTCACAACAATAGAGCAATTGGATTTAGACGAGTTTAACGCTCTATGCCTACAGCCAGCTATTCGTAGGCGCGACATAGTTCGTCAGCAATGTAGTAATATAGATGCAGAAGCCTCGTTCTCAAAACCGATTCCTGCCTATACAATTAAACAGCGCTAAGTATGAAAGAAAGAGAAGAACTTGAACTTATACTGAAGCTCATTGGAAAATACAACCTTCCTTTGAGTCCTATTCTTGAATATGCTGTTAAGGAAAGAATGGAGCAATTATCATCAATAAACGAGAGTAATCTTGCCGTACCCGCAACTAAACCTCAAGAGAGGGATGATATGACTATGGTGTCTATCAATCCTTTAGCAAGAGGAAAGAGGAAACCGTCAACTCTGCGTGTAGTTCGTGCCAATGGGATAATAATTGAACGTGAGAATGCTGCAAATACTTTCAGTCAGGCAATCAAAGAAATTGGGGCTGAAAAAGTTTATGCCCTCAAGATACCAATGGATAATATGTACCTTGTCACACTGGGTGGTAATCCTCAATATCCCACTGCGCAGCATGACGTTGGTAATGGGTATTTTGTAAATGTTCATAGTAATACTGTTACCAAGAAACATCAACTTGAAAAAATTTTTAAGGCATTTAATCTAAGTTGGACAGTAGAAATTGTAGAAACTAAATAACTTGAATCTAACTCATGACGCCAAGAGAAGAATTAAATCTCATACTGAAACTCATCGGGAAATACAATCTTCCACTAAGTCCTATTCTTGAATATGCTGTCAAGGAGAAAATGGAAGAGTATCCTGAAGAAAAACTATCTGCTATTATTCTCAATGATGACAAGGCTGAAGATGATATTGTCGTCAATGAGGAGGTAACAAGCAATAATATATCTGTAGACACCTTATCAGACGAACTGAGAATTGTTGATTATGGAGAACGGACAATTGCTGTAGTAGGTAATACAAAACCACACAAAGATGCTCTTAAATCTATTGGAGGATATTTCGTATATCGTACCCAATGGGGACCTGCTTGGGTGTTTCGTAACAAAAAACGTGATGTTGTACAAGCATATATAAATGGTGATACATCTGTTATCACACGTGAGGAAGAAGAAAAACAAGATGAGCCACAAAAGAAAGAAATGGCTCGCTATATCATTCGTGTTAAATACCCTGATGGAAGGGTGTTTGAGAGTAACTATGTGTGGGAGACACTGGTGGATGTTATTGAATATGCAGGACCAGAAAAAGTAAGACAATTAAATATTATGAATAGGGGCTGCAATCTTGTTTCTCCAAAACTTAATGAGAATCCAATATACAGTTCTACTCAAAAGAAAGTAAGTGGAGGCCTTTTTGTTCTTACTAAATCCTCGACGGATGAAAAGTATAAGCAAATTGTTAGAATAAATATAGATTGTAAACTTAGTCTGGAAATTGAAAAAGTGTATACTGGCGAAACTGGAAAGAATACAGATGCTTCTAGAGTTATTAATGTAGCAGACAATTGTTATACTTATTCTACCAAAAAAGGTGTCGATTCTAAAGAAGACAAAAGGATAGGATATAGTGTGCGATTGTTCCCTTCTCAGCTTATAGGTGAAATAGTAAGAGTTAGGAAAGATGCCAAAGGAACAAAGAAACTTGTGGTTAAAACAACCAATGGTGATATAGTAGAAGTCGACGACTTGCCTTATCTGTATGAAGTCTTGAAACGTAATTGAGAATTGTTGCAATATGGAATTGGATTCAATGGAAACCTACAGGAAATATTGTTAAAGATGTCGGCTTTATGTGTTTGGTGGCATTGCAGAAAATCGTTATCCGAATGAAGAATAGACAGGAAACGGAAGTGTACGATAATCCAAAGGCATACGATATAATTATGGCGTAATCTGACCAGTTTTATTATAAAACTTTTGGTCAACGAAATAATATTACTATCTTTGCCCCCGCTAACCAATAACGGGGGACTATGAACAGAGTGATTCAAATCTTTAGCTATGAGCAGTGCTTCCAGCACTACACAAAGCGGATAATGAACATCAGGCAGGCTAAGATTCACGGTGAAACCATCGTGGCGAAGCCCCAAAACGTTGCGAAATCGTCTTTTTTCTACGGATAAAACAAAAATTACCCGTAGAAAAGTGACGTTACTCAAAAATAATCACTATATTTGTACCCTGATTTCGCAGCACAGATGGCAAATATAGCAGAAAAGATAGAACAGCAGGGCGGTGTCATCTCTACTACAGAGATAAAAGACAAAGCAGAATATGCACGGCTACGTAGGGCTGAGCAACGGGGCGACGTGGTGAGACTACGGCACGGCGTTTACGCAGAACCCGGGGCGATGCTTAACACGATGATTGACGTGGAGAGGATAGTGCCAACTGGTGTGGTGTGTCTCTATAACGCATGGATGTACTACCAGATTTGTACCACAGTCCCACCAGCCTTCTGTATTGCTATTGATGCCAAGCGGAAAGTGAAGATTCCAGAGAAATTGCCCATTAACATTTATTACTGGAAAGCTGATTACCTGACATTTGGCATTGTGCAGCAAGAGATTTCTGGCTATACTGTGCGCATCACAGACTTGGAGCGTAGTGTATGTGACGCTGTGAAATATCGCAACAAGATTGGACTGGATTTGTGCGCAGAAATCTTCCGCACGTATCTACGTAAAAACGAACGCAGTTTGAGCCGACTGCTGGAGTATTCCAAGAGATTGCGAATAGAAAAAGTGGTAAAGAGTTATCTTGAGATTGCACTTGAATGAAAAGAGAAGTGAAGAATCATGCTAAGTCGGTTAAGACAAGACTGTTGAACCTGATGAACTCTACAGGTTATCAGTATATGTATCTGTTGGCTCGCTATTTCAATGAGCGTCTGCTCTATCGTGTGTCTGTGAGTTCATATAAGGACAATTTCCTACTAAAGGGCGGCTCACTACTATATGCTTTCAATGGTCTGGAGACCCGGCCTACGGTGGACGTAGATTTTATGGCGCAGAATATTAGTCGTGACCCTGAGCATTTGGAAAAGGTGTTTAGAGAGATACTGAGTACGACGTGCGAGGAGGATGGGGTCACCTTCGATGCAGGCAATTTGAAGCCAGAACCTATCACCATTGAAAAAGAGTATCCTGGTACGCGCTTCTACCTGACAGCGAGGATGGATAGCATTGTCTATCAGATGTCTGTGGATATTACTGATAGGTTGGAACAAATGTATGACAGATATTGGAGACTATGAACAGGGTGATTCAATACTTCAGCAACTTATCCTGGTGAGCGGCTCAGTAAGAGTCATACTCCATCGAAGGCATGGCTGAAGGATAACGTGGAGTTCGCCTGTTTCGATGAATCGCTGTGGATCTTGCTGCAAAACAAGGTATGGCGCACGAAGTTACGTGATTACATCATTGAGCATAAGCTGACGGATGACTTCTGGAGGGGAAAAATGGTGGCAGAAAGTGCCGGCATGCTTGCCGCATTATTGTTAGTGGCGTAAAATGCAACGAAACGTTATAGTATCTGATGTCACAGATAATGTCAGAGATGGAAACAGCTATAGGGGTAAGAACAGAAAAATATGCAGAAAGGGGCATTTTTCTGCTAAAGATGCTAAAAAAGGATGATAATTTGTCGATTTTTCTTTCAAACTGGAAATAGTATTGTGTTTTTTGATTAATTTTGTAGTCGAATAATGTTTAAAAGATTGTTTACAGTTATACGAGAGCTGGATAAAACAAAAACGAAATATAAACATGAATGTATGGAACAGCAATTTAAGTATATAGACATTGAGCGTCTGCAACTTGACTTGTTCCATCCCCGTCTTCCAAAGTCGAAGCAAGGGAAAGATGAGAATACCGTAATAGAATATATGTTGTTGGAGACAGCAACATTGGAACTTATGGAGTCTATCGGCGAAAACGGTTTCTTTGCTGGAGAAATGCTGTTGGTCATTCCCAGAACTGACAAAGAAGAGCATCTTAAAGAACTGGTTATATGGTGGTTCAAAAAGAACGAGGGCGTGTCGCGTGTCCTTGGCGACAGTGACGGAATGAAGAAACTGAACGAGGTGTTGGGTAATGAGGTGGCATTAGCAGCATTTAAGAGTGGCGTAAACATTGATACGGCATACGAACTGACCAATGACATCGACCTTCAGTTTGAACGTAAAGTGAAGAAAAGATTTGGCTGTTTCAGGGAAAAAGCATAACTTTGCAGCGAGAAATAAATAGTGCATAATGAGTCAGAACGATACAGATATGGCACAGAATCCCACCGTGGCATACGGAGTGAATTGTCGTCCAGATGCTCGTGAAGCTATAGGCTCAATTAGAGGATGTAAGCTGGATGTGGGTGAATTCTCGAGAGAATTGAGCAGTAAGAATGCTATTTGCCATAGGAAAAGATGTACTTTACGCCTAAATTCTCTAGAGAATTCAAGTGCATATAAGCATGTTCCTGTCACCCTTCTGTCACCCTTGTCACCCTCGAAAAAGGGTGCAAACGCCCTGTATATCGGCATTCTGTCACCCTGTCACCCTTTTTTGAAAAAATCCTAGTATAAGAATGATAAGAATGAAGGATGGACAGGTGCAGCTGACACTAACGATGGGAGATGAAAGCAAGATTTTGAGATTTCTACATTATTTCCATAAAAACATTTTGAGATTTGCCCAAATATATGTAATTTTGCCATCGAAAACAAAAAACATTTTGAGGAATGGATGCTGATTATCGCATATTCAAGAGGAAGCTCTACGAGCGGATGCTGAATTGGAAACAAACCAAGGAAGGCAAGACGGCGCTGCTGATAAAGGGTGCACGGCGTGTGGGCAAATCAACGATTGCAGAAGTGTTTGCCAAGCGTGAGTATGACTCATACATCGTTGTCGATTTTGCCAATGCGCCCGATGGTGTTTGGGAGGCTGTGAAGAACATTGCCGATTTGGACAATTTCTTTTTCCGGTTGCAATTCATATATAGGGTGAAGCTGGTGGAGCGCAAATCCGTGATTATCTTTGACGAAATTCAGAAGGCTCCATTGGTGCGTCAGGCCATTAAGTATATGGTGAAAGACCATCGTTACGACTTCATAGAGACGGGGTCGCTCTTGTCTATCAAGAAAAATATACAGGGTATTACGCTGCCCAGTGAAGAAACTCGCATCACGATGTATCCGATGGACTATGAGGAGTTTCGCTGGGCGTTGGGCGACGAAGTAACGTTACCGCTGTTGAAGGAGGCTTTTGAGGCCGGACGTTCTGTTGGTGACCAGGTGAGCAGACAGTTGCTGCGTGGCTTCCGGTTGTATATGCTGATTGGTGGTATGCCACAGGCCGTAAATACCTATTTAGATACTAACAATCTGAGTGAGGTAGATCAGACCAAGCGTGAGATTATCGACCTTTATACTGACGATTTCCGTAAGATTGACCCATCTGGAAAGGCATCACGACTGTTCAAGGCCATACCATCGGAGTTGTCGAAAAATGCTTCACGCTATCAGGTGATGAGCGTACTGGGACGCAGCTCCGAGAATACGGATATGGACGAGTTGCTGGAGGATATGGAGGACAGCCTTTGCGTGAACTTTGCCTACCATGCCAACAACCCGTCGGTGGGGCTGGCTTTACATAAGGACAAAGACCAGTATAAGATGTTTGTTGGCGATACGGGATTGTTTATCACGCTCGCATTCTGGGACAAAGATGTGACGGAGAATATCATCTATCAGAAGCTGCTCTCCGACAAGTTGAGTGCTGATTTGGGCTATGTCTATGAGAATGTGGTAGCTCAGATGTTGAAGGCCAGCGGCAATGAATTGTTTTATCACACATGGCCTACGCTTAGTGGCAAGCACAACTATGAGGTGGACTTTCTTTTGTCGCGTAGTAACAAACTCTGCCCAATAGAAGTGAAGTCGTCAGGCTATAAAGCTCATGTGTCGCTTGACGAGTTCTGCAAGAAATATTCGAAAGAGATATTATGGCGATACTTGGTATATACGAAGGATTTGCGCAGGGATGAAGAGACGCTGATGGTGCCCGTCTATATGGTGCCGTTTTTGTGACAGACATGAAATATCATCTGACTTTCGTGACCGCCAATCGAGCAAAATAGTCCTTTACCCTGTCCCAGTTGATGCTGACAACCTCAATGGGCTCGTCGTAGTCGGTGGCGGTGACGGTGCGGTTGTCGAAGTCGAACTTGACTACTACCACGTCATCGACACAGACGCTACAGGAGTCCAAGGGTATGATATCGAAGAGCTTTGCCTCTACATCTTCTCTCTTACGGTCGGAATAGCGCCCATGACGCGGCTCCCCCATTTCGAAGAGACACTCATCGTCGCCCTTCAGATACCAGGTATAGCTGTGGTTGCCATTATCGTCGGTCACCGTTTTCCTGAGAGTGACAATCGCTGCCTCACGATACTTGCTGAGACTGCGCTCCTGGTAATGGAGGGCTCCAAGCACCACTAACAAAAAAACCACTGCACAGAATATGGGCTGAGCCAGACAGCCTATGGCCAGTCCCTTCCAGCGCTTGTTGATAAACCCGATGAAGGGAATGACAATGGAAACTACCAGTATTGCTATCAACGAGAGGGTGATTATAATATAAAATGTAATGTTCTGCACTATCATCTTTTTTGTATTTTGACGGTTAGACGTTTTTTTGACGGTTAGACGGATGAACGTAATTTTTGACGGTTAGACGGATGAACGATTTTTTTGACGGTTAGACGGATGAACGACTTTTTAGACGGTTAGACGGATGAACGTTTTTTTAGACGGTTAGACGGATGAACGATTTTTTTGACGGTTAGACGGATGAACGTTTTTTTAGACGGTTAGACGGATGAACGACTTTTTAGACGGTTAGACGGATGAACGTTTTTTTAGACGGTTAGACGGATGAACGTCATTCTTCACTCTTCACTCTTCACTCTTCATTCTTCACTCTACTTTTTCTATATAGACATCCCTCCCTTTGGGAGGGCTTGGGTAGGCTTTTTGTTGGGCTTTTTATTGGGCTTTTTATTGGTTTTGATTGGTGTACTGGATAGCGAGCATGGTAAGGTCGTCGCTCTGCTCTGCATCGCCCACGAACAGCTGCACGGTCGACTTCATTGCCTCTATCAGGTTCTGGGGCTTGCCTGCGGTGAGCTTGGCCACCTGCAGCATGCGCTCCATGCCAAACTGACGATGACTGGCATCCTCAGCCTCGTTGAGTCCGTCGGTATAGAGGAACACGCCGTCGCCCGTCTTCAGGTCGAGGTGCTGCACGCTGAACTTCCAGCAGGGCATCACGCCTATAGGCACGTTGGGATCGCACTCAAGGACGGTGACTTCACCACTATCCATGAGCAATGGCGGGTTATGGCCGGCGTTGGCATAGCTCAGGTGACCGGTGTTCAGGTCGAGTACGCCGAGAAACAGGGTGACGAACATGCCTGTGTCGTTATTGTTGCTCAAGTCGTTGTTGAGTGCCAGGACGATGTGGTCAGGATCCTGGGTGTAAGCGGCGATGTTGCGGAACAGCGAGCGCGTCACCGCCATGACCAGTGAGGCCGGCACGCCCTTGCCCGACACGTCGCCAATGCAGAAGAAGAGCTTGTCGTCGCGGATGAAGAAGTCGTAGAGGTCGCCGCCCACTGCCTTGGCGGGCATCACCATGCCGTAGACATCGATGTCGTGGCGGTCGGGGAAGGCCGGATAGGTCATGGGCAGCATCGACATCTGTATGTCGTGGGCAATCTTCAGCTCGCTCTCTATCGAGGCCTTGGCGGCAGTAGTACTCTTCAGCTCCTCCATGTAGTTGGTGAGCGAGTGCTGCATGTTCTCAAACGAGTCGCGCAGCAGACCAATCTCGTCGCGGCTGGCAATGGCTGGCAGGGGCGTATTGAACTGTCCCCCGGCCACCTCGTCGGCAGCGGCTGCCAACTGCTTCAGCGGCCTGGCCACATGGCGGATGGCCAAGCGGCACACAAGGAAGGTGACCATCAGCATGGCAGCTATTAACAACAGCATCGCGAAACCAGCAATGATACCAACGACATCGACAAGGAAAATGGGTACTGACACGGCCAGAATCCACTGGGTACCTTCCAAGGGGGCATAGAACAGATAGGTCTTCAGCCTGTTTACCAGCACGACATGGTCGGTTTCACTGTTGCTCTTCCTGCCATTCTTCATCTTCCAGATAATCTCATCGGCCACGCCCGGCTTGTCGGCATCCTTGATATGGACAAAGAAGTTGCTGTTCATAATGCGCCGCTTGTCGGGATGGGTGATATAGGTGCCGTCGCGCGAAAGTACATAGCTGCTGAACACCTCGTCGCCCGATATCTGTATGGCCCAGGCATTCTCTAAGAAGATGCTGTCCTGCTGTTGCAGCAGCCGCGTCATAAAGTCGAGCGAGAGGTCGGCACCAAGTACTGCCACGACGCGCCCCAGCTTGTCGTGGATAGGGTACATATAGGCCACCAGGGGTGTCTTCTCTTCGTGGCTGTCGAAGAACGGTTCCGACCAGTAGGCCGAGTCGGCTGCCACGGCCTCGATGAACCAGTCGGCTTCAAGATAGGTGTCCCCAGGGCCTTCCGTGGTATTACCGCCCGCCTGTACGACGTCGGCCTGTCCGTTGACGGAGCGACGCCATGCGTAAGGGCAGAAGGTACGCCCCTTCATGGGGTAGTAGTTCTCGATGAAGCTGATGCCGCAGCTGCGCACACGGGGATTCTGGGCTACGATGCGCTCAACGATGGCCTGTAGTTCGTTGGGCTGGCCAAGGTTGCGCTCTATGTCGAAGATATTGTTCTTCACGGCCACGCTCACATCCGACATGGCATGACAGATGGTTCCACCCGATGCCTGGATGCTGCTGTGAAAGGTATCGGCACTGATCTCTACCAGCATGTTTTTCGACAAGTCGTAAATCAAGTAACCCAGTGCGCTCATCATGACGAACAGCACCAGCATCACCCACCACGTCATCCTGCGGGCAAAGGAATGGTTGTATTTCTTCTTTCTCATCTTCTTGACGGTTAGACGTTTTTTAGACGGTTAGACGGTTTGACGTTTATTTTGACGGTTAGACGGTTTGACGTTTATTTTGACGGTTAGACGGTTTGACGTTTATTTTGACGGTTAGACGGTTGAACGTTTTTTTGACGGTTAGACGGTTGGACGTTTATTTTGACGGTTAGACGGTTTGACGTTTATTTTGACGGTTAGACGGTTGAACGTCATTCTTCACTCTTCACTCTTAACTCTTCACTCTTCATTCTTCACTCTACTTTTTCTATCTAGACATCCCTCCCTTTGGGAGGGCTTGGGTGGGCTTTCACTTTGTATTATCTATCTAAACATCCCTCCCTTTGGGAGGGCTTGGGTAGGCTTTTGGGGTTTTATAACGTGTAGCTCACATTGACCAGCAGCGAGGGGGCGCTGACGTGGTATTTGGCGTAGGCCACGTGGAGCTTGAAGCGTTCCAGACTGAGACCGCCGCCAAAGGAGAGTCCTGCCCCGTGGCTGCTCTCGCCCTCGTCACCGCTGCTTATCTTCATCTCGCTGGCACGCATGGCATTGTAGCCGGCCGACACGTAGAACTGACTGCCCAACAGCAGGTCGGCACCGAAGACGAGATGCTTGCCAATGCCATACTCCCAGTCGTTCAGACGGACGAGCGTAGCCGAGAAACGCAACGGCGAACCCACGAGCCGCTTGCTCACACCTATCTGCAAGTCGAGCGGCATACGCTCAAAGTCGTCCTCGTAGGCCGTGAGCTGTCCACCCAGGTTGCGGGCCACTGCCGACACGCTCCACTCCGTGGCCTCGTGGTAATAGTTCAACCCCACGTCGATGCCCGCACCCAAGGAGTTGTACTGTCCTATATAGGAGCCTATCAGCCTGGCCGTGATGCCACCAGTGAAGTAGTCGTTCAGGGCATAGGCAAAGGTGCCGCCCACGGCGATGTCCTTGGCACCGAAAGTGCCCGTCTGCTCGCCCGTGACGGTGGTCTCCTTCATCTCGCCGTAGTTGATGAACCGCGCACTGACACCCCATGTGCCGCGCTCGCCCGCTGCCCGCAGGAAAGAGGCACTCGCCACGATGGAACCCTCCATATAGGTCATCATGTTCAGGTTCAGCGTGCGGTCGCTCACGTTGTTCACCAACGCCGGGTTGTGGAACACAAGCGTGGCATCGTCTTCCTGCAAGGTAATGTTGTCGCCGCCCAATGCCGCCACATGCGCACTCACTGGTAGTCGCAGAAAGTTAAACACCGTCTGGCTTTCCTGGGCCTCACCAGGAAGCGCAAGCAGCAGGCAGGAAACGGCCAAAGCAACTTTATTCATTAAATCTTCTAAATTTTTGCGCAAAGATAAGAAATAAATGTCAATTATCAATTATCAATTATCAATTAATTAGTATTTTTGCAGTCTCTTTTCGTTTTATAACGGAAATACCGTCGTTTTATTATGGAAGTCAAGAAGAGTTCGAAGGCCGATTTGGAGCATTTCCGCTTGCAGGGATTCCTGTTGGGGTTCGTGTTTGCACTGGCCTGCCTGTTTGTCGCCTTCGAATACAACCTCTCTCCTGCCGACCCGCTCGACGACCCGGACTTGCTCAGTCAGTTGGGCAGCGATGCTGAGTTAGGGCCGCTCTTCCGCCCTGAGAACGAGCTGGCACTGGCACCGAAGGCCGAGCCTGAGCCTACGGTGAAGCTGAAGGTGGTCGACGACGATGCCCAGCAGGAACTGCTGCAGCCCGATGAGCCGGTGGAGACCGACATAGACGGCGACATGACTCCTTCGGACGAAGAGGAGGAAGCGCCCTTGCTGCCCGACGACGGCGAGCCGCTGAAGACACGTATCGTCCAGGATCTGCCCCAGTTTCCTGGCGGTCCGTTGGAGTTCATCAAATGGCTCACACGCAACCTGAAATATCCCGCCTCGGCCCAGAACCAGAAGATTCAGGGGAAGGTGGTGGCCGAATTCATCGTCAACAGGGACGGTTCGGTGACCGATGTCCGGGTGGTGCAGTCGCTCAATGCCGCCTGCGACCGAGAGGCCCTGCGGGTGCTGCGCATGATGCCACGATGGACGCCCGGCATAGAGAACGACCAGCCCTGCCGCACCAAGGTCTGCATCCCCATCGTCTTCCGGCTTTAGGCCCAACTATGAAATAACAATTAAGAACTATATAACTATGTACACTTCAGACGAAATCCTCCACAAGGTCAACGAGTCGCTCGATGCCCTACCTTACGACCGCTGTCCCTCCTCACTCTACGAGCCTATCCGCTATGTGCTCTCCCTCGGCGGCAAGCGCATCCGCCCCGTACTCATGCTCCTGGGCTATCAGCTCTTCCACGAACAGCCCGAACAGATTATGATGCAGGCACTTGGCCTCGAGACCTATCATAACTACACGCTGCTGCACGACGACCTCATGGACAATGCCAGTCTGCGGCGAGGCCATGCCACCGTACACTGCAAGTGGAATGCCAACACTGCTGTCCTCTCCGGCGACTCGATGCTCGTGCTGGCCTATCAGCGCATGGCCCAGTGCGACAGCCGTCATCTGCCTGCCGTCATGGAGCTGTTCACCGAGACGGCCCTCGAGATTGGCGAGGGACAGCAATACGACATGGACTTCGAAACGCGCAACGACGTCACCGAGGAGGAGTATATCGAGATGATACGCCTCAAGACCAGCGTCCTCCTTGCCTGTGCCCTGAAGATGGGGGCCATCCTCGCCGACGCATCGCAAGAGGATGCCAACCTGCTCTACCAGTTTGGCGAGAAGGTGGGACTGGCTTTCCAGCTGCAGGACGACCTCCTCGATGTCTATGGCGACGAGAAGGTCTTCGGCAAGGCCATCGGCGGCGACATCACCTCGAACAAGAAGACCTATATGCTCATCAACGCCGTCAACCGTGCCAACCAGCAGGAGCGCACCGAGCTGATGCGCTGGATCGAGGCGAAGGACTTCGACCGTCAGGAGAAAATAGAGGCTGTCACCCGCCTCTACGATGCCATCGGCATTCGCCAGCTCTGCGAGCAGAAAATCAATTCCTACTTCGAGGAAGCCAAACAGTACCTCGACCAGGTGAGTGTAAGCGAGGAGCGCAAGCAGCCCCTCCGCCAGTACACTGCCGAAATGGTGCATCGCGAGTCATGAATTTCATCGATACCCATTCCCACCTCGACGGCACCGAGTTCGATGCCGACCGTGAGGCCGTCATGGCCAGGGCACGCGAGGCTGGCGTAGGAGCCATCTTCCTGCCAGCCATCGACCTGCAGTCATCGCAGCGCATTCTCGACCTTTGCCGCAAGGAGGCAGAGCATACGCCCCGTCTCTACCCCATGCTTGGCCTGCACCCCGAGGAAGTGCGTGCCGACTATCAAGATGTGCTCAGCGCTATTCGTCGGCTCCTGTCCTCCCAACCTGCCCCCATCGCCATCGGCGAGGTAGGTTTGGACTACTACTGGAGCCGCGAGTTTGAGCAGGAGCAGCTGGCCGCTTTCGAGGAGCAGGTGCAGTGGAGCATCGAGACGCGCCTCCCCTTGATGATTCATTGCCGCAAGGCACAGAACGAGATGGTAGTCCTGTTGCGTCGCTACGAGAAAGACCTGCCCGGAGGTGTGTTCCACTGCTTCACGGGCAACGAGAAGGAAGCCGAGGAGCTGCTTCGCTTCGACCGCTTCGTATTGGGCATTGGCGGGGTGCTCACCTTCAAGAAGTCGCACCTGCCAGAGACGCTTCCTGCCGCAGTGCCGCTCGACCGCATCGTCGTTGAGACCGATGCCCCGTATATGGCTCCCGTCCCCATGCGAGGACAGCGCAACGAGAGTGCCTACGCCATCCATGTCGTGCGCAAGCTGGCCGAGAGCTATGCTGTGAGTGAGCAGGAAGTGGCTGAGCGTACCAACAGTAATGTGCAGCGTGTTTTCGGAATTAAGATTTAAAGAAATTTAAAATTCTGCTGTGAAGTAGTGCAATTCAAAATAAAAACATTAATTTTGCACCCGCTTAACGCAAGGAGAGATGCTCGAGTGGCTGAAGAGGCACGCCTGGAAAGCGTGTATACGTCAAAAGCGTATCCCGGGTTCGAATCCCGGTCTCTCCGCTTCTATATTTAGAAACCCGCTGATTTTCAGCGGGTTTTTCTTTTTTTGGGGGGGGATTGAGGTTCCGTGTATCTCAACAGCTTCAACGAAATTTGGATCAATACCCTTTTTCTCATCTTCAAAGTTAGATACATTAACGTGCCTTGCAGAAGGCAAATTAATACTCTTCCCAGTCTTTGATTCAAAGAATTCAGCAGCTATTCCCATTTTTTCAGGGTAATATTTGTTATCTGAGGTTAGGCATCTATGGTGTTTTGTTTACTTGCATATTTCTTCAATGGCCTTACGCTTCTTTTCCTTCAGCTCATCAGCAGGATAGCCAATAGGAATCAGGACGGCAGCTTCCTCATTCTCACCCAATCCAAAAGACTTCTTGCACAGTTCAGCATCAAAGTTACATACCCAACATGTACCAAGTCCCTGTTCCGTAGCAGCCAGACAAAGATGCTCAACTGCAATGGCTATGTCAATATCGCCATGATGCTTGCCATCGGATCTAACCCACTCTTCGTCATGCAGGATAGAGGCAATGACAACAACAGGAGCCGTAGCAAACCATTCACGGTTGTAGCATTGGCAGATTTTCTTCCTGTCCTCCTCACTACTGATTATACGGAACATCCAAGGCTGCTTATTGACAGCGGAGGGAGCAAACCGAACACACTCCATGATATAGTCCAGTTTTTCCTGTTCAACACTCGTAGGCTGATAGTCCCTACAGCTATATCTTCTCTTTATCAATTCTAATAATTCCATATTACCCAAGTTTTATCAGAAGAATTTCACTATTTCATCAAGATTCTTTCTCTCAGGACGGTTTGGCTCTTCGGCTCGATAGCCCAAAGCAATGACAGCCATGATCGTCTCATTCTCAGGAATGGTGAATAGTTCTTTAAGCTTGTCTGCTTCACGCATACCCATTATAAGTGTATCGAAGCCCATAGCCCTTGCCTTCAGGATCAGATAGCAGTTGCTCAGACCATTGTCGTAGGCTCCCCAGCTGTCGCCCACCTCGTTGGCTTGATTGCCCTGGAAGAAACCAGACTTGCCACGTTCAAAGGTCGAGACGATAAGAACAGGCGCATTTTTGATACGTTCCTTATTGCCACCAACCATATCATGCACAGCCGCCAGTTTCTCTTCACTGATGGCCACATAGTATTTGGTGGGCTGTTGGTTAGCCCATGAAGGAGCCTCTTGTGCTGCCTTGATAAGATCACGAACCTCAGCCTCCGTGATTTTCTTCGAGGCATCGTAATTGCGGACACTTCTGCGTGAGGCTAACACTTCGTCGAAAGACGGTGATGACGTAGCGTTCTCGTTACTGTTGCCGTTGTAGCAACTTGTCATTGACAATAGTGCCATAAAAGCACCAAACATAATCTTCTTTGTCATAACTTAATATTTTGTGAAGTTATACTTTTATAATTCTCTTAAAGTATTGTAATGTTGCGTGCAAAGATACAAAAAATAAAAGAAAAATGAGTACCTTTGCCGTGTGTTTTAATAGAATTTGTGAAATGGACTTCTTACCGAAAGACCCGGCAATATTGGTTTCGAGCGTCCGCTCGAGCTCTGCTCGCTTGCTACCGAAGGGACGCAAGAACATGGTGACTTTCTTCGTGTATGGTATCGACAAATGGAAGGCGAAAAAGTTCATGTGGCGCGTCTCAGAGGCTGCTTTGCTGGGATTGGCAGTAGTTGGCGGTAGTATCTTATTTGAACAATAGCGCACCACATGGAAGTAACCAACCTGTTGACATTCACGGAACGAAAGCAGCTGAGGGAATGGTTTGAGAAATACCATCTTTCAGAGAAATCTTGTTGGGTGGCTTGCAACAGGTCAAAGACCCCCAAGGCAGATTCTCTTCCATACATTGAAATAGTAGAGGAAGCCTTATGTTTCGGATGGATTGATTCTACGTTGAAAAAACTGCCCGATGGTCGATTGGCACAAAGGCTTTCACCAAGAAGGAAAGGTAGCCATTGGACGAATCTCAATAAAGAACGGTGCAGGCAGCTCGAAGCAAAAGGGCTGATGACTGATTTTGGGAGAAAAGCATTAACCGCAATATGAGCTTCATCAAGTACATAGCAGACGAGCGCTCGGCCCAAAGGGACGCTTGCCCCAGCAAGAACCACTACAAGGAAGTCCTCTCACTCGTTGGAAAAGCGAAACGGACAGTGTGGATAGGAACGGCAGACAGACATCAAGGACCTGTACGTTGATGATAAGCCATTCCTTTCCCTCATAGCCTCGTTACTCAAAAAGGGTGTGGAGATCAGGCTGATTCATGCCAAGGAACCAGGAACAGCATGGAGAGAGGATCACGAGAAGCATCCTATTCTCTATGATGGTATGGAACGTGTGCTATGTCCGAGAGTTCATTTCAAGCTCATCATCATTGATTCTACCATTGCCTACGTCGGCTCTGCAAACTTAACTGGTGCGGGTATGGGAATGAAATCGCTACGAAAAAGGCGCTCGGCTCTGCCGCTTTGCTCTGCAAAGAACTTCGAGGCTGGTATCTTAACCGATGACCCAGAAATGCTTGATGCAGCAATTGAGCAGTTTGATAACGTGTGGATAGGCAAGTTCTGCAAAGAATGGAGAATATTGTTCAGACCCAATTAAGTGAAGTGTTATGAAGTGGACTGTATTATCAGATAATCGAAGCAATGACAGCCGTCTCTCTACTGAGCATGGATTATCTATCTTTCTGGAAACGGAGAGACATAGGATTCTGCTTGATACTGGAGCAAGTGACGTGTTTATCAGAAATGCCGAGGTGTTAGGCATAGACCTCAGCACAGTTGACTATGTTTTCATTTCTCACGGACATAGTGACCATGCAGGCGGCTTACGATATTTCTTGGAGAAGAACCGACGAGCAAAGGTCATCTTCTCGCCTGATGCAATGAGTGGAAAGTTTTACTCCAAACGAGGAATTCTGCATAGCATAACAACGGTGTGGCCAGAGAGCTTAAAGGACAGACTTATAACAGTAGAAAGGACATGCGAGATTCTTGGACGAGCCAAGCGGCAGTGCCGATCGGCTGACGGTCTCTGTGTCATAGCCCATATTTCGCAGGTTCACCCAATGCCAAAAGGGAACAAACACCTTTTTGTGGAAGGTGCTAATGGCGAATATGTAAATGATGATTTTCGTCACGAACTGGCTTTATATACCGATGGCTTTTTGTTCACTGGCTGCGCTCATAATGGACTGGAGAATATTCTTGCTGCTTGCCCTTATCCGGTTAAGCTTGTAGTTGGCGGTTTCCACTTGCTCGATGGTCAGGAATCGGAAGAAGAACTAAAGGCTCTGGCTAAAAGACTGAAGGAACACTATTCAGCAACGCAGTTCTATACAAGCCATTGCACAGGGGACAAGGTGTTTGAGATAATGAAGGTGGTGATGGGTGAGCAACTACAGTCCTTCAGATGTGGAACTATAATAAGGTGATATGCAGATAATACTCGCTTCCGCAAAGATAATGAACGTTTCGATTAAGCGAGAACAGAGCAAACCCGTTTGTTCTGTCGAGCGTGAGAAACGTGGGCTTTCAGAAAGAGGCCGAGGGCTTTGCGAGGGATATGGCACAATATTCGGTAGAGACAATCGCCGACATGCTGGGCTGTGGCCATCAGATTGCAGTACAGAACAGATTGCGATACATGAACTTCTTTGGCGATTCCCCAAAGTTTCCTGCCATTCTTGCCTATCATGGTCAGGCATACAAGCATCTAAAGGCAGAGACCCTGAATATTGATGGCCTCAATTATTCCCAGGAGAAGCTATGGATTACCTCTTTCCTCTATGGACTGCTTCGACCATTGGATGCCATTCTCCCCTATAGAATGGAGGGACATGTTGAACTTCCAAGCGGAGAAGGACAGAACATGTTTGGTTTCTGGAAGAACCGACTAACTGATGTGCTGATTGATGCTGTGAAAGCAGATGGTGGAACTCTGGTACATCTTGCTACAGAGGAATACCAACACCTGTTTGACTGGCAGCGAGTCCGCAAGAAAGTCCGAATTGTTCAGCCTTTGTTCTACGTCAGAAAAGGCAGTGACTTAAAGATCCAAGCTGTTTGGGCTAAGACATGCCGGGGAGCCATGACACGATTCATCATTGAGAACCGCATCGATAAGCCCGAAGATCTCTGTGCCTTTAGTTATGAGGGATTTACATACGAACCTAAACTTGGAGAAAGGCTACGGGTAGGCGAACGTAGTTCTTGGACGAGCCAAGCGGCAGAGCCGAGCGCGGGAATGCCAGACTTCCCTCATTTTATTAAGCAGTAGGAACATGAGTAGGATTATCAGAGAAGCCCAACCATCGGATATGGCTGATATTATGACAGTCATTGGCCTCTGGTGATGAGAGGTTGGCTTATCAGAAGATTATAGTGAGTACCAATCGCCTTGTCAGTCGTTAATATACGACTTCGTGGCCATATCGTAGTACAACGCTTCGAGTTCCTGTAAAGTCAACTTCTCCACAGCGTGCTCGATAATCCTGATGAGTTCATCACGCCGTCCTTCGTCGGACTGAGCAAAACGATTCATATATGTCATAATGTAATTCTCCAATTAATCCCACGTCCAGAACTTCTTTAACTCACCTACAATATCGTCCCAATTCTGCATAGAGAACGTACCTTCTCCCATCATCGTTATTGTCATTTCCACTACATCAAACTTCTTATAAAGATTCGTATCCCGGAAGCCATTACGGAGGTAGAACTTATGCCTACGCTCCCTTTGATCCTTGTTGTCACATTCCTGACAAGGGGATTCCATGTCAAGAACACAAGTCTTACCCTTGTATTTCTCAATGAGAGTGGTTAGTATCTCCTGCCCCTTACCCTGTCCTCTCAGTTCTGGTAACACGGCAAAGTACCAGTACCAGTTGAACGGCTCGTATGGAAAGACAATAGTAAAGCCAATGAAGTCCTCTCCCTCGTAGTAGGCCGTGAAGTCCAGGTGCATTTCGCTTATGAGCCGCACTATGTCATCCCAGGGGATTTGTTCTTCCTCTGGAAATGCAGTCTGATAGAGCTGCTTTATCTGCTCATCAGCGTTGGCTGCTGTTATTTGTTTCGTTCTCATTTCTTCATTTTAGTTTAATCACGTCCGACCACCTCGTTGTTGGTGATGGACTTCTGAAATCATGTTTGATGGCATTGGCGAAAACATCAGCCTTGCCCTTGCCGTCTTTCCTCGTGTACTGCTGAGATCCAAGCACTATAGTCTCGCTCCCCTGCATCCTGTTAATCCTATCTATCACTTCATCGAGCCGCTTCATCTTCTGGAACTGCTCTGCATTGATGTCGAAGAGGTCTTGTTGGATGGGGGAGTCAGCACCAATCCCCATGACGACGACACCAGCTTTCTTGTATTGGTAGCCCTGACGGTATATCTTCTTTAGCACGTCATTGGCTGTCTGCACAATAGTTACAGTGGAACTTGTCGGGGTGATGAGACGCTGCTCCTGGAAGTTCCAATACTGAGGTAAATCTTCACGGAAATTGTTAGTATTGAGGAACACGCCAACGATAGAGGCTACTGTTTTCTGCATCCTCAGTTTCTCCGCACACCTGACAGCATAATTCGAGACATGGGTACGGATAGTTTCTATGTCCCCTATCATGCCATTGAAGGAGCGACTGGTACAGATGGATTTCTTCTTTGCTAATTCTTCGTTAGGCACTACGTCCTCGCCGTTAAGTTCTCTCCAGGTTCTCTGGATATTGATGTTATTGAATGTGAGCCTAACCCAATCGCCGTGATGCAGTGCAAAGTCGTAGGCCGTCTTTACACCAAGGGTTTCAAGTTTGGCTGCATATCTCCGACCGATGCCCCACACATCTTCAATCGGATAGAGTTTGAGAGCCTTTATCCGCTTCTCGTCGGTGTCTATCATGCAGCAATGTCGGTAGCCCTGATATTTCTTGGCAAAGTGTGAGGCCATCTTCGCCAGTGTCTTGTTTGGAGCTATACCGATACTCACAGGCATACCCACATACTGCTTCACTTTCATAAACAAGTTCTCGCCCCACTGCTTCAAGTCCACGTTCTCTATGCCATCGAGGTACACAAAGCATTCGTCAATGGAATAACGGAAGTATGCTGGAGCCTCCTGTTTGATGATACTCACAACACGGCCTGTCAGTTCTCCATAAAGTTCATAGTTCGAGGAAAAGACTGCGATTTTTTGATGAGGGAATTGCTGGGCTAACTGGAAATATGGTGTTCCAGCCTTGATGCCTAATGCCTTTGCCTCATTGCTTCGGGCTACTACGCAACCGTCATTGTTCGACAAAACCACCACTGGCTTTCCGTTCAGATCAGGACGGAAGACGCGCTCGCAGCTTACGTAGCAATTATCGCAGTCGATGATACCGTACATATCAGATCTTCTCAAATGTCCTAATCAAGTGAATAACTACGCCCCATACCTCGAAGTTGTCTCCTGCCTCGACCTTGAACACAGGATAATCAGGATTTGCGGGCTTCAATTCAATATAACCGTCCGCTTTGTGAGTCAGGTCGAGATACTTCATCGTAAATTCTCCATTCCAGAACGCCACTACTATTGACCCATTCCGAGGTTCAACAGCCCTGTCAATAATTACACGGTCGCCGTCAAAGATACCTGCATCTTTCATACTATCCCCCTCGACATCACCATAGAAAGAAGCCTCTGGATGCCTGATATAATCACGGTTGAAGTCCAAAGTCTCATGCGTATAATCGTCCGCAGGGGAAGGGAATCCAGCCACCACGCTTGCATGTTCCAATTTAAGTTTGGTGTCAAACGCACCTCTTATTATTTTAATGTTGCCCACCTTGATTATTGTTTGTCTCTATTTTTCAGGCACAAAGTTACATATTCTTTCTTGTTTTTATATGATAAGGACTGATTTTCCAACAATTATTAAGGATATTGATGATAATTTGATTGGAGAAGAGGGAAAAACCCGCCTGAGAAATAGGGAAATCTACCGTAACCTTTAGGAATAATCCAAGACTTTTCGCCCCCTCTATTACGTCAAAAGAGTGAAAGCAAGAAACAAAATGTTTAACCCTTTAACGAATAGGAGATACAATTATGAAGAAGATGATAGTGAGCACTAATCGGCTGATGACTCTGGCAATGATGATGGTAATGACTATCACGACCAATGCAATGAGTTATAACGCAGCAAAGCATGAAGCCCTCTTTCTGAGCGACAAGATGGCCCACGAGCTGAACCTCACTGCTTCACAGTATGATGCAGTTTATGAGATCAATCTGGACTACATGATGAGTGTCAACGGACGCAACGATGTGTATGGTGCTTGGTGGAGCCGTCGGAATACTGACCTCCAGTTTGTCTTGACCGCCTATCTGTATAATAAATATGTGGGACTCTCTTACTTCTATCGTCCGCTGACATGGCATAACGGTTCCTGGACTTTCAATGTCTACACCCACTACAGCAACAGGAACCACTTCTACAAGGGACATCCGAAGGGATATGTGAGCTATAAGGGTGGAAACAACAAGAAGCCAGCCAACCACTATGCTTCCATGAAGCCAAAGAATGACAGGAACGGTCATGGTAACGGCTCAACCTGGAGGAACACGAACAAGAACACCGCCAGCAAACCCAGTGGCCATCATAACAACCATGCCAGCTCAGAACAACGATCGTGGTAACGGATCGGGGCATTTCGGAGGACGCAGATAGTTCCGTTTGCTCTATAATGTCAGTAGGAAGCCTGACAGGGAATGCCTGATTCGCTCACACGCAAGGCAATGGCATCAAGCTCCTCGCGAGTGGCCTTGGCAAGGGTGAGGTCGGGGGTCTCGCGGTCGATGGTGTAGATCATTACCTGTGCGGGAGCAATCTTCCTGATGGTCTGGAGCCAGGGCTGGACATACTCGTCGGACAGATTGCTGACGCCGGGGCCGTGGAGGAACATGGTCTGGATGATGACATGCCCCTTGAACTGGCAAAGAGCTTCGACGATGGCATCGAGGTCGTAGTGGCCAGTGGGACGGTCTACTTTCCTAATATATTCGAGCGAGACGGTGTCGAGCTTCTGGATGTTGTTGTCTACTCGCATCAGCGCAGCATGGACGTCGGGCTTGGTAATCATCGTGGCGTTGCTGAGCACGGAGACGCGGGCCTGGGGGAAAAAGCGGTCGCGCAGGCGCAGGGTGTCGTCGATGATGCCGGGGAAGTCGGGGTGTGCGGTGGGTTCGCCGTTGCCGGCAAAGGTCAGCACGTCGGGTGTGGGGCCCTCCTGCTGCATGAGCTGCAGGCGAGCCTCTAAGGCCTCGGCCACCTGTAGGCGTGTGGGCATCTTGAGCTTGGGGCGGTGGTCGGCATTGAAGCCGCATTCGCAGTAGATGCAGTCGAAGGTGCAGAACTTGCCGTCGGCAGGAAGGAGGTTGATGCCGAGCGAAACGCCGAGGCGGCGGCTATGGACAGGCCCGAAGATGGGCGTGGGGTAGATGATGGTTGACATGGGTTGCTTATTTACATTAGAAACGAATTTTCCTAATTATATCTTAATATTTGAAACGAATTTTCCTAATTATATCTTAATATTTGAAACGAATTTTCCTAATTATATCTTAATAATGATGATTCCCTTGGTGTGCGGCTTGTTCTTCAGCAGGATGCCGCCGAGGGTGTAGCGGCGAGGATTGACATCCCCGGGGGCGGTGGCTCCTTTAACAGTGGCGATGGCGGTGACCAACTTGTTCTCGGGCAGGCTGATGGTGAGAGTGAGGTCGTTGGTGCGGTTCTCGCGTTCCGCGTCGCCGTAGTTACTCAAGTCTTCGAGCATGCTGTGGGCCATGTTCTCCAACTGCTTGATCTTTGCATCGTCGAGCAGGTGAAGCATCTTAGCCAGCGAGGCATAGCCCAGCAGGGTGCTTAATATGCTTTGCGCTTCAGCCGATTCATGCTCATTGCCCTTGGCATGCTCTATGTAAGCTTTGGCGGCATCCTCGGCTACGTAGCTGTAGGCTCCGCCTTGGCTGGCTATGGCATTCTTGATGCTGGCCTTCAGTCGCTGCTCAGCCTTGGCCGCGAAGTTCTTGCTTTGGCAAGCGAACAAGTTCGAACTCTTGCTCTGGCAAGCGAACAAGTTCGAGCGGTCGTGTCCAGGCAGTTCGCTGATGTGGGCCGTCTCTATGTCCAACTGGCTGTTTTTCCAGTCGAGCGTCAGTATGCGGTAGTCGCAGGGGAACGAGGCTAACGAGCCGGTCGAGATGTCATAGATTTCCTTCGTTATGTCGGCGTTGTAGTCTTTCAGGATGTCGGAGGTGTGGAAGTGTCCGGTAAACAGGATGCTGATACCTGCATCGGCCAGTTGGTTGCGCACGTTCTCATAGTCGGTCACGGCCACCGTGTTGATGAACTTATCGGCCTCAAGGAAGTGGGGCTCGAGTGGATGGTGCATCATGGCCATGACCCATTTGCCGTCGGCCTGTGCCTTGGCGGCCTGCTGGCATACCCATTGCAGGGTGGCAGCCGTGACACTGCCGCCGGTGCCGGAGTCGATGCCGATGATGACCAGCCCCCTGATAGGTTCGCAGGCGTAGGAAAGGGAGAGCGGGTCGCGTTCCGAGGAGTCTCCGTAGCCGTACTGGGCGTAGAGGGTGGCAAACGTCTGGTCGGTACACACCTCGGCTGGCGTGGTGTTGTCGCCGTCGTAATAGACGGCATTGTCATTGGCTCCACGGTCGTGGTTGCCGGGGATGACGAGCGTCTGTATGCCCTTGGCGCGCAGTTCGTCGAGCTTCGCCACGACATATTCATGGCTCAGCCGTTCGCCGTCCTTCGCCATGTCGCCGGTGATGAGCAGCAGTTCCGGTTTGATGTCGTCGGCGATGCGTGTCATCAGTTCGTCGAACAGTTCGCGGCTGCAGTCCTCCAGCTTGCGGCTATTATTGAGGAAGTTCTGCCAGGCTGTTCCATCGCTGACGAGCAACTGGGGTGCCATGACGTGCGGGTCGGAGAGCACGACGATTTTCGACTTGTTGGGCTGAGCGTTTGTCGGCAGGGTGATGGCTAAGAGGAGAAGAAGCCTCCCCAAGCCCCTCCAAAGGAGGATGGGAAAAAGCCTCCCCAAGCCCCTCCGAAGGAGGGGATGTCTGGTTACATGTTTTATTTGAGTTTCCTTCATTGTTATTTAGGGTCCTTCTTCTTTATTGCTTTATCTATCTAAACACCCCTCCCTTTGGGAGGGCTTGGGTGGGCTTTGGTGGGCTTTGGTAGCATTACTTAACCAGGTGCTGAAGCCAGGTGGTGAGGTCGTAGAGCATCTGGTCGTGATACTTGAATGTGCTGCGGAAACCGAAGCCGTGGCCCCCTGAAGGGTAGACGTGGAGGGCGCATTTGATGCCTGCAAGGCACATCGCCGAGTAGTAGGCAATGCCATTGGTCACGGGCGGCACGGCGTGGTCGTCGTTGGCCATGAGGATGATGGCGGGCGGCGTAGTCCCTTGTTGCACGGCGTTGTAGTTGCTGTACTCGCGTACCAGCTTCTCGTCGTTCTTCTGCTCGCCGAGGAAACCGTTGACGGACCCCTTGTGGGTCTCGCGTTCGTCCATCGAGATGACGGGATAGAACAGGATGCTGAAGTCGGGTCGCTCGGCGGCTTCAGCATGGGTGCTGACAGTAGAGGCCAGATGTCCGCCAGCCGAGAAGCCCATGATGCCCACGTCGTTGGGGTTGATGCCCCAGACGGAGGCTGAGTCGCGCACGGTGCGTATGGCCTTGTAGGCATCGCTCATGGGGATGGTGCGGTCGCCGTTGGGCATGCGATAGGTCAGCACGAAGTAGGCAATGCCCTGACTGTTGAAGTACTCGGCCCAGTCGTGGCCCTCGTTCTGCATCGACAGATGGCTGTAGCCGCCGCCCGGACAGCCTACGACAGCCCGGCCTGATGGCTTGGCGGGCAGGTAGCCCACGATGTTGGCTGCCCCGTCGGGTGTGAGATTAACGGTCACCTTTCTCTGTGCCTGTGCCGTTGCGGCCATTGCCAGTAAGCACAGCAAAAAAAACTTTTTCATAAACATAATCTTTATTGGGTAACTATTTTTGGGTTGCTGTGACACAGCAACATACATTACATTTTCTAAAGGAATATCCTTTCTCATCGTTCCACGTATTGCAAGATGAACTGCTCGGCCACGGGCAGGAAACGGTCGTGCCCACGGCTGTTGAGGTGGGCGGTGTCGGTGCCCTTGCCGCCCTGGAAGTAGAGCTTGCGAAACTGCTCGCTGGTAGCGAAGATGTTGCTGCGGCGGGCAGCATCGAACACGGGTATGCCGTAGGAGCCGCACACTTCAATCATGGCATCGACCACTTGCTGGCGGGGACTGCCAATGAAGTTCTCGCAAGTCCAGGGGGTGAAGAAGAAAATCTGGGCATGGGGGTACTTCTCAATGAGACCTTGGCAGAGTATGCCGAGCCGTTCCTTGAAGGTGTCCATGCCGATGCTGTCGATACGGCCGTGTGAGGCATCATTGTGTCCGGCAATGACGATGACATAGTCGAGCGAGTCCTTCATGTCCTGGTAGCGGCGGTACATGCCGGTGCCCCACTGCTTCAGGTCGAGGGCTATGCAGTTGCCGTTGCGCCCGTAGTTATAGTACTGCATCTGGTGCTTGCGGGCAAACTTATAGTGCCAGGTGTTCTCGATGGGTTCGCGATGATTGCGCACGTAGCTGTCGCCTATCACGCCTATCTGCTTGCCCCGCAGGGGGTCGGCGGCAGGCATACTTTCGATGACGGGCAGCAGGGCCTTGCCCCAGAACTCAGCCAGCCGTGCGGCGCCCTGCTCGTTGGGGTGCAGCCAGTAGCTGCGGCCCCGACTGTCCTTCTCCTCGTTGATGTCGGTCTGCCAGTGCTGTTCAAAGTAGGCGTAGGCCTCCGAGTCGCATACGTGTACGTGGCCGGGCTTGCAGTTGCTGACCACCTGCGGGAACATCCTGTAATAGGAGTCCAAAAGCTTGAGACTGTTCTTCGAAGCCACCGAGCCGCCCTTGGTCACATAGTCGGGCGTGTACCAGATGGGCTTATGGAGCACCACGTGGGCCTCGGGCCACAGCTTCAGGAGCGAGTCGATGAGCGTGGTGAGGTTGCGTGCGTAGTCATCGGGGGTGGTATGCCTGTTCTTCGGTCGTTCCACGGTGTCGTTGGTGCCCAGCATGATGCTGAACACGAGGGGCAGCGCAGGATGGACGGCCACCAATCGGCGGGTCTGAGCCACCACGTCGGCGAAGTAGGTCTTGTCGCCTGCGGGCACCACGTCGGCCTGATTGGGCAGGAAGTGGTAGGTGGTCTTGCCGCTGCGCCCGCAGTTGGCGAAGTAGACGGTGTCGAGGCCCGGCTGGCGCGACAGCCAGCGGGCGCACTGGGCGGGCGGAGCTGTCAGCTCTCGCTGCTGATGCAAAGCACCGTAGGTGATGCTGTTGCCGATGAACACTACATTTGCGCTTCGCTCGGCAAGGCAAAATGACAAATGACAAATGATAAACGATAAAGCTATGAGCAGACGTTTCATGGGGCTGTAAGTAAATAAGTGTCGTATTTCTATTTCGCTGGAATGATGTAGAATTTTCGGTCTTTCTTGAAGTCAATCATCCACTGGTCAATGATGATATGGTCGTCGAGAGCCTTGACCTTCAGGGTATGCCTGCCTTTGGCCAGCGTGACGGGTGTCTGTTTCAGGGCCTGACCTCGCAGCACGCTCTGCTTCCAGAAGTCCGAGCGGTATTTCTCCTTGAGTGAGATGACTATAGGCTCCTGGTTGTCGAGCGTTATCTGATAGCGTAGGTCGCCCTTGTCATTGGGTTGCGTGGGAATCATGGCCGTATAGAGGATGGCCTCCCCCTCCTGGTCGTATGCAAATTCATATAGCACCTCGCCCCCTTTGGGAATGCTGACGGCATTCATCGAGTGGCCGAGCATTTGGATGGTTTGCACGCCGTCTGTTGCTGCCTGGTAGCGGTAGGCGTTGCGGGCAATGGCTTTTTCTGGGAACACAGGGTGAGTGAGGTAGAAGCCATAGCCTGACAGCTTGTCTTCGGAAGGCAGGTAGGGCAGGATGGGCGGGTTGAACACGTTCAGGTCGCGTGGCATCATATTCATGATACCCTTCCACTTGCCGCCGGCCAGCGAGTCGTTGTAGTACTCGGTGAGCCGCTGTATGTCGCGGTAGGCATACATGGCGCGTGCGGCGTGCTGTAGCATATAGTTCTCGCGGCCTTCCATCGATTTGTCGGTCTGGCCGTGGTACTTCGAGCGGGCCATCTGTGACTCCAGCATCTTGGCAGCCATAGCACGGGCGGCTAACACGGGGTACTTCACATGGGCAAAGTAGGCATCCTTCAGTTCAGGACGTATCAGTTTCTCTGCCTCCGCTACTTCTAAACAGATGTGTTCGTAGGCTGAGAGATAGTGCCAAACTTCGTTGTCGAACTCTGTCAGCGAGAACTCCGTGTCGATGACCTGCGAGCGTCCTCGTGGATAAGCCTTGCGGTCGCTTAGCTCCACCTGCGTCCACCCCATGAATTCTGGTTTGCGGATGCCGCAGAGGCGGTAGAACTCCTTCATTGTCGGGGCGAGCCGTTTGCCGGCATCGGGGCCAAACTGCATGCAGAGCCAGTTCTCCAGGTGCTGGTAAAGCGTCGACGGGTTCACCCCGTCGATATTCCACGCCATATCCAGAAACAGCTCCAAGTCGTAGGCCGCCACCTTCGGGTCGTGTACGTTGACTATCCAGAGCTTGCGGCAGTGATGGTCGTAGGCGGCCTTCATCTCGCTGTAGATGAGGCCCGGCTGCGTGGTGGTGAGCCACAGGTAGTCGTGCGGTCGGCCCCAGTAGCTCAGGTGGTAGTACACGCCACCGCCGCCCGCCCGCTTCTGCTGCTCCTCGTCTGAGAGGCGGGTCATGTAGCCGTAGTTGTCATCGCACCACATCAGCGTCACGTCGTCGGGTACGTGCAGGCCACTCTCGTAGATCTCGAGTACCTCCTTGTAGGGGATGAATACCTGCGGCACCTTCTCCACCTCTTTCTTGTAGTATTTGCCGATTAGCCTGCGCTGGTCGTCGATGACCTGTTGCAGACCGTCGAGCTTTTCCTGTTTGGTCTTCACGCCCTCCATCGAACCGTCGTGGATGCCGCGCATGCCGATGGTGAAGAGTTCTTCGCTGCCTTTCACCTGTTGCAGGCGCTCCGTCCAGTATTGCTGCACCTGCTCGCGGTTGGTGATATAGTTGTAGGGGCCGTGCACGTCGTGGTTCCACTCGGCAACGTTGTTCCTCAGTAGCGGCTCACAGTGGCTGCTACCGACAAGGATGCCGCATGAGTCGGCCATCTCCTTGTTGCCTGGAATGGTAAAGAAGCCGGGCGTGCCCGGATGCATGGCGGGCCAGATAGCGTTGGCACGCAGGCGTAGCAGGAGCTGGAACACGGCCTTGTAGGTCTTCGGCCCTATGACTCCAAACTGTTCTCCCTCCATGCCCGACGCACCGTTGCCTACCTGTCGCCTTTCATAGTTCTTCCATGCCCAGTTGCGCAGGCTCCAGTCCTCGTCGTTGATGAAGATTCCGCGGTATTCCACGCTCGGGGTGTGCTCCATCTGGAAGTGGCTGTCGATGGTGAGCCGGTCGCGGTGTTCGGGCACGACATCGCCCCACCACACCCACGGCGAAACGCCAGCCATGCGGCTCAGCTCCAGCAGACCGTAGGCCGTGCCCCGTCCGTTGTGGCCCTCCACGGTGATCTGGCCTTTCGGCGTAACGCTCAGGCGAAAGCCGTCGTCGCTGCCCCGTCCCTGTACTATCCTGATGGTGGCCTGCCGAGAGGCTACGGGCCTCATGCCCGTCACCTGCAGCATGTCATCTTCAAACATCTGCAGCGCCATCTTCACCACGGGGTCTACCTTGCCCGCCACCTCATAGCTCACGGGGTGCTGTCCGTCGAACCAGACCACATCGGTAGCCCTCGCGCTCACGGCTGTGAGTGCCAGGGCTACCGATAATAATATGTTTCTTCCCATTACTCTTGCAGTTTTTGCGTGCAAAACTACAAAAAAACTTGGATATTACACTGCAATATTTGATAAAACATCTCTGACCTCAAATTTCTCCATGTTGAAGCAGTTATGTTCCCAGGAGTCCGTGAAGTCTCTCTGATAGATGTGTTTGTGGTTGTATTCCTCCTTGCGCTGCTCGTCGTGGTAGTAGCTCACGGTGATGCCGGCGGGCACGATGCAGCACAGGGCAATGATCCAGATGACCACCCAGGCAATGCGCTGCCCAGTGCTCATGGGCTGCACTTTCTTACTGAGCGAAAGTACCATGTGGATGATGGCATAGAGCGGTACGAGCAGCAGCACGAACAAGGCGACGGTGAAGAGGATGAGTGTAGCCGGGGCCTGCTCGTAGGCTGCAGCCAGTCCCATGGCCTCTAAGCTGAAGGGCAGGGTGCTGCCCATTGGGAGGAAAAACAGTGCCGACACCAGTGCTATCAGGGCTGTCAGGAACGTGATGCCAATGATGATGCCTATGAAGATGGCGAAGACCACGAAGAATCCGAAGGCTATCTTCAGTAGGAACGACAGGATCTCGCGCAGGGCGTTCGACGGCTGACGCTGCGGCTGGCGGTCGTCAATCACGGCATCGGCCAGGTTCTGCGGATTCACCTCGCGGCCTTCCATGCGCAGTTGGTCTTCGGGTGTCTTTGCCTCGGGCAGGATGATGGCCAGTACGATGTACAAGAGGATGCCGGTGCCGTAGCAGAAGGTGAGCAGCACGGCGCCCAGTCGCCAGAAGGTCACGTCGATGTCGGTATAGGCGGCCAGTCCCGACAGCACGCCTGCCACCATCTTGTCGTTGGGGTTGCGGTATAGGCGGCGGCCTGCCATCTTATTGCTTGCCTGGTTGAGCTTGCTGCGCACGTCGTTGAAAGTCTCCTCGGCTTTCTGCTGCCAGTCCTTCTGTGTCCCAGTGTCCTCGCCGGTCAGCTCTTCGGGACGTCCGATGCGGGTAATCACGCTCTTTACGTGCTCTATTGTGATGGCATCGTTGCCGTTGTTCTTCAGTTCGTCGAACAGCTCGGCAATACGGGCCTCGATGTCGTCCACAATCTCGTCGCCGCCTTCCTGTCTGCCAAAGGCTGAGCGCAGCGAGTCGATGTAGTGTTGCAGCATGTCGCAGGCATCCTCGTCTATCTGGAAGAGGCGTCCGCACAGGTTGATGTTGATGTTCTTTTTCATAATGTTTACAGATGAAATTCGGGTCGGAGGTTTTTGAGATAGTTGATGGTGTTAGAGAGTTCGCTCCAGGCGGCGTCGAGTCCTTCCAGAAATCGTTCGCCTTCCGGGCTCAGTGCATAGTACTTGCGGGGCGGCCCCTGGGTCGACTCCTGCCACTGGTAGGAGAGCAGACCGTCGTTCTTCAGCCGCGTGAGCAGGGGGTACAGGGTGCCCTCTACCACTAACAGTTCGGCATCCTTCAGTTTCAGGATGATGTCCGAGGCATACGAGGGGCGGTGCTTGAGCAGCAGCAGCACGCAGTACTCCAGCATGCCTTTCCTCATTTGCGATTTTGCATTTTCTATGTTCATATCCTTACCTTTTTGGTTTTGTGCTGCAAAGATAGGTAAAACTTTAGTACCTTGCAATACAAAGTACTATAAATCTTTCTCGGATTAACAAAGTTTAGTGGTTGGCCTGACCGCCTGGAAAAGTTATAAATATTAAAAAATGTGTGTGAATGAAAAGCGGTGTCGGGGAAAATATGTATTTTTGTGCATTCATTCAACAAATATTCAGTAATATGAGAAGAACATTTTTGTCTTTTGTGATGATGTGTCTGGGCTTGGTGGCCATGGCCCAGGCCGGAGGAAAGAGTGAGATGACAAAGAAAGTGGTCGAGGACGGGGGCACCGGTCCCTATAAGGCCGTGATGCAGGAGGAGCCTTCGCTGCCTGCCCACACCGTGTTCGTGCCACAGGACCTCTCGAAGTTCAGTGCCGACAATCCCATGCCTGTCCTCGTATGGGGCAACGGGGCCTGCACCAACTCGCCCTGGGAGCACTTCAAGTTCCTCAACGAGATTGCCTCCCACGGCTTCATCGTCGTGGCTACGGGCTACATACCCATAGAGGAGAAGCCCTACGAGGGGCCGATGTCTACCACGCAGCAACAGATAGAAAGCATCGACTGGGTGTTTGCCCAGAATGCCGACCCCGCCTCACCATATTATAATAAGATTGACCTGAACCACATCTGTGCTGCCGGCATGTCGTGCGGAGGTCTGCAGACGCTCTTCAACTGTGCCGACAAACGTATCTCGTCGATGATGATTTGCAACAGCGGACTCTTCAAGACTACCAACGCCCATCAGGCAGTGGGCGGCATGCCCATGCCCGAGAAGTCGAAGCTCCAGGACATCCATACCCCTGTTATCTATATCTTGGGTGGCAAGGAGGATATTGCCTATGAGAACGGCATGGACGACTTCCGTCTCATCAGCCATGTACCTGCCTGCGTGGCCAACTACCCCGTAGGTCATGGCGGCACCTATCGGCAGCCCCACGGTGGTGAGTTCAGTGTGGTGGCTCTGGCCTGGCTGCAGTGGCAGCTGAAAGGTGACAAGGAGGCCGCCCGCATGTTCCAGGGCGACGACTGCCAGTTGGCGAAGCGCGAGGGATGGACCTTGGAGAAGAATGCCAAGTTCGGCGAATTGAAATAACTTGATTTTATCCAGAATGTCTTGCTCCTGCATGATTATGCAGTTGCCTTTTCGCTTTTTATGACAAATGATTTTTGCGAAATAGAGTCAAATAGTGAAGAATGAAGAGTGTAGAGTGAAGAATTTGCTACCGCACCAAGTTACAAAGAATCAGGTGCGGTAGCAAATTCTTCACTCTACACTCTTCACTCTTCACTCCTTATACCTTGTCGTATGTTCTCTCACACCTTAATGCATAGGACTTTACACTTTGATTTACGGGTAATTACATCGTGATTACTATGACATGACGGTGTGATTAATATTTCGTCAGGGTGTGATGAATGCTCCGTCAGGGTGTAACGAATGTTTCGACAATTATGTAATGGCGACATAGACAGCCATCTTTCAACCGCACGGAAAGACAAGTGGTTGAAAATTAGATGCTTACGCGAATGCTTCAAAACTCGCGTCTTTCCGCCTGAATCCCGTCTTGCTGATTTCCCTTCAATTCTCGCGTTTTTTCAGCGGATAATTATTCGGTATTTTCATGCAGACAACTTATGCGCAGGGTTCAACCGCAGCAGCAGAAACAAAAGTAAATGGCTAACTTTCGTCAGTCTTCAGCCATCCGCTTTACTGCCTCTATGCTCATGTTGAGCCTTTCTGCTATGAGGTCGGGGGAAACCGATGCCTGCATGAGCAGTTGGATGGTCTGCCTCAGCTGCTCGCCTTGCTCCTGCAGCTGCGAGTCTTTTGCCTGCAGCTGTGAGTCTTTTGCCTGAAGCTGTGAGTCTTTTGCCTGAAGCAGTGAGTCTTTTGCCTGAAGCAGTGAGTCTTTCTCTTGTAGCTGAGTGTCTTTCTCTTGTAGCTGAGTGTCTTTCTCTTTCAGCTGCTTCTCATTCTCTTGCAGTCGTTTTCTCTGTTTGAGCAGTTCCACGCCGCGTTCGTCGTAGTCGCGGAACAGCAGTTCTTCCATCTCCATGCGCTCGCGCATCTCCTTCGAGGCTCCGGCGGTGAGCAGGCGGTGGAAGATGAGGCGCTGGTCCTCGTCACCGCTGTATTCGGCCTCATCGATGTTCAGCAGATAGCCTTGTGCGGTGTCCTTGCGCGTCTGGTCGAAAATATTGAGGATACGCTCCAAATGATTGCGCAGCCTGCCATGGAGCAGCGGTATCTGCACGATGATGCTGCTGTGGGTGAGGCTGTCGACGAAAGGGTCGGGCAGGCCCTGCGACACTGGCTCGCCGTCGTAGTTCTCTGCCTTGGGGGTGACGTAAAGCACCGGCTCCTCAATGCTGCCCACGCGGTGGCCCAGCAGGTAGATGGCAATCATGGGCAGGGCGTGCTTGCGATTGTCGACGGGGGAACCGTCGACGGTGGACACCATGTTCTCCTCGTCGCGGTACTGAGTGCCTATGTACTGGCGGAAGCGCAGCAAGTCGCTGGGCAGGTCGGTCTTCTGTAGTTCTATGAGTACGTGTTCCTCGTGGCCTTGTGCGTCGACTGTCACCGCGCGGTAGTCTAACCGGAACACCGACACGGGGTCGCGCTCCACGTTGATCAGCTCATTGCGACGTGTGGTCACATGCGTCACCTGCTTTCTCAGCAAAGCGGAAAGCAGAATTTTTACTACGCGCTCGTCCTCCATAAGGTACTTGAACGCCAGGTCGTAGATGGGGTTGGCAATCGTTGTCGTCATAGTTTTTCTTTTTTCATCAGCAGCCGATGCCTCCGAGTGTCGGCTTCTGCAATGATGTTGCAAAAATACGCAAAATATGCGAACTGGCCAAATGTTTCGGTTATTTTTGCTTTTCTTTGGGAAAATGCGTGCTATTTCCTTGAAAAGTTGTACCTTTGCCCCCAAAACAATGCATAACATTATGCATGCGTCTACCTGTTGCTATTATAAATATGACAAACCAGATTAAGACATGGATGCTTGCAGCCATCCTTCTATGCTGCTCAGGAGCTCAAGCCCAGACAAAACGCTCGGATGACTTCCGGGCAAAGTATCAACTGAAAGAAGTCGTGGTGATGAGCCGCCATAACATCCGCTCGCCGTTGGTGTCGGGTTCGACTGCCTACATGAGGGTGACACCCTACAAGTGGTTCTCGTGGTCGTCGCCGGGCAGTCAGTTGTCGTTGCGCGGAGGCGTGTTGGAGACAGAGATGGGACAGTTCTTCCGCAAGTGGCTGGTGGGCGAGGGGCTGCTGCCCGACAACTATCGGCCCGAGGGCGACGAGGTGCTGTTCTATGCCAACTCGCGACAGCGCACATTCGCCACGGCGAAGTATTTCTCTGCCGGTTTCCTGCCGTTCGCCAATGTGGAGATTACCCATAAGTACGAGGAGGATAAGATGGATCCGATGTTCACCCCGCAGTTCACGAAGATGAACGATACCTATCGCCAGCGGGTGGTCGCTGAGATGAATGCCTTGCACGGCGGTCCGCAGGCCTGGATGCAGTCCGTACAGCCCGCACTGACGCTCGTGGAGGAGGTCATCGACATGGCACACTCGCCTGCTGCGCTGAACGACACGACGCATTTCTGGTACGACGATACGCAGTTCAAACTGGAGAAGGGCAGTGAGCCGAAGATGAGCGGCGGCTACACCTTGGCCAACAGCGTGGCCGATGCGCTCGTGCTGCAGTGTTACGAAAGTGAGAGCATGACGGCATTCGGGCACGAACTCACGCAGGAGCAATGGCGGGCCATTTGCGGCATCAAGGAGGTGTACGACGGACTGCTCTTCACCACCCACAGTGCTGCCGTCAACTTGGCCTATCCGTTGGTGAGCCGCATTCGCGAGGAACTGCACCGCGAGGGGCGCAAGTTCACATTCCTCTGTGGCCACGACAGCAATCTGGCCAGCATCAGTGCTGCCCTGCGCTTCGTCCTTCCTGAGACGGAGCAGGCCCTGGAATTGCATACGCCAATTGGCTCAAAACTGGTGTTTGAGAAGTGGAGCAATGGCACGGAAGAGTTTGTTGCGGTCAACCTGGTCTATCAGGCCGTCGGGCAGTTGCAGAATCGCACGTTGCTCTCATGGGCCGTTGAGGATGGTTTGCAGGTGCCCCAGGTGATGCCCATAGCGATAGAAGGTCTCACCGCCAACAGCGACGGACTCTACCGTCTGGCAGACCTCGATGCCCGCATGACCGAAGCCATGGCCGAATATGATGCCATCGAAGACGAGCCCAACTCCGTCAGCGTGCCCCGCAACGTTCCCGTCAACGCCCCCCAGACCTACACCCTTGACGGCGCTCAGGCAACAAATAGTACTCGTGGTGTCATCATAGAACACGGGCAGAAAGTCATAAGAAGTCATTAATCATGACGCTGAAACAACGATGCTTTGCAACAAAATTAAAAAGCTATTTTTATGAAAAAAGTGAGATTAATATGGATGTTGGCCACTATCCTCTTTTGTGGTCAAATATTCGTCGCCTGCTCTAAAGACGACAACACCGTTGATGAGGCTCTCCAACAGGATGCCGCTTTTCAGGCTGAGTTGAATCAGGCGATGATCTGGGCACAGTTATATGGTCCCGAGACTCAGTCCTTGGCCGAGGAGGTAGCCGCACGCCATAACGGAAAAACCACACCCATCAACTATAAGACGAAGGAAAGCATTGAGCGTAAGTGCCGTACTGACCATTCCACGCCCAGTGAACTGAGGGACTTGGCCCGTACTACGGTAATCTGTGAATACGACTCACTGCAAAGCGCCATCGCCAGTCTACAGAATATCTCCACTACGCGCAACATGTTCGGAAGATACAAGCACCAGACCAGCAACTATGGCTACTGGGGCGACATCGTCAATCTGCAGTTTGAATACCTACAGACAGAGATACAGGTGAAGAGTTACGGCATGTATTATGCAGCCCTCCCAGAGGCAGAATGTCGGCCTGTGCTGGGTGACTCGCTCTTTAACGTCATTCGTACAGAGAGCGGCGTGGAGCCAGGGTTGTCGCACTATTATTACGAGATTATCCGTTCGGATACCGCCAGCGAGGCTACCCGCGCCTATTATCTCACCCTTGCCATTGAGTACCACAGCCACTTCGACCCGGACTATGTAAAGTAACTCAAGTTTCCCACCCTTTTATTCATTCGCCGGTTCACAGTCGAATGAGCTGTGAACCGGTGATGGATGGTTCGCCGTCGAGCTGGACGGCTACGATGCCTCGCACGGATGCTGGGAGCGATAACTGGTAGTTGTTGCTCCCGGCCTGTTGTTGTCTGTCGAGCAACAGCTGGCCAGAGAGACTGTAGATGCGGACGCGGAACGGCTTTGCTGCGGGTGTTTCGAAGGTGATGTTGAGGTGGCCAGATGAGGGGTGGCGGGTGATGCGGGCAGGAGTCTGAGACACTGAAAGACCGTCGATGCGGGTGAGCTGCAGAATGTCGAGCAGGCCGTGGTAGACGTCGATCTCGCCATAGCCCCATTCGTTGTTGGGATAGGCGAGAGCCGGGTCGTTGTGGCGGCTGGTGCGGCTGATGACCCCGAGGACATCCTGTGGTGTGAGTCGGGGGTTGGCCTGCAGCCAGAGGGCGATAGCACCGCCCACGGCGGGACAGGCCATCGACGTGCCGCTGTTGCTGTTCCAGGCATAGGTGCGCCCGTTGAAGTCGAAGTGCTCCACGTCCCAGTTGATGTCGCCCGCATTGGGGTGGTTCTCCAAGTAATAGCTGCTGTAGGCCGAGATGACGTTGGCACCGGGTGCCATGACATCGGGCTTGATGCGTCCGTCGTAGGTGGGACCTACCGACGAGGCGGTGATGCGCTCGCCATGAGAGCCAGGCTCAGAGTGCTTCCACTGTCCCTTGTAGTTGGTGATGCCCGTGCGGTAGATGGTGGCACCGACGCAGATGACCGAAGGAGAGCTGGCGGGCGAGTGGATGTTGCGCACGCACTCGCCGGCCTTCAGGGCGGGGTTATTGCCGTTCTGCACGAAATAGCCGTTCACGCGGAACACCTCCACGTCGGCCTCCTTGCCCATCGCTTCGAAGGAGAGACTCGTCAGCCCCACGTTCCTCGTGGTGAAGACGTGGAGGTCGTAGCAGGTCTCCTCGGGATGGTAGCAGGACGGATAGGCCGTGGTCTCCACAATGAGCAGGTTGTCGCCCTGACGGCAGGTGAGCGTGAGTACGGAGTCCTCCTGGGCCAGCACCTCGCGGGTGTCGATGAGCAGGGTGTCGGTGGCTGAGACATCATAGCTCACGAAGCGGAACAGGCAGTCCTGGGCCGACTTCGCCGTGAGTATCATCTCATTGCCGCTGCCGTAGAGGAAGGTGCCCTCCGTGGACTGGCCCGTCGGTTTGCGGAACCAGGACTTGGTGCGACCCTGGTTGCCTGCGGCGGCCACGATGATGTGGCCGGGCCCCATGAGGCTGTCGAGCATCTCGTAGTAAAGCTGGTCGTAGCCCCAGAAGTCCTGTCCGCTGCCCTCGCTGAAGGAGATGACACAGGGCTTGCCCACGCGGTCAGCATAGTCGAAGATGTACTTGAAGCCGAGGGCATCGGTGGCAAAGGTGTATTTGTAGACGTCGGCAGAGTCGATGTAGACGAGATCTTCGCCCACGGCATTGGCCACGATGCAGATGTCGCTTTCGGGGGCAATGCCCCGGTAGGGCGAGTGGTAGCCGCTGCCTGCGGCGGTGCCTAAGGTATGGGTGCCGTGGGTCTGGTCCAGGCCGTCGCGGGCGTGGCCTACGGCGAGGATGTCACGGGCTGTGACATAGTCGCGGCCCACGGGGAAGGGGCTGCCGATGGTGTCCTGTGAGAGCTGGTCCCAGAAGGCGCGGATGCGGTAGTCGGTGGTGTCGCGGCTGTAGAAGGTGGGGTGGGTGAGGTCGAAGCCGATGTCCATGACTCCCATCACGACCCCTTTGCCCGTGTAGGCCTGGGGCAGCAGGAGACCTTCGTGGGCGGCATGGGCGTTGATCTGGTGGACCACGGAATCCATGAGTACCTGGCCCGACGGGCGGGCCTCGATGCGGTTGACGTTAGCCTCCAACGACAGGTCACGCAGGCTGCCGACGGGAATCATGGCGACGTAGAGCGGGCCGTAATGGCACAGCGGACGACAGCCGTGACGCGCCAGGACGGCCTCGGCATCGTCGGTGATGCGGATGAAGGCACAGACCTCCCGGGAGTCGGGGGAGGACAACTGAGGACGGAGCAAAAGCTGATGGGGTGGGGCGTTCTTGCGCTCGCCATTCATCACTAACTGCCGCAGCATGAGCGACAGTTTCTCGTAGCGGGGACGCTGGGCATGGGTGGCCGCAGCGATACAGAGTGCTAATACACAGAGGGTAAATAGTCGTTGTTTCATGTTACTTAATATTCCACATACGGTCTTAGCCTGCCGATAGACTCAGCGGAGAAGTCGGGCAGCAGCCTGAGGTCGTCGAGGTCGGCGATGCGACCGTGCCTGCGGCGGTAGTCGACGATGGCCTTGGCCTGATAGTAGTTGAGGTAGGGATGGCGACGCAAATCGCTGAGCGGGAGTCGGTTGATGTTCAGCTTGCGGATGTCGGTGGCCGAGATGGTGAAGTAGGGCAGGGCCTCGGCGGGGAATCCCTCAATCTCCTGCAACTGCCCCGTGTTGACATAGCCGCCCAACCGATTGCCATAGTCAGCAATGCGACGGGCGTAGTAGCTGCCAATGCCTGGCACACGGCGCAGGACGGTGGTGTCGGCGGTGCTGAGGTCAACGGTCTCGCCTGGGGCGAGCTTCTTGGGATAGCGCAGGGTGTCGGGCGCGTGCGTCTCTTCTTTGACTAAGGTCGATGCGGGCAGGTAGTCGGCAGAGATGCGGATGTAGGGCTCCAGTTCGCGATATTGCTTCACCGTGAGACCGTAGAGGCGGGCGAAGTCGGCCTTGGTGCGATAGATGCCGCCCGCTGCCCGGTACTTGTAGATGTTGCGCACTTGCCAGGGCTGCAGGCCCAGGCGCAGGAGCCGGGTGCTGTCGGCGGTGTTCGGGTCGAAGGGAGAAAGTTCGATGCGCCGCTGCGGCACGTCGGCATAGAATGGCTCGGCCAGCTGCGGGGCGGCGGCCGTGGTGGAGTCGGGTAGTGCTACAGGCGTTTCCGTCTCCGGCTCCGTCGTGGTGAACTCGTTGACGAGCAGTGCGACGGCAGCTATTGAGAGCAACAGCAGAACCACCTTGCGGTCGGACTTGTGCAGATAGAACAGCTCGCGGAACATCATATCACGCCAAACTGGTGCAGGAAAATCAAGAGGATGCAGAACGGCACCACGTAGCGCACGGCAAACAGATAGGCGGGGAAGAGGCTGGTGTAGATGGTGCTGTGGTTGGTGAACTCGTCGCGCACGGTCGGCTTACTGACGAACCAGCCGATGAAGAGGCTTGTGAGGAAGGCACCGGCAGGCAGCATGACCTGGGCGGTGATGAAGTCGCAACAGTCTAAGAGCGACAGGCCGAAGGGCTGCAGCATGGAGGCCCATGACGACTGCCCCATCGACATGGCGCACAGCACGGCAATCACCGAGCAGATGGCGGTTAGGATCCAGGCACCCTTGCTGCGCTCAATCTTCAGTTCCTCGGTGAAGAAGGCCGTGCCAATCTCGTGCATCGAGATGGTCGACGTGAGTGCGGCAAACACTAAGAGGGCATAGAACATGATGCCGATGACATAGCCTACGGCGGGCATGGCTCCGAAAGCCTGCTGGAATACATGGGGCAGGGTGATGAAGACCACCGACGGCCCGCTGTCGGGCTGCACGCCCACGGAGAAAGCGGCGGGGAAGATCATAAGGCCCGACAGGATGGCAATGAGTGAGTCGAGCAGGGCTATCTCGCCGGCTGAGCGCAGCAGATGGGTGTCGCGGGCGAAGTAGCTGGCATAGGTACACAGGCAGCAAGTGCCCAGCGAGAGCGAGAAGAAAGCCTGACCCAGTGCCTCAAGGAACACGGAGTGGCTCACCTTGGAGAAGTCGGGCTTGAATAGGAACTCTATGCCTGCCCCCGCGCCGGGCAGCAGGCAGGAGGCGATGACGATGGTGACGAGCAGCACGAAGAGCAGGGGCATGAGCACCTTGGACGCCCGCTCGATGCCTTTCTGCACGCCGCGCACGATGACCAAATGGGTAATCACGATGAAAACCACCGCCCACAGGCAGGGCTTCCACGGATGGGTGACAAAGGTATTGAAGTAGCGGAGTATGTAGTCGGCATCGCCGGTCAGGCTGCCCGTCAACGAGGCGAAGAGGTACTGCAGGCACCAGCCTGCCACCACGGCGTAGAAGCCGAGGATGATGGTGGAGGTGAGTATGCCCAAGTGGCCCACGAGCTTCCATAGTTTGTTGCCGGCAATATGGCCGTAGGCCCGTGCGGCATTGGCCTGCGAGTGGCGGCCAATGATGAACTCGCTCACCATGCCGGGGATGCCCAAGAGCAGGATGCAGCCGAAGTAGACCATCAGGAATGCCGCTCCACCGTTCTGACCCGTCATGTAGGGGAACCGCCACACATTGCCTAATCCTACCGCTGAGCCTGCCGTGGCCAGGATGATGCCCAGTTTGCTTCCGAAGCTCGCTCTTTCTGCTTGTTCCATTTTGGTTAATACTCGTTTTGTTTACGTATTCAAGAAGTTTGCTGCAAAATTATAAAATAATTCTCAGTTATACATCAAGAAACCGTAAAAAACGACCAGTTATTGTTCGATTTCAATCGTCTGCGACTGCAGGAAGGGCGACGAGGCCTGGATGACGATGCGGCCCGCGCCTTGGTCGGGCTGTATGTAGGCCACCAACCGGCCCCCGTGAGTCCTGACGCCACGGTTGCGCTGGCCGTTCAGCGACGTGTCCATGATGTTGCCATTCTCCATGCCCAATAGGCGGGCGCCGCGCACCATGAGCCGCACTTCGTTGTCGGCCTGTTTCACGAGCCGACCCTGCTCGTCGACCACCTCCACAAAGACGTGGGCCACGGAGTCGGTGGTCAGGCGCAAGGCGTGAGGCCGCCCGGTGGTCTCTATCTCGTAGGAGGCTCCGTTGTCAGCCTCGCAGCGCAGGGTGCCCGGCTGGTAGGTGATGTCCCAGAAGAGGATGTCGGTCTCGGCATCGCGCTGCGGGGCGTCGCCCACGGGCGTGCCGTTGAGCAGCAGGCGGGCAGAGGGCGCATTGGTATAGCATAGCACGCGGATGCGGTCGCCCGGCTCATAGTTCCAGGTGTCGGTGGCGTAGGGATGGGGCCGCTGTGCGCGGTTGTCCCTGTTGCCCCAGCCATTCCTGTTGCCGGCCCGGTAGGTGCCTATATAGCAGGTGGGCTGTTCGCTCCAAAGGGCTGCGCGATACCAGCCCAGTGGCTTGCGCTGTCCGGCGAGGTCGAGCAGACCGGCCGTGGAGCCTCGTGCAGGCCACACGCCGCTCTCGCCCAAGTAGTCGATGCCTGTCCAGAGGAACTGTCCGAAGATGTGCCGGTTGTCGCGCACGGCCTTCCAGGCGGGCAGGTCGTGGCGGTTTTCAGAGCCGTAGATGATGCGCTCTGGGTACTTCTGGTGGTCGGTGCCGTAACGGCTCTCCGTGTAGTTATAGCCCACGACGTCGATGGCCGAGGGATAAGCCGTCTCGTTGGACATGACCACGCCGGCCAGTGCGCCCGTGGTGGGTCGCGAGGGGTCGATGTCCTTGACAATCCTTGCCAGCCGCTGGGCAATGCGGCCTATGCGCTCGGCGTTGGGCTGTTCGGGCTTGTAGCCGCCATACATGGGCTGGGTGAAGCCCGTGCCGTCGCCGTCGAGTACGGGATGCGAGTAGGGGTCGTTGGGATAGTCCACCTCATTGCCTATCGACCAGAGGAAGATGCAGGGATGGCAGCGGTCGCGGCGCACCATGTCGGCCACGTCGCGGTCTATCCACTCCTCAAAATAGGTATAGGTGCCCTGGAAGCCGGGACGGCCCTGGTTCCATCCCTTCAGCCACTTGCGCTTGGAAAACTCCCACTCGTCGCTGGCCTCGTCCATGACCAGCATGCCTAACTCGTCGCAGAGGTCGTACAGCTCCGGGGCATGCGGGTTGTGGCTCAGTCGCAGGGCGTTGGCACCGAGGCTCTTCAGCTCCAGGATGCGGCGGCGCCACACCTCCTTGGGTACGGCGGTGCCCAGGATGCCGGCATCGTCGTGAACACAGACTCCCTTCACCTTCATCCACTCGCCGTTGAGGGCAAAGCCGCGGTCGGGTGAGAAGTCGAGCGTGCGCAAGCCCACTCGGACGGTGGAGGAGTCGTAGGCATCCGATGGGGCTTCTTTCGTATTGGGGGTGAGGGTGGTGGTCAGGGTGTAGAGGTAGGGACGGTCGAGGGTCCATCGCTGCGGGTTCTTGATGCTGAGGGTGACGGTCTTCTTCTGCTGGGGGGCTATGTCGGTCTTCGCTGTGGCTACGACGTGGCCTTGTGCATCGGTCAGCGTGACGATGGACTGTAGCGACATGGGACGCTTGTCGGCACGCTCGTCGGTGGTCTCAATATCGACCTCCAGTTCTGCCTTGTGCTTGTTGATGCTCTTCAGTCGCCAGGCCGTTCCCCACTGTGCCAAGTGTACCTCGGGGGCGGTGATGAGCCATACGTTGCGGTAGATGCCCGAGCCGGTGTACCAGCGGGAGTCGTTCTCCTCGTTGTGGTTCACGCGGACGGCCAGCACGTTGTCGCCGTCTTTGTTGAGGTAGGGCGTTATGTTGTAGAGGAAGGAGGCGAAGCCACTGGGCCGCTTGCCTAACAGATGACCGTTCAGATAGACCTCGGAGTAGTTGTAGACCCCCTCGAAGTAGAGGTAATATAGCGGAGCGGGAGAAAGGGAGGTCAAGTGCTTTCTGTACCAGCCGATGCCGCCGGGCAGATAGCCCTGACAGGAACCCTTATCGGGCGACATGGGCTGCTCTACGCCCCAGTCGTGGGGCAGGGTGACGCGACGCCAACGCGAATCGTCGAAGTGGATGTCCTTCATGTCGGGTGTCTCACGGATGTTCCAGCTGGAGTCAGCACGCAGGAAAAGCCAGCCGTCGTTGAACAGCGTGGCTTTTCCAAATGATACCTGGGCACAGGCGTTGCCGCAAAGGGCAACGAACAGTAGTAGTGATAATAGCTTTTTCATGTTGTTTAGTTTTTGGTTGGGGGTGCTTTTATAGGAATCCCTGTTGTTTCAGGGTGTCGAGGAGGGTCTTCGACATGGACTCGTTGTCCTTGCGGGTGTAGCGGATGTCGGTAAATACTTGGGCCAGCGTCTCCTTCTGGTTGACCTCCACGAAGTGCTGGTTCTCGGGCAGCTGCTCCTTATTATTATAATAGGTGTCGATGGCCTCGGGCGTGTAGTCGCGGTAGGTCTCGCTGTGGACGAAGCTCTCCACGGGCAGGCGGTCGGTGAGTGGCGGCTCCTCGGCGGGCCAGCCCACGGTGAGCGTGGCCACGGGCATGACCAGGCGGGGCAGCTGCAACACGTCGATGATGAGTTGCGGCATGTAGACGGTGGTGCCTAAGTAGCAATAGCCCAGCCCCTCCTCGTCCAGCAGATTACACAGCGTCTGCGTGTAGAGCAGGGCATCGATGGATGCGTTCTGGAACGAGAGGAAGTTGTCGTAGCCCGGCTCTGCCTTCCGGCAGCGGGCCCATTGCGACGTGCGGTTGAAGTCGGCACAGATGGTGAGCACAAGGGGCGCCTCGGTGACCATGGGCTGGTTGAAGTGGGCGGGTGCCAGCTTCGACTTCATCTCCTTGGAGCGGGTAATCACGACGCTGTAGAGCTGCAGGTTGCCCATGGTCTGGGTGCGGGCGGCTTCGTCGAGCAGCCGCTTCATAAGTGCTTCAGGCACTTCGCGGTCGGCATATTTACGTATGCTGCGGCGGGTGAGTAGGTTCTTCATAATCGCTATTTGATAAATTTCTTGCCGTCGACGATATACAGTCCGTGGCCGAGGGCGTTCTTGTCGGTGCCCACATAGCGGCCGTCGATGGTGTAGATGGACGAGGGACGACGGGTAATGGAAGAGGGATTGACGGAAGTGATGATGTCCTCCCTGACGACGCGCACTTCGTCGAGGAAGAAACGTTTGCCCGTGCTTAGCAACAGGCGGACGGATGAGTTCTCGCTGCCCTGTTTCGGCCTGATGGTCACAGTGCAGTCGGTCCATGCCCCCTTGGCTATTTCCAGTTCCGACGGGATGATGTCGAATGTGCCCTCGGAGTCATTGGCTGTCTGTATCTGTAGGGTGGTTGACTCGTTAGCAGCGGCCCAGGCACCTGCCTTGAACGTCATGATAGCCGCACCCCTCATCTTGATGGCGGGCATGACGGCATAGCCGATTACGCTCGTCTTGCCAAAGCGGGCACACTGGTTGCCGCCAAAGTTGGCGTTGTTCTCGGTGAGCGAGCCCCAGCCCTTGTTGTCAGGCTGGAAGGTGGCAGAGGCAATGTTGCCGCTCCAGAGTCCGTCGTTGCCGCCCGTACCCGCACATTGGTCGAACGACTCGTAGAAAAGCTGCAACTGGTCCTCGCCCGGCTCGTCGTCGCCAGGGCCAACGTCATCGCCGCCAGACTGTTCATAGCCCGAACGATATTCGAACCCCATGGTGCCGTCGGCATTCTGCTTGATGTTGAGGATGGCTCCCTTCATGAACTTCTTACCTTCGGCATTGGCATTGTAGAGCGATGCGGCAGGTTTCGAGGTGGCCGTCAGACTGTCATTCTTGCTGTAGGGATACAGGGAGTTGGCTGTGTTATAGGTGGATGTGCTGTTGTTGGCACGGAAAAGCGTCATGCGCTGGTGGTCGTTGACGGGATAGCCATAGAATTTATGCTCATCGGAGTTGGCCGTTATCTTGGTGTTGGGTACGTTGTAGAACCAGATGTCCTTATCGAAGTCCACGTGCGTGATCATCAGACCGCGCCCAGGATAGCTGGCATCCCAGCCCGTCTTCTGTCGGTTCTCAATCATGTAGTACTCGTTGGGGTGGGCCTCGTTGTAGATGATAAACGTCTCGCCGTTGTTGCTCATGGACTGCAAGTTGCTGATAATGGTGTCCTTCTTGGCCAGCACGGTGGGTTCCCGCCATCCGCACATCATCTTCTCATGGGCCGTGTAGTTGGGCGGGCAGAAACCATCACCATTGTAGCTGCCGCTACACATCAGGTCGAATTCGCCCATACCGAACCATCCGGAGTAGCTTGTGTCGTAGAAGTCGGGGAAGCCCAGGCAGTGGCTGAACTCGTGGCAGAAGGTGCCAATGCCATCGATTTTGTTCGAAGCGTTCACCTCATTACTGCAGGCGTAGGTGTCAATGCGCACGCCATCCAGCCGTATGGAATTGTTGGTGGCACTGAGATAGTACATGTGGGGCCACACGGTGTTTTTGCCGCCGCCGTCGGCCTCTCCCCTGCCGGCGTAGACCACGAATACTTGGTCGACCTCTCCGTCATCGTCCCAGTCGTAGTCGGCGAAGTTCACTTCCGCGTTGGCGGCCGTGCAAGCTTCGACCACCATCTCGTCGGGGTGCATGTCGTTGCCCTGAGAGTCGTTCTGGCCGTAGTATTTCTGGTTCTTCTTCAGCGTGTAAGGACCCACCACGTCGAAGTTCAGCTCGAACTGACCGGCGCTCTGTGCCTTGAAGTAGTCGGCCACTGAGCCTTTGAAGTTGCCCTCGCTGTAACCCTCTTCGTTCAGTATCCTCTCGTATTTCTCTAAGTTGTTGGCTTCCTGGAACTTTACGTCCGTGTATTGCACCAGGATGACGATGCCTTTCTTCTGTCCTTCATAGTGGGTGCGTTCGCCAGTCTCTACCTTGCGCGGGCTGGCCAGCCGCTGCGACTGCTTGCGCAGCGGGGCGCGGCGACGAAGGACTTGCCGGGCAAGGACCGTCTCGTCAACGGGTGCAAAGAGGTCGTCGTCGTCGGTGGTAGGGACATATTTCGTGCCGTCTTCCGTCACCCAGTAATGTGCATGCTCGTCGCCTGCAAGCTGCGCGTACACTTCGATGCCGTCAACTGTCTTCAGTGTGCGCCAAAGGCCGGGCTTGGCAGGTATGGCCATCACCGATGCGGCCATCACACATAGTAATAAGGCTAAGATGTTTTTTCTCATATTGAAGCAAATAAATAAATCAGTTTGAAAATAATCGTGCAAATATACAAATATTATTCCATATCGCCATCTTCTGCTATCCTCTTTTACGATGTTTTAACCGTCGGAACAGGTATTTACGCCCCTCGGAAACACAAAGAATGTAAAAACGCGGGCAAATCCTTGGCAGTTTCGCGGGAAATGTGTAACTTTGCAGCCGCTTTCGGAAAATCCGATGCATCCGACGACGTCTGCCGCTCCCTGTGATTAAGGCGACTCGCGTCGGAAGGATGTTATAGCAACAACATTTTTAATCACTTAACAAAAAATTATGTATCTCGCAAAAGAAAAGAAGCAAGAGATTTTCGGCCAGTATGGCAAGTCAACCACCGACACGGGCTCGGCAGAGAGCCAGATTGCCCTGTTCACTTATCGCATCAAGCACCTCACCGAGCACCTGAAGCAGAACCACAAGGATCATGTGACTGCCCGCTCGCTGACCATGATGGTAGGCCGTCGCCGCAAGCTGCTGAAGTATCTCTACAATATCGACATCAACCGCTACCGCGCCATCGTCAAGGCCCTCGGTCTGCGTAAGTAAGCTTCTGGAAAGAAAACGGAAAGAAAAAGCTGCACGTCAACCATGATGTGCAGCTTTTTCTCTGTAACCAGCCCCGGTTTTCCACGGTTATCTTTTTATAGCCTCGGTTTTCCACGGTTTTCCACGGTGCTTTTTTTTATAGCCTCGGTTTTCCACGGTTTTCCACGGTTATCTTTTTATAGCCCCGGTTCTACACGGTTTTTCACGGTTATCTTTTTATAGCCTCGGTTCTGCCCGGTTTTTCACGGTTATCTTTTTATAGCCTCGGTTCTGCCCGGTTTTCCACGGTTATCTTTTTATAGCCTCGGTTCTGTCCGGTTCTACACGGTTTCCGTTAGCACCGTGTGAAACCGTGTAAAACCGTTGCCAAAAATAACACAGACCGCGTAATCCTAAACCGTTGCCATAATCAGGTAAGACCGTGTGAAACCGTGTAAAACCGTTGCCATAAATGACACAGACCGTGTAATCCTAAACCGTTGCCATAATCAGGTAGCACCGTGTGAAACCGTGTAAAACCGTTGCCATAAATGACACAGACCGTGTAAAATCGTGCAAAACCGTGGCAATTTCACATATAACCGTGGCACGAACCGTGCAGACTTATTTCTTCAGCTTTATCACCACATTATCGCGGGTAATGTTCTGGCAGTGCTGGAAGATGGCATCGTTGTCGGCCTCGATCTTGATGTCCTTCAGGTGAATGCCTTCGATGGGCATCTCGGGCAGGCCGTTGAACTCCATGGCGAAGCCTGCGTGATTGCACACCACATTGCGGATGTCGATGTTGCGGAAGACGGGCGTCTCCTCGGTGACGGGCATTTTCTCCACGGCTGCCGTGGGGTTGCCACCTTCGGCCAGCACCTCGGCTACCGACTTGCCGCCATAATACATGTTGAAGGTGAGGGCGTAGGTCTCAATGTCGGTCATGGACACGCCGTCGACGTAGATGTTCTCCACGATACCGCCGCGACCACGGGTCGACTTGAAACGCAGGCCCACGTCGGTGCCGAGGAACTGGCAGTTGCGCACCATGATGTTCTTCACGCCGCCGCTCATCTCAGAGCCTACGACGAAGCCGCCATGTCCGGCAAACACCGTGCAGCCGTCGACCACCACGTTCTCGCAGGGTCGTCCGCGACGCCGACCGTCGGCATCCTTGCCGCTCTTGATGCAGATACCGTCGTCGCCGGCATCGAACTTCGAGTTGACTATCAGCGCGTTCTTGCATGACTCTAGGTCGAGGGCATCGCCATTCTGTGCGTAGGCTGGGTTACGCGCGAGTACATTATCTAATATGATGTTCTCGCACATCAGCGGATGCAGGTTCCAAGCGGGCGAGTTCTGGAAGATGACTCCCTGAAGCAGCACGTTCTTGCAGTTGACCAGGCTCACCATGACGGGGCGCAGGAAACGCCTGATGGCCTGCCACTCTGCTTCGGTCTGGGCATTGGGCACGTTCATGTTGGCTCCTTGCTCGCCCTTGGCATAGCCCTCGGAAGGCACCCAGTAGCCCTTCTTCATCTCCACGCCACCGCTGGCGAGGAGGCGCTTCCAGTGGCTGTCGGTCACCTTCGACTTCTTGACGGGCCGCCAGTACTGTCCGTTGCCGTCGATGACGCCCTGGCCCGTGACGGCAATGTTCACGGCTCCATTGGCACTGAGCGGCGACTGGCAGCGACGTGTGTCGAGTCCTTCGAACGACGTGCTGATGATGGGGTACAGCGTCTCGTCGGCTGCAAACTGTATCACGGCACCTTTCTCCAAGTGCAGGTCGATGTTCGACTTCAGGACGATGGGGCCCGTGAGCCACACGCCACGCGGAACAACCAGCCGGCCACCGCCTTTGGTCACCAGTGCGTCGATGCCCTTGGCAAAGGCTTCGGTGCAGAGCTGCTCGCCGTCGCCCACGGCCCCGAAGTCGGTCAGCGTGGCCTGGTTGCTGGGTATCTGCGGGGTTTTCACCTCGTTCATGGCAAAGGGCAGGCCCTCCGTGTATTGTTCATAACTGTTCTGTGCGCTGGCTGTTGTCACCGACAACGTCAGCGTGATGAGGAATAAGAATTTTTTCATTTTAAATGCTTTAGCGATTAGTTTGACGCAAAATTACGGATAATTCTCGAAATAACCAAGAAAAAACTTGCCGAACTCACTTTTTTCAGTTAATTTTGCATTCGAATTATTAAACTAGCAAGAATCAGCACATAATACAGATGAAAAGATACGAAACGGTGCCAGAAGAAATGAGCTTTTCTGTTGGCAAAAGGGTGAAAGATGTCCTTAAGCAAAAGCATCTGACGGTCTCTTGGCTGGCCGAACAGGTACCGTGCGACAGGTCGAACATCTACAACATATTTCGCAAGAACGACATCAGTACCGCTTTGTTGCGACGTTTCTGTGAGGTGCTGGAGTATAATTTCTTTAAGGAACTATCTGATACTGTGGAAGTTGGGATTAATAAAAACCTCCTGCAGGGGGGGGGGCTGTAAAGAAATCGGAAATGCAGTCAGTCAAAATGCCTACATTCCGACTTGCTGATGAGGTCTTGATATTTTTCATCGTCGGCTCCTTTCAGTACCTGACGTAAGGGTATCATCACAAAGTCGCGCTGAGTCATCAGCGGATGGGGGATGACGAGACGGGGTTCGTGCATCACTAAGCAATCATACAGTAATATATCTATATCTATCGGCCGGTCCTTGAAGACCGGCTTTTCTTTTTCGCTCCTGTCGGTGGCATGTGCCGCGCTCTTGCCCAGCCTGCGCTCAATGAGCTGTGCGGCATCGAGCACCGCTATTGGCTCCAGCGTCGTGTGGCATCGGACCACCGCATTGAGGAACTTGTTTTCCGACGCATAGCCCCAAGGCTCGGTCTCTATAAAGGCCGACCGGGCCGTAATAGGTCCGATCAGCCTTTCTATCTCTTCGCAGGCTCTGCAGAGCAGCGACTCACGCTCGCCCATGTTTGAACCCAGTCCTAAGAACACCTCGTGCATAGAACAATGGTCAGTCGTCCATCAGCAGCAGGGCATCGCCGTAGCATCCGAACATGTACTTATGCTTCAACGCCAGCTTGTAGGCATCGCAAACCAGGTCGTAGCCGCCGAAAGCCGCCGTGGCCATCATCATGGTGGACTCGGGATGGTAGAAGTTGGTGATGAGCGTATTGGCCATGCCGAACTCGTAGGGGGGGAAGATGAACTTATTGGTCCAGCCTTCAAACTCCTTCAGCAGTCCGTCGGTGCCAGCGGCAGTCTCGGTGGCACGGGCCGTGCTGATACCCACGGCGCAGATGCGGTGCCCGGCGCGTTTGGCATCGTTCACTATCTTGCAGGCCTCGGCTGTGACAAACATTTGCTCGGAGTTCATCTTGTGCTTGGTCAGGTCTTCCACCTCAATCGGGTCGAAGGAACCCAGTCCGCAATGAACCGTGACGTAGGCAAAGCCATAGCCGCGTATCTCCATCATCTTCATCAGCTGCTTGCTGAAGTGCAGACCCGTTGACGGGGCAGTGACGGCTCCCTCGTTCTTGGCATAGATGGTCTGGAAGTTCTCCATGTCGTCGGCCTCGGCGGGGCGGCGGTCCACGATATAGCGGGGCAACGGAGCCTGGCCCAGGTCGAACAGCTCGCGCTTGAACTCATCGTGAGGGCAGTCGTAGAGGAATCGCAGCGTGCGACCGCGGCTCGTGGTGTTGTCAATCACCTCGGCCACCATTGGCCCGTCGTCGTCGAAGAACAGCTTGTTGCCGATGCGTATCTTGCGGGCCGGCTCCACCAGCACGTCCCAGAGACGCAGCTCCTCGTTCAGCTCGCGCAGCAGGAACACCTCAATCTTCGCGTCGGTCTTCTCCTTCGTGCCGTACAGACGGGCGGGGAACACCTGCGTGTCGTTGAAGATGAAGGTGTCGCCCTCGTCGAAGTAGTCGCAGATGTCGCGGAAGGTCATGTACTGATCCGTGTCGGCTCCCGTCTCGTCCTTCTTGAAGAGGTCTATCCTATTGCTTTTCCTGTGGACGACCATGAGCCTGCACTGGTCTCTGCTGTAAACACGCTCTATGGTGCCGTCTTCGTTCTCGAAGACGCGGTGTGGCGGATAGAGTGCCACCAGCTCCTCGGGGAGTTTGAATTTAAATTGTGACAGTTTCATATCTCATTAATGCTTTTCTCAATCCATTCGGGAAGGTTGTCGAACGTCAGGCAGTCTTCTATCCTCACCTTGCCCACCCTTGTTCGGCAAAGAGCCGTGAGGAAGGCACCGCTGCCAAGTGCCTTGCCGATGTCGCGGGCCAGCGAGCGAATGTAGGTTCCTTTTCCGCAATCCACGCGGATGCTCATCTGCATCAGCGCGGGATTGAAGTCGGTCAGTTCAATCTTTTCTATGTGGATGGGCTTGGCCCTCAGTTCCACCTCGCAGCCCTGCCGGGCCAGCTTGTAGGCACGGTCGCCGTCGACCATCACCGCCGAGTAGAGTGGGGGCACCTGCATCTGGTCGCCCTCGAACTGCTTCAGCGTCTGCTCGATGAGTTCGCGGGTAATATGCTTCGTGGGATAGGTCATGTCGACGGTGTGCTCGCGGTCGAACGAGGGGGTCGTGGCTCCCAACTGTAGCGTTGCCGTGTATTCCTTCGACTCTGCCTGCAGCTCCTCGATGCGCTTGGTGGCCTTGCCCGTACACAGTATCAGCACGCCCGTGGCCAGGGGGTCGAGCGTCCCTGCATGCCCCGTCTTTATCCGCTTCACCTTCAGCCGCCGCGAGAGTACGTGCCTCACGTGGGCCAGGGCTCCGAACGACGACATGCGGTAGGGCTTGTTGATATAGATGAATGCTCCTTCCTGAAAGTTCATATCCCGTGCTTGCTTGGCCACCGTTTTACTGAAGTCCCCAGACCAGCGTCACTGCTCCTGCCATGGCGCAATAGATGCCGAAATAGAGCAGCTTGCCCCGCTTCACAATGTCGATCATCCACTTGCAGGCGAAGCATCCGCTGACGAATGCTGCCACGAAACCTACCACCAGGGGCAGGGTCTCGATGTTTCCCATCATGCTCTCGCCCTTGGCCACCTTCATCAAGTCGAGGAAGGCTTCGCCCAAGATGGGCGGGATGACCATGAGGAAGGAGAACTGGGCCAGTTTCTCTTTCTTGTTGCCTAACAACAGACCCGTAGCTATCGTAGAACCGGAGCGGGAAAGGCCGGGAAGTACGGCGCAGGCCTGCGCAATGCCGATGATGAAGGCATCCTTCATGGAGAGGTGCTCCTTCTGGCGGGGCTTGGCGTAGTAGGAGAATACCAGCAACGATGACGTAATCAGCAGGCACACGCCCACGATGACCAGTCCGCTGCCAAAGACTTCCTCTACCTGTTCTTTGAAGAGGAGTCCCACAAAGCCTACGGGTATCATCGACACCAGGATGTTAATCACATAGCGCATCTCCTCGTTCATCTCCCACTTGAAGACGCCCGTGAGCAACCAGAGTATCTCGCGCCAAAGGATGACCAGCGTGGCCATTACGGTGGCCACGTGTACTGCTACGGTGAATGCCAGGTTGTCGGCACCGTCGTTCATTCCAAACAAAGCCTGCCCGATGGCCAGATGGCCGCTGCTGCTCACGGGCAGATATTCCGTGAGACCCTGTATGATGCCCAGGATCAAGGCTTGTATCCAATCCATTTCTTCTTGTTTTTTCTTTAATTATCAGTTGTCATTCCTCAATGGCCGGTTTGTCATTGCCCGGCTTGCGAACCACGGCATAGACCATTGACACGAAGCCCAGCAGGCACACCACGGGAGCCACCTTGATGCGGCGGACGCTGAAGATGTCGGGCTGGTAGGCTTCGGTCGTGGAGCCACTGCCACCCATTAAAACGAACCCGATGATGACCACGAGCATGCTCACGGCCAGCAGGATGAAGTTCATCCGTCCAAAAGCTAAATTTCTCTTATCCATATTTATTCTCAATTATCAGATTTTACATACTTCCTCGGCTGTCATTCTCAGGAACTTGTTCAGCGACAGCAACGTGCAGAGCAGCATCATCAGGAATCCGAAGACCACCACGGCCACTCCCGTAATAATCAGTTCGTTGCGTCCTATCACCTCCTCCACGCCGGGCTGATACTGGTAGAGCCACCAGACGATGCCTCCCAGCACGCAGCAGGCCAGCAGCGACGACACCACTCCGATGGTGAGGGCCTGCTTCAGGAATGGCTTCCTGATGAATCCCCACTTGGCTCCCACCAATTTCATGGTGTGAATGGCGAAGCGCCGGGAGTACATGTTCAGCTTCACGGAGTTGGCAATGAGTACATAGCTGATGATGATGAGCAGCACGGCCAGACCCAGCAGCACAATCAATGTCCGCTGTAGGTTGCGGTTCACGCTGTTGGTCAGGTCCTCCTGATAGGCTACGTCGCTCACCAGCGACTTGTGGCTGCGCAGTACCTTGGCAATGAGCCGTAGCGAGTCGCTATTAGCATAGTCGGCGTGTACCCGCATCTCAATCGTTGCCACAAAGGGGTTCATGCCCAGAAACTCCGACGGGTCGCTGCCCATCGCGGCGGTCTGCTCCTCGAGCGCGGCCTCCTTGCTGATGAAGTTTACCTGACGGGCATAGCAACGCTTCTCCAACTGCTTGCTGAATGCCAGGCCTTCCTTTGCCGATACGCTGTCGTCCAGAACGATGGTCACCATGAGGTTCTCTTTCACGTAGTCGGAGAGGTTGTGGGCAGTAAATGAAGACAGTACTACCAGTCCTAAAAGCAGTAGTACCATCGTCGTGCTAATACATAATGTAACGACCTGCATGCCACTGTGGCGCGAGGTCTTTTTTTGTTTTTTTCTCATGCAATAGTGCATTTTAAGCCAAAATCGCTGCAAAGTTACTCTTTTTCCTGAAACTGACAAAACCTTTTAACCTTTCCTAACGTTTCTATAACTGCATGGTTTGGAAAAAAATGTTCATCGGTTGTTTCCCCTCTAAATTTCCCTTGTTTTTCTTTGTTGATTTCGAAATTCTTTGTAATTTTGCATGGTGCATTTCGTGTACGTACATTTTTTTTGTTCATTGATGATTAAGATATGATAGGAAAATACTTGGACCCGAAGGCCGACTTGACCTTCAAGCTGATATTCGAGCATGAGGATTTACTAATAAGCCTTCTCAACGCGCTGCTGCCACTCGACGAGGGGAAGCAGATAGAGCATCTGGAATACCTGCCAGCCGAACTGGTGCCTGAGAATCCCGGAAAAAAGAATAGCGTAGTGGATGTACGCTGCCATGAGACGGGTGGCAGGGAGTTCATCGTGGAGATGCAACTGAACTGGAACAACGAGTTCCGCCAGCGCGTCATCCTCAATGCTGCCAAGGCTGTGGTGAAGCAATTGGAGGCCGGCGAGAAGTACAAGTTGATACAGCCCGTCTACTCGCTGAACCTTATTAACGACACGGGCTTCGATTCTGACCCCGACGAGTTCTACCATGACTATGCCATCGTAGACGTGGCACATACCGACCGTCGTATTGAGGGCCTTCGCTTCATATTCATAGAACTGCCAAAATTTAAGCCAAAGAGCATTGCACAAAGGAAGATGGCCGTGTTGTGGCTACGTTTCCTCACGGAAATCAACACCAAGACGGAGGAGGCTCCCGCCGAGCTGTTGGAGAACCCCGACACGGCCAAGGCCCTGAAGATACTTGAGAGGTCTGCCTATACAGAGGGCCAGCTCATTGCCTACGACCGTTTCTGGGATGCCGTCTACCGAGAGCGCGTGTTCTATGATGACGGTTTCATCAAGGGCAAGATCGAGGGTCGTGATGAGGGCCTTGCTGAGGGTCGTGCTGAGGGTCGTGCTGAGGGCATAAAGGAAGCTAATCGGGAGAATGCCCGCCGCATGAAGGCCGACGGCATGCCGGCAGAGCTGATAGCCAAGTACACAGGACTTACTGTTGAGGCCGTCAATAGCCTGTAAGTTCAGTTGCGAAGCGGATAGACCGATAAAAGACTCGAAAAAAAAGGCAATAAGACAGTTTCTGAATGATAATGAAGCATATTTTTGGCAAAGATACGAAAAGTTTCCCTTTTTATTTGTACCTTTGCAGTCGATTTTAAGGACACATCAAATGCAAGACATCAGAAACATCGCAATCATTGCGCACGTGGACCACGGCAAGACGACACTCGTGGACAAAATGATGCTGGCAGGCAAGCTGTTCCGCGACGGGCAGAACCTGAGCAATCAGGTTCTCGATGCCAACGACCTGGAACGCGAACGCGGCATTACCATTCTTTCCAAGAACGTTTCCATCAACTGGAAAGGCACTAAGATCAATATCATAGATACCCCGGGACACTCAGACTTCGGCGGCGAGGTGGAGCGTGTGCTCAACATGGCCGATGGCTGCCTGCTGCTGGTCGACGCCTTCGAAGGCCCCATGCCGCAGACACGCTTCGTGCTACAGAAGGCATTGCAGATAGGGTTGAAACCCATCGTCGTAGTCAACAAGGTGGACAAGCCCAACTGCCGACCCGAGGAGGTCTACGAGATGGTGTTCGACCTGATGTTCTCACTCAACGCTACCGAAGACCAGCTGGACTTCCCCGTGGTCTACGGCTCGGCCAAGAACGGCTGGATGGGCGAGGACTACAACACGCCCACCGGCGACATCACCTATCTGCTTGACAAGATTGTCGAGGTGATTCCCGCCCCGACGCAACTTGAGGGCACGCCCCAGATGCTTATCACCTCGCTCGACTACAGCTCGTACACAGGTCGCATCGCCGTAGGTCGCGTACACCGGGGCACGCTGAAGGACGGCATGCTGGTGACGCTGTGCCACCGCGACGGCACAACAGAGAAGACGAAGATCAAGGAACTGCACACCTTCGACGGCATGGGCCACTCACGCACCGGCCAGGTGGAGTGCGGCGACATCTGTGCCGTCATCGGACTGGACAAGTTCGAGATTGGCGACACCATCTGCGACTTGGAGAACCCCGAGCCGCTGCCCCCGATAGCCATCGACGAGCCGACGATGTCGATGCTCTTCACCATCAACGACTCGCCCTTCTTCGGCAAGGAAGGCAAGTTCGTCACCTCGCGCCATATCAACGACCGGCTGGAGCGCGAGCTGGAGAAGAACCTGGCCCTGCGCGTAGAGCCTTTCGAGGACTCTACCGATAAGTGGGTGGTCTCGGGCCGTGGCGTGCTGCACCTGAGCGTGCTCATCGAGACCATGCGCCGCGAGGGCTACGAGCTGCAGGTGGGACAGCCGCAGGTAATATATAAATATGCCCCCCTTTCTGCCCCCGAGGGGGCTACTATAGACCAATCCCTCCTGACTAACGAAGCCCCCTCGGGGGCCGTAGGGGGGGCCAGATATGAACCCGTCGAGGAGCTGACCATCAACGTGCCCGAGGAGTTTGCCTCGAAGATGATTGACATGGTGACGCGCCGCAAGGGCGAGATGACCTCGATGGAGAGCCAGGGGGAGCGTGTGAACATAGAGTTCCAGATGCCCTCGCGCGGCATCATCGGCCTGCGCACCAACGTGCTCACCGCCTCGCAGGGCGAAGCCATCATGGCCCACCGCTTCAAGGAGTACCAGCCCTACAAGGGCGAGATTGAGCGCCGCGTGAACGGTTCGATGATTGCCTTGGAGACGGGCACCGCCTACGCTTACGCCATTGACAAACTGCAGGATCGCGGCAAGTTCTTCATCGACCCGGGCGAGGAGGTCTACTTAGGTCAGGTGGTGGGCGAGCATGTACACGACAACGACCTCGTCATCAATGTGTGCAAGGCCAAGCAGCTTACCAACGTGCGTGCTTCGGGCACCGACGACAAGGCCCGCATCATCCCCAAGACGGTCATGTCCTTAGAAGAGTGCCTTGAGTACATCAAGGAGGACGAACTGGTAGAGGTGACACCCAAGTCGATGCGCATGCGCAAGATTATCCTGGATCACGACCAGCGCAAAAAGGCCAACATGTCTCGTAAATAATGTTAAACAGCGCGACACTCGTGCAGTCTTTTTAGCCGATAAGTATCTTTTATTTATAAAGGTCTTGTCATGAAAAGAATCGCATTTGTCATTTTGTGGTCGCTGATGTTTTGCACGCTTTGGGCGCAAAACGTCAGCGACCATTTCTATGCCGTCATCCTGAGCGGCGGACGCAGCCGGCTGATGAACCATGAACGCTACTGGAACGACTGTGCCTTTCTCTACCGCACCCTGCGGCACGACTGCCACCTGCCCCAGCAGCGCATCATCCTGCTGATGAGCGACGGTGACGACCCGGCTCCCGACATGCTGCGCTCGGGAGCTATGGGCTTCGCTTCGTCGCCTACCGACCTCGATGGCGATGGACTGCCCGACCTGCATTTAGCCGCCACAAGGCAGAACCTCATGCAGACGATGACGCAGTTGTGCAATGTGCTATCGACCAGCGACCACCTTTTTATATATGTAGTAGACCATGCCGACACGAATGAGACGGGCGAGGCCTGCCTTTGGCTATGGAACAACGAACAACTACAGCCCGACGAACTGGCCGCTATGCTCAGTCCGCTGCAGGTATCATCGACGGCCATCGTCCTGGGCCACTGCCATGCCGGAGCCTTTGTGCCTTGCCTACAGGGTGAAGGGCGCATCGTCGTTACTGCATGTGCTGCCGACGAGTTGTCGTGGGCCTGCCCCGACCGTCCTTACGACGAGTTTGTCTATCACTGGACTTGCGCCATCGCCCAGCACGACGAGGAGGGCAACCCCGTATTTTCCGACCAGAACGTCGACGGGTACATCAGCATGCGGGAAGCCTTCGACTACGCTTGCGTCCACGACAGAAGGCCCGAGACCCCTGGCATCACGGCTCAGCCGCAACGGCTGGCCGAGCGATGGTCGTTCAGCGGACTCACTGACGTTATTGAGAAGATGACGGTCTCCACGGCTCTCCCCACCGCCTATGACTTGCAGGGTCGTCGCCTGCACTCCCACAAGCAAGGTCTTTACATTGAGGGAGGCCAGTTAAAACTGAAAAAACGTTAAGCCCGTGCAGTCATTTGCCACATTCTGCATCTATAGGGAAACAACATCTAAAATAAATGTCACCGTTATGAAGCACCTATTACTATCCTGCATAGCCCTGCTGATGGGGCTGACGATAAACGCACAGACCATCTACCACACCTACTGGACTGCCGATGGCGTGCAGCACCCACTGACCATCACCCAGCAGCCATCGCCTGTGGTTCACATCCCCCTCGAGGCCGTTGCCGTAGACCTACGGGACATGGGGCGCACAAACACCATGCTCGTCATTGATGCCGCACAGGCCAATCCCAACTGTCTGTACTACCTCCATGCCAACGACCCACAGCCCGAGGGACTTGATGCCGACACGCACAACGTGGTACGCGGCATGCAGTCGGAGACCATACGCCTCGACGAAGACTATGACTTCTTCTGTCCGCTGACATTCAACACGGCATTCATCTCTTTCCTGATGAAGCCCACCTGCGAAGGAAGCTGCGGCGGCTACTCCAAGACGCTGGTCTTGCCGTTCTGTCCCAGTGAGGTGATGCTCTACGACGTCAACGGACAGCCATACACACAGCAAACCAGCCTGTTGAAAATCCTGAAGTACACGGGTAATGCGGGCAACTCACTGAACATCGAACTTGTGAACAGCATACGACAGATGGAGGCCTACCAGCCCTACATCCTGGGGGTCTACGTGGGCTCGCGTCTATTGTTCATGGGCGAGGACACCGAAGTACCCACGACGCGCGAGGCCGTCAGTCAGGGTAGTGACTATAGTATGATGGGAACGACGGTGAGCTGCCAACTCCCTGACACGGCCTATCTGTACGTTCCTTCCGAAAACCGTTTCAAGCAAACAGTCACCCCCAGTGTGTTGGCTCCTTTCCGCGCGTGCATGGTGGTAACAACCTGTCCAGACGTAGATGCCATGTCAAGCGGTTCAACAAATGGTGGCGATATAGATGGAGCACCCGATACAGACGGTCCCCATTTCCTTTTCTTCAGCAACAGCGTGTGGGGAGCCGATGACAATCCCAACGATAAGGGCAATCAGACAGTCTTTCATCGTCCAAACGCCCAAACACGCCCCAACCAGACTTCCGTCTACTCGCTCAGCGGACAGCGACTCAACAGCGAGAACCTGCCCAATGGACTCTACATCCTCGACGGGAAGAAAGTGCTTGTACGAAACGGGAAAAAAGAATGAACGTGATGAAGGAATTAGGCCCCATAGTTGAGCGCATGCAGCAGGGCGACCGGACGGCTTTCGGGCAGTTTTATTCGGTCTGTTATGAGCGTCTGCGCAGCATCTGCCTGCACTACGTACACAACGAGTCGGTGACCGACGACCTGTTGCACGACGCCTTCCTGCTGATGTTCAGTCGTATAGGCGAGCTGAAGAGTCCAGAGAAGGCCGATGCCTGGGTCACCACCGTCATGCGAAACGTCTGCCTGCTCTATCTGCGCGAGCAGAAGTTGCACGCCACCGTAGACCTGAACGCAGTGGAAAAAGCCGACAAGTCATTGATGGAGAACCCCGTTCCCATGAACTACGACGAGATACTGCACTTGGTCGACCAACTTCCCGAGGGCTACGCCCGTGTGTTCCGCCTGTCGGTGCTCGAAGGCATGAACCACCTGCAGATAGCGACCCTCTTGGGTATCGAGCCACACACGTCATCGTCGCAGCTCTATCGCGCCAAACAAGCCCTGCGCCGCATGTTGATTCCATTATTGCTGATGTTCTTGGCCGTGATAATAGTCCCACTTATCTCCCCCGATAGGGAAACGACAGTCTCTACCATGCAGGAGAATGGACCAGCTAACGCTAAGGCTGATAGCTCTACCGTCCAGTCAAACGTTCTGGCTAACCATGAGCGGGCTAATGTTCGGGCTAACAATATGCCGACCTGTAGCGTTCGGACAGATTTGCCATCCGACCGAGAAGAATCCCAGCCTATACCGTGCGATTCCCAGATTGAAAAACCTGATACTTGCAGCAGCCAGATGAAATATCCAGTTGAACTGCCAGTAGTATCGACTGTAAAACCAGCTGAGCAGCATACGAGAAGGGAAGAAAATCGCTGGTCGCTGGCCTTGGCCTATAGCGGCATGAGCAACCCTGATGACAGAAGGTTGCTGCCATACGCCGACGCGATGATCAATGCTGGCATTTGCGACACGCTGACCCGCCACCACATGCCCCTCACCCTGTCGCTCTCATTGCGTTATCAGCTTAGCGACCACTGGCAGGTGGGTACAGGCATAGAGTACACACGCCTGAAGTCTGAGACCCGTATAGGTAACAGTTTCGCCGCGTTGCATCAGGATCAGACGGTGCAATACTTAGGCATCCCCCTCTCGCTGTCATGGAACCAGCCGCTCGGTAGACATCTGCACGTTTATTCCACCGCTGGACTTTCGCTGCACCTGCCCCTGCGCTCCACCGTGGAGCGTGTCTACTGGCTCGATGGCAGCCCCGTCGACCCGGCAACGGAGCGGCTGCACCCTGGCGCAATGTGGTCGATAGATTTCGGCGTAGGTGCCGAGTACCAGCTGACGCCCTATCTGCATCTTTTCGTGGAGCCTCGCCTGCACCACTATTTCAACAACGACAACGGCGTTGACACCTGGAACACCACCCATCCCGTTACCTTTTCCCTGCCCTTCGGCTTGCGAATTTCCTTGCCTATCCATTATCACCAATAAAAAACATTATTATGATGAAAAAAGTTTCTATCGTTACCTGCGCCATGCTGTTGTCGCTCTCAGCCATGGCCGACGATGTCCTCCGCCCCATGTTGGTGCAGGGCAAGACATGGTGGTACACACACCACCACTTTGAAGAGAAAGAGCAACCCGCCAACGCCTATGACGAGACCATCTTTCCTGTGTCGTACACGCTGATGGGCGATACCGTGATTAACGGTCTTCCGTACATGAAGGTCTATCGGCGTAGCCATGAGAACTATAAGCAGGGCGCTCTGCAGTATTACGGAGCCTATCGCGAGGACGATGGGAAAATCTATGGTGTGGCCAACAGGGAGAATGCCCAGGAGGAACTGCTGTCGGACCTGAGAAACGGCCATGCTGCCGACGCGACACCCGTTATCGAGACCATCATGGTCTACGGCAAGACGTTTCGGCGCTTCTGCTACCCTGCCAGTGCTTCAAGAGGCCGCTATGTGGGCGTAGAGGGAGTAGGCTATGAGAGCTTAGAAGGAGTCGGCGGCATGAGATACGGGCTGTTTGGCGATCCCATCTTCCCGATGAACTGCATCTGCGACTACGAGGAGTTCGACTACGTGACTGGTGGAGGAATCTATTTTACCGCCCAGGACTTCCAGGCTCCCAGGTACATTGAACTGTCCGACGGCGAGCGCCAGTTAGTGGCGGGCAACAACGACTTCGCCTTCCGCCTGTTCCGCGAAACCCGAGGCACGAGAAGCAGCATCATGTCGCCGCTGAGCATCACCTACGCCCTGGGCATGCTGAACAACGGAGCCGCTGGACAGACGCAGCAGGAGATTTGCGATGTGTTAGGATTTGGCGAGGCCGGGGCCGACGGCATCAACAACTTCTGCCGCAAACTGCTCAACGAGACCCCGACACTCGACGAGAACACCGCAGCCGAGATTGCCAACACCATCTACGTGAACAGCGGCAAGGACTACGACCTGCAACAGGGATTCGTCGATAAGGCCAATGAGTTCTACGACGCGCAGCCTGAGTCACGCAACTTCTACGATGGCGTGACCTGGGAAGTTATCAACCAGTGGGCCTGCGACCATACGCACGGCATGATTCCCAAGGTGTTCCCTACCAAAGATTCATTCAATGAAGATGCCTGTAGCTATCTGCTCAATGCCATCTACTTCAAGGGTATCTGGGCCAGTCAATTTGACAAGGCAGATACCCGCGATGAGGCTTTCGACGGCGGTAACACGGTGCCGATGATGCGCCAGACGGCCGATTTCAAGTATACTGAGAACGAACTGTATCAGGCCGTATGTCTGCCCTATGGCAACGGAGCCTACCAGATGACCGTATTCCTGCCCCGTGAGGGTAAGACCGTCAACGACGTGCTCAGTCAGATAGACGGTCACAACTGGCAAGTAGAGGGCTACAAAAGTACGGTAAACCTGAAGATGCCCCGCATCAAGACCGAAACGGATCTTCAGTTAGTGCAGCCGATGTCGGATTTGGGTATGCCCACGGCTTTCAGTATAGTAGATGCCGAGTTCCCGTACTTCGGTAACCGTGCCGTCTTCATCAGCGACATGTTCCAGAAAGCCGTCATCGAGCTTGACGAGGAGGGAACCAAGGCGGCTGCCGTCACTGTGATTGACGTGACGGATGCCATGCCGATGGTGATAGACTTCCATGCCAACCGTCCGTTCTTCTACATCATTAGCGAGCAGAGTACGGGCATCATCTTCTTCATTGGCCAGTATATGGGCGAGGAAGATACTGCCGCCATCACCCTGCAGGACGCGAACGACACACAGCACAAGCCGACCGCCATCTATTCGCTCAGCGGCCAGCGCCTGTCGTCAGCACCGGCACGCGGCCTCTACATCCGTGGCGGCAAGAAGTTCGCTCGGTAGTCTTTGCCTATGCGTCGGCAAAGACCTTGCCGTCGTCAAGGGAAATCTGAAGCTTGGTGTATTCGCAGTGAAAATCGTGCTCCAGTCGGTCGAGGTAGCGCGCACATTCCCACTTGCACATTGGGAGATCGTGCAGCAGATAGTTGCCGCAGGCCTCCGGGCGCGTGGCCGGGACCTCTGTCTGCGTGAGGATCCATCTGAGGCACTCCATCGTCAGCCGTCGCATGTCCTCCACGGAGTAAGTCCCCGTCATGATGATATACATGCCCGTGAGGCAACCCATGGGGCCTACGTACACCACATCATCCTTTACCTCGGAATTGCGGAACCAAGTAGCCATCAGGTGCTCCAGACTGTGTATGGCAGATGGAGCCACCGCCGGCTCCTGATTGGGTTCCGTAATTCTCAGGTCGAAGGTAGTAAAGCCCTTATCTACGCGAGAGACGTAGATACCCGGCTTCAGGTGGGTATGGTCGATAGTAAAACTTTGAATGACTTCCATGCTGGTTATAAGGGGATTTGAAGGGATTCTACGAATGTGCGGGTCATCTGGAAGGAGTTCTCGGCCACGGTGTTCCAGAAATCATGATACTGTGAGGCATTGGTGTCGCGAAGTGGAATGTCGCTGATGATGCGGAACGAGATGAACGGCACCTTATTTATATAACACGCCTGTGCGATGGCAGCCGACTCCATGTCCACGGCCTTGGCCTCGGGGAAGTGCCCGATAATCTCGCGCATCTTCTCTTTCGAATCGACAAACCAGTCGCCTGTGACGATCAGGCCGTGATGGAGTGAAGAGTGTTCACTTTTCACTCTAAGCTCTCCACTCTTCTTCAGCAGCCACGGGTCGGCCTTGAACCTCACGGGCATGCCCTGCACCTGTCCATACTGGGTGGTGTTGTCGATGGCGGTGCCGCAATACACGTCGTGATAGCACAGCTCGGTGCTCACCACCACGTCCTGCACGTTGATGTCGTCGCCATTCCCTCCGGCACAACCACTGGAGATAATCACGTCGGGATGGAACTCATTAATCATGCGCTGAGCCCCCAAGGCGGCGTTCACCTTGCCTATTCCACACTTCTGCACCATCACGTTTCCATCGGTAAATAGCGACTGGAGCTGGCGCAGTTCCTTGTCCATTGCTACAATAATTCCTATTTTCATACGCTTTTTGTTTGCAAAGGTACGAAAAAAAAGAAAAAAGTTGTACCTTTGCATGCATAAATTAAATATAATGATATGAAACTCTTAAAACAATGGCTACCCGACGTGCTGGTAGTCCTGCTTTTTGCCGTTCTGGCTTTCGCCTATTTCTTCCCTGCCGACATGGAGGGACGCATTCTTTTCCGCCATGACTCGTCGGCCGGCGTGGGTGCCGCCCAGGAGTCTTCCGAGTACTTGCACCGCACAGGCGAGCGTACCCGCTGGACCAACACGCTGTTCTCGGGCATGCCCACTTATCAGCTCTCGCCGTCCTACAACAGTACGACGACGCTCTCTGTGGCCGAGAGTGCCTATCACCTGTGGTTGCCAGAGAACGTCTGGTTCCTGTTTGCCTATCTGTTAGGCTTCTATATCCTGCTGCGTGCCTTTGACTTCCGCTGGCACTTAGCTGCGCTGGGTTCCGTGATGTGGGCCTTCAGCACCTATTTCCTGATTATCATTGCCGCCGGCCACATCTGGAAGGTGTGGGCACTGGCCTATCTGCCCCCGATGATTGCCGGTATTGTGCTGGCCTACAGGGGCAAGTACCTGTGGGGCCTTATCTTGACGGGCATCTTTGCCGCCTTCGAGGTGCATGCCAACCACGTGCAGATGACCTACTACTACCTCTTCATCATCCTGTTCATGCTCATTGCCTATCTGGTCGAGGCCATCCAGCAGAAGCGCTACCTGCACTTCCTGAAAGCCACGGCGGTCTGCCTGGTGGGCGGTCTGCTGGGCATACTGGTCAACCTCTCGAACCTGTACCACACCTGGCAGTACTCGCAGGAGACCATGCGCGGCAAGAGCGAGCTGGTGAAGAAGAATGCCAGCAACCAGACATCGAGCGGACTTGACCGCGACTACATCACGCAGTGGTCGTATGGCATCGGCGAGACGTGGACCCTGCTCATCCCCAACACCAAAGGCGGTGCTTCGGTGCCACTGGTGCAGAACAAGACGGCTATGGCCCACTCCGACAACCAGTTCCTGCAGGTCTATCAGCAGTTAGGACAATACTGGGGCGAACAGCCCGGCACCTCGGGACCTGTCTACGTGGGAGCTTTCGTGATGTTCCTCTTCATCCTGGGCCTGTTCATCGTGAAGGGGCCGATGAAGTGGGCCTTGCTGGCCGCCACCATCCTGAGCTTCATGCTGTCGTGGGGCAAGAACTTCATGGGGCTTACCAACTTCTTCCTCGACTACGTGCCCATGTATGCCAAGTTCCGCACGGTGGCCTCCATTCTGGTCATCGCCGAGTTCACCATCCCCCTCTTGGCCATGCTGGCATTGAGGGAGTGGATGCGCGGGTATGGGGCCAGTCCCTCACGCACCCCCGTACCCCCCAAATACCTTTTCATCTCCTTTGGCCTCACCGCCGGTTTCTGCCTCCTTTTCGCCCTCATGCCCGGCATGTTCTTCGACTTCATTTCAAGTCAGGAGATGCAGGCCTTCCGCGTGTGGCCCGCAGAGTACCTGAACCCGTTCCTGGCCAACCTGACGGAGATGCGCAAGGCCATGTTCACCAGCGACTGCTGGCGCTCGTTTGCCGTCATCCTCATCGGTGCGCTCATGATGCTGCTCTACAAAGCCAAGAAGCTGAAGGCCGAACCGCTTGTGGGTATTCTTGTCGTGCTCTGCCTGCTCGACCTGTGGCAGGTGAACAAGCGCTACCTCAACGATGCTATGTTCGTGCCTAAGTATGAGCGCGAGAAGGCACAGCCGAAGACGCAGACCGACGAGATGATCCTGGCCGACCAGACGATGGACTACCGCGTACTGAACCTCGCCTCGAACACCTTCAACGAGAACGAGACCAGCTATTATCACAAGTCCATCGGTGGCTACCACCCCGCCAAGCTGCGCCGATATCAGGAGCTTATCGACGAACATATCGGTAAGGAGATGCAGGCCCTCTTCCGTGCCGTTAGCGAGGCTGCGGGCGACATGACGAAGGTGAATGGCGACAGCATCTTCCCCGTGCTGAACATGCTCAATACCCGATACTTCATCCTGCCTTTGCAGGGCGGACAGACGGTGCCCATACAGAACCCCTACACCTACGGCAATGCCTGGCTGGTGGACGAGGTGCGCTACGTGGACAATGCCAATCAGGAGATTGACGCACTCTCGGGCGTGAACCTGCGCCATATAGCCGTGGCCGATAAGACGTTTAGCGACGTGCTGGGACAGGCCCGGCAACAAGACTCCGTGAGCGTAGTGAAGCTGACGGCCTACGAACCCAACCAGCTCAACTACGACGTGGAGACGGCTATGGGCGGTGTCGTGGTGTTCTCGGAAATCTACTATCCCGGTTGGACGGCCACCATCGACGGCAAGCCTGCCGAACTGGGCCGCGTGGACTACGTGCTGCGTGCCTTGCAGGTACCTGCCGGTAAGCATCAGGTGGAACTGAGCTTCAAGCCGCGATCGGTCGAAGTGACCGAGACCGTGGCCTACGTCTCGCTCGCCCTGCTCATCATCCTCGTCCTCGTGGTTCTCGGACTGGCCTTGCGCAAGAAACCCACCACCTGAATTTCTTTTAAACAACGGATTACACAGATTAAACGGATTTTTTTAACCACGAATTTCACGAATTAAGCTAATTTTTTCGATCTGCAAGGTTGGAAATTCCGAATGACGCTGAAAGCGTCACCTCTCAATAGCCGTGGGTCGGTACGACCTACGGATAGGGTACGGATGGTGACATCGACCCTAAAGGGGTCGCCGCTCAATGATGATGGGGCACCCCTTTAGGGTGCTTTTCCCTCCCTTGTCTACTGTCCGCAGGTCGTACCGACCCACGGCTATTGAGAGGTGACGCTTTCAGCGTCTTTCAATCGCAGTAGACGGGAATTCAAACTTTGCAGGTCGCAAAAATTAGTTTAATTCGTGAAATTCGTGGTTTTAAAAGGATGGGAAAGTTGAGTTTAATAATCCGTATAATCCGTGTAATCCGTTGTAGTTATTCGTACATGCGATAGTTGTATTATCTATCTAAACATCCCTCCCTTTGGGAGGGCTTGGGTGGGCTTTTTATATCTCGTTCAGGATGTAGTGGGTGACGTAGGAGCGGTGGCCATAGACTGCGACGACACAGAAGCAGATTAGGGGGATGATAAACGACAGGTTAGTGGCCGAGAGACCGAGGAACGAGACACCGGAGTCGATGATAAGGGCCTGTATCGGCGGGAAGAACGAGCCTCCGAGGATGGCCATGATCAGTCCGGCACCCGCAAACTTGACGTTCTCGCCCACGCCACGCAGGGCGATGCCATAGATGGTGGGGAACATGAGCGACATGCAGGCCGATATGCACACTAAGCAGTAGAGGCCGTTACGGTCGGGGAACAGGATGACTCCGATGGTGAACGAGATGGCCAGGATGGCCAGGATGGAGAGCAGCCGTCCCGGCTGGATGTATTTCAGGAACCACGTACAGACGAACCGGCTCACGGTGAAGAGTCCCATGGCCAGGATGTTGTACTTCTGCGACAAAATCTCGGCAGCCTTCTCTTCCATGCCTTCAGCCATGAACACATGGGTGCCATACTGAATGATAAAGGTCCAGCAGGTGACCTGGGCACCTACATAGAAGAACTGGGCAATGACGCCATTGCGATAGTTCGTCACCTCCATCAGTTCCTCAAAGGCCGTGCCCACCTCCTTGTTGGAAGCCTTGTCGCCCGCCAAGGGCATTTTGGTGATACGGATCAGCAGCAGCAGGATGATGGTGGCCACGCCCAGCCCGAGATAAGGACCGATGAGCGCACTCAGGTCATGGTCTTTCAGCAGGTTGAACTGCATGCTGTTCAGGTCTTGGCGTTGCTCGGTACTCATCGGGCTCATCTGCTTCTGCACCAGCTCCATTACGATATACATGCCCGTGAGCGCACCAATGGGGTTGAAGGCCTGTGCTAGGTTCAGGCGTTGGGTGGCCGTCTCCTCGGGTCCCATACAATAGATATAGGGGTTGCACGATGTCTCCAAGAACGACAGACCGCACGTCAGGATGAAGTAGGCCAGCAGGAAGGGATAGTAGAAGCCCAGCATCTTTGCCGGCAGGAACATGAACGAGCCGATGGCAAAGAGCGTGAGGCCCACGATGACTCCCGACTTGAACGTGTGGCGCTGAATGAAGATGGCAGCGGGGAAGGCCATCGCAAAGTAGCCCAAATAGAAAGCCACCTGCACCAGGGCACCCTCCGTGGCACTCATGCGGAAAATCTTGGAGAAGGCCTTCACTATAGGGCCGGTCATGTCGTTGGCAAAGCCCCAAAGGGCAAAGCACGAGGTAATCAGGAAGAAAGGAACCACAAAGCTTATGCCATCCTTCGAAAGGAGTTCCGTAGTATTGATTTTCAGTTTCATCGTCTCTTAGGTTTTTGTTTTTTCGCGACAAAATTACAATAAATTATTTAGAAATAGTGCGTTTTGCAATGTTTTTATTAATTTTGCGTCGCGAAAAAACATAAAACAAATGAAAAAGCTACTATCCTTGCCGCCAAACTTGGTTAGAACGTCAGAAGAAGACACTACCGTGTTCCACCAGATAACGGGTCTTTCGCCCGAAGAGTATTTCTGCACCTGCGACCCCGTAGGCCACCGCGTGGGGAGTGGCGGCGGCACGGTGTGGCTGCTGTGGCAGGCGTTTCTCCAGTCCATGCAGCACGACGAAACACTATCCGACGATTCGCAAGGGTCTGTTCTCTTTTCCCGTTTCGAGGACTGGCTCTCGCGGGAGAAGCGCATCCTGCTGCATGCCGGCGGACAGAGCCGTCGGCTGCCGGCCTACGCCCCTTCTGGCAAGCTGCTTTCGCCCATTCCCGTGTTCCGATGGAGCCGGGGACAGCGGCTCGACCAGGACTTGCTTTCGCTGCAACTGCCCATCTACGAGCAAATCATGGAGCAGGCCCCGTCGTCGCTGCATACGATGGTGGTCAGCGGCGACGTGCTGGTGCGGGCCACCCAGCCCCTGCTGCCCATCCCCGAGGCCGATGTGGTGTGCTACGGATTGTGGCTCGATGCCTCAGTAGCCTGCAACCACGGCGTGTTCCTAAGCGACCGTCGCACACCCAACACCCTGAAGAGGATGTTGCAGAAACCATCGGTAGAGGAACTCGGCCAACTGCAACGCGACCATTATTACCTGACCGACATCGGCCTTTGGCTGCTCAGCGACCGCGCCGTCAAGTTGCTGATGGAGAAGTGTACAGATTCTTCACGCTCCCTTCATCTATCTAAACATCCCTCCCTTTGGGAGGGCTTGGGTGGGCTTTTACCACAATACTACGACCTCTACATCGACTTCGGCCGTGCCTTGGGCACCGACCCGCTCATCGACGATGCCTCCTTGCGCGAGCTGTCGGTAGCCATCCTGCCCCTGCCCGGTGGCGAGTTCTATCATTTCGGCACGTCGCGCGACATGATTGCATCGACCCTGCGCCTGCAAAACCTGACTACCGACCAGCGCGAAATCATGCACCTCGGCTGCAAGCCCCATCCCAGCATCTTCGTACAGAACTCTATCACCGAGATTACTTTTACGAAGGAGAACACGAACGTCTGGATTGAGAACAGCCACGTAGGTCCGCACTGGCAGCTCACCCACGACCATATCATCACGGGTGTACCCCGCAATGACTGGCACATCGCTCTGCAGCCTGGGGAATGTATCGACGTGGTGCCCATCGGCGACGAGCAATATGCCATTCGCCGCTATCACATCGACGACCGTTTCGACGGCACGGAACAGCAGCGCGAGCAGTTTCCCGTGGTGCAGGCCCCCCCTTCTGCCCCCGAGGGGGCTACTATAGACCCGACTACTGACAGCAAAACTATAGAAGCCCCCTCGGGGGCCGTAGGGGGGGCGAAGAGTGCCGAGCAACTGTCGGCTGAGGCCCGCCTTGACCGTCTGTTTGCCCAGCGCGAGCAGTTCCGCAACGAGAACTGGCAGGCACTTGCCGCCAACTGGCAGCACTCGGTGTTCTATCAGCTCGACCTGGGCGATGCCGCCCGCACCTTTGCCCGCCATCATTTGCCCTTGCCCGACGAACTGCCCGCCAGCGCCCCGCTCATTACGCGCATCCACGATGCCATGTTCCGGGGCCGTAGCCAAGAGGCTTTCAGCCTGTTGCGCGAAGGCCTTTGCGGCCAGGCCATTACAGATTCATCTCTATCCTCACTCCACTCATTGGATTATCTATCTAAACATCCCTCCCTTCGGGAGGGCTTGGGTGGGCATTTTGCGGGCTTGGGAGGGCTTATACCTCGCCTTTCCGTCTGTCAGGACCAGATGGTGTGGGGCCGCAGTCCTGTGCGCATCGACATTGCCGGCGGCTGGACCGACACGCCTCCCTATTGCCTCTATGAGGGCGGCAACGTGGTCAACGTGGCTATCGAGCTGAACGGTCAGCCTCCCTTGCAGGCTTACCTCAAGCCGTCGCGCGAACCTAAGATCATCCTGCACAGTATTGACCACGGGGCCACCGAGGTAGTAGAGACCTACGAACAGTTGGCCGACTTCTGCCGTGTTGGCTCGCCGTTCTCCATCCCCAAGGCGGCACTGACCCTGTCGGGATTCCTGCCCCAGTTCTGTAGTGAGCGTTTCAACTCCCTGAAGGAGCAGTTGGAGGCTTTCGGCGCAGGCATTGAACTGACGTTGTTCTCGGCTGTTCCGGCTGGCAGCGGCTTGGGTACAAGCAGCATCCTGGCCGCCACGGTGTTGGGCGTACTCAGCGACTTCTGCGGCTTAGGCTGGGACAAGGGCGAGATGGGGCAGCGCACGCTCATCTTAGAGCAGATGCTCACCACGGGCGGCGGCTGGCAGGATCAGTTTGGCGGACTGCTGAGTGGCGTGAAGCTGCTGCAGACGGGGCGTGGCTTCGAACAGCGTCCGCAGGTATGCTGGCTCCCCAACGACCTTTATACGCAGCCCGAGTATTCCGCCTGCCATCTGCTTTACTACACGGGCATCACCCGAACGGCCAAGCAGATCCTGGCGGAGATAGTGCGTCGTATGTTCCTCAACGACCGCGACGAACTGCGTCTCTTAGGGCAGATGCGCGAGCATGCCATCGACATGGCCGACGCCATTCAGCACCAGGACTTCCGGCAGATGGGACTGTTGGTGCGCAAGTCGTGGAAGCAGAACCGGCGGCTTGACAGCGGCACCAACCCGCCGCAGGTGGCCCGGCTCACCGCCCTCATCGACGACCTCTGCCTGGGCTACAAGCTCCCCGGTGCCGGTGGCGGTGGCTATCTCTATATGGTGGCCAAGGATCCCGAGGCCGCCATGCGCATCAGGCATATCCTCAACCAGCATCCGCAGAACGCCAACGCCCGCTTCGTCGACATGCAGCTGAGTCACCAAGGCCTGCAAATCTGTCGCAGCTGACAGGGGACTGTTTGCATGAAAATACCGCATAATTATCCGCTGAGCAATTTTGTTGTCCTTAACGCTCAAGACATAGAAGTTCTTGCTCTGGACTCGGCTTTCTTGCCTTCTTGCTTTGGCAAGCGTCTCCTTTCGTCGCCGAGCGG
>ONMA01000032.1 GCA_900318815.1 uncultured Prevotellaceae bacterium
AGGAAGACCTAAGCTGAAGTAAGGGGAATGCCATGAGAGAGGCAAAGGATTATTTCCCCTCGTTTTGAGGAATCTTTACCGGTCTGAGGGAATTTTACGTTTAAAAGGTTAGGGGAATTATATGGAAGAAGACAAACAAATCCATACTGATAAAAAGTACCCATAATGAATATTGTTATTATTTCATACGATTATTCTGACGAGCGGCGGGCTGTTTTTACATTCGTGGCACAGCTTGTCGAACAATGGGCCAAGCAGGGACACAATTGCTGGGTGATAGCTCCCTACAGCATTACTGCCAACCGACGGATTTATGCAAGCAAAGAAGTTATCCGACATGAGGGGAAAGGCACAATAACCATATTTCGGCCAAACTATATCACCACATCCCGGCTGGAGATTGGGGGAAAACGTATTTCGTGGGTGCTACATGACTGGGCTGTCAATCGTGCTTTACGTTGGTTACCCTGTAAGCCGGATATTATCTATGGCCATTTTTGGGAACAGGCACACGAAGGTTTCCGTTTTGCAAAGGAGCATAACATTCCTCTGTTCGTGGCAACTGGTGAAAGTAATATAGCCAAGATGATTAGCAAATGGAGAGACAAAGACGAGTTTTGTAAATATCTGAGTGGAGTAGTCTGTGTTTCGACAAAGAACAAGCAAGAAAGCCTGGCACTAGGGTTGACTGATGAGAGTAAGTGTGAGGTAATCCCGAATGCTGTCAATGCTGACCAGTTCCGTAAGCTCGACAAAACATTGTGCCGAGACAAGCTGGGCATCACAAAAGACGCCTTTGTCGTGGCCTTTGTAGGATGGTTCAATGAACGGAAAGGTGCCAAACGCTTGGCGCAAGCCATCAATGCCTGCAATGACCCTGACATCAAATCGGTTTTCCTTGGAGCTGGTCCTGAGGAGCCAGACTGCCCTGGCATTATCTTCAAGGGGAAAGTGGCTCACCGCGATGTTCCACGCTACCTCAACGCTGCCGATGTTTTCGTATTACCAACACTCAAAGAAGGCTGTTGCAATGCTGTGGTTGAGGCTATGGCTTGTGGATTGCCTGTTGTATCATCAAACAGAGAATTCAACTGGGACATCCTCAATGAGAGTAATTCAATCATGGTGGAACCAACGGACATCAATGCGATTAGTCATGCTATTCAGCAGTTAAAGACCAATCCCGAATTGCGTCATCGTATGGCAGAGGCAGCATTATCTTCAGTGGAACCACTCCATATTGAGAACCGTGCATCCAAAATAATTATTTTTTTCAAAAGCCATGCAACATAAAGTTTGTTTCTTTAATCAGAGTTCTGTGCATTACCGCAAGAACATCTTCATGCTCATGGATCAGGAACTGGGCATTGACTTCTTCTTTGGCGATTCGCGAAAGCAGGGGGCTATCAAGGAACTTGACACCTCATGCCTGAAGAATTTCAAAGGTTACTTTCACAACATTGGCTATGGCCCTATTTATTGGCAAAACGGAGCCATACGGTTACTTTGGAGTGACTATACAGACCTGTTCACAACAGGGGTTCATGGATGTATCTCTGCTTGGGTCATCGTGTTGCTTGCTCCACTTTTTGGCAAACGTGTCTATTTGTGGTCGCATGGCGCATACGGTGACGAGCGTGGACTCAAGAAGTGGCTCACAGTCTGGAAGATGAAGCGCGTGACTGCTTCACTTCTTTATGGGAACTATGCCAAGAAATTATTGGTTGAATGGGGTGTGCCAGAAGAGAAATTGCATGTGTTCTACAATTCATTAGCATACGATGAAGAAATGGAAGTTCGCAAGACGCTAAAGCCTACGGTGTTCTATCGCAACCACTTCAATAACGACTTGCCCAATCTAATCTTTATTGGCAGACTTACAGATGTCAAGAAATTAGATATGGTTGTCCATGCTATGTCTATGCTACGTGATAAAGGTGTCAAGTTGAACATGACCTACGTAGGCGATGGTCCAAAGAAGGCAGAACTTGAAGTATTGGTAAAGGAACACCAATTACAAGATAACGTTTGGTTCTATGGTCCTTGCTATGACGAAAAACAAATAGCACAAATTATCTACAATGCAGACTTATGCGTATCGCCTGGAGATGTGGGACTGACAGCCATGCATGCCATGACTTTCGGTACACCTGTAATAAGTCATAACAACTTCTGTCATCAGATGCCTGAATTTGAAGCCATTGAGGATGGCAAGACAGGAACTTTTTTCAAGGAGAACGAAGTTGACAGTCTGGCTGACAGTATCCATACATGGCTTACTAATGGTCTCGACCGTGAGCAAATACGGCAGAACTGCTACGATGTCATAGACAAAAAATACAATCCCCACCTTCAGGTGGAAATGATTAGAAAAGTAATTTATAATTGACTATGTTACAATATATTTCCTCACTATTTTCGTGGAAGAAGATACTTTTCAAGGATATCTCACTTCTTGCGTATTGGGATCACTCCAGTTCATTTACTCGATATACTTCCTTGCAGAGGAAAGCAAAACTCTTACATTCTCAAGTAGGGCGACATTCTCGAATTTGCATTGATACAGAGTTGCTAAATACAACTGTAGGCAATTTTACCATTATAGCGAGGAACTGCGTTGTTGGCTTAGGAGCACATCCCACCAACACCCTGTCTCCTCATAGCATATTCTACAAAAAGAATCGTTGGAAATGGCATGATGATTGGTGCAAAGATACAGGTTTTAGGGAAAGTGATAAGCCTGTAATAATTGGTAGCGGTGTATGGATAGGCATTCGTTGTCTTATTCTCGACGGGGTCACTATCGGTGATGGTGCTATTGTTGCAGCAGGAGCAGTAGTTACCAAGGATGTGCCTCCGTTTGCTGTCGTAGGCGGTGTGCCTGCTAAAGTTCTTAAGTACCGCTTCTCGCCCGAAGTCATAGAACGTCTATTGGAAATCAAATGGTGGAACCTGCCTGACGAGGAGATTACCCGGATAAAGGATATCTTCCATATCCCCAACCCCACGCTTGAAGACCTTGACAGGTATTTCCCGAGAAACGAATGATTGTCTGGGAAATCGATACGGCGATAATAACGGTGGGGAAATTTGGAAGGATAACGAAAAATGAGTATCTTTGCGACGTGAATTTTAATGACCGTAAAATTTACGACGATAAAAGAAGCGTGGTATGAAGAAGTTCTATGACAGGGAACGAGAGATGAACCAACTGCACGATATGCAGCAACAGGCGTTCAGTGACTATTCCAGATTCGTGGTGCTCACGGGTCGCAGACGTGTGGGTAAGACCAGTCTGGTGTACCGTCTGATGGAGGATACTAAGGAGCAGGCCCCAGGTTTGTATTTCTTCGTGGGACGTAAGACGGAGACAACGCTGGTAAGGACATTCTGCGAGGAGGTGCGCATGAAACTTGACGAGTATATGCCCGAAGGCATTACGACTTTCAGGAGCCTGATGCAACTGCTGTTAGAGATTGGCAAACGAAGGAAGTTCACGCTGTTTATAGACGAGTTCCAGGAGTTTGACAATGTGAATGTTGGTGTCTTTAGCGACATCCAGGAGCTGTGGGACCGCTACAAGAAGCAAACAAATGTGTGTCTGATTGTGTCGGGCAGCATCTTTCGGATGATGGAGAAGATTTTCAAGGACGAGGGGCAGCCGCTGTTCGGGCGTGACGACTGCACGATAAGACTACAACCATTCACCACGGCTACGATGCGTGAGATATTGGGGGACTACAAGGCGGATTACACGAATGAGGACCTGCTGGCTCTATGGACGATAACGGGCGGTGTGCCACGGTATATTGAGCAACTGATGAACAACCGCTGCACCAGCATGAAGAAGATGATTCACTATGTGTGCTCAAGCGGCGACAGCTTCTTCATTGACGAGGGTCGGTCGGTGCTCATTCAAGAGTTCGGCAAGCAGTATGGCACCTATTTCAGCATCTTGGACCAGATAGCGCATGGTGATGTGACGCAGAGCGAGATTGAGGCTTCACTGGGTATGAAGGTCCTTGGCGGCCAAATGAAGATACTGGAGGAGAAATACGGCATCATCCAGAAGAAACGTCCCGTGGGTGCAAAGAGCGGCAGCCAGACGGTGCGGTACGAGATACAAGACAATTTTTTCCGTTTCTGGTTCCGCTATATTCACCGCTACGCTTCGCTTATTGAAATAGGTAACCTGCCGGCCTTGGAACAGATCATGTTGAATGACTATACGACGTTTTCGGGAATCAGCCTGGAGCGTTGGTTCAGACAGAAGATGATGGAGTCACATCGCTACATGACAATCGGTGGCTGGTGGCAGAGTGGAGGTGTCAATGCCAAAGGCAACAGGGATGATTTTGAGATTGACATTGTTGCCGAGACGCTTGAGGGCGAGGTGGAGGCCTACGAGGTGAAGCGGAATCCTCAGAAGTATAGTCCTGCGAGGCTGCAAGAGAAAGTGGAGATGATGCAGCGTCACCTGTTTCGCGGTCAGGATATTAAGTGGGACGGGCTATCGATGGAGATGATGTAATTCAAATTTACAGTGGCACACTTCATTGCCAATAGCCCCATGACTCAATTATTGTTGTAGATAATAAAATAAGAGGTCGCTAAATAACATATACGATATGAAAATATCTATCATTACAGCCACATACAATAGTGCTGCAACGGTGCGCGACACGATAGAGAGTGTGCTTCGGCAGACTTATAAAGACGTGGAGTATATCGTGAAGGACGGTGGGTCAATAGACGACACACTTTCCATCTGCCAAGAATATGAGACACAGTTCAAGGGCAGGATGAGAATCATTTCATGTCCGGACAAAGGTTTGTACGATGCCATGAACGTGGGGATTGAGGCAGCAACAGGTGATGTGATCGGTCTGTTGAATTCCGATGATTTCTATACGAGCGACGATGTGCTGCAGACTGTAGCCACGGCCTTTGTTGAGAATAGTAAGCTGGATGCTGTTTATGGCGACATTCACTATGTCAGGAGTAGTGATTTGAAAAAGTGCGTGAGATATTACTCATCGAAGCATTTCAGGAAAGAACGGATGCTCAAGGGCTGGATGCCGGCACATCCGAGCTTCTATTGCCGACGTGAGGTGTACCAAAAAAATGGTTTGTACGACACGAGTTTCAAGGTGGCAGCAGATTTCGAACAGCTGTTGCGTCTTATCTATATACATAACATAGAAGTCAAATACATAGAAAAGGATTTCGTGACGATGAGGTTAGGAGGAGCTTCCACAAGTGGATGGCTGAGCCACGTGAACATTATGAACGACCATCTGCGTGCTTTCAGGCAGAATGGAATAAGAAATAATGTGTTTCGTCTTGCCATGAGATATATTGAAAAACTAAGAGAATACAAATGAGCAACATTCAAATACTTATGCTATTGTCGCTGTTGTCGCTGGTAGTGACAATGGTGGTCTATCCCCACGTGCTTCGCTACGCCCGGCACTTCAACGTTGTCGATAATCCCGATGCGCGTAAGCTCCACCGGCAACCAGTGCCAGTTATGGGAGGCGTGGCTGTGTATATCGGTATTTTGGCAGGATGTATTGCTATGTCAACATTCGTCAGAGGAGCCAGTTTCAACTGGAGTATCATGTCGTTCACCACCATGCTTGTATTAGGAGTATGGGATGATATGAAAAGCCTGTCGGCCATCCTGCGGTTACTGGTCCAGTTTGGCATCGTGGGCTTATATATTGGCCTAACAGGCCATTACATTGGCAACTTCTACGGTCTTTTCGGCATCTATGAGTTAAGTCCGTGGGTGGGCATACCTCTGTCGTTGATAGCCGGGGTGGGCACCATCAATGCCATCAATATGATCGATGGCGTAGATGGCTATTCGTCGGGCTATGGTATGATGGCCTGTGCCAGCTTCGCCGTGATATTCACATTGACAGGCAGAATGGTGTGGGCCGCTTTGGCTGCCATTGTAGCATCGGCCTTGATACCCTTTTTCATGCACAATGTATTTGGCAAGCGGTCGAAGATGTTTATCGGCGACGGAGGTACGATGATGTTGGGCTTCATGATGGTCATCTTTGAGTTTGGTGTACTGTCGTATGGTCATGGGGCAAAATTGGAATCTCGAGGCATAGGGCCTATCGCACTGGTTTTGGCCATACTATGTATTCCCATCTTTGATACGATGCGGGTAATGATAGCACGGATAGTGAGAGGTTATTCGCCGTTCAAACCTGACAAGAGCCACCTGCACCACCTGTTTATTGATATGGGCTTTTCACACCTTGGCGCTGCCATCAGCATTCTCTTGCTCAATATGACTGTCATGCTGACGTGGTTCCTGCTTTGGCAATTTGGAGCATCCGTCAATATGCAGTTCTGTATTGTGGCGCTGATGGGCTTTACGGTGACTTTCGCGTTATATAAACTGATGAGGTGGCAGCAGTTCAGTGGTCCCGTTGGGGCAGATGGAATGCCGCAGGGTGGGGCACTGTGGCACAAAGCTTGTCGTTTAGGACGCTGGAGCCACAGAGAGGACAAGGTTTTTTGGCTTAAAATACAAATGCTGGTAGATAGCAGGTGGCTTCGCTTGCGGAAATGAAAAGCGAAGGTTGTCGCATCTGCCGATAGAGTGGCAGCTTTATGGCGTGATAGTAGCAGGCATAGGTACCACATACGGCATCTTCTGGCTGCTAAGGCACAACACGGAGCGTTAAAAGATGCTCTACTTGGGAAGGGCGAATCTGACGCAATTATGTAATTTGCATTATGTAATTTGCATAATTGTGATAAATGTTGTATCTTTGCATCGGATTTAGAAGAAGAAAAAGATGACTGATATACTTAAAAACCCATTTGTCATAATAGGCGATATACCAGAACCATACTTCTGCGACAGAGAAGCCGAGACTCGGAAAATCGTCCGCACTATCACGAATGAGGGCAATATTGTCCTCATCTCACCTCGGCGCATGGGAAAATCTCGACTGGTGAAGCACGTATTCAAACAGTCGATCATAACAGAGCATTATCAAACATTCTACATAGACCTGCTCCACACCAGTAGTATCCGTGAATTCGCATACACTTTTGGAAAGACTGTATTCGATCAGCTAAAGTCCCGGAACGAAAAGAGGCTGCAGTCACTTGTTCTCGCCTTGAAATCAATTGCCGGCACCTTTGGTTTTGACCCTTTGACTGGTTTGCCGACATTTACATTGGAAATGGGCAGAATACAATCCCCAGAATACACTATACAGGAGGTGATGGGATGGCTGGAGGAAAACGATATGCCATGTATCGTATGTTTTGATGAATTCCAGCGTATCAACAAATATCCCGACAATAAGCAAGGACAGGTTGAAGCTATGCTCAGGGGAATTATCCAGCATCTACGTAACGTCAACTTCATCTTTGCGGGCAGTGAGCAGCATCTGCTTTCAGAAATGTTCTTCTCTTCTGCAAAACCCTTTTACAACAGCGCAGACCAGTTGAATCTGAACCCCCTGAAGATAGATGTATATACAGATTTTGTCAGGTCGTGGATGGAACAATACAAGAAAAGTATTGATATAGATGCGTTTAGGTTCTATTATGAAAAGTTTGAGGGCACTACGTATTATCTCCAGAAATTGATGCACGAAGCATTTATCGACTGCGATGCAGGAGCTGTATGTGACAAGACGCTTCTTGACAAAACATACATCAGAATGCTGGAAGAAGCTCGTGAAAGCGCATCAAAACTGTTAGGGACACTGACAGAACATCAGAAGAGTGCCTTATACGCCATTGCCAGAGAAGGAAAAGCTGAGCGAGTGTTAAGCGCTGCCTTCATAAAGAGGCATGCACTGGTATCTACCAGTTCCATGCAATCTGCTATAAAAAAGCTGATAGAGATGGAACTCATATCTATGCGTAATAACACTTATAGCTTAACTGACATCATGATGCGTTTGTACATCACGGAGGGCATGGACTAACAAAGCGCCACGAGTGTAAGATAAGTAGTGTACTAATATGATGACAACAGGCAAGAAATTCGTGATTCTGTTACGTCGGGGTATGGGGCTGACCATGCAAGACGACGGAAAGGAACTACCTGTGATTGAGGACGAGAAGGAGTGGCTGCAGATTATGCGACTGGCTAAGGAACAGGCTGTTTCTGGCATTCTGTTCCGTGGCATGCAACAGATGCCGTCAGAGTTCTCGATGCCGCGCCAGATAGTGTTACGCTCATACATGAGGAGTCAGGAAATCCTGAAATACAACAAAAAGGTTGATGGCGCAGCTGTCAGGCTGTGTGCCAAGATTGAGCAGGCAGGCTTTCCGTGCTGTGTATTGAAAGGGCAGGGCAACGCCCTGCTATATCCCGACCCATCGGCACGCATGGCTGGCGATATTGACGTGTGGGTGGCGGCATCGCCGAAAAGTGTCGTTGACTTTGCAAGAAAGGCATTGCCCAGCGCACATGCGTGCTATCATCATGTGACGTATGCCAAATGCGACGGCGTGGAGGTGGAACTACACTATCGTCCGGCTTTTATGAACAACCCTCTCCACAATAGGCGTATGCAACGTTGGTTCCTGAAAGAGGCCGAAGCGCAATGTAAGCATGGCGTAACACTTCCCAACGGCGCGGGAACCATCAACGTGCCTACCGACGCATTCAATCGGATCTTCCAGATGACCCACATGATGAACCATGTGGTGCACGAGGGCTTGGGCATGCGTCAGCTGATGGATTACTATTTCCTGTTGCGCAGGGGCTTTACTCCCGAGGAAAAACTGCACGACCAGCAGCTGTTTCAACAGTTCGGCCTGTATGGCATGGCCGGAGCGGTGATGTATGTTCTGCGATGGCTTTTTGTCCTGCCAGAAGACCTGATGCTTGTCCCGCCAGACCAGAAGCGCGGTGTGTTCCTGTTAAAGGAGGTGCTCTATGGCGGCAACTTTGGCCACTATGACCCTCAGACACGAAAAGCGCGTACCTGGGGGGCAAGGAACATGCTGCGAATAAAGCGCGACTTGAAGATGCTGACCATATTTCCCTCAGAATGCCTTTGTGAACCGCTCTTCCGTATGTGGCACTTCTTCTGGCGAATACCTTTCGGGATCAATGAACGTAAGTAACTGTGGTGGGGCAGAGCCTGGGTTTACAGGCTTTTCCTGAAGCAGCGGTGGCGGCGGTGCTGTATGGAATCTAAGTATTGCCACTGCGAGCGAACGGCCTCGTTGGCCTCCATCTGCGGCATGGCCTCGGCCCACTTGAAGCCGTAGCGCTGGAACTGCTGAATAAGGTCGTTGAAAATCAAGGCGTTGGCACCTTTTGCCCGGTACTCGGGCAGCACGCCGATGAGCAGCAGGTCCACGGTGTCGGTCTTGTGCCATTTCAGGATGCGCAGCAGCTGCCACCACCCAAGGGGAAACAGGCGGCCGTCGTGCGTCTTCTGCAAAGCGCGGGAGAATGAGGGGAATGTGACACCGAAACCTATCATGCGGTCGCCGTCCATCACGGCCGTCACCAGGTTCATGTCGGCTATCTTGATGTAGTCATCTACCAGCTTGTCTATCTGCCGCTGCGACAGCTTGGAGAAGCCGTACAGGTCTTTGTAGGTGTCGTTCAGCAGGTTGAAGACCTCGCGTCCCCATCCCCCGCTGGTCAGTTCGCGGCGGGTGAACTTATGTACGCGCAGGCCGTAGCGAGCCTCTACCATCCGTGCAATCTTCCCGAACTTCTCTGGCATCACCTCCGGCACGCGCACTTTGTATTCCAGATAGTCGTTGTCCTTGCTGAAGCCGCCCAGCCTATTGATATGTTCGGCGTAGTAGGGATAGTTGTAGTTGATGTACATGGTCGACAGCTGGTCGAAGCCCTCAATCAGCATGCCCTCGCGGTCGGTATCGATGAAGCCCAGCGGACCGGCTATCTCGGTCATGCCCCGTTCGCGCCCCCAGTCTTCCACGGCCTTGAGCAGCGCGCCCGACACCTCGATGTCGTCGATGAAGTCGAACCATCCGAAGCGCACCTGCCTTACCTTCCAGCACTCGTTGGCCCGGTGGTTGATGATGGCTGCCACGCGCCCCACCACCCGTCCGTCCTTGTAGGCCAGGAAGTAGTCGGCCTCGCAACATTCGAATGACGGGTTCTTGTCGTGGCGGAGTGTGGACATCTCGTCGAAAAACAAATAGGGCACGGCATAGTCGCTGCCGCGATACAGGTCGTAATAGAACTGGACAAAACGTCGCAACTGTTTTCGCGTGGCGACTTTACATATCTCTACACTCATGTTCGCTTGTACGAATGATAGTCATTTGCGTGATTTCTCGAAACTATTGTTTTTGGGTGTGCAAAGATACGTCAAAAACTTTAATAAGCCAAAAGTTTTTCCTCTTTTTTCATTACTTTTTAATATCCGCTGGATTGGTGGAGCCGTTCCAGGTTACCGTCCCACAGGTCGTGAAGGTCGTCAATGTCTTCCGACGGCGCATAGTCGACGACGCAGAGGCATAGTTCCTCCGTCAGTTCACTCCTGCCTATACGCATTTCCCAGTAGGCATCAGGGTCGTCTTCCTCGACCCATTGCAACTTGATGTGACTGTTTTTCTCACGTTCCAGGATATGGGCATGCAGCGTATGGTGCTCGCCGTATGGATTGCCCCACATCAGGCTTAGCATGCCGTTTTCTTCCTTCACCTCGTCGGCGAGCCATCGCTCAAGCCCGTGGTCGGTACTCATGAGTTGCCAGAGCAAATCGGGTTTTCTGGCGTTAAGTGGATATTCAAGGTCTAATCTTTGCTTTTGCATGTAGCGTCATTCGTTAAGTTATCTTTTCGCAAGGAAGGATAGTATTGGTGGGGGCAAAGTTACAAAAAAGTAGGGATTTGTAAAGGGGTGGAAGTAAGATTTTAGGTCTTATTTTGTTAAATAATATTAACGGAGCCAAAATTTCTTGTCTAACCTTTGCCGTTGTTAATTTTAAGTAGTACTTTTGCACCCGCTTAACGCAGATGGCGGGATAGCTCAGCTGGTTAGAGCGCATGATTCATAATCATGAGGTCGCCGGTTCAATCCCGGCTCCCGCTACACTGGAAAGTCAACGAGTTACAGAGATGTAGCTCGTTTTTTTGTTTTCCCGCCATCCAACTTTTTCCGCCTGTGAGGTTGGATAAAGACTGTTCATAGCCCCTTCTTGAAGAGATCATCGGCTGTTATCTGTTTGTTGACTTTCCTTGCGTACATATTATTATATAGGCCAAAGGGGGTTACGTAAACTTTTGAAAAGGATTTCTTCGTGTTTGTCACCTTTCTGAAAGTACGAAGCCTTTGTTCCACACGGTTGGCATACGCTTTGGTTATCTCATACTCACCTTCTGAATATTTCATTTCACAGATACTAATCGTCTTGTCTTTCCTGTCAATCAGTAAGTCAATCTGCCCGCCTGTTTTCAGATCCTCGTCAGCTTCAGGATCATTCTTTACAGCCTCAGACGGACGATAAGACCATGAACAGGGCGAATAGTAAGATCCATTGATGCCCAGAGCATTGATAATCTGGTCTATGTGGTGTAAGCAAACGGTCTCAAAGGCATAGCCTGACCATGCAATATAGTCTGGCTCTCCAATCTTCTGTAACCAATAATTTTTTCCATAGTCACATTCTGTCTTCATAAAGTGAAGATAGAATAGTGAAAACTGGTCCGTGAGTTGGAACATCTTGTCTTTCTTTTCTTTTCCGAATGGACGGTACGAACGTATGAATTCACATGTCTCCAATTCTTCGAGCAATGTAGTGAGGTTGCCGTTGTTCGATAGTTTCGCCTTGCTGATTAATTCCAGACGGGTCATCCCTTTCCGGGCACTACTGAGTGCGTTGATGACTGCAATGTGGTTCTCGGCCTTCTTAAAAAGTGAGTTGTATAGTTTGTTGAACTCATCAGTCAGTTCCCCGCCTCTGGTAAAGCATAGGCTGTTTATGTTTTCCGCAACACTCTTGTCCCTGTCAAAGAGCGACAGATAATATGCAACGCCTCCGACTGCCATATAGCAGTCTATCATCTCAGGACGCTCATAGTTAAAACCTTTGCTATGGAAGTATTGCTCCATTTCTTCAAGGCAGAATGGAGAAATCAGCATCTTGTGGGTAACACGGTTGTGCAGCCCACCTCTGGCGTTGATCAGTTTCTTTAGCATCCATGATGTGGCCGAACCACAGACAATCAACTTGATGTCATTCCGATAGTAGGCCCAGTCATTCCAGAAGTGCTCCAGCGCGGGAAGTTCATCGATGAAGATAATCTTGGTGCCTTCTCCCAGTTTCTCAATGTCTTTGGAGAGTTGACGGAAGGCCTCTGTCCAATTCTTGGGTATATCATCATCGTGGAAGAAATCGTCCAGCGCGTATGAGAAATTCAGCAGCTGATCTCCAAGGCGTGCATTTTCTTTGCCTGTCATTCTGAAGGTGAAACTTCCGTCCAGCAGTTCCTTCACAAGAAAAGTCTTGCCAACACGCCGCCTGCCATAGATGGCTATAAACTCCGACTGCTCTGAAGAAATGTACTTCTTCAAATCCCTTTTTTCTTTTTCACGACCAATAATAGCCTTTTCCATATCCTCGCTGTTTATAATCTGGCGCAAAGTTAATAAAAACATGCGATTGCGCCAAATAATAACTCTATAATCTGGCGCAATCTGGCAAAAAAGTTGAGATTGCGCCGGGTTATAACTCTTCTTGTTTAGCTTTGAGGCACTCAAACTTTCTTTTCATATATAGATCTTTCCATAAAAAGGTGACAGTTTAAAGAAAAAATGATTAATTTTACCGCGAAATTAGTTAGTGCTGTACTGGAAAGACGCTGAAAGCGTCACCTCCCAATAGCCGTAGGTCGGAATGACCTACGGACAATAGACAAGGGAGGGGAAAGCACCCTGAAGGGGTGCCCCAACACTGCCGATAGGCGACCCCCATTCCCGAGCTATGCTCGCCTACCCGTAGCCTTTCAGGGGTCGATGTACCTTCTCACGTTCAATCCGCAGGTCGTTCCGACCTACGGCTATTGAGAGGTGACGCTTTCAGCGTCTTTCAATCGGACAAGTTGCCAAATTTCGACGATACATTCGTTACACCCTGACGGAGCATTGATTACAGCCTGACGAAACATTAATCACACCGTGATGCTGCATTCATCACGGTGTGATTACATAAGTATCAAAGTGTGAAGTCCGTTGCATGACGGTGTGATCTCGCATGCACCAAGGTGAGATCTCGCATGCACCAAGGTGTAATCTCGCATGCACCAAGGTGTAAGGAATACGCTGCCATCATTCCTTTGCCGATTCGGCCAAAGCTTTCTGGTAGCAGTCGCGGCAGAGGGGTTCGTATTCGGCAGTTTCGCCGAGAAGGACACGGCGGTCGTTCGCCACTTTGCGATGGCTGATATAGGCCAGGTTGCCACACCGCACACAGATGGCATGCACCTTGGTAACCTCGTCGGCAATGGCACATAGTGCTGGCATGGGACCGAAGGGAACGCCCTTGAAGTCCATGTCGAGGCCAGCCACGATGACGCGGACACCACGATAGGCCAGTTCGTTGCACACGTCGACGAGTCCCATGTCGAAGAACTGCGCCTCGTCGATGCCCACCACGTCGATACCCTCGGCCAAGAGCAGAATGCTGGCCGACGAGTTGAGCGGAGTCGACGGGATATGCGTCTGGTCGTGACTCACCACGTCCTCCTCGGAGTAGCGAGTATCGATGGCAGGCTTGAAGATTTCCACCCGCTGCTTGGCAAACTGCGCACGCCGCATGCGCCTGATCAGCTCCTCTGTCTTGCCCGAGAACATCGAGCCGCACACCACTTCAATTCTTCCGGGGCGATGTGCCTCCCCTGTGAGATTTGATGTCATATTTATACAAAATGTGGTGCAAAATTACAAATACGTTTTAAAAATTGCAAAGAAATAGTGAGTTTTTTTGGCATTAAATAATATTTAACTATATTTGCCCCCAAATGGGAACACTATACATCGTACCTACACCCGTTGGCAACATGGAGGACATGACTCTGCGCGCCATAAGGGTACTGAAGGAGGCAGACTTGATACTGGCCGAAGACACACGAACGTCGGGTGTCCTGCTGAAGCATTTCGACATCAAGAACCACCTGCAGTCGCACCATAAGTTCAACGAGCATGGCACGAGTGCTGCCGTGGTGCAGCGGTTGCTGGCAGGCGAGAACGTGGCACTGGTGAGCGATGCCGGCACGCCGGGCATCAGCGACCCGGGATTCTTCTTAGTGCGCGAGGCCGTCAGGGCGGGTGTTGAGGTGCTGACGCTTCCCGGAGCCACAGCATTCGTACCAGCCTTGGTGAGCAGCGGGCTGCCTTGCGACCGATTCTGCTTCGAAGGCTTCCTCCCGCAGAAGAAAGGCCGGCAGAGCAAGGTGGAGTCGCTACAGGAAGAGACGCGCACGATGATATTCTATGAGTCGCCCTACCGCGTGGTGAAGACGCTCGAACTCTTTGCCACCTATTTCGGCGACGACCGCCAGGCCAGTGTGTGCCGCGAAATATCGAAGATACACGAGGAAAGCGTCAGGGGTACGCTGGCAGAGCTGATTGCCCATTTCACGGAGCACGAGCCGAAGGGCGAGATAGTCATCGTGGTGGCCGGTGCCGACGAGAAAGAAAAGGACAAGAAACAAAAACAAAAATCAGATCATATATGAAAAAAGTAGTTTTCATGGGGTTTTGCTTGCTTACGCTGGCTTCCTGCCAGATGGAAAACAAGAAGTCTTTTGACCAGGCTTTAGCCCAGCAACGTGATTCGCTGAACAAGATTATCACGCAGAAAGACGGTGAGATTGATGACATCATGAGTACGTTGAACGACATTGAGGAGGGTTTCCGCGAAATCAACGAGGCTCAAGGACGGGTGGCTGTGGCCAAACGGGGCGAAGGTGCCAGTTCGACGGCCCGCATCCGGGAGAACATGCAGTTCATCCAGAGTACCATGCAGCAGAACCGCGAACTCATTGGCAAGCTGCGCCAGCGCCTGCGCGAGAGTTCCATCAATGCCGAGCAGCTGAAGCGCACTGTTGAGAACCTGACTGCACAGTTGGAAGCCAAGAGTGCCGAGCTTGACAAGCTACGCGCCGAGCTGGACTCCAAGGACATACACATCATGGAACTGGACGAGCAGATTGCCGGACTGAACAGCAATGTGACCGACTTGCAGAACGAGGGAGCCGCCAAGGACCAGACCATCTCGAAGCAGGACAAGGAGCTGAACACGGCCTGGTTTGTCTTCGGCACCAAGAAGGAACTGAAAGAACAGAACATCCTCGCTGGCGGCGAAGTGCTGCAGCGGAACTTCAACAAGGACTATTTCACGAAGATTGACATACGGGTTGACAAGGAAATCAAGCTCTACTCCAAGTCGGCCACCCTGCTGACCAACCACCCGGCAGGCAGCTACACGCTGGAACGCGACTCCAACAAGCAGTACGTGCTGCGCATCATCAATCCGCAGCAGTTCTGGAGCACCAGCAAATACTTAGTGATACAGGTGAAATGACGGCACTAAGTGATCATCAAAAATAACTGGTACAAAATAGAACACAGAGACACAGAGGCACAGAGTTTGATGGCTCCACAGATAATAAAAAACTCTGTGTCTTTGTGTCTCTGTGTTCATAAAGCATCATCAGAAAACCAGAAACATCGCAAATTGAGCCGATTTTATTGTATAATTGCGTCAAAATGTAAAAAAATACAGTCTATTTTTGTATTTTTGATTAATTTATTTGTAGTTTCAGAAAATTAACCGTAACTTTGCAGACCGTTGCAAATAGTACACTTATGGTGTACGCCTGTGCCGCAGCTATTTCCGTAGAGCTTAACTGACGGCATTTTTTGCATTTATACAGAAGAAACAAGTAATAAAACCATAACGAGTTATAGAGTATCTATGAAGAAAAGACTAACAATGCTTTTGGTCGGCCTGTTCCTCACGATAGGGGCGGTGCTGGCTCAAAACAAAGTTACAGGTACGGTGCTCGAGGACAGCGGGGAGCCGTGTATCGGTGCCACCGTACTGATTCAAGGCACTAAGCAGGGAACAAAGACCGACATGAACGGCCATTTCACCATCAACGTGCCCAACGGCAAGAAGCTGGTCATCAGCTATATAGGCATGGTGAGTCAGACTGTGACACCCAAGAACGGCATGAAGGTGACGCTGAAGGCCGATGCCCGTACCGTCGACGAAGTGGTGGTGACGGGTATTCAGAAGATGGACAAGCGCCTGTTCACGGGTGCCACGACGAAGATTGATGCGGAGCAGACCAAGCTCGACGGTGTGGCCGACGTAACCCGTGCGCTGGAAGGACGCGCCGCCGGCGTGAGTGTGCAGAACGTGAGCAGCACCTTCGGTACGGCACCGAAAATTCGCGTTCGCGGTGCCACCTCTATCTATGGTTCCTCCTCGCCCCTCTGGGTGGTCGACGGCGTGATTATGGAAGATGCCGTCAACGTGGATGCCGACGACCTGTCGAGCGGCGATGCCACGACGCTGATTTCCAACGCCATTGCTGGTCTGAATGCCGACGACATCGAGTCGTTCCAGGTGCTGAAGGACGGTAGTGCCACCTCTATATATGGCGCGCGCGCTATGTCGGGCGTGGTGGTTATTACCACCAAGAAAGGCCGTCAGGGTCATAGCTCCATCAACTACACGGGCGAGTTCACCCACCGCCTGAAGCCCTCCTACGCCAACTACAACATCTCCAACTCGCAGGAGCAGATGGGTATCTACAAGGAGATGGCCGCCAAGGGCTGGCTGGAGTTCTCGCAGGTGGCCAACGCCTCGTCGGCAGGTCTGTATGGCAAGATGTACGGACTGATGAACATGTACAACGAGCAGACGGGCGACTTCTACCTGCCCCATACCGAAGCTGCCATGAACGCCTACCTGCGCGAGGCTGAGTTCCGCAACACCGACTGGTTCGACCTGCTGTTCAACAACAACATCATGCAGACCCACTCGGTGAGCGTCTCGTCAGGCACCGACCGCGCCTCGCTCTATGCCTCGCTCTCGGCCATGATCGACCCGGGCTGGACCAAGGACTCGAAGGTGCAGCGCTACACGGCCAACATCAACGCCTCGTATAAGCTATCGAAGAACCTGACCGCTACGCTGCGCACCAACACCAGCTACCGCGACCAGAAAGCCCCGGGCACCCTGAACCAGAGCACCGACGTGGTGAGCGGAGCCGTGAGCCGTGACTTCGACATCAACCCCTTCAGCTATGCACTGAACACCAGCCGCACGCTGGACCCCGACCAGATCTACACCCGCAACTACGCCCCGTTCAGCATCTTCAGCGAACTGGACAACAACTATATCGACATCGACGTGATGGACACCAAGTTCCAGGGCGAACTGGAGTGGAAGCCCATACAGGGCCTTTCGTTCAACGCACTGGGCAGCTACCGCATCAACCGCTCCGACCGCGAACACATCATCCTCGACGGTTCGAATCAGGCCGAGGCCTACCGTGCAGGTGTGAACAATCCTAACATCATGTACTCCAACCCCTACCTCTATACCGACCCAGACAAACCCAACTCATGGCCTATCTCGGTGATGGAGAAAGGTGGTATCAACATCCTGAACCGCAACGAGGTGAAGCAGCTCGACTTCCGCTTCACGGCCAACTACAACCACGTGTGGAGCGTGAAGGGCGAGGAGACCCACATCTTCAGCGCACTGGCCGGTATGGAGGCCAACCGCGCCGACTACGACGCCGCTGAGTTCCAGAACTACGGCATCCTCTACAACGAGGCACGCCTGCAGGTGCTCACCCCCGACTTCTTCAAGCAGGCCAAGGAGGAAGGCACTGAGCTGACTCAGTACTCACGCTCGTATAACCGCCGACTGGCCTACTTCGGCAACGTGAACTACTCCTATAAAGGCCGCTACTCGGCCAACCTTACTGCCCGCTATGACGGTTCTAACCAGTTGGGTAAGAGCCGCCAGAGCCGCTGGCTACCTACGTGGAACGTCTCGGCGTCATGGAATGCCCATGAGGAGCCGTTCTTCAAGAAGTTCATGGAAAACAGCAACGGTGCCATGTCGCATGCCACCCTGCGACTGAGCTACTCGCTCGTGGGCGAGCAGACAGCAGCATCGAATGCACAGGCCATCTTCCGCTCTACCAACATGTGGCGCCCGCAGGGCGACCAGCAGGAAGTGGCCCTCTACCAGTCCAGCTATGCCAACAAGGACCTGACCTACGAGAAGAAGCACGAGTTCAACGTGGGTATCGACCTGGGCTTCATCAACAACCGCATCAACCTGGTGACCGATGCCTACTGGCGCGACAACTACGACCTGATGGGCTACTACTACTCGCAGCTGGCCGGCCGTCAGTATGCCAACGTGGCTTCGATGAAAAGCTACGGTGTCGAGGCCACCATCTCGTCGCAGAACATCGTGTCGAAGGACTTCCAGTGGAACACCGACCTGACGTTTGCCTACAACCACACGGAGATTACCGACCTGATGTCGGTGTCGCGCGTCATCGACCTTGTCAGTGGCAGCGGCTATGCCCGCCAAGGCTACCCCCACCGTGCGCTGTTCTCGCTGCAGTTCATGGGCCTCAACGACGAGGGTATTCCGCAGGTCATCAACGAGGCAGGCGAGGTGACCACCAGCGACGTCTACTTCCAGGAGTACGAGCGACTGGAACACCTGAAATACGAGGGACCGTCGGAGCCCACCATCACTGGCGGCCTGAACAACATGTTCCGCTACAAGAACTGGCGACTGAACGTCTTCGTTACCTATTCGTTCGGCAACAAGCTGCGCTTAGACCCTGTGTTTGCAGCCTCCTACAGCGACTTGGCCGCCATGCCGAAGGAGTTCAAGAACCGCTGGGTGATGCCCGGCGACGAGAAGAAGACCGACATCCCCGCCATCGCATCGGTGCGACAGAACTACAACGACCGCTACTTAGGCTATGCCTACAATGCCTATAACTACTCTACGGCCCGCGTAGCCGACGGCGGTTTCATCCGACTGAAGGACATCTCGCTGACCTACGACTTCGAGCCGAAGCTCATCAGCAAGATTGGACTGAACACGGCCTCGCTCAAACTTGACGCCACCAACCTGGTGCTGCTCTATGCCGACAAGAAACTCAACGGACAGGATCCTGAATTCGTCAACTCGGGAGGTGTGGCAACTCCGCTTTCCAAGCAGTTCACCTTCACCGTCCGCTTAGGCATTTAATCGAGATAGAAGATTGAAGATTGAAAAAAACAAAGATTATGATGAAGACATATATATATAGTAAGGTGAAGAGAGCCGGACTTTTCTCACTCCTCTTTCCGCTCTCCACGCTCCTTTTTGTTGCCTGTACCGACAGCTTCCTCGACGAGGATCCCGACGACCGCACCAAGATTGACACGCCCGAGAAGGTCATCAAGCTGTTCAAAGCTTCCTACCCCGATGCCAACTACGGATGGGTGTGCGAACTGTCGAGCGACAACGTGATGGACCTGAACTCGGTACACCTGCCCTATAGCTCGCAGGCCAAGCAGGAACCCACCCACTACAACCTCACCTCTTCTGGTCGTCAGGACGACGAGATGTTCCGCTTCGAGCCGGTGAAGTCGTCCACGTCGAGCGACACCCCTGCCGCCATCTGGACCAGCTTCTATGCTGCCATCAACTCCGTGAACGAGGGCCTTAAGGCACTCGACGAGATGGAGGCCAGTGGCGTAGCCGTCGACGCGAGATTCCGCGCCACCCGTGCCGAGGGCAAGCTCATCCGTGCCTACAGCCACTTCATCCTGGTGAACTGCTTCTCGCAGGCCTATAAGAACGACGAGCTGAGCCGCAAGGACATCGGCGTTCCCTATCAGACGGAGCCCATCGTCACCGTCAACGACAACTACGACCGCAGCAACGTCACCGAGACCTACAAGCACATACAGAAAGACCTGGAAGAAGGCTTGAAGGATGTAAGCGATATCATCTACGAAAAGCCGAAGTGGCACTTCAACGTCAATGCTGCCCACGCCTTTGCCGCCCGCTTCTACCTCTTTACCCGCCAGTGGAACAAGGTCATCGAGCATGCCGATGCCGTGTTAGGCACCAACCGCGAACAGCTGCTCAACCGCATGTTCGACTATACTCCGCTCGACGACTGCACCTACCTGAGCGACTATGCCAATGTGTGGCAGGATCCCGACATCTACAGCAACATCATGCTGATGGACACCTACAGCACCATTCAGCGCAAGTGCCGCAACCGCTACGGCCAAGGCTCGCTGGTGGCACGTGCCGTGTTCTACCATAACGCCCCGATGTGGCCTCGCTGGGCTGCCAACCCCAGCATCTGGGCAAGCGGCCTGGGCGGCAACGGCTACGGCACGCTCTATCCCGCATGGATCAGCGAACAGTTCCAGTATAGCGACAAGGTGGCAGGCATTGGCTATGCCCACACCATCCGACGCGAGTTCACCTACGCCGAGCTGCTGCTTGAGCGTGCCGAGGCAAAAATCATGAAAGCCGACTACGACGGAGCCAGCGAAGACCTGTCGCTCTACCATGAGAGCACCCTGCGCTTCTCGCCCAGCACCAAGCAGACCTATGGCGCCAACGGCGGACTGGTGGTACTCAACAAGGACATGATCAACGGCAGCCGTGCCTGGTTTGCCAAGAAGACCAACAGCAACTATAACTGCTTCGACGACTGGAACTTCGTGACCAACATGAGTCCCGACTACGTGATTCCCGCCGAGGCCGTGCCCTTCATGAACTGCCTGAACTACTTCCGCCGCTACGAGACCAACTTCTCGGGCATGCGCTTCTTCGACCTGAAACGCTGGGGCATAGAGTACACCCATGAGTATGGCCTGAACAACGAGAAGTTCACCATGACCTGGAACGACCCGCGCCGCGCACTCGAAGTGCCGCAGGATGCCATCGCCTCGGGCCTGGAGCCTTCGCGTCCGCTCATGGTCGACTCGGTATCCACTGAGAAGGCTATTCTTCCCAATGTATTCTTTGGCATTGACGATGCCAACGACGAAAACTAACCAAGAGAAAGGAGATTACAAGATATGAAGAAACTACATGTTCTGTTATTCGCATTCCTGGCCTATGCGGGCATCAATGCTGTCGTGTCGTGTAGCGAGGACGACCTGGGACCCACTATCTTCCCTGCCGAAGACAAACCGCTCGACCGCACCCTGGGCACCTTCCCCCTCGACACCTTCGTCAAGAAGCACATGCTCGAGCGCTACAACATGAAATACATCTACCGCATGGAGGACGTGGGGGCCGACATGCAGAAGAACCTGGTGCCGGCACGATATGAGAAGAGCCTCGAGCTGGCCATCCTGACCAAATACCTCTGGCTCGACGTCTACGACAAGCTGGCCGGCGAGAAGGAAGTGTTTCTCAAGAAGTATGCCCCCCGCATCATACACGTCATCGGTTCGCCCGCCTACAACGAGGACGGCTCGCGCACCGTGGGTGTGGCCGAGGGCGGCGTGAAGATTACGCTGATGGAGGCCAACAAGCTCAACGTCAATGAGATTGAGGGACCCAACGGACTGAACAACCTGTTCTTCCACACCATGCACCATGAGTTTGCCCACATCCTGGACCAGACCTATCAGCGCCCCACGGAGTTCGACCTCCTGTCGCAAACACTCTATGACGGCGCATGGAACGACAAGCACGACTCGGTACAGGCCTCTTTAGGCTTCGTCACCCCCTACGGCTCGTCGGCCAACCGCGAGGACTGGGTCGAGGTGCTTTCCTGCTACGTCACCTATACACAGGAGCGCTGGGACCAGCTGCTCCAGTCGGCTGCGTTCGACTGGGAGGATGTCGAAATGACCGATACGAAATACGACTCCCTCTTCTGGAACTACGAGGAGAGGAACGGACGATGGGTGAAGAGCGGCAGGAAGACAGAGGAAGAGTATGACATCGACACGATAGGCTATCTGCATGAGCTTTCCAATGGTGAATACAAGGTGGCCCGCAAGGTGGTGAAACGTGATGCCGACGGATGGGTACAGACCGACACACTGGGCAACTGGGCCTTCGACCGCGAGCACTGGGACAACATCGACGGGCGCGAGGTCATTCTGAACAAGCTCGACATGGTACGCACCTGGCTGCGCACCAACTGGGCCATCAGTCTCGACGACCTACGCCGCGAGGTGCAGACCCGCCAGTACCTGACCGATGCCGACGGGAACTTCGTTCGCGACGGCATGGGCAACTACGTCAACAAGCTCATCCAGCCCTATGCCGAAGGTGCAGAGAAGACGCTGTTCGAACATCTGAGCGAGGAGATTGAAGGCTACAAACAGCTGCACGAGGAGGCTTTAAGAAACAAGTAACCCATAGCATCTACAGATTATGAACAAGATATTATCACTCACATTGATTGGTGCCTCGGCACTCTGCCTGGCCTCATGCTCGGGCGAGGAAGATGACATTTTCGAGGCCACGGCTGCCGAACGACTGAATGCTGCCAGTGCGCTCTACTCGGCACGCCTCACCGCCCAACCCAACGGATGGGCCATGCAGTACTATCCCACCTACGACAATGAGGCCCCCAACGGTAAGGGCTACTTGCTCTTGACCCGCTTCAACAAGGACTTCACCGTCAACGTGTCGGGCTACGACTGGCCCGTATGGCGGTATGAGCGGCCTGCAGGTGCCGATGCCGATGCCAGCAGCGAATGGATATGCCACTATACCAATGAATACCGCGAGTCGTCGTCGTTCTGGCAGGTGATTACCGACAACGGCCCTGTGCTCTCGTTTAACAGCTATAACACGAACATGCACTACTTCTCCGACCCGGACTTCCGCGAAACGGGCACGGGCTTCGGCGGCGACTATGAGTTCATCGTGGTCGATGCGCCCGAAGATGCCTCCTACATGATGCTGAAAGGCAAGAAGCGCGGCACCTACAACCTGCTCACTCCCATTGAGGAGGGGGTTGACTACCCCGTCTACATGGCCGACGTAAAAGGATTCCACAATGCCATCTTCCCCGAAAAGGAGCTGGTGAGCAATCTGGTACACTTCGGCGACAGCATCTACCGCATGGACGGTTCGCACGACGGCGTGCCCAACATCTATCCCTACGACGGCGATCCCATTACCAACGAGAGCTTCAACCCGTTCCTGATTACCAAGCGCGGCAATGACTACTATCTGCGTTTCCGTGATGCCATCGAGCGCGAGGATATGGAGGGCGAGCTGCGCGAACTGCGCTACGATACCATCCAAGGCAAGTTCATCGGTATGGACAATGCCGACTTCCAGATTACGGGCTACTATCCCTCGCGTTTCCTGAAGGAGAAGGTGACGAATGGCAGCAAGCCACAGGTGACACCGACCTCCAGTATCTCGGACAAGATCAACGAGTATTTCACTGGCCTTTCCGACGATTTCACCGCCCTCAAGGACAGCCGCAACCGTACCTATAGATTCATTGGTATCAGCTTCGCCTTCGACGGAAAGACCGAGCAGTACGTCTGGAACATCATCTTCCGTGTGCCCGGCTCGTCGGGCAACTCCACGGCCTCGTTTGTGTTCGACGTCGCTAACGATGACAACACTGTAACCATGAACTACAAGGAACCGCTTGACGAGACGTCGGCCAACGTCGGCAACACCATTCCCCGTATCTATGAGCTGATGAAGGACCTGAGCCAGAAATACAACGTGGTTCCCGTCATTTCCAACTTCAATCTGTCGCAGCTGAAGCTTGTTTCTCAGTCGAATCCTGACACCTGGTTCGTATTCAATATCCAATAAACAAATAACAAAAAAGCAATGATGAAAAAGTATTTACTCCTAACAGGTCTGTCGCTGCTGATGACGGCACAGACTTTCGCACAGGCAGAACTCACCAAGGCACCCAAGACCCGTGCCGAGTTCAGGCAGAGCATCCGTAACATGGGCGTGGCTCCCGTACCCGCTAAGATGAATACCACTTCCGAGCGTCTCTTCTCGGCTAAGAAGGCTCCCAGGAAGAGCGTGTCGAATGGCGTGTGGTACCAGCGTCCCGAAGGTGCCCTATGGATCAGGGGCAACTCAGGCGGCATCACCCTGCTGCCCATGTACACCGAACAGATTTGGACTAACATGTACAAGACCCCGGAAACCGCCACATGGACGGTGGTGACATCCAGCGGAACTACCCAGTTAGAGGGCGACGAGGACAACAACTATGCCAGCTACTATGGCAATGGCGGCTACTATGCACCTACCATCAACCGGGGAAGGACTTCGTTCAACATCGGCGACATGATTGACGAGGATGGCAACCCCGTCTCTACCAATTATCTCTACACCATGGACAGCCTTGTCTGGAGCACCCAGCACGTGAATGCCGCTGCTGGCATGTACTATGGTTTCAGTGACGGCGGTGTGTTCGGTACAACGGACAGAAAACTGCAGTTGGAGGACGGCACGGTGGTCAACGCCCGTGTCGATGCCATCCACGAGGTATTCAACAAGCCCGCACGCCCCCTCTACATCTCCTCCTTCTATTTCTACGCCGCCAGTGAGCAGGACGTTGCCATTCCCGATGGATGCGTCATGAAACTTGTTGTGCGCAAGCAGGGCGAGGAGAGCCTGTTTGGCGAAACAATCGCCGAGATTCCCTTCACCATGGCCGACACTCTGTATACCGATGATGGCAACAGCTGGGCCAAGAAGTTCGCTATGTTCGAGGTCAAGCAGATTGAGAAAGACGGATTCGGCTCCGAAGTCCAGGTCCCTGTTATTGTTGACGATGCCTTTGTCGTCAGCATCGAGGGCTTCGAGCAGGAAGGCGTGAACTTCACACTCTACATGGTCGACGTGAAGTCTACCGACATCGACTACTATGAGACGACGGGCAATGTGGTGCCCACCCTGCGCTCCTACATCAACAAGGACACCGGCGAGGAACTCGACATCTTAGGCTATTGCCAGTACATCGACTCGGAGATGAGTGCCAAGTATAACGAGGAAGACGGCGACAACACCGACTGGACACGCCAGTACAACGCCAGTATCATGCTCAACTCCATGTACGACGTGGTGGATCCCTATGACGACTTCAGAAGCATGATTGCCCCTGTGGAAGGCGGCAACATCTATATCGAGGCGGAAGAGGAGAACGAGGTGGGCACCGTGGAGACCGTGCGCTACACCAGCTTCCAGTATCAGACCACCCTTCCCCGCATCTCTACTTGGGAAGGACTCGAGGGCGAGGACAACTACTTCTTCGAGGACATGCCCGAGTGGCTGCATATTGGCGAATTTAATGACGACAACTTTGCTGACTATGGCGTGACGCTGGTGACCATCATTGCCGACCCGCTGCCCGCAGGCGAGAAGGGCCGTAAGGCTGAGTTCCGCGTCGTGAGCGACCGTGGTGCCGACTCTGGCATTATCACCGTCGTGCAGGGCGAGGACACCGACGCCATCGTTACCGTCAGCACCGACTTGGCCAAGAAGCCTCAGCCCGAGAGCTTCAACCTGGCCGGACAGAAGGTGAGCAACGGCTTCAAGGGCCTGACCGTCAAGAACGGCAAGAAGTTCTTCGTGAAGTAATCTTGTGACCGATATAGAGACACAGATACACAGAGCATCGAAGTAAGCCTCTGTTGTCTGTGTCTCTTTTTTCGTTTCGCTGACTTACCCAACCTACTGATTATTAATAATGAAGAGACTATCCATATTGTTATTAGCAGCCATACTTGCCGTGGCATCAGGCTGGGCAATCCCCGCATTGAAGGGTGGCCGCAGCGTGAAGCAGCCCGACGGCACAAGCGTCACCATTCGCTTGCATGGCGACGAGTACCTGCACTATCAGACCACCGACGACGGCTATACCGTGGTGAAGGATGCACGCGGTTACTATGTCTATGCCGAGAAGATGGGCGATGAACTCGTGCCCACGCAGTTAGTGGCCCACGATGCCGGGCTTCGCACAGCATCCGAACTCAGTTTCCTGCACAAGGCAAAAAAGCACCTGCAGCCAGCCATCAGCAAGGAAATGGCTGAGATGCGCAGTCAGAACCAAGCCATGCGCGCCAAGAGGCTCGCGCAGCATAAGGCCCAGAGAATAGACTATGACAAGTTCAAGGGCTTGGTAATCCTCGTCGAGTATTCCGACTGCAAGTTCCGTTATGATGATTATCACGACATCATGGATCACATGCTCAACGACGAGAACTATACGGGCGAGGCTCGCACCAACGTTCTACGCAACGAAGGCAACAACCGCTACTTCGTCGGTAAAGACGTTATCTTCACAGGCAGCATGCACGACTATTTCCACGACAACAGCATGGGGATGTTCAGTCCTAAGTTCGACATCGTGGGGCCTGTATCCGTCAACCGCACGCAGACCTACGTGAAAGCCAGTCGCAATAGTGCGCAACTCATCAAGGATGCTTGCACGGCAGCCGACGGACTGGTGAACTTTGCCGACTATGACAATGATGGTAACGGCGAGGTCGACATCATCTACGTCATCTTCGCCGGCCTGCCTTCGTATATCGAGGGCAACAACCCGGACTATCTGTGGCCGCACCAATCCAGCCTGGCATACGGCAGCACCGTGAGAAAGGACGGAGTGCGACTGGGCTACTACTCCTGCTCCACCGAGCTTTACGGCTATGAGGACTCTGGCTGGAGCATCTTGGAGGGTATCGGTGCCATGTGCCATGAGTTCAGCCATGCACTGGGTCTGCCCGACTTCTACGACACAGGCAACAGTGACGGTGAAGACAACTGCGTCAACCCCGACGAATGGTCGATCATGGCAGCGGGTGCCCATACCAACTTCGGTCGCACTCCCAGCGGCTATTCGCTCTTCGAACGCTATGCGCTGGGCTTCGCCAATCCGAAAGTCATTACGGGCGAAGGTACCTTCACCATGGACTATTTAGGCACGAGCAATGAGGGCTACCGGCTGAACACCCGCGTCGGCAAAGAGTTCTTCCTGTTGGAGAACCGCCAGAAAAGCAAGTGGGATGCCGAACTGCCTGGCCACGGCATGCTCATCTTCCGTACCGACTCGACCAATGCCAACCTGTGGTTCAGCAACTCCGTCAACGACCTTCCGAGTCATCCTTGCTACGAGCTGCTGCGTGCCGGTGGCGTCAAGTATCAAGGAGGCTATCGCGTAGGTGCGGCCAGCGACCCCTTCCCCGGCACTAATCGCGTAACGGCCGTCAACAACGAGACCACACCGAACCTGAAGACAAGGGCTGGCTACAACTCGAAAATGGGACTGCGCAACATCACGGAGAAAAACGGACAGATTAGCTTCGACGTCTACGACGTGACCATCCTGACCGCCCTCACCCTACAGGATCAGCTTCTTTTGGCCATAGGGGCCTCTATGCCTCTCACTGCCACGCCAACGCCAACGACGGCTGAATACACGCTGACGTGGTCGACCGACAACGCCAGCGTGGCCACCGTCACAGCCGACGGCATGGTGACGGCTGTTGCAGCCGGTACGGCCAATATCACCGCTACGGCAGATAACGGTGTCTCGGCCACCTGTCAGGTGACCGTGCGCGATATGAACGTCGTAACCAGCATTGCTAACTTCTGCCAGATGGACGAGAACGCCGAGGGCATGCTGCAACTGACCGAGGCCGATGTGCTCTACGTCAAGGGCCAGGACATTTACCTGCGCGATGCCTCGGGGGCCATCATCCTGAGAAACACGGGTATCAGCGTGAGCCGCAACGACCGTCTGAACGGCTTCGTCTACGGACGCTTCGCCATCGACAACCGTATGCCGCTGCTGACCAAGGTAGAGGGAATGACCAACAGCAACAGCTTCATCATCACCAAGGACGCGACACCCGAACCCTTGCCGCTGCATGTAGGGCAGCTATCCAGTCAGCACTACGCCAACATGGTACTTGTCAAGAAGGCTGTACTCGCTAATGACGGTGGCATCTGGGCCACGTTCGGCGACAAGCGCGTCCGGCTCTACAACACGCTCGGGGTCACTTCGCCTAAGATCAACGTGCCTTCCGACTTGAGCAAGCGCTATGACATCACGGCCATCTACGGCACTAACACGCTCAACGGCGAGCTTATCGACGAGTTGTATCTGCTGAAGTCGCCCGTGGCTGCCACCTATACGGCTCCTACCGCCATCAGTCTGCCTGCCGAACAACTCTTCGAGGAAGGTCGTTCCTGTCAGCTACAGTTCACTGTGGAGCCTTCTGCCGCCGACGTGTTCCTGAACTGGACTTCGTCCGATGAGAATGTCCTCACGGTATCTCAGGAGGGACTTGTTGCTGCCAAGGGCATAGGCACCGCCCTCGTCACCGCTACCGACGTGGAGACGGGCTTGCAGGCGCAATGCCAGGTTACCGTGGACGAACGCCTGTCCGTGCCCGACATTGCCGCCTTCAGGGCACTCGCAGAGGGGGCTGAGGCAGACCTGAAGCTGACCAACGCACAGGTGCTCTACGTGTACAACCTGGACATCTACCTGCGCGATGCGTCGGGCTGCATTGTCCTCCACGACACCGGCCTGCGCGTCAGTGCTAACCAGCTGCTCAATGGCTACCTCTTTGGTTCGCTGCAATACAGCAATGGCATGCCCATGCTCTGCAAGGTGAGCGATGTTACTGACGTGGCCTCCATTAGCATCGGCGAGGGCGAAGTGGCACAGCCGCGCACGGTGAGCATGGAACAGCTTTCCGACAATGACCTGTGCGACTATGTATTGGTGAAGGCCACCCAGTTGGAGAGGGACGGTGGTATTTATGCCGTTGGCGGCGATAATCGTGCCCGCCTCTACAACACCTTCGGTATCAGCGGCATCAAGGTGCCCAGCATCCTGGAGGGCAAGTTCTTCGACGTTACGGCCATTTTCGGCACCAACACCCTGAGCGGACAGCCCATCTACGAGCTGAAACTGCTCAAGTCGCCCGAGGAGACCAGCACCTTCGGCATTGACACCGTAAAAGACAGCCAGACGGCAACGGTCTGTTACGACCTGAACGGACGACAGCTGAACGCCGTTCCCACCCGTGGCATCTACGTTGTCATGCAGAATGGCCGCTACGTCAAAGTGGTGAAATAAGGAAATACTTCATTTTCTATAACACAAATTATGACGAATCCGCCTTGACTCGTGACGAGCCAAGGCGGATTTCTGTATGTTGTCCCTAAAAATGTTCAGGTGGTCTTTATCAAAAGTATCAGAACTTGTAGTCGATACCTACGCCCACCACGTAGTTGGTACGCGAGAAGATGTCTGTGCCTGCGTAGGGCGTGCCCTGATAGTTGTCCTGCTTCTTGGTGTAGTCGCTGTAGATACTCATGAAGTAGCCCACGTTCAGGCGCAGCTGGTCGTTCAGTCGGACGGCACCGCCCAAGCCCACGGAGTAGCTGTCGCAGGCAAACGAGGTGTGCTGCTGGTAGTCGTCGCTCAGTCCGTAGTCGGTGCGCTGACCGCCACAAGAGACGGTGAACTTATCGTTGATGTCGTATTCCAAGCCGAGCAGGAACTCATTCGTACCGCCTTCCAGCGTCTTCTGGCGGTCGCCCGCCATCTTGGCGTTCTTGTCGTCGAAGAAGTGGTACTCTGCCGTAGCCCTTAGTTTCGGTGTAAACTCATAGCCCACGGCCACCGAGAGCATGGCAGGCATGTCGTAGCGCGTCTGGGCACCATCCTCGTAGGGAGCCACCTTGTCGCCAAACTGGCTCAGGGCGGCAGCACCCTCGATGTAGGCAGGCTTACCCGTAGCCATCGAGGCCGGATTCAGGATCTTAGCATCCAACTGCTTCGTGTCGTTCTCTGTGCTGATTTTCGTGCGGAACTCATATCGGGCGGCAAGGGTGAATGCTCCCGTGTGTACGTCGACACCTACGATGGGCGCAAAGCCCCAGCCACGCTGCAGGCAGTCGAGCTGCAGGTCGACGAGCGGAGCCTTCAGCTGGTTGTGTACAGCCGTGACGTGTCCGCGGTAATAGCCGTCGTAGTAGTTGGCACGCATACCCACGGCAGCCGAGAGGAAGTCGGTAATCTGATAGCTGAAGTCCAGTTGCCCGCCAAAGATATACTGCTTGCCCTTCATCTCCGAGTCCATGGTGTACTTGTCTGGTGTGACTACACTGGCGGGCGAGATGGCTGCGGTAGACTGGAATATCTTGGCCATCGTGAGCACATTGAACAGGGGCACACCCTCGTCGTACTGCACGAAGCCGCCACTGCCCACAATGCCCAGCATGGCACCTACTGCCCAGCGGTCTTTCTTATAGGTGGCAAAGAGGGCGGGCACGATGGGAGCCGAGGCCTTGCCCTCAAACTTCTGGTCGATGTTGTAGCCGTTGTACACGCCCGGCATGGCAAGGAATCCGGGCACCGTGGTCTCAATGTCACGGTTCTGCCACGGCTTCTGGAAGTTCAGTGACAGCTGCCAGCCCTCATGCTCGTTCCACACCATACCGGCAGGATTGGAGTAGACGGCATCCACGTCGAACGTGGCACCGCGCGCCATCATACGGTCAAAAGCAATGTGATAATTGGTGTTGGTCATCAGACCACCGGCTCTTGTCGTCAGCGCGACAAGCAACATCCCCACAATAATGGTCAAGGTTCCTTTCTTCATAAGTCATTGTGTATTTAGTGATTGCGAACGCAAAGATACAAATAAAAATTGGAATGGCAAAGCTTTTTCGTATGTTTTATGCCCACTTACCCCGAAGTGTCAGATATCAATATCGCAACCGATGCCAATCACACGGTTAGTGCGGGTGAAAGAGTCGCGCACCTTGTCCGACATCACGCGGTCGTAGTTCTCATAGTCTGTCTCGAAATAGCCGGCCTTCACCTTCACGTGGTCGGCCACTTTGTAGTTGAAGCCGAAGCCGTAGCTGATGGAGTTCACCACAAACGACAGGTCGTTCATGTACTCGTCGGTAAGTCCGTAGCGTGTCATCTGTGCGCCGGCCGAGACGGTGAGCCTGTCGGTCACGTCCCACTCTGCACCAAGCAGATACTCCATCGAGTTGTGGTCCAACAGCCGCTGCGAGTTGTTATACCAGCTGGCATCCTTGTCGAAGAACATGTGGAAGCCTGCGTTGATGCGCACCGGGGTGACGGGCGTCCATTGTACACCTGCAACAAGCAGGGCAGGCTGGTCCTCGTTTACTTTCTCCCCGTCGCGGAACTTGTTCACGGCGGGAATCTCGCTGGCCTCGTCGACGGTCGACTCGTTCTTCATCCTGATCTGGGTGTTGAACTCATACTTCACGGCAAAGTTGAACTGGTCGTTCAGTTTGTAGTCCACGCCGATGACAGGGGCAACGCCCAAGGAGGTCTGATTGCACAGCAGGTTCACGCCCTGCGAGTATTTCTGCAAGCCGTTCAGGCTGTTCTTCGTGCCCTCCAGCTGTGCATACTGTCCCTGCAGCTCGGCGAGCTTGGCCGAAAGCTCGGCAGGAACCGGCATCCCTGCGGCCTCATACTGTGCAATGCCGGCGTTCACCTGCTCAATGCCGCTGTTGACCTGCGACACCATGCCGTCTACCTTTGTCGAGGCGGCATCGAGGAAACTGCCAAAGTCCACGTAGGCATCGCCTATCGTCGTCTGCGTGCGCACTTGGATATTGCTGATCTTGGCCTTGTAAGTGGCATCACCATAGAGGAAGCGCAAGCCGCCATAGACCGAGAGATTGTCGTAGATTTTGTAGGCAGCACCCAACTGCACACCGTAATAATACTGACGACCGCGCATGAAGCCGTTCATGTCGTAGCCCGTGGCACCCAGCGGAGCCAATTGCTGGGCAATGGTGCCCACCACGCTCTCGAACGAGCCAAGGCCGTCGGCATACTCGCACATGCCACCGCCTCCCGGCACAGAGAAGTTGAACTGCATGCTCCAGTCGCCCTTGTTCCAGGCGGCCTGAATGCTGGGTATGATGGGGGCATCGGCCACGCCCTGAAACTCCTTGGTCTCTGCACCGAGGTTCTTGCGGCCCAGGGCAAAGACGGGGTTGGTCGAGGTGATGGTGCGGGTCTGGTGAGCATATTGCCAGTTCAGGCCCAGATGAAAACCTTCGGGGAGGAATGCTACGCCGGCAGGGTTGGAATAAACGCCATCGAGACCGATGGCCGCGTCGCGTGCCGGGTTGCGCAGAAAATCAATACTTTGGTTGGTGTTGGTCAGGATGCCACCAGCCGTCGCGGTAGTGGCGGTTGCGCTAAGCAATGTGCCAAGCAGCAAAGTCTTAAAGTTGTTCATATCCTAAAACAATTCTTAAAAAATCGGGTGCAAAGGTATGACAAATGTTTAATTATTCACTGTTAAGGCACACAGTCTTAACAAAGATTAATTATATTTTGCACAAAAATTGCTCAATTGTGCAGTAGTGTGCAAGAAAAGCTCCCTTATTTTTACCTATCGAAGCCCTCTTCTAACGATGATTCATCTCATTTTTTCATCTTCTTTTCACTCTGATTCGGAAAAAAACATTATTTGCAACGTAATCCTCCGGAGTCCCTGTCCAAAAGACAAATTTCGGGGTTAGTTTTTTTTGTAGCCAGGTACAAAAGTATACAATTCTTCCGACATACTGTTCTTTTTTATCAAAATATGGCATTTTGTACGGGTAATTACGTTAAACTTAAACAATTGGATAGTGATTTACTAAAAAAATTGTACTTTTGCAAGCTAAATATGCGAAACGACATGCGACGGAAACTATACCTTATAATAAGTTTTACAAAATAAAGAACAATAAGATAATGAAAAAGATTCTGAATTGGGTGCTTGCCGCCACCCTCGTTTGCGGCGCAACGGCCTTCATGATAGGCTGCAAGAAAGCGAAAACGAATGAGGAAAGTCCCGTTAATCCCGTTCAGCAAGTGACGAGTGAAGAACTGATTCGCACGTCGCAGAGCTGGGACGGTGTGGAACTGCCCGACTATTTCCAGGGCCGACCCGAGCTGGTGGCCGTGAAGTACGTGTTCCCCGCCGGACAGAAATTAGGCTGGCACCACCACCCTGTGATGAACTACGGCATCCTGGTGCAGGGCGAACTGACCATCATCGGCCAGGACGGCAAGGAGAAGACGGTGCATGAGGGCGAGGCCGTCGTCGAGATGGTGAACACCATCCACCACGGCGAGAACCGCGGTACGAAGCCCGTCATCCTCTACATGTTCTACCTCTCGCAGAAGGACCTGCCACTGGCCGTGCAGCATCCGGAGATTCCGTTGGAGTAAATTGACAGCCAAGCGTGGCTTCCGCGTGAAAATAAACAACTATATATGAAACAGGACAAATTAAAGGTCACCTCGGGATACCCCAAACTGGACGAATGGACAGAGATATGGCGCGAGACGCTGCCCAAGTATTTTGGCTACCCCTTTAACGAGGTGTCGCCATTGGGCGAATTCTATGAGTGGTATTATCATGCAGGCATTAACCTGATGAACCTGAACAATGCCGGCGACCCGTTTACCAACACGCCTTGGGAGGTGTCATCGCAGGTGTTCGAACGCGAGGTCATCGAGTTCTTCGCACCACTTTACGATTTCGACGACGACAACCGATGGGGGCTCATTACCCATAGCGGCTCCGACGGCAACAACCACGGTATCTACTTCGGTGCCAACTATCTGAAGCATCAGACGGGACAGGCGCCTATCCTCTATGTGAGCGACGAGGCCCACTACTCGAACATGCGTCTGGCACACCTGCAGAACCTGGAGACGCGACTGGTGAAGAGCGACACCATGGGGCGCATGATACCTGAGGAGCTGGAACAGCAGCTCGACACGTCGCGTCCGGCACTCGTTGTCTTTGCCTGCGGCTCTACCTTCAAGGGCGCCATCGACGATATGCCCGCGCTCAACGCCGTGCTCCGCCGTCATCCCGACTTGCCTGCCGTCTATCGCCATGTCGACGCAGCCCTCTTTGGCGGCTATCTGCCGTTTACGGAACACCGCCATTTGGTGAGCAGCAAGACGATGGGCTTTGACTCGATTGCTGTCAGCGGCCATAAGTTCTTCGGCATCGACTCGCCCTGCGGACTCTTCATCTGCACGCGTGAGGTGTACGACAACCAGGCCGACTTCGACGTACCTTATCTGAACAAGAACATGCGCATGATCAACTGTTCGCGTGATCCCATCCAGCCGCTTAAGTTCTGGTGGGTGGTTCAGAAAGTAGGGGCCGAAGAGTGGGGGCACCAGGCCCGGCGCATCATGGAGCTGACGGCCTATCTGAAACAGCAACTCGACAAAGCAGGCTATCCCGCGTGGGTGAACGAATACAGCAACACCATCTTCATGCGCTGCCCGTCGCCGGAACTGGCCCATAAGTACCAGTTGGCACAGAACGAAGACCCACGTTTCGGAGGCAAGCTGGCCCATGTGGTGGTGATGCAGCACTTCGCGGAGGAGGCCATTGATGCCTTCGTGGCTGAGCTATGCACTTAAAAGAGAGCGCAATATGAGCGGAAACGCGCTGAAAGTCATTGCCATCATCACCATGACGATTGACCATCTGGCATGGGTGGGCATCGAGACCTACGAGCAGGCGGAAACGCCAACGCAAATCTTCCTGCATTGCGTTGGACGGCTGACCGCTCCGATCATGATCTTCTTCGTGGCCGAGGGTTATCATTGCACGCACGACTTCCGCCGCTACCTGCGCCGTCTGCTCATGCTGGCCGTGGTGAGCCACTTCGCCTTCTGCTACTTCAACATGTCGGGCTTCAATCCGCTGACCAACCTGCTCTTCAATGCCACAAGCATCGCCTGGCCGCTTCTGTGGGGCCTGATACTGCTCAAGGTGTGGGACATGGAGCGGCTGGCTCGCTGGCAAAAAGTGGCTGTCACCTTGGTGGCTTGCCTGCTCACCTGCACGTCCGACTGGAGTTGTGCTGCCCCGCTGGCCATACTCATGATTGGGCGCAGTCGGGGTGATTTCTACAAGCAGATGCTCTGGATGATGCTGATTATCTCGCTCTACGCCGTTGCCTTTTTCATCTTCCACAGCCCAACATACGGCATGGTTCATCTGGCCTGCTGGCTGGCAGTACCGCTGCTGGCGATGTACAACGGTCAGCGAGGCCGTTGCCGCTGGCTCGGCAAGTTCTTCTACTATTACTATCCGGCCCACATGGCACTCATCGGCCTGCTGGCCCGAATGCTATCATAAAACAACGACAATAATTTCATTCTCTTCGAAACACAAATACGACCCGAAGAAAGGGGAAACAAATTGGCACTAATGGGCATAAATTCAATTTGAGAGGCTCGTTTAATTTGAAAAGATTCGTGTTGGTTTTATTTGAAAGAAATTGGAATAACTAAAGTTTCCCACCTTTTGAAATCCCCTTTAACTGCGGGGGTATCAAAAGGTGGTGTTCTCTGAAAGCCCCCTATTCATGGGCATTTAACACGTGTCTAACAGATGTTAAATCGTTGCTTTGGTTCGCCCGTCTGTAGTCAGCTAAGGCCCTGGCCAGGAAGATAGCCTCGTTGGCTGCGTCCTTATCTCTCAGGATGCCTGCTACCACGTCATCAACGTTCAGTCCCAGCGTCTCGATGAGATTTCCAAGAATCTTCTCTATGCATTCAAGTTTGGTGTTCCACAGGGTCAGCTTCGTGAGTTCCCCTGCCATGGAGTCGAACAGCTGTCCCATGGTCTCGTATTCGTAGAATCTCAAGTCAAGTGCTGCCACCATGTATGTCATAAGCGTAATCGTTATGTCCGCCACCTGTGCGTCGAAGTCGTTCGACTTGCATTTGCCGAATCCAAGGTTCTGGCGGCAGTCCTTTATCAGCACCTCTATGCCCCAGCGTATCTGGTATGTCTCGAATGCCTTCGTGAAACTCATTGTCATGTCCGTGGTGACAATGACGTTCCAAGTCGTGTTGTGTCCGTACTTCACGAGGAATATCCTCACGGCGATGCCTGTCCTGGCATACTCACCGTTCAGGGTGATGTAGCGGCAATGGTACTTGCGGCATTCATGCCCGCGCTCACGCTCGTACCTGGCGATGAGTTCCAGGGCGTTCCTCATGCGCCCTTCTACTTTGTACGTTGTGTTCCCCGTCTTTGCCATGCCGAGGAAGTGCAGCGCGCCCTTGCCGATGTCAATGATGCCGTGCAGCAGCTTCTCCGAGAGATACCAGCTGTCAGCAAGGACATAAGATGGCCTGATGCGCAGTTTCCATGCCCGCCCAATCATTTCCACTGCCACGTCGAGCTTGCTCCTGTCCGCCTCCCTGAGCCTTTCCATGGAGGGAGATCCCTTTTCCCGCTTTTTCCTGAATTGCTTGCGGAGTTCGCCCGCCGCCAGGCCGCAGGAACCGTCCCCGCCCTTCTCCCTGTGGATGCTGAAGTCCACGGGTACGGTTGTCGTACCATCAGAGACGCACAGTATCTGCACCTTGTATCCGAGCACGCACTTTGACAGGACGTGGTCGAATACGCGGCTGACACGCTCGCCCCTCTTCGTGGTCTTTTCTGCCGTGGTGTCGTCAAGGATGAAACAGGAAGTCCCCTTGTAGAAGTCCACATTGCGACTGTGCAGGATGCCGATGAAATGCACGGCCATCACGGCAAGCAGCCGGCGCCAGTCCATCGAAGAGCGGGTCAGTATGCGGTAGAAGCAGTTCTTGCCCACCTGAAGCAGGTCATAGAACTTGTGATACCACATCGAGCTGATGGTCTCACCCAGAACCTTGAACAGACACAGCGCCTGTATCAACTCGGAGGCCGAATGGCCACACTGCTTCTCCATGCCCAGGCGGGAAAGCGTCCGGGACAACCTGAATTTGCCGAAAAGAGAGAAAATGTCATCGCCAATGCGACTTTTAACACTTGGGAGCTTGGTAATCTCGCTGAAATTGTCTAATTTTGCAATCATAACAGTTTTTCAATTTGTTGATTCTATGTACTTTAGCGAATACAAAGATACAACATGATTTTGAAAAACTGTTATTTTATGGGCTTTTTCAAAAGGTGGGAAACTTTAGGACCTGACCTACGACGAGGTGCTTGTCATCGCCCCCGCGCCGCCGTTTACCCGCGAGAAGAGTGCGAACAAGAAGAACAAGAAGATAATGGGGGTAATGAATAGAAAGTTGATGCAAAATTTGGAGGTATCGAAAATAATTCCTATATTTGCACCAAAAAGAACAAATAACAATATTGGATTATGCCAGAAGTATTCTGATTTTATGGTTTCTCCTTCTTCTTTTACAGTAGGGAGCATGAGCCGCCACACATACATGTGGAAGGGAATGGTGGTATGGCCCAAATTCGACTGGGACGGAAAGGAGTTCGTGCAAGTTGAAAAAGCAGGGATAAAAGCGAACGATTTTAAGAAGATAAAGAAAATGGTTGATGACAATGCTGATATTATCCTTAAGCGTTGGAAAGAGTATTTTGATAAAGAAACAAAGGAGGACAGAACATGAAGATTACGAAGATTTGGTTTGATGCCGACTATATCTACGGCATGGACGAAAAGGAAAAGGAGTACAAGCAATCATTGCTGTGGTATCCAAAGTTGCGTGATGCCTCTGACGAAGAACGCAGTAAATACACCTTCGGAATGGGTGGCATCCATTGGCGCAACCTTGACGAGGACATCAGCTTTGAGAGCTTCGAGTACGACGATGCCGAACCAAGTGCGTTGCAGCGTTTCTTCTTGACACACAAAGAAATCAACGTTGCAGAATTTGCCCGTTCCATGGGCATAAATCCTACGTTGCTCCGAAATTATATTAATGGTTTCAAAAAGCCTTCGAAAGAACGTGAAGATGAAATCATTTCCCATATTCACAAATTGGGTGAAGAGATGTTGGCAGCTTAATTAGCGTATGGCAGAGATTTCTTGGGTCGCTTCATTCTTGATGTCATCACAAATTGTGATGAGAATTGACACTCTCGTTTATAAGCTCTATAGTTTGACTGAAGAAGAAATCAAAATCGTAGAAGAATCATAAAAGCAAGCATTATGACGAAACTTGAAAAGTTATACAGCATCATTGAGCGCTCGACTTTTGGTCGCTTTGCCTAGCAAAGAACTCTCGCGAAGTGGGAGTGAAACTGAGCAAGGATGTTCTTCAGCAAGTGGAGGTGCTCGGCTTTGCCGCTTGCTACCAACGGGACGCAAGAACTGGAAGAGTGTCCAAGAAGTCCCTACAATTAATAGATAATCCCTGAAGAGTCAATACTAATCCCGTTGGGAAGAATGCTGTTTCCTCGTTGAAAGAACGACAGATTGCGATGGGAAACAACGTGTTCCCCCTTCCTGACTTCGTCAGCGATTCACCCGACCTCACTCCACCCCCAGGTTGGTTAGGTCAAACAGGGGGCTGATGGCCTTCTGCTGCTCGGATAGGAATAACGTCTTGGAGTACATCTGGTGGTTCCGCGGCATGTTGACTCTCACGGTTGTAATGGTCTTGGCTATGTCGAGTACCTTGTCTACGCTCATTTTGATGCCAGCCTTGGCGATGATGCGCTCCAGTTCCTTGTACATCTTGTATGCTACGAAACAGATGCATACGTGAGCCTCAATCCTGCGTTCGGTGAAGTGGAACATCGGGCGCATGTCGAGCGTTCCTTTTGAGAATCTGAAAGCCCTCTCCACTACCCAGAGTCCGCGATATTCTTCCACAGCATCCTTTGCCGGAAGGTCGGTGTTGGTGACATAGCCTTTCAGACCGTCCCACTTGGCATCCTCGGCAATCTTCTCCTCGCTGATGACCACCTCGATGTCCTTGCTAATCTCAAGGAACTTGTTGTAGCCGCGGTTGTTCACCTGGTTCTTGGTTAGCTTGCCGCTCTTGCAGGTCTTCCGCAGGCGTTCCACCCCGCGCTCCCTGTTGTATGCATCTTTCTTTGCCCTAGCCGCTGAATAGCCTACGATGAGCCATTCCCCGTTGTCACGCTTGTATTCGATGAACTCGCCGTCCTTCTTCTCCCAGCCGAGAATCCATTCCTTGATGGCCTGGCTCTCACTCTTTATCCTCGCGCCTATCACATATTTATATTTGGCATCCTGCAGCAGCTTCACGTTCTTGGCGTTCATCAGCCCTGAATCTGCCACCACGACGAAATCATTGCCAAGGTTGAACCGCTGCTTGAAGCCGTCAACCATCGGTATATTTCAGATAGGCCACTGTGGCCAGCTTACTGCGAGGCTGCGACACACGGGCGATGACCAAATGGCGCAGTATCTCGTTGGGAATCTGGTTGAAGCCTATTCGGTCATAGACATGGCTGAGCAGCAGCTGAGTGCCGTTCAGCAGCACGGCATCCATGTTGCCCACCACGCGCATCGTCTCTTCGCGCTCACGTCCGCGTTCGTCTTCAAAGTCTATCGGCAGCTGATTACCGTTGGTCTGCAGCCAATGCTGGGCATCGACATACAACTTGGACACATCTTCGTCTGTGTCTGCTGTGCCAAATATCTTCACCTCTCTCGATTTCCCATGCCGCTTAACCACAGCGGCCACGCTGATGCTGCCAGATGGGTTCTTCCTCTTCCGTATATACATGGGGACAAAGGTACAAAATAAAGCCGATTCACCCAAATTCACCCATTATATTCTTGTAACTGTCTTATTTTCAATCTACTCTGTTTCATGGCACGGAAGGGTGATAAAGTCAGGAGAAGAATATCTTGTGCTTGCTCCTGTCCTTGGAGTACCAGATGACTACCTTGACCTTCTGCTTCAGGGCCTTGCTGTAGACGGTTCCACAGAAGCACTCTCCACCATCGAAAGCGTAGTCCAGCTTGAAGAATACCTTCATGTTGAGATTGTCCACGTCCACCTTTCCATCATACTTCTTGGGCGCGCCAGGCAGTCCGGTCTTTGGTCCCTTGTAGAGATAGTAGAGCGCAGCATCATCCCTGAAGCGGGAGATTATCTTCAGCCCCATCTTGGCAAGGCCGTCCACGAAGTTCCTCTTCGAGAAGAATGCATCAGCCACCACCCGCTTGGTATACTCGAAAACCTCCTGAGGAAGACATCCGAGCACATGCAGATACCAGTCGATGAGGTTGAAGGCTTTCTCCACCTCATCGGGATTGCCCTCGGCTATAGCCTTGGCATCTGCAGCCTTGTGATATGGACGCTTTACAGGAACATCTCCCACTGTTGCCTTCACATGCGCCTGGAAAGTGCGATTGCAGATACAGCTTATTTAATAACATATTTCCTACCACCGACCTCGCTGACTTTTACAATAAGAGCTTGTTCTGTAGCGTTAGTCATCGGAACTACATGACTATACTTTCCATTTTTCCATAGGGAAGAAATCAGGGCTTTTTCATTTAAGTAACCATTAAAGAATAACTTCTTGCTTTGGCAAGCGTTCCTTTGGGCCGAGCGGCAAGCGACCAGAGGTCGAGCGGGGACGTTTTTGTGAACACAGAGACACAAAGACACAGAGTTTTTTTTATTATCTGTGGAGCTTTCAATCTCTGTGCCTCTGGTCTCTGTGTTCTATTTTGTACCCGCTCGACCTCTGGTCGCTTGCAAGGCAAGAAGTTGTTTTTTTGACCTGTTGCGGTTGAACTCAGGAGTATGACGCTGAAAGCGTCTCCGCTCAGTACGTATAATTCTAAGGATTTAAGGATTTAAGGATGGGCGGCGCGGTGCGCCGAGAGCATCGTCGGCAGCACGCAACGAGATGTCCTTTTCAAGATTCAGCGCAAAGAGTACTCGTGCATAGATTCCCATGGAAACCGTCGGGGTCGCCATGTTCCACCTTAGAGACAGTCAGGCGTGTCACCGTTGCCCTGTCCGCTTCTTCCCGTCGACGACGTAGACCCCTTTGTGATGTGGTGCTTCCGAGAGTTTTCGGCCCTGCAGGTCGAAGATGGATTGCTGCGTGTACTCGTGTTGAACTCCCTGGATGGCACTGGTCTCGTTGAGTCGCAGCGTCACGTTGTCGAAGCCGATGATCTTCTCCGTGCCGTTGTTGTTGTGCATGGCCGAAAGCCGAATGGTGGTCGAAGCACGGCCATCGCTCGTGAAGTCGAGCGTCACGTGCTGCCAGGCTTCCTTGTTCTCGAGCGAGGGGGCCTGCACCGTCGGGCCGTCCTGCGTGAGTGCCGAGACGTAGGCATCGCCGCCCAGACCGCTCTTCCACACATCGGCATTCAACTGGTATTCGCCTTCGGGCAACAGCAGTTCCTGGCAGAGCGTGATGGTCGACGTGCCCCAGTTCTGGCGAATCCAATAGGTCTGTGTGTTGGGTGACGTCTGCTGGGTGGCGGGCGACGGCAGGGAGGCGAAGAAACGGTCGAAGAAAAGGTCGCCTGTCTTCAGGGCCGTCAGGTCGTTCTCATTGCGCGACACATAGTCGATGGCCCAGCCCTCGGGCACATAGATGGCGCGGTCGCTGCTGACACCGCTGTTGGGCATCGGCGCGTAGGATGACTCGAAGTCGCCGTTCTTCAGTTCGCGGGACAGCTGATTGTTGTGGTCTGTGCGAATATCGTCCTCAGCATTCTTCACAAACTGCTGTACGGTCAGGGGCGAACAGCAGGCGTAATAGTCCCACAGCACAATGCATCGGTGATTGAATGGCTCGAAATGGCCGTTGTCATCGCTCGTGCCGTAGGTGTCGACCGTGCCCGAAGGCAGGTTCTCTATTTCAACGACCTGGTCTACAAGGCCGTTGCGATAGACGGTGAGCACGTGGCCGTTGTAGGTCAGGGAGATAATCACCGTCGAGAGTTTCGTGGGGTGATTGTCGCCATTGGTGCCATTGCTGCCCGTGGCCCAGCTGTCGCTGCTGAGCAGGCGGTTCTGGCTCTGATACACCTTTCCGTTGATGACGAGTTCGGGTCGCTGGTCGGCAGCGTTGATGCGGTAGATGAGGCCGCCATCGCTTTCCTGATAGTGATTCACGGTGAAGAGCGTACCCTCATACTTTGTCTGATTGAGTTCGAAGGCCATCGTCACGGTCTTGTTCGTGCCCAGGCAGATGCAGTCGACATATTCCGTGTTTTCATCTTCCGAGGTCAGTTCCTCCTGCCAGTCGTAGTCGGAGTGAATGGCGGTGGGATAGCCAGCAGGATAGCTCTTGTTCACCATCCAGTAGTAATAGTCGCCCTGCATCCAGGCCACGCGCAGGGGTACGTTCTTCGATCCGGGAATGACGAAGGGGCGTGCGTTGTTCTTGGGCGAGTCGTGTGTCAGCTGCTCCGAGCCGGCCACCTTGCCCTCGTCGTCGATGGTGTATTTCCATATCTCGTAGATGCCGTCCTTGTCGTATCGTCCGTTCTTGGTGGGAATGGAGAGATAGAGGTCGTTGATGTGTTCGGGGTCTATCGACATGCCGCCGCTGTAGCAGCGTTCGGTGCTGTTCCAGTTCTGGTGAAAGGCGTGCCCGGCATACTGCACCCACGTGTTCTTCCAGGAAGAGCCGTTCCAGCGGGCATACCAGTAGACGTGCGAGGTCTTGGCATCGTCGATGTGCGGATAGGCAATGACGGGATGCTCCTGGGCGTCGAGGGCAATCTGCCACACCCAGTTGCGTATGCCGGCCGAGCGGTCGACGATAGTGGCAGGATAGCTGTTGGCGTAAGCGTCGGTCTTGTTTACGCTGAACACACCATTATTAATAATACAGAGTTGCTTCCCGCTGAGGTCGCGCAGGATGGGGCCGTTGCCTTTATTGATGTCGATGACGTTAAAGTAGAGCCAGTCGGGCATCTCGTTGTCGGGGTGGCCGGTGGTGTAGCTCACGTAGATTTTGTCCTTGCCGTTGCTCTGGTACTTGGCGTAGGGGCGGGCACCCGTGCTCTGTACAATCTGCTTCGGGCCGAAGTCGAACTGGCAGTTGTCCTGCGCGTCGGGCAAGGTGAGGCGGGCAATGGTGGGGTGCCAGTTAATGCCGCGCCAGCAGAGGTAGATGTGCTGCGGGTCGTCGCTTAGAATGAAAGGCGACGGGTAGGTGGTGTTGTTCTGGGTGGCCAGCCGTTTCTCCTCGCCCAGGGAGGTGATGTCGCCGGGCCGGGTGGAGATGCGATACCAGATGCAAGGCTCGTCGGTGTGGCGGGTGTAGAAGATCATCACGCGCTCGTCGGGCAGCACGAGGAAGGTGGGGTTGTTGTGGTCGTCGGGCTGGAAGAAGGAGCGCACGAGCACGTCGGTCTTGCGGTGTTTCAGCCAGTCGTACTGCGTAGCCTTGACGTTGCCGTGTGTGTCGATGTAGCCTATGTAGGTGGCATTGATGGTTCCGTCCTCATTCTCATAGTGTAGGGCGCGCGGGTCGGCAAACCAGCACCAGGCCCCCTCGCGGGCCACGACATTAGTGGCAAAAAGCGACATGGCCGTGCCGAAGAGCATGGCCAGCACCAGAATCAGTCTTGTCTTTTTCATTGTCTCTAAGTATAGATTAGTTAGTAGTTTTCTTCAGCTCCGGGTAGCTGATGCGGGTGTGGTAGATGATCTTGAGCTTCTCGATGAGCACGGTCTTGGCATACTGGATGTCGCGGAAGGTGATGGGGCACTCGCGGAAGTAGCCCTCCTCGACCTGCGAGTCCAGGATGCGGTTCACCAGCGTGCGGATGCTCTGCTCGGTGTAGTCGGGCAGCGAGCGCGAGGCGGCCTCCACGGCATCGGCCATCATCAGGATGGCCTGCTCCTTGGTGTAAGGGTTTGGGCCGGGATAGGTGAAGAGCAGGTCGTCGATCTCCTCGTCGGGATGCTCGTTCTTCCATTTCACGAAGAAATACTTGGCCTTGCCCTGGCCGTGGTGGGTGGAGATGAACCCCTTGATGGGGTCGGGCAGGTTGTACTTCTCGGCCAGCTTCAGGCCCTCGGTCACGTGGCTGATAATCATTTGCGCACTCTCCACGCATGAGAGCTGGTCGTGCGGGTTGATGCCGCCCGACTGATTCTCGGTGAAGTAGATGGGGTTGTGCATCTTGCCGATGTCGTGATAGAGTGCTCCCGTGCGCACTAACTGCGGGTTGGCCTCGATTTTGCGGGCAATCTCGGCAGCCAGGTTGCCCACCTGAATGCTGTGCTGGAAGGTGCCGGGAGCCACCTCGCTCATGCGGCGCAGCAGTTCCTTGTTCATGTCGCTCAGTTCGATGAGCGTGATGTCGCTCGTAAAGCCGAACAGCCGCTCCATGATATAGAGAAGCGGGTAGGAGCAGAACAGCATGATGCCGGCAGCAAAGAGATAGTTGTATTCGCCCGAGTCGAGGCTGGAGAGGCTGTCCTCCTGAATCATGAAGATGGAGAAGTTGGTCAGCATGGCGGCCAGGGTGGCGGCGGCGGCGGTCCAGAACAGCTGCGAGCGGCTGGAAAGCTCGCGCAGCAGATAGATGGCCACCATACCCGCCATCAGCTCCACGGCGATGAAGTTGAAGGGCCGGAACAGGATGCTGGCCACGATGAGCACGATGATGAGGTGCAGGATGAATGCGGTGCGCGAGTCCATGAACACCCGCACGAAGATGGGAGCCATGGCGAAGGGCAGGATAAAGACGTGGAACAGGTTGTGGTCGACGAGCAGCGAGCCCATGATGGAGAAGAGGGCAATGAGCGAATAGAACAGGGCCAGCGACGGTATGTGGTCGAAGTAGTCCTTGCGGAAGAGGCTGAGATAGAGGGTGAAGATGGACACTAAGAGAAATACGTAGAGCAGTTCGCCCATGATGGTGGTGCTCAGGTTGGTGTTGGCATCCTGTCGGCGGTTGCTCTCTTTGATAAAGGAGTCGAGCACGAGGTAGGTCTGCTCGTCGACGATGCTTCCCCGGCTGATAATCTTCTGTCCGCGCAAGGCCCACCCGCTGGCCTGCGGCACGCTGTTGAGAAGTTCCTCGCGGCTCAGCTCACTACGGCTTTTGTCGTAAATCAGGTTGGGCGCGATGTAGTTGTTCAGGTTCAGGGCCTGCAGCTCTTCCCGGTAGGCACTGAAGGCCGAGTCGTGCATCAGGGTCTCGTAGGCCTGTACGGGAGTGAGCATCGAGATGCCCGTCTTGCTCACCGCCCGGTTGTCGACGACGACGCGCAGCCTTTGCAGCGTGTCGGAAGTGTCGGCGAAAGGCTCCTTCGTGTCGACGATGCCTTGCGCATAAAGGCGCGTAAGGCGGTTGACAATCATGCTCTTGTAGTCGTCGGGCAGTCCGGGCAGTCCGCGCTTGTACACCTTCATAAACTCCCTGATCTGCTCGCCGCCAACCTCGCTTTTTTGCGTGTAATAGGGTTCGTAGTCGCGCAGCACGCTGTCGCGCTCGGCCTTGATCTTCTTTTCGCTCTTGTAGATGGCAAAGTCGAAGGGAGCCGTCAGGTCGGCATAATGCCAAGGCTTGCCAATTTCGATGTTGAAGTTCAGACGGTTGTCACGGGGCATGAACCACACGATGAGGGCCACGGTGCCAACCACTAAGGCCAGTCGCCAGAGGATGTCGCGCCAAGTAACATCTGTTTTCGGGATAAATGTTCTCATTGTCTTTGGTTGTTGGGGGAAAAAGTGGTGTGGTAACTACCTATTGTCTGGTGACATGCAGGAAGCGCGTCACCATTCTGGCAAGGCTTCTGTCCTTGTTGTCGATGAAGGCATCGAGCATGCGGGTCTTTCCACCGAGGGGAATCACGTCGTAGTCGGCAATGACCGCAGGAATGAGCGTGCTGCTGCCTTCCCTGAGCGTTATCTCGTCGCCCGTGCTACGTACCTTTATCCTGCAGTCGCCTTCAATGCACATGGAGATAATAAAACTGTCGTATTTGATCAGGTTGCGGTGGAAGGGGGCGGTAATTTCCATCACCCGCACATCGAAATAGGGAGAGTCGATAATCTGGACGGCGCGGTTGTCGGTCTCGATGTATTCCGTGCGATAGTTCTTCTCCACATGATAGTCAAGGGCCTTGGCGGCCAACTCGGTATGCAGTTCGCGGGGCTTGCCGTCCATGCCGGGGCGGTTGTAGTCGAAGATCCTATACGTCACGTCCGACGACTGCTGCACCTCGGCCAGCAAGATGCCGCCGCAGATGGCATGGACTCGACCGGCTGGCAGGTAGAAGACGTCGCCCGCCTTGACGGGATGGCGAGCCAGTACTTGCGTGATGGTGCCGTCGGCCACGCGGTGCTGGTATTCGTAGGGCGTAATCCTCTGCTTGAAGCCGGCATAGAGATGGGCACCCGCATCGGCCTTGATGATGTACCACATCTCGCTCTTGCCCATCTTGCCGTGCTCGCGCATGGCCATCTCGTCGTTAGGGTGAACCTGGATGCTCAGGTCCTTCTTGGCATCAATGAACTTCACCAGTAGGGGCAGCTTGCCGTCGTATTGCTCATTGACCGACTTTCCCAGGATTTCCTCGGGATGCTCGTCGATGACGGAAATCAGGTCGCGGCCTTTCCATGCCCCATTGCTGATGATACTGGTACTCGTAGGCACGGCGCTCACCTCCCAGCTTTCGCCTATCGGCTCAGCGGTTGCTTCCAAGCCCTTATATGGTCTCAGTTGGTTGCCTCCCCACACCACTGGATGAAGATTAGGCTCAAAAAGAATCGGATAGAAGAACATTTTTTTTGATATTTGATGCAAAAATACAACTTATTGTTGAAAGTTCCAAGAAAAAGATAGTACTTTTGAACCTTTTTATGTCTTTCTCCCGGATAAATGGCTCACAATGCGAAGTTACCGTTGATATGTTATTCGTGCCTTTTGCCGATAATTGGACATCCCCTACTAGGATTTTTTCAATATAGGGTGACAGGGTGACAGAATGCCGATAAACAGGGCGTTTGCACCCTTTCTGGAGGGTGACAAGGGTGACAGAAGGGTGACAGGCAAACAGAGGAAGTAAGCCGAATGCAATCAAATTCTCGAGAGAATTGAGAAGCAAGTATGCTATTTACCAAAGGCAAAGATGTACTTTACGCCTCAATTCTCTCGAGAATTCAAGTGCAGACAGGCATGATTCTTACTGGAAGCACCGTGGATGTTGCAAGAGACGACAAAGGTGCTGACGAATCAGTTGTAGAGTAATTGTCAGATAGGGGCTGGTATAGCAGATAGGACCAAATTACAAAAAAAGAATCAAATCACCAAAGAATTCTTCTAAAAACCTTTCTTGACTAACAGTTGTTTTGAAATGGTTGCTACTAAAATGCCCCCTTATGCTTTATTGAAGGGTATACTTTTACAATAGCCCATAGACCTGGGAACGTATGTTCATCACACATAACTATTCTCGTGGGAATCTTCCAACATATCAGCATATTAGGTTTAAGAGAAGGGTATTTTTTACTTAAATCTTTCACAAAACGTTCAGAAGTATCAGCTATACTATCATGGAATAACTTTATCAATTTATTACATGGAGGCATATCCGAGTATGACGTTATGATGTGAAAACCGATTCTAATAACACCTTTAGTTGTTTCTTCGTAAGTCTTTACTTCTTGCTTTAAACTTTGTAGTTGTTCATGCATTTTCAACCAAGGCTTAATAACTTTATTATCTCTTGTAGAGTTTGTTATGAAACAATCATAACTTTGCTTCAGTTCAATAACAAAACTGTAATCCTTATAGATACACCAATAGTCGATTCTTCCAGAAGATTCGCTAACTTGAAATCTTTTATTTGAACATTCCCTAACAGCAGGCACTTCTACAAGGACTTTATTGCCACAAAGTTTAGAAAGAGATGGTAATAAAACGCTATCAAGTCTACGCTCTGTATATGTATAGGGCAAGTCGCAGAACGTATCATTAACATATTTCGTACTTAATTTCGCCATGCCAAAGAATAGATTTTCTATCAAATCCTTGGCAACACTATAACTATCACCTTCTGGGACTGAGTCCACTTCTAAGAAAGATAGGCCATGCTTTTTTATTTCTTTCATAATGAATTATTTCTCTGTTCATCAAAGAATATCTGTATTTCTTCCAAGTATCCTATTTCCTTAGGGAGTACGAACATGTTGTTAGCATTGGCATACTTTCTGTGCTTTGTCATTCGCTTTTCCATTCCGTGATGTTTCGCTCCTTGCTACTGAAGGCGATACCCACTTTCGTGACGGGGCGGCCGTCTAAGGCGTACTTACTGGCGTAGCCACGTTCGTCTATTTGCTTCAGGGCAGCCTCGGCGGTGTCGTTGTATTTCAGCTCGATGATATAGATGCCCTTTGGCATCTTCAGCGTTAAGTCGGCACGCCCCTTTGCCGAAAGATCCTCGGCCACCACGTCGGCACCGAAAGAGACGAAGAGCGTGTAGAGCATAGCGTGGAAATGGTGCTCGTCCTTGTCGTCAATCATATAGGGCACACC
>ONMA01000067.1 GCA_900318815.1 uncultured Prevotellaceae bacterium
TATAATTTTCTAAATAAAGAATGTTCCATTAAGACACATTCTTCTTATAATTTTGAGCCGCAGGCGACCACAGAAATCATCCCAAGTTATTTTTTAACATAAACTTTATAAATCAATTTTAATTCTATCATTCAATTATGAAAACAAAAATTCTATCAATTCTCGCCCTGCTGCTCACAGTGATAGTGGGGGAGGTACAAGCGCAAAAAAGCCTGCCTTCTAAGCACGGCTTCGAGCAAAACGGAATGTCCGCCAACGCGCGGGAGACCTTCGGGCAAAACAGAAAGTCCGCCAACGCGCGGGAGGTGCAGAGTGCGACAACTGCCCAAACGCCAAGCAGACGGAGCGTCTTGAGAGCCCCCTCGACAGATGTCCAGGCACCTACCTACGTGTCAGCCAGCGACATCACAGGCGCATCGGCCACCGTCAGCTGGAACGGAACGGGCGACAGTTATAACCTGCGCTATGGGAAAATGTACTGGTCAGAGGGTTTTGAAAGTTGCTCACATGGTCAGCTGCCTGCTGGTTGGACAGCATTAGATGCTGATGGCGACGGACACTCATGGTTCGCCTATGATCATTCTAAGGATACTCCGAACGACTATATGGGCCATCCAAATTCATTTGATAGAATGAGTGCCGAGTCGGAAAGCTATCTTAATGGACCACTAACCCCCGACAACTGGCTCATTTCGCCACAGGTACCCCTGAAAGGCAAGCTGAGCTTATGGGCGAAAGGCGTTGACGCCGACTATCCTGCCGAACATTTCGCCATCTACCTTTCTACTACGGGGAAAGATGTAGCCGACTTTACCACCGTGCTGATTCCTGAGACTGTAACTCAAAGTGTATTCACGGAATATACAGCCGACCTGAGTGCATACGCCGGGCAGGTGGGCTATATTGCCATTCGCCATTTCAACGTCACCGACGAGTGGAGCCTGGGTGTAGATAACATTACCATCACCGACGACTGGGTGGAAGCGGACGGCGTCACCTCTCCTTACACGCTTGATGGGCTTGACGGCCTTTCAATCTATGAGGTGCAGGTGCAGGCCGTGACGGGCGAGCAACAGAGCAGCTGGAGCACCCAGAGATTTAAAACTTTACCCACCAATGCTACGATACTGTACCGGCAGGACTTTGACGATACAAATGACATCAATGAACTTGGATGGACATTCGTAGACAACGACGGTAACGGACGCAATTGGACGATGTCAATCAACGGCATATTTGACAAATATGAGTATTCTCCATCATATACTTGTACATCAGTCCCCAACTCTCTGTATTCACTGTCATTTACTGCTGATGGGAGATCGGCAATTAACGCAGACAACTGGGCTATCACGCCTGCCATCAAGATAGATGAATCAAGTATACTGAGTTTTCAACTTGCTTATGCTGATCCTGACTACCCTGATAAGGTAGGTGTCTATGTGGGCGAGACTGCTAATGTCAATGAAATGACTGAGGTGTTAGCACCGACAATTTTCTCTCGAACAGCCAAACACCAATTCAATGAGGAGACAGTGGACCTGAGTGCCTTCGCCGGGAAAACCTGCTACATTGCCTTCCGGCATCAAGACAATGAAAAATATGCAGTGCTTATTGATGACGTTACTGTCTATACAATCCCCCCCACGTATGACCTGACGCTGGCCGACGGCACCGAGGATGCCGCCAACTGGCAGGGCAAGGCCGGCGAAGGCAAGTATCAGCAGCTGCCCCTTGAGGGCGTGGCCCTGGGCGCACAGGTCAGCCTGAAGTACGGCGGAGCGCTGAAGGTGAAGAGCGTCAAGGCCAAGAAGAAGGCTCCTGCCAACGTGGCCGTGACCAGCATCACGCTGAACAAGACGGCGACGGAAATCGAGGTCGGTGCGACCGAGACGCTGAGCGTGACCGAGGTACTGCCCGCCAACGCCACCGACCCGACCTACACATGGAAGACCAGCGACGAGACGAAGGCCACCGTTGACCAAGACGGCGTGGTGACAGCCGTGGCCGCTGGCAACGTCAACATCTATGCCGAGGCCAACGACGGCAGCGAAGTGCAGGGCACATGCGCAGTGACCGTGACTCCCGCCTTCATCCCCGTCACCGCCATCACGCTCAACATGACCGAGACCTTAATCATGGTCGGCTCGACCGAAACGCTCAGTGTGACCGCAGTGGCTCCCGACAACGCCACGGACAAGACCTACACATGGAAGACGAGCGACGAGACGAAGGCCACCGTTGACCAGAACGGCGTGGTGACCGCCGTAGCCGAAGGAACTGTCACTATCTATGCCGAGGCAAACGACGGCAGCGGAGTGAAGGGAAACTGCGCAGTCACTGTGATTCCCGCCTTCATCACCGTCACCGCCATCACGCTCAACAAGACCGCGACGGAAATCAAGGTCGGTGCGACCGAGACGCTCAGCGTGACCAGCGTGCTGCCCGAAGAGGCCACGGACAAGACCTACACATGGAAGACGAGTAACGCATCGGTAGCCACCGTTGACCAAGACGGCAAGGTGACCGCCGTAGCCGTAGGAACTGTCACTATCTATGCCGAGGCAAACGACGGTAGCGGTGTTAAGGGAAACTGCGAAGTCGCTGTGCTTCAACCCGCCACCATCACCGTAACGTGGAACAACGATGATATAACCAGCAGATGGGAATGGGAAAACTCTTTCTTCAAGGACGGTGTCACTATAACTGCCGGCCATATAGACTTCGATCAAAAGAATTTCACGGATGGCGGAACATTTACCACCGACCCCGGCTTCGGCAACTTCACCAAGATTGAAGTGACTACAGCGATGTGGGACGCATCAGGCTCAGGCTGGTCTGAAAGCGACGAGGGCGGCATCTGGACCGGCAATGCCTCCAGCGTATCATTCGATGGCAGTATTATGGGTATGGGCCAGGGCACTACTACGTTTGTGTTCACCATTGAGCTGCCGAACTGAACGCTCCCCGCTCGGGTTCTTTGAATCAGGGGACGGTTGACTTCCCCCTGCGGGTCGTCGAGCTAAACCTTCTTGCTTTGGCAAGCGACTTCGTCGATTACTCTGATCCGATTAGCGGCTCCTGCGGCACGGTGACCATCGAAGACGAGTCGAAGGTGACGCAGCAGTAACCCCTCCATTAACGGGAAAATCGAAGTTCAAACGCTTGAACGACGATTCCAGAGCGGCGGCAAGGAGTTCAAAGGCTTGAACGACGATTTGAAGGGTCGCCTGCGGCTCAAAATTAGAGAAAAATTGAATCAAAAAATTATAAGAACTATCCAGAGAACAACATCGACGGAGAATTTTTATAATTTTCGAAATAAATTTTCTTATAATTTTGAGCGAAGCGACCAAGAGAGCAAGGACGGGTCGGTCTTCGACCTCAAAATTAGAGAAAAATTGAATCAAAAAATTTCTAAAACAATTTTCTTATAATTTTGAGCGAAGCGACCAAGAGAGCAAGGACGGGTCGGTCTTCGACCTCAAAATTAGAGAAAAATTGAATTAAAAAATTTAAGAACTATGCAGCCGCAAGGTTTTGATAATTTTCGAAATAAATTTTCTTGCAATTTTGAGCGAAGCGACCAAGAGAACATACTGAAATAAAAAAGCTAAATCGATCTTTGACATACTGAGACAAACGGATATTTTGGAAATTGAAGATTGAAAATTGAAAATCGACAATTTCCGGGGAAAGATATTTTGTCTAAGGAGTAAAGGAGTCAAGGAGTGTCGGCTTCGCCGATGCCCCTGCAAGGAAAAAACTCCTAAACTCCCCAACTCCTTAGACAAAAAAACGCCATCCTTAGCGCGAATGTCGGAAAATTGTCGTACCTTTGCAGCTGTAAACTCTAAACGACGAGAATTATGACTGCAATTGCACTGAAACGGGAGACCGATAGCTACTGGGACCTCATCAAGGACGCAGGCAACGAGGTGAAGCTGGCACTCATCAAGAAACTGAGCGACGCGCTGAAGCCCGCCGTGGCTGAGAAAAAGCCAAGGAAGAAGAAGTACACCGCCGACGACTTCGCCGGTATGTGGACGGACGAGTATTTCACGGACGTGGACGATTTGAACAAACTGATACGCGACGGGCGCCACGTGAAAAGCAACCGCGACAAAATCTGGGACGAACTATGACACGACAACGATACCTACTCGACACCTGCATCTGCATCGCCTGGCTGCGCGACAAGTTCGGCATCCGCGAGCGCATCAACGCCGTGGGCTTCGACAACTGCTGCATCTCCGAGATGACCGTCGCAGAACTGAAGGTCGGCAAGATTCTCGGTCAGCTGAAGGGCGGCCCGAAGTACAAGGAGCAGCCGATGAAGGAGTTCTTCAGTGCCATCACCGTGATACCCATTGCCACCATCTTCGACCACTACGCCAAGGAGAAGGCGCGGATGATGATGATGGGCAAGCCTACAGGCGAGTTCGACCTGCTGATAGGCAGCACCGCCGTGGCCAATAAGATGATTATGGTGACGGAGAACGTGGACGACTTCAAGAACATCAAGGACATCCAGATTGAGAACTGGATAGACAGAAGCAAATAGTAACTCATCCCTCCAACCCACACAGAGAAAATATCCGCCGAGACATCACCACGATGCCCCGGCGGAACTGTAGTGGGTCACGCTTCCAAGCGTGACGGTCTTCCAGCTGCTGCAACGCTTGGAAGCGTTGCCCACTACTATCCGTTTGTCTCACGTATCGTCGGAGGACGACCAAAGATAAAAGTAACGACAAAGTAATAACAAACAAAAAACAAATGAATATGCAAAAGAAAATTCTAACATTGCTCGCGCTGCTCATGACAGCAGTGACGGGCGCGTGGGCACAAGAACAATCGGAGACGATTGCCACTAGGGCTAAAATAGTGGAAGGCACCCATTTCACAATCAGCAACAATGGCAAATATGCCGATGAAGAAGGCATGAACGCTGATGGTGGTATCACTGTGACGCCGAAGAACGGAGAAACCATCACCAAAGTAGTCATTTCGTGTACCTTTACTCCGGAGTATGTACATGACGGCAACACTTCTGTTTCAAGCGGAACGAAGGAAATCACCAATGAAGGTGAAACCATCACCGTAACTGGCGTGAACGCCTCGACATTCACTTTCACTTGTTCGAATTCTGGCCCAATGTTCGGTCAGTTCGTGGTTTACTACACCGAAGCCCCCGCAGCCCCCGCTGAGTCCATCGACCTGACCACGACCGACAACCTGACGTGGACGCTGGCCTCGATGCCTGGCTATGACGTGGAGCTGGAAGTGGAGTACTACCCCCTGGCCACCCTCGCCACCCTGCCCGCAGCCGCTGAAGGCGTAGTGGAAGGCACCGACGCCGCCCTGCTCACCCCGGGCACCAGCGCAGAGGGCACGCTCGCCTACGCCATCGGCACCAGCGAGGCCCCCACCGGCCAGTGGAGCGACGCCATCCCCACCGCCCAGGACCTCGAGGCCGGCACCTGCTACGTGTGGTATAAAGTCGTAGGCGACGCCGAGCACAGCGACTCCCAGCCCCAGAGCATCGCCGTCACCATCGCCGAAGCCCCCGCCTACGCCGTCACCATCGACGACGCCGGCGTGGACGCCTCCAACTGGCAGGCCACGCCCGCCGAGCCGAAGACCGGACAGACCGTCACCCTCAGCTACGGCGGCAAGAAGAAGATAAGGAGCATCACCATCGAGAAGGCAGCGGCAGAGCCAGCGGCTCCAGCGCTTTTACAAGTGACAGTGCATGAGTCTGAGTGGTCTCCAGGGTCTGGTGATCATATAATCTACTACGCATCGGGTGAAACTTGGGCAGAGGCCATCGCCAACCATCCTACGGAAAACGCTGGCTGGAGTATAAAGAGTGAAGATAATCTCGATTTTGTTTACTATGGAGAAAATCAAGTTTATTATCGTGATAGTGAGACTGGAGTGTTTTCTGACGATCCAATTGACGCAAATGATTATTACGAATTCTAAAGCCCCGCTCGTCCTTTGAGGCACAGGAAACAGAAGGGCAGCGCAGTAACCCCTCGCGAGAATAGATTTAAACACGATTACCACTTGCGAATTATTCATTAATTAAAGTTAGAAGAGACAATGGATTTCAAGAAGTACAAGGACACGGTCTATCAGATTATCGGCGCGGCCATGGAGGTTCACGACAAGATGAACTGGGGGTTGCTTGAGCCCGTATATAACGAGGCTCTGCACTTGGAACTGCTCGACCGCGGCATTGCCAACGAGCGGGAGAAACAGCTGCCGTGCTACTACAAGCACCATAAGCTGGAGAAGTTCTACCAGATGGACATCGTGGTGGGCGACATCGTTGTGGAGCTGAAGTCGGTGGAAGAGCTGAACTCGGCACACCGTGCGCAGCTGTTCAACTACCTGCGCCTGACGAAGAAGCCCGTGGGCCTGCTCATCAACTTCGGGGCGTCGAGCCTGCAGGGTGAGCGCTACGGCTACGACGAGGAGACCAACGAGTGCATACTGCTTGACAAGAACATGCGTCCCGTCTACGACTAAGAATTATATGATAAATTACATGGCAATTATATGTTTTATCTGAACACGAATTGCGAATTAATCATTAATCCATGCGGAGCAGATTATATGATAAATTACATGGAAATTACATGTTGAAGATATAAACACGAATTACCACGAATTAATCATTAATCCATGCGGAGCAAATTATATGATAAATTACATGGCAATTACATGTTAAAAGTAAAAACAAATAAAAAAACAAAATGAATATGCAAAAGAAAATATTTTCACTGCTCGTGCTGCTCATGACAGCAGTATCGGGCGCAGTGGCACAAAGCTACGAAGCCAAAGTCTTTGACGTTCCCGCTTCGTGGGAAGAAGACGAGACTCCAATATCGGCTGCCGACCTGCCGGAAGACTTTGTGCAGATAACCGAAGATGAGGCAAAGGCGCTGGCCGTTCCAGATGGCATCGTTGTTCTCATCTATGGTTTTGAGGGCGACAAAGTTAAAGTGATGCAATTTGATAGTGGCACTTTTGACGATGAGGAGGATGCTGCGGATCCAGTTCAAGAACCCAGGGGAAATTTTAGAATAATTCAGACACTTGCTAATATTAAAATCTGCTATACCGCCCCCGCTGGTTCCTCCGTCCCTGTGACCGAGGTCACTAAGAACGAGTGGCAGTTCACCATGCCCGACTACGCCGTAGTCGCCAAGATCGAGTACGACACCGAGCTCGAACTCCAGGAAGAGAACGTCAACACCGCCGTCCTCGAAGACTGGGACGGCTACGAGGCCGACATCACCCTGAAGCGTAAACTCGTCGCCGGCTCCTGGAACACCCTCGCCGTGCCCTTCAACGTCAGCAGCCAGATGCTCGGCTACCTCACCTCGACATACGGCATGAGCGTGAAGCAGCTCGCCAGCACCTCGCTCGAAAACGAAGGCAAGACCTTGATGCTCAACTTCACCGACGCCACCGAGATGGTGGCCGGCACCCCCTACCTTGTGAAGGTCTCCTCCGACTACGACTTCTCGGCCCGGGCCCTCCCCAACGTCGAAGT
>ONMA01000042.1 GCA_900318815.1 uncultured Prevotellaceae bacterium
CTGGCGCGACTGGTCGAATACACTCAGCACCTGGTCGAGACGAGTGTTTACCTGTCCCACCTTGTGGCCGAGCAGATAGACCATCACCATCGGCAGGGCGTACTGCTGCTTCGGGCCGATGGTCATGTTCTTCGGGTCGTTATACTGACGGGCCATGTACTGGCGGAAGCGCAGCAATTCCGTGTTGAGCCACGACTTCTGCAACTCAATGAGTATAAGCTTCTCCTCACCGTTCTCACGGACAACGGCCCCGAAGTCAATGCGTTGCACGGCGATGCCTTCAACTTTCTGGTTGACGTATTCATGAGGACGCATCTCCACGCTGACAATATCCTTCTTCAGCAGGGCAGAGAGAATGGTGCGGGCTATGCGCGCATCGTCCATGAGGTACTTGAACACTACATCGTATATCGGATTGGCTATCGTTATCATGTCATTATATCATTGAATATGAGCAAATGAAAATGTGCGTACACGAAATGCACGGGACAAAATTACAAAGAAAAGCCGAACCGTGCAAGCGATTCGGCAAATAATTTTTATGGTGGCCTTCTACCATTCTGTGTCGTCAGCGTCGTCCCAGATATCCCAGGATTGGCGTGACTCCGGGTCGCATTCGCCATTGTTGTCCACGCCGCCATAGCCGATACCCTTGTCGGGTGATTCTACTCCAGAGCCTTCCATCAGCGGCTCACCCCAGCACTCTAACAAGGCAATCTTCGGTGCTTGATATTCCTTTTTCATTTTGATTACATTTTTGGGGATTTCCAAATCCCCGTTCTACCTTTTCTGATATATAGTCCCTTCGACGGTTTCGCGATGCGTCGTCCCTGCAGGTCATAGTACTTTTCCGTTTGTTCTGGCTCTGTCGGAGCATACGTTTTAGGGGATTTCCCAATCCCCGTCACCTCCTCATCGATAACGTTCAAGAACATGCGCGATCCGAAATCGGTTTCGCTGCCAAGCACGGCATCCAGCTCGAACCAGCAGCGGAATGCCTTGATGTTGGTCTTACCCACCGAGTACCAGAACTTGTTGTCGCTGATAAAGAGTCCGTCGGCGGGCACCTTGGTCTTGACGAAGCTGCCCGTGAACTTGCCGGGTGTCTCATATTCATCCGACTTTTCCACATCGGTGATGTCGCCGACGAGTGTCACGTCGTCTGCCTCGAAGCTCTCGATGTCCTGTGAGGTCTTGATGAGGAAAGGCTTACCGCCCGTCATGCCCTTGCGGGCACTCATTGCATAGTTAGTGAAGTTGATGGTGATGCCCAGGGGCGTTACGTTCTCCTCGTCATCGCCGTAGTCCACCTCGAAGCCGCTGAACTCAGCCAACTGCACGTCGCTGCCGAATGCGGCCTCGGCCTTGGCCTTGGTCAGCGTGAAGGGCAGCACGATGGTACTCCACTGCCCGGCCCTGATGCTCCGTTTCATAGTCACATCGCCCTTCTCGCCAGCTGTATATGTAGGCAGTGAGACAGAGGCCTCGTCAAAGTGAAGGCGCCCGTCATCCGGCTCGTCGATGGTGATGGTGAAGGTGGCATCGGCAACGTTATGTACGCTGCCGTTCTCGGCCGAGATGGTGCCGTTCGTCAAGGTGCCCGTCAGCACGTCGCCCACACTTACCTCGCCGACGACTTTCAGACGGAAGGTCACCAGCACGCCATTTTGTTGGTTCAGCGGGTCACTGTTGGCCGTCAGGCAGCCCACTTTCAGGTAGCCGCCGTCGATGTTTGGCGTGATGGTCGGTGTCTCGTCGTAGCAGTCGCCGGCGGTGTAGGTGATGTACGTCTTTTCGTTCTTTTCGTAGGTCACGAAGGCCAGTTCCTCCGGCACTTGCAGCCAGAAGGTGTAGCCCGAGCAGGTGCTGCCCTCGTCGAGTGAGAATCTCACCGTCACGTCAGCCTCGCCATTCTGCGGCAGGGTGACATTGTCCACGCTAAACGTGTCGTCAGCAAGAGTTCCGCCCGCAAAGGCGAGCAGGGTGCAGAAAGTTAGAATTGTTTTTTTCATTGTCGTTGCTATTTAACATACAATTGCCATATAATAAAAATTGATTGTTTACTGTGGCTCCTCTTCACTCCCTTCCATGTAGGCTTGGCGCGAAAGGCTCTCGGTTTTGCCCACCAGGAAGTTCACGATGGTCACGGCGTCGCCGATGTCTATCTGTCCGTTCTTGTTCGTGTCGGCAGCCTTCTCCACAAAGTTCGTCGATTCCTTGCCCACGAGGTAGTTCACGATGCTCACTGCATCGCCAATGTCCACGCCGCCGTTGCCGTTCACGTCGCCCAGTAGCACCGAAGCGACAATCAGCGACAGCGGTTCGCTGGGTGTGCCCACCACGGTCTGTGGCTCAAAGCTGATGGCTGTGCTGGGGTATAACTCTTTTCCAGTCGATAGTTGGTAGACGCGGAAGTAGATGGTCTCTCCGCTCGCCTCATTGCTGCGTATGCGCAGGCTAATCAGCTGCGTGCCGTCGGCGGCTGTGAGCAACTTACCCGTGCCGCGGCACTCTCTGCTACAGAACGCTGCCACCTCATAGTCGCTCTGGTCCAGTACGTTGCCCGAAGCTGTAGTCAACTGTACGTAGGCCGTCATGTCATACTGATAGTCATGCGGGTTCACAGCCGGCCAGTGCCCCTGGGCAAGGAGTGTACCTGCTGCACTCAGCAGCAGGCACACCATGATAAGAATGCGTTTGGCGTTCATCATCTCTTCACCACCTTTTGGGTTTTGTTCTTCTTGCCGTCGGCCACCACATAGATGCCCTTAGCAGCCTGTCCAGCCTCCACCCTGCGTCCCTGCAGGTCGTAGGTCGCCTGTTGTGTCTGTTGCGTATCGTTCGTAACATACCTTACACCTGTCTTCTCTCCGATATGCAGGGCGTAAGGCTGCTGCATCGAGCCAATTACGTCGGCACGGAATGCCTCCTGCTCTGCGGCATCGAGCACCTCGCCCGTCTCGCGGTTCATCACGCGGAAGCTGATGGGTTCCGAGCCTGTTCCGTAGACGTTCATCATCAGCACGGTCTGGGTCGGTTCACCATCCCCAACCGTCTGGGCCACGCCCCGGCACTCGTCGCCACAGAAGGCGCCCAACTGCCACTCTCCGCTGTCGGCCAGTGCGTCGTCGTGCCACAGCTGGGCAATCATGCCCATCACGTTCGGGTATTTCCGTTTGTTCACCGTCCAGTCGTCGGGAAGTGAAGAGTGGCGAGGCGAGTTGGCCCTCCGGCTGCTGGCCTGTGCCGTAGCGTTCAGGAACAGGTTCTTGTCGCTCTGCGAACGGAACATGTAGCCCTGTCCGGGATTCATCTCCATGAGCGTGCCCGTCCACTGTCCATCGCTGTAGGTGGCCATACCGTCCTGACCTATCAGCATGTCGCCTTCTTCAGCCTCTAACTTGGCTAAAGCCTCCGTCGGGGTCATCGTGCGGGCCACGGGATAGCCCATCCAGTTCCATCCTTCATAGAGCGGAACGGCACGGAAGCCGGCATTGAACAGCCTCCCTGAGAGTTGTACTGTCAGTGGCCCGTCCATCTGTAGCTTGTACATCTGCGTGGGCAGCAGCTCCTCCAGGTCGCCCATCCAGCCGAAGCGCGCGTCCTCATACAGCTCCTCGGTTTGTCCCAGCATGCGCGAGCCAGCCGACTGCAATTCGGCCACCATGAGCGGCTCCTCCTGGTTGTGCGACATCCAGTTCCACCCCTCGGCCAGTTCTATCCTTGTGTCGGTGTCTATTTGCGAGCCGAACACCTCGAAGGTGAACTCCCTTTCGGCCTCCTTCTGCTCCACGTTGCCCGCAGAGTCCGTCACCACCACATAGAATCCGTGGTTGATGCCCTCATACACCTTCACGCTCGCCGTGGTGTCAATGGGCACGTTCTCGGCTGCCTTGAACCAAGCCCCGCTGCCATACTGCACATACACATCATAGCGCCAAGGACCGCTCAGTTCGTCTGTCGCCTCGATGCGCACGGTTGCCGTTGAGTCGGTAGCCATCTGCACGTCGGCGATATGGCTTTCGGGAGCAATGCGGTCGATGACGTTCGTCCAAGTGGGTGTCATAATAGGCTCGTTGGTGTCGAACACGATGGAGGCGCGGTTGTTCACCTCTGTACCATGCGCCAATCCAGACTTCAGACTAATGTCGTAGGACACCTCACCGATACCGTTGCCGTTAGTGTTCACAGGCAGCACACCCTGCATCACGTCGTCAGTCGGTTCCATCGTCATCGGGTCAAGGCTGGTGATATGCCACTTCGCGATGCCCTTTGATTCGTCATACGTCCCTTCCACCTGCGCAATGGCATTGATTTCGGGTCGCATGTCGATGGTAGTCACAAAGTTCTTGTTGCCCGTCAGGTCAGCCGATTTTTCGCCAATTTTCACTTTCGTAGGTGCAAAGGTTGAGAGGTCGAACTTCGTAGCATCCAGAGTGTCGGCCAATATAATCTCATGCGCCGATGCAGTGGCCAACTTTGGGTCGTTCTCAAATTGGATGGTGTAATAAACATCATTCAACTGGTTCATAATAGCTTTACTGCTCGATTCAGCCATGTAGCCTATAATGTCGTTGGGGTCAACTGGCACCCTCGTTTGGACAAGATGCCGGTTGCGGTCGTTGGAATTGTTAGGATTACTGGGATCGTCGGGATTGTTGGGGTCATCAGATTCATTCGGGTCACAGTCGGCTGATTCTCGCTGTACTCCCATAAGGCGATCAACCCACTGGCCAAAGTCTCCACCAATGATTTCTCCTGGCGTAGCAACACGCGGGTGCATAGAACGAAGAATCTCAGCATCGTCATCAGAGAGGTTGTATGCCTTAATCTGTGCTTCATGCACATAGTTGCCCAATCCGTTATGCACGGCTGCAAGAGCGACACCAGCTTTTACGGTGGTATTAGTCACCTGTCCCAACAAGTTCACCCTCCGATTGTCGAATTCTCCTGTTATCTCTTCAACTTGTTCCCCGAATGAGAGAATATGACAGGCCGTCTGGTGAGCCTGATTGACACGCTGCCCCCTCACATTCATGCGCTTCACGGCATCATCGAGTTCAATGGGCTTGCCCATCCACGCATAAACATTAAACTGGCTGACGGATGCCGTCACCTTGAACGTCATCACATATTCCTCGCCAGCTTCTATGCGAGGAACGAAGAAAAACATCATTCCGCCACGGACGCCTTTTCCTGCGAGGTTGTCTGTCACTGCCATGAACTGATAGCCCAGGCTGTCTGCTCCCTCAGGAACGCAAACGCCAAAGTCAGAGAACTGTATATCAGAAATATCGTCAATATGGTCAAAGGCAATGTTGATGGGCAGATAGGTGTATCCCACGTTTCCCTTATTCTTCAAGTGTACGGAAATGCTAAACGGGCTACGGTTTGTCGATGGCTCACTGAAGCTCAGTTCAATATTCTTCGCCTCTGCTTCTACCAGTTGGATTGCATTTTCTACAAGCAGAGTTTCTTCTTCGCCTTCGTCTTTGTAGTCTAACTTCAAGTCATAGTAGCCTGTATCCATCTTTTCTGCCGGCAAGGTGAAATACAGCTTTGCGTCAGCATAACCGAAGTTCTGGACTGAGTCTGCCATCAAGACATTCTCGTCTTTTACGATGGAGGCACTTCGCAGCTTGTCAAAACCGTTGCCTTTCAGTGAAAGCACAAAATATGACAATTCCAAATTGCCAATGACATCTGGCTTTTTCTCCAAAACGCAATACCTGTCATATTTCCTGTAGTCTAAGACCAAGTTGTTTGAATTTTTAGCGGTAACATCATGAACTGCTACATAATATGTTCCCATTTCCGGCATGTGTGTGCCGCTAAACGCTACAGAAACACTTCCATTTGAACAAAGCAGCTCTTCACCCTTTCCTGTGAATATCTGTATGGTACAAGTTTTACTTGCTCTCAGGGTGACGGAATCGCCGCGCAAGGCATCAAACCAATACCACTTCACCTGATTTTCACCAATTGAAGATATAGTCTGTGTCTCCTGTATTTCATCTATATCTTCCACTTCCTGCTTCACACTATAGTCCACAAACTCCTTTTCTCCATCCGAGAAGTAGCCTTGGGCATCATGGAAACGGACATGCAGCACATTCTTTGCATAGATAGTCGGGACATCGTTTGTGACTTCGAACTGGAAGAACGACGACTGTATTGGTTCCTTCTGCATGGGTAGCAGGGCAATAAGGGTGTAGGGGTTGGCAGCGGCATCAAGCTCCACCGTCTGCATGGCCTCGCTGTTGCGATTCAACCAATACTGGTATTTCGTCACGCGATTATAGCCGTCGGCCAATACCTTATCGAAGTTTTTAAGGAAAAATCGGGTTACAGGCACACTCACCCTGCCATTGCTGTCTATCAGTTGATAGTTCAGTGTGTGTAGGCCCGTGGAAAGGGCTGCCACGTCAAGTGTCTGTGTGCCATTGCCTACATCAGTCACCTTCACCGTTGAGGCATCGTCATCGAACCAGTAGCGAATGCTCTTAGCCGTGGCTGAAGCCATGTTAGCATCTATTTTCAAGAATACCGACGATGCCGGAGCGCCCAATGTGCCGTAGCTGTTTGCTATCTGGTAGTGAACAGTATGAAGGCCCTCAACCAACTTCGATGCATCCAACAGCTGTACCCCTTCGGCTATTTCCACCTCTACTGCCATCTGCTCATCGTCAAACCAATAGCGTAGTGACTTGGCTGTCACCGAAGTTTCATCGACACTCACCCGCAGAAACAGCGTTGATGCAGTTGGTGTCATCTGTCTATTGCTGCACAGTACTTGATAGTGCAGCGTATGGAGTCCTTCATCCAGTGTCGAGGCATCTATCAGCTCTGTGCCTACACTGATATTTATCTGCTTGACGTTTGCCTCATCATCGAACCAGTATATCAGTTTCTGGGCTTTCACGCCCTCGGTGCCAAAGCTACCGCCCGTATTCAGGAAGAGGCAGGACTCCACATAGCCTGCTACGTCGTTTTCGTCTATGACTTGATAATGCAGCGTATGCAACCCACTTGTTAGCCCAGACACATCCGCAGCGTGGCTACCATGTAGCAAGGTGGATGTCTGCACTGTGGCCGCGTCATCGTCGAACCAATATCGCAGCGCCTTGGCCGTGGTTGGCTTCGGAAGTCCGCTCAAGTCGATGTCCGAAAGCTTGACAATAGTCTGCCCTCGAACCGCGATGTGCAGAAAGAGAACTATTAACAATATTGTGTATTTACGCATAGGTTTTACTTTTAGAAGTAATTTTTACTCAGCAGCGCTCACTTCAATCTCAACGCTCAGCTTACCGTCGGCAGTGGTCTTTTTGGCCACGTTCATCTTCGTAATCTGAGGAAAGCTGGGAGTAGAGTCATAAGGTAGAACACCACCATACATCCCAACCTGTGTTCCGTCAGTACTCAAGTAGGCGGTCTTCGCACTTTCGGCCAACTCAAAAGTCTGGGAATCAGAATAATTGCCAGTGAAGTTCTTGAACACCTTGGCAAATTCGTTCCAATTAACCTCCTTGTTGTTCGTACTGACTGCCAAGTCATTAAAGAAACCAGTATATCCAATGCTTACGCAGTTGGTGGCAACAGTGGAAGATGGCAACGGATAGTCCCAATTAGAGTTCGAACCATTCTGATAAATTATGCAATTCAGCAGTTGCGAGCTTGTAATATCTTCAGGATATTCACCATTTGGGTTCTCATCCCCCCAAGGTAGAATGACACAATTAATAAACGAGGCTGTCGCAATGTTTTCTGAGTAATTGTGAAAGCCTGCAACATAACTATTAATGAACTGCACAGAGCTGGTGTTACCCATAGAATAGTTATTAGTTATCTTGCAGTTGGCAAACATAGCGTTCATTATGTTGGCAGCTGCATTGCCAGTGGAGTAATCGAAAGATTTGAATTGGCTCTTCACGAAATACGGGCTGTTGAATGTTCCTTTCATTGATATGTCATCCGTGCAGCGTATTCCCTCCATCGACAATCGGTTGGTGTCGGAAGTGGGAATGTTGATAGTAAAGTTGCCAGTGATGTAGGTGGGAGTGGTATCATCAATGCCAGTGCCACGCAAGGTGACGGCCTTTGTAATGTTCACAGCATTGAAAGCACCGCCCGAAAGGTTAATCACATCGCCACTTGCTGCAGCATTCATGGCATCACGCAAAGCGTATGTGCCGTAGAACATTGAAACTGTCTCACCATGACTCAAGGTTGCGACTAAACTGTACTGTGCAAAACTCATGGTTGCGCTCATCAGGGCAACCAGCGAAAGGAATAGTTTTTTCATAATCATTACATTTTTATTTGTTAATACTAAACGTTTGTCCTCACATGATGGCCAAAGAAGCACAAACTGCTTATTATAGCAAAAGCGCAGACTTGACCACGTCTCTCGCAGGCTTAGCCCAAGCCCCTAACACACCATGGAAAAGTCTGCGCTATGCGCAAACACCATGTGTGTTAGTTTGAAGGATACTGATATACAGCACCTTCATTTGCTCGTCTTCATCTTTCGAGGGGCTAATTCGCGAGAGAAATGAGCAAATAAAAATGTACGTGCATCGCAATGCACGGGGCAAAGGTAGCACAAAAAATCCGAACCGCCAAGCGATTCGGAGAAAAAATAAATAGATATGCTATTTTATGTGATGTTTCAAGGTATCTGGGTTTATGCGTGTATCCCAAATGTCAGTAACTCTCACAGTATTTGAAGAAGGATAATATACATATATGAGTTTGAAACGACGATTCATCAAATGACAATATCGATAAACATGTTTTTTGCCTGCAAGCAATGGTTCTGGTGTGTATGAAAGAGGCATCAAAGCTATACGGGATTCTATATGGGCAATCTCTTCCATCCATCTCTTTGCCGTAAATCTTCCAAATTCCGAGTTTGCATAAAGAATACGCTCTTCCAAAATACGACTTGCTCTTTTTAACCAGATTATCTTAGCCATGGATGCCTCTCGTAAAGTTCTGTCCACATTTGCTCAGATGAAATCCATTTCTCGGGATCTTCTATTCCAGCATCTATCTCATCCAAGTCAGCCTCCATCTCCGCAACCCGTTGATTAAATACCTTTGGGTCATCGGTATAGAAACCAAACATACCGAGAGGGATTCGGTCAATCTTCTCGTATTCTTCGTCCATATAAACGATACCAGAAGAATCCTTTACTCGCGTAGCATACGCCACCGCAGGCTCAGATGCCGTTACGCAACTGCCGTCCTCTTCTTCAATTATCGGAAACCTTTTTTCATCCATCATAAATGCAAAATAAGAATGTACGTGCATCGGAATGCACGGGGCAAAATTACAAACAAAAATCCGAACCGCCAAACGATTCGGAGATTTATTTGAAAAAAAAGACCTGGACGGATGAAAAAATTCTTGATGATTATCCGTATATGTCCGCAACTGACGCTAAAAGCGTCTGTCCGCAGGTCGTACCGACCTACGGCTATTGAGAGATGACCCCTTCAGGATCACAGACGGCAGTATGAGTATGGGCGACCCCCATTCTTTCGTCCCCATTCCCGCTTACGCGTCTACCCAATAAAACTGGCAAGTTAGGAACTTGTGGAAACTAAAAAAACATTTTTTTTAGGATATTTACATACACTACCTACATTTTTGTGATAACTGCTTATAAATCAATTGGATAAAAGGTGTATGTAGTGGTGTATGTAGGGTGTATATAAAATTTATCCTACACCAATAGATAAGGTTGGTGTAGGTAGAGACGTCACATTGTGGCGTCTCAAAGCCAAATATAGCTCGCGACCGAAGTGTCTTATTGTCCCACCCGTTGGGACTGATTGTCCCATGCGTTGGGACATCCAGTCCCAACGGGTGGGACGTTTAGTCTTCCGTATTTTTGCATTGCCACAGAGGAGTTGCCTCTTTGGCTACCTACACCACATACACCACTACCTACACCACTTTCTCACTCATTATCAGTTTGTTACGCGCTGGTGTAGGTAGTGTAGGTATTTTTAAAATTAAAAATTCAAAAATAGGATGTATAGTGATATGCATTGTCATTTATGAACTTGCGGAACTTATTTTGCGTCGATGCGGATGACGTGGTCGCAATAGTCGAGGACGGAGTGGCGGTGCGTAATAAATATAATGGTGTGGCGGCGGTTGGCAAGCAGGTTGCGCAACAGCGTACTCTCGGTGTCGGTGTCGAGGGAACTGGTGGCCTCGTCGAGCAGCATGATGCTGCCGGGGCGCAACAGGGCACGTGCGATGGCGATGCGCTGGGCCTGACCCTCGGAGAGTCCTGTACCGTGCTCGGCCATGACGGTGTCGAGTCCCTTGGGCAGGGTATCGACAAAGTCGGCACACACGGTGTGGAGGGCGGCCATCATCTCGTCGTCGGTGGCCTGTGGGTTGCCCATCTGCAGGTTTTCACGCAGGGTGCCGCTGAGCAGCGTGTTGCCCTGGGGCACGTAGATGAAGTTACAGCGATGCAGGGGGGAAAGCGTCTGCTCGGGGGGTGAACTCTCGGAGGTACGGAGGTGCGGGGGTACGGGGGTACGAGAATAGGTGGGCGAATAGATGGTGATGGTGCCGTCGGTGGGGCGCACCAAGGCCAGGATGAGGCGGATGAGCGTGGTCTTGCCCGCACCCGTCTCACCGAGGATGGCCGTGCAGGAGCCTGGGGGGAAGTCGTAGTCGGCATGGCTCACAATCATACGGTGGGCATCGTCGGCGTAATGGTAGCTCACGTCGTGGAAGCGTATGCCACAGGGGCCGGGCATCATCTGCGGTTCGCCCTGCTCCTCCTCCGGCACCTCTTCCAGTTCCATCAGACGTTCGGCGGCGGTGAACACGCCCACAAAGGCCGGGGCCAGCTTGGTGAGGCTGCGGGCGGGTCCTTGAATACGATAGACGAGTTGCAGGAAGGCCGTCATGGCTCCGAAGGTGATGGTGCCTGCCTGCAGACGAAGGGCACCCCAGAGGAAGGCGATGAGGTAGCCTGCCGAGAAGCCGGAATTGAGCATGAGATTGGAGGCAACGGAGAAGGCGGTGCGGCTGCGCACACGGTGGCGCAGCTCCGACTGCGTGTCGTCGAGCCGCTCCAGCATCAGGTCGTCGGCCTCCATGGTCTTCACGAGCACGCGATGCTGCATGGTCTCGGTGAGGATGTTCTGCACCAGACTGTCACTTTGGCGAATGCTTCGTGTGAGCTGTCGCATGCGCGAGACGTAGAAACGGCTGAAGAGGATGAATACAGGCAGGATGGCCACGGTGATGATGGCCAGCCAGGTGTCCATGGAAAAGAGATAGCAGAAGGCTCCGATGAACAGGGCCAGCGTGGAGAGGGTGGAGGGTAGAGTCTCGGTGAGGAAGTCGACAACGTTGTTGACGTCCTGTTCCAGGCGGTTGATGACGTCGCCCGAGTGCATGGCCTCGCGTCCGCGCCATTCGGAGCGCAGCAGCCGTCCTAAAATCTGCTGCTGCATGCGGTTCTGGGCCTTGATGCCGAGGATGTTCTTGATCCATACGCGCGAAATGCCAAGGGCAAACTCACAGAGAATGATGAGTGCCATGACACCCACGGCGAGACAGACCTCGCGGGGCGATGTCCTGCCGGAGGCCGAGGCGGCAAGGCCGGTGGCACCGGCGGCAATGTCGATGGCTCGCTTCATGGCCCACACGGAGGCCAAGGAGCAACCTACGCCCAACAGTCCCACGGCGGCGTTGAGCGCGGCCTGAAGCCGGTTGCCCCGCCATGCATGCCACAGCCAGCGCAGCATCTGCGGAATGGTGTACTTGCTCTTCTCCTGACGTAATAGCTCTCTCCACTTCATCGTCTGTTCACTCTTAGCTTATCGTATAAATAACATACGCTTCGCGTCTTTATTTGTTTTGTTTTGTTTTTTATCAGACCGCTTGCGGTAGATTCACCTCACATCGGCTCCCCACATGAGCTTTTCGCGCAGGGTGGCGAAATAGCGGGTGCCGCTTCGCTTGACGATACGGGCCACGTAGGGTGCGCGGCGCAGACGGAGTGTGGTGCCTTCGGGAAGTTTGGACGAGCGGCCGTCGATACCTACGAGGAAGGTGTGGCTGCGACTGGAGACGGTGACCTCTATCTGCGAAGTGTCGGGGATGACGATGGGGCGCACGTTGAGCGAGTGGGGGGCAACGGGGGTGAGCAAGAGGACACCCGTGCGGGGCACGATGATGGGGCCGCCGTTGGAGAGCGAGTAGGCCGTGGAGCCAGTGGGTGTCGACGCGATGAGTCCGTCGGCCTGGTAGGTGGTCAGGTATTCACCGTTGATGCTGGTTCGTATGCTGATCATCGAGGCCGTGTCGCGCTTCAGGATGGCCACGTCGTTCAGTGCGCAGGGACTGCCCTGGATAGGCTCGCCATTGGTCTCGACGAGGATGACCGACCGGTCCTCGAGCGAGTAGTCGCCTTCGCTGACGGCATCAATGCCCGCCTTGATGTCGGCGGCGCTGACGTCGGCGAGGAATCCTAACCGGCCCATGTTCACGCCGATGATGGGTGTCTGCTTCCGGCCTACGCGGCTGGCCGTGCGGAGCAGCGTGCCGTCGCCCCCCATTGAGATGGCAAAGTCGGCCTCGAAGTGGCTGCCCGTGAAGGTCTGGACTTCGCCGTCCTCGACAAGTCCTGAGTGGTGGAGGAAGTTGAAATACTCTTCGTCGATGAAGATCTGGGCGTTGTGCTGGTGCAGCACTTCGAGCAAAAGACGGATGGCAGATGACTTCTCATGCTGGTAGACATTGCCGAAAAGAGCGAATTTTAGCATATTTTCTGTTATTATTTTTGTATTTCACAAACATTTTGTAAATTTGCATGCAAAAGTACTAATTATATTTGTAAATATGGCAAAAGTATATGTTTTTTTGGCTAATGGCTTCGAAGATGTCGAAGCATTGATTCCCGTCGACGTGCTGCGTCGCGGTGGTGTGGAGGTAGTAACGGTGAGCATCGTTGAGGGCTCGCAGGTGGTGGAGACGGCTCATCGGGTGCAGGTAGTGGCCGATGCGATGTTCGAGGATTGTGACTTCGCCGATGCCGACCTGTTGATGTTGCCGGGCGGTATGCCGGGTGCCAGCAACCTGAATGCCCATGACGGCGTGCGCAAGGCTCTGCTGCGTCAGGTAGCCGCAGGCAAGCGGGTGGCCGCTATCTGTGCCGCTCCGTTAGTGCTGGGCGGTCTCGGACTGCTGCGCGGCAAGCGTGCCACCTGTTATCCCGGTTTCGAACAGACGCTGGACGGTGCCACCTATACGGCCGACTTGTGTACCGTCGACGGTAACGTGACCACGGGTGAAGGCCCCGCAGCAGCCTTCCCCTTTGCCTACGCGCTGCTGGAACAGCTCGTCAGTAAGCAGATGGCCGACCAGATTGCCGAGGGCATGCGATATAAACACCTGATGGCCTGATGATGGACTACGTCGTTATTGTGGCGGGCGGTAAGGGACTGCGCATGGGGGGCGAGGTGCCCAAGCAGTTCCTGCCCGTGGGCGGTCTGCCGGTACTGATGCGCACGATGCTGCGCTTCCGCGAGTATTCGCCCGACCTGCAGATCATCCTGGTGCTGCCCAAGGCACAACAGGACTACTGGCAGAGCCTGTGCAGGCAGTACCAGTTTAATGTGCCCTATCTCCTGGCTGACGGCGGGCAAACCCGCTTCCACTCCGTGCAGAACGGTCTGGCACTCATTCCCGACGATGCCCAGGGCGTGGTGGGCGTACACGACGGCGTGCGCCCCTTTGTGTCGGTCGATGTCATCCGCCGTTGCTTCGAGGGTGCCCGCGAGAGGAAAGCCGTGATTCCCGTGATACCTGTGGTGGAGACCCTGCGCCATGTGACGGAAGGGACGAAGCCTCGCGACGAGTACCGCCTGGTGCAGACCCCGCAGGTGTTTGACGTACAGCTGCTGAAGGCGGCCAACCGTCAGCCCTATCGTGATGCCTTCACCGACGATGCTTCGGTGGTCGAGGCTTACGGCGTGGCGGTGACGCTGGTCGAAGGCAACCGCGAGAACATCAAGATTACCACGCCCGGCGACCTGAACATGGCCGAAGCCGTAATCAGTAATAACAGGCCGCTGTAATAATGGATATACTGCAACAGGACATCATGTACTTGCCAGGCGTAGGGCCTAATCGCAAGAAGCTGCTCAGTGAGGAACTGGGCATTGAGACGTATGGCGACCTGCTGGAGTATTATCCTTATAAATATGTAGACCGCAGCAAGGTCTACCACGTTCACGAACTGACGGGCGACATGCCTTTTGTGCAGGTCGTGGGCCGCATACTCAGCTACGAGACCTTTGACATGGGTCCGCACAAGGAGCGCGTGGTGGCCCACTTTACCGACGACACGGGCGTGATGGATCTCGTGTGGTTCAACGGCGGCAAGTATGTCAAGCAGAACTATAAGGTGGGCGTAGACTATCTGGTGTTCGGTCGGCCTACCGTATTCAACAACCGCATACAAGTGCAGCATCCCGACATGGACGAGGCTTCGAAAGTCGATACCTCGGCCATGGGCATGCAACCCTACTACAACACTACAGAGAGGATGAAGAAGTTCGGGATGACCTCGCGAGGCGTGGAGCGGCTGACCAAGACGCTTATAGAGAAGCTGAAGGAGCCGCTGGCCGAGACCATCCCGGACTTCATCCTGCATTCACGCCACCTCATGGGACGCGACGAGGCCCTGCGCACGCTGCACTATCCGCAGGACAGCCGACAGTTGGAGCGGGCAAGGGTGAGGATGAAGTTTGAGGAACTGTTCTTCGTCCAGCTCAACATTCTCCGATATGCGAGCGACCAGCGCCACAAGTACCGTGGCTATGTGTTCAACCGCATAGGCACGACATTCAACACGTTCTATCATGAGCATCTTCCCTTCGAACTGACAGGTGCCCAGAAACGGGTGATGCGTGAAATACGCAAGGACGTGTGCTCGGGCAGGCAAATGAACCGGCTGCTGCAGGGCGACGTGGGCAGCGGAAAGACCTTGGTGGCACTGATGGCCATGCTGATAGCCATAGACAATGGATTCCAGGCCTGCATCATGGCTCCCACCGAGATACTGGCCGAACAGCATGTGCAGACCATACAGGCCTTCCTGCAAGGCATGCCAGTGAGGGTGGAACTGCTCACGGGCATCGTGAAAGGCAAGCGGCGGCGTGAGGTGCTCGAAGGACTGGCCGACGGTTCGGTGCAGATTCTTGTGGGAACGCACGCCGTGATAGAGGACAGCGTGAAGTTCAGCCAGCTGGGCATCATCGTCATCGACGAGCAGCACCGCTTCGGCGTGGCCCAGCGGGCGAAGCTCTGGAGGAAGGGAAGTGAAGGGGAGGTGAATGCGGTCCCCCATGTGCTCGTGATGACTGCCACCCCCATTCCGCGCACGCTGGCCATGACGCTCTATGGCGACCTGGACGTGAGCGTCATCGACGAACTGCCTCCAGGACGTAAGCCCGTCAGGACAACACATGTCTTTGACAGCCGCATGACGTCGCTCTACGACGGCATACGTCGGCAGATACGGGAGGGACGACAGGTCTACGTCGTCTTCCCCCTGATTGAGGAAAGCGAGAAGATTGACCTGAAGAACCTGGAGCAGGGATTTGAGGTGCTCAGCCAGGCATTCCCTGAGTTCAGGCTGAGCAAGGTTCACGGCAAGATGAAACCGGCGGAGAAAGAAGAGGAGATGCGCCGCTTCGTGAGCGGGGAGACGCAGATGCTGGTAGCCACCACGGTGATTGAGGTGGGGGTCAACGTGCCCAATGCGTCGGTGATGGTGATTCTCGATGCCCAGCGCTTCGGCCTCTCGCAGCTGCACCAGCTCAGGGGCAGGGTGGGGCGCGGTGCCGACCAGTCGTTCTGCATCCTGGTAACACCCTATAAGCTGAGCGAGGAGACGCGCAAGCGCATTGACATCATGTGTCAGACCAACGACGGTTTCCGCATTGCTGAGGCCGACCTGAAACTGCGCGGACCCGGCGACCTGGAAGGAACTCAGCAGAGCGGCATGGCCTTCGACCTGAAGATTGCCGACATTGCCCGCGACGGGCAGATTGTTCAGATGGCCCGCGATGAGGCCCAGAAGATTGTCGACGACGACCCGTCGTGCCAGTCGGAACGCTACCAGATGCTCTGGAACCGTCTGCGTGAACTGCGCAAGACCAATGTCAACTGGGCTGCCATCTCCTGAAGCCCATTTGCCAGAGAGGACTCGTCTGACAGGAGAAATACGGGTTAAAACATATTAAACCGCATGACTTTAACGTGTTTAGTGTTAAAAGACCCCAAAAAAACAGGGAAAGATACTTTTTGCTTGACTTTTTTTCGTAACTTTGCATCCGTGTTTTTTATCGTTCTTTCGTATGAACGTTATATTTAATGTTTGGTGAACGAAAGTACTTAACGGAAATAATAACAAACTGAAGACCGAATGTATCTTTTAAGAAATTTAAAGAAAATAGTATTGGTGTCGTTTGCATCGCTTGCTACCATGCCTGTCTTCTCTCAGGATCTGTTGGCCAGTCAGGCACCTATCGACCGTAAGATGAAATCTGTTGACTCTATCGCCTTGCAGCGCATGCTGATTGTCGAAGAAATGGAGTCGCCCGCCGCCCTCCTTTATGAGGACTGGGATAACATATATGCTCACAGGGCAACAGAACTGCCCGACTCGTTCCGTATCGACCTGCGCGACTTTGTTATGCCAACGCCGAGCCGTGTCATCACCTCGAACTTCGGCCCCCGCTGGGGACGCCAGCACAAAGGTCTCGATATCAAGGTGTATATCGGCGACACCATTCGTGCTGCCTTCTCGGGCAAGGTGCGCATCGTGCGCTACGAGCGTCGCGGCTATGGCAAGTACGTGGTCATTCGCCATAATAATGGACTGGAGACCATTTATGGTCACATGTCGAAGCAACTGGTTTCCGAGAACCAGGAGGTACGTGCCGGCGATCCTATCGGACTTGGCGGCAATACGGGCCGAAGCACTGGTTCGCACCTGCACTTCGAGACACGCCTGTGTGGTGTGGCCTTGAACCCCGCTCTGATGTTCGATTTCCAGAATCAGGATATCGTGGCCGACGAGTACGTGTATCGCAAGAGTACCTATAACCACGAGGCAGCCTTAGCCACCCGTCTGAGAGGCGCCAATGGCAAGTATGGCTACTCGGTTGAGGATGTCAACAGCCCGAATGCCCCGGGCAGCAAGTCGCAGGCTACCGCAGCCCAGCAGTCGAACACCCGCTACCACAAGGTGAAGAAGGGCGAGACGCTTTCTGCCATTGCCCGCAAGCACGGAACCACCGTGCAGACCCTCTGTAACCTGAACCGCATCTCGTCGTCAGTGAGGTTGCATCCCGGCCAGATTCTGATGTATAATTAAAATGTTAATAAATAAATGATGTGAACCCCCGCTCAGTAGCTTGATAGTCAACTGGGCGGGGGATTTTTTATGTGCCATTCCAAGGAGTCTTTTTTACTCCCCTTGGAATTTATAGGGACCAAGGCCAGGGTTGTCGCCTAAGTAGTCGCCGTCGGTGTTAATATTGATAAGCCGCTGGTTCAGCGTGTCGGAACGCATCAGCTCTTCGTTCAGCAGCAGGTCGTTGTAGTTCAGCATCGGGATGACGAGGCCGAAGAGTCCCATGCCGCAGCGCTTGCCTTCGGGCAGCAGGTTGTTGCGCAAGTTGACGGTGGTGATAAATGCGCGTTGGGTGTACTGCAACTTGTTCCATTTGTCGAACTGTTTCATCATCCCGTCGTTCTCTTGCAGGGTGTCGGCGTGGGTGAAGATGTAACCGATGTTGGTCACGATGTCGTCAATCCAGTCGTTGTTAAGGCTGTCGCGCTCCTCAATGCACTGTCTCACATTGTCTCTCATCTCGGTCTCCATAGTGCTTATCGACGGTCGTGTGACGTGGGCCACTATCAGTACGGCACCGATGATGCCCGTGGCAATGATGAGCTGGCCTAAGCAGCTATGAAGGAATTGCTGGGTAAGTGTCTCTTTTTTGCGGTATGAACCGCGTTTGTTCTGGTACATAAATGGAACTGTTTGTGTTTATGCTATTGCGCCGTGGCGTCTATGAACTATGGATGAGGTTCATAAACTCCTGGCGTGTCTTGGCCTGGTTAAAGGCTCCGCTAAATTCACTGGTGGTCGTGATGGCGTTCTGCTTCTCAATGCCGCGCATCTGCATGCACATGTGGCGGGCTTCGATGACCACCATGACGCCGAGAGGGTGTAGCGTCTCTTCGATGCACTGCCTGATTTGTAGCGTCATGCGCTCTTGTACTTGCAGCCGGTGACTGAAGATGTCGACTACCCGTGCAATCTTGGAGAGGCCGGTGATGTAACCGTTAGGGATGTAGGCCACGTGTGCTTTGCCGTAGAAGGGCAGCATGTGGTGTTCGCAGAGAGAGAAGAAGTCGATGTCCTTTACGATGACCATTTGCGAGTAGTCCTCCTTGAAGAGAGCGTCGGTCAGCACCTTGTGCGCGTCCTCCCCGTAGCCGCGCGTCAGCACCTGCATGGCCTTTGCCACTCGCATGGGTGTCTTTTGCAGACCTTCGCGGGCGGGATCCTCGCCTAAAAGTTCCAGTACTCTCTTATAGTGTGAGGCCAGTTCGTCGCGGCGGACAATGGTCTCGTCGATGTCTTCTCTGATTTCGTTGTCGGTTGTCATGTTCTTGAATTATTCCTGTAGGGTGATTTTCCCCTTTACGATGGTCGTCTGGTCAAATCCCATCTCCCTGAGCTCGCTCTTCAGCTGTTCGGCATCCTCGCGCGAGGTGAAGTTACCAATGCGGCAAATCCATCTGGGCGAATAGAAGTGTACGTAGACTTGCTGTGCGGGGAAGAGTGACTTTAGCTGACTGCCAATCTGTTCGGCCTTTTGCTTGTCGGCCCTTGAGTTGCCGCCGGCATAGACCTGCACGCGGTAGCCTGTCACCCGTGTGACGGAGTGGTTCTTGACAAGGCTGTCCTGCTGCGTGGCTGTTGCCGTAGTGCTGTGAGCAGGCTGCTTGCTGTCGTCATTCTTCTCAGTTTCGGTCGTCGTTGCCGGCTTTACAGGCTGCGGCCCGTTGACAAGGTCTTCAATGTCCTTGTCCTGATGCAGGGTGATAACACCTTCACCCTTCACTTGCTTCTGCAAGTTCTGGGTGAAGGTCTGTGCATATAGCATCTGTGGTAAAAAGGTAAAAAGGCAGAGGGGTAAAAGACGTTTTACCACATTTCTCGCTACATTATTCCGTTGCTGTTTCATGTTCGTTTCCTTTTTACTGTTTCTACCTTGTTTGTTCATTTCTTATTTCTTCCAAGCATCGATGATGCCCTTGAAGTCGGCGCACTTCAGCGAAGCACCACCGATGAGGCCGCCGTCGATGTCGGGCTTGGCAAAGAGTTCGGGGGCGTTGCTGGCCTTGCACGAACCGCCATAGAGGATGGTGGTGTCGTCGGCAACGGCCTGTCCGTACTTCTCGGCAATGATTGAGCGGATGTAAGCGTGAATCTCCTCAGCCTGCTCGGCGGTAGCAGTCTTGCCCGTGCCGATGGCCCAGATGGGCTCGTAGGCAATGACAATCTTGCGGAAGTCCTCCTCGCTCAGGTTGAACACAGAGCCTTCAAGCTCGGCCTTCACCACCTCGTTCTGCTTGCCGGCCTCGCGCTCTGCGAGCGACTCGCCAATGCAGAAGATTACCTTCAGGTCGTTCTTCTGTGCCAGCAGCACCTTCTCCTTCAGGATCTCGGGGGTCTCCTTGTAGTACTCGCGACGCTCTGAATGGCCCAGGATGACGTACTGGGCACCCGTCGACTTCACCATCTCGGCACTCACCTCTCCGGTGTAGGCACCCTTCTCCTTGTCGGCGCAGTTCTCGGCACCCAGGCCGATGATGTCCTGGTCGAGGAACTGGGCGACGCTGGCCAGGTGGATGAACGGAGTGCAGATTACTACACCGCACTGGGGCTTGTCGGCCTTGAGTGCTTCATTGAGCTCTTTGGCAAGAGCGATGCCGTCCTGAAGATTCATGTTCATCTTCCAGTTGCCGGCTACGATTTTTTTTCTCATAATTCTTTGTGTTATTAATTAGGTTGGTTGTTAGGATTACTTTTCTCACTGTCTTCGTGATTGCTGTCGGCATTGCCCGTGGCAGTTTTCGGCTTCCTCCTGAGATGGCGGCTGCGCACCCATTGCGTCCACATCCATGTGCGGTCGGCTATGCTGAGCAGGGCCAGTGGCAGCACGAACCAGAGCAGCAGTTTCACGATTTTGGCTGCCGTGGCATCCTCGGGCATCTGGCCTTCGGGTAGCCTCTGCAGGGGTAGGGCGGTCTGTTCTGCCCCTATCTCCGGCAGGTTGTTGTGGCTCCATTTGCGAATCACCCTTCCGTCCTTCAGCAACAGCAGCCCTGGGTTGCTACGAACGATGGTCTTCAGCGTAATCTCGTCTACCGTGCAGAAGGCGTATTCGGCTCCCGTCATGTCGCGCCATCGGGCAATGGCCCTTTCACTGCTGGCCGTCAGCCCGTAGAACGAATATCCCTGTTCCTCGCAGTACTCATACAGCTCGTTGATGAGGTCAAGCCGTGAGTCGTCAGCGGTCTCCAGGTGGGGCGATACTAACAGGAATACGTAGTTGGTGTCCCTGAGCACCTCGTCGGTAATATCGTCGCCATCCTGAGTGGTAAGCGAGAAATCATGGATGGGGGGCACATACCCCTTGCTGATCTGTACCGTGCGCGACTCGACAAACGTCCATGTCGAGTCGGGGTAGTCGTCGATGCCGAACTCCCGCTGCTCTCCGTCCTTCTCCATGATGAAGGTGGTCTCGAACTTGGGCTGCTCGGCCCCTTCGGGAATCTCCATGCCCTCGCGTATGCTGGCTCCCACGTGGTAGGGACGGAAGTCGAAGATGGGCAGGTCGTAGAGGCTCCATGACGCGATGACGAGGATGAACAGGACGGAATAGTTGATGACTATCCACTGGTTCGACTCGCTGACGAAGCGGAACATCAGCTTCGGCTTCCAGGCCACGATGACGGCCATTACGAGCAGCACTACGTTCTTCCAGAAGGTCTGCCAGTTGGTGAGCACCAGTGCGTCGCCAAAGCAACCACAATCGCTCACAGGGTTCTCCAAGGCTAACCATAGCGTGAGTGGTGTCATCAGCAGCATCAGCACCACGCAGAGCCTTGACGACAGTTGCCGCCGGATGGCGAAGAGGAGGAAGATGCCGATGCAGAACTCTAAGCCTGAGAGCAGCACGCTCATCAGGAGTGTACCCGTCTCGGAGACCATCCCGCTCAGGTGCATGGCCTGCAGGTAGTCGGTAATCTTGTAGGCCGTCCCCTTCGGGTCTACGGCCTTGACGAATCCCGACAAGATAAACGTCGTGGCCAGCAGCAGGCGGCAGACGTTCAGGATGGTCTTGGCTATTCTGCCTTCTGCGTTCAATGCTCCGTCTTCATTTTTATCAGTCCGAACACCGCGTAGTTAATGATGTCCATGTAGTTGGCATCAATGCCTTCGCTTACGAGGGTCTGCCCGCTCAGGTTCTCAATCTCCTTGATACGCTCTATCTTGGTCAGTATCAGGTCGGTGTATGAGCTTACCCGCATGGAGCGCCATGCCTCGTCGTAGTCGTGGTTCTTCCGCTTCATCAGCTCCAGGGCCTCACGCGCGAACTTGTTATATTCCTGCATGGCGGTCTCGTTGTCCATGTCTACGGTGTCGCTGAATCCGTGTTGCAGTTGAATAAGCCCGACGATGCCGTAGTTGACCAGCGCCACGAACTCGCCCCGCACGCCTTCGCCCACGAGCGACAGCCCCGTCAGTTCCAACTGGCGGATGCGTTTGGCCTTGATAAAGAGCTGGTCGGTAAGTGACTGTGGCCGCAAAATACGCCACGATGCACGGTAGTCGTGCAACTTCTGTTCGAAGAGCGCGGCACACTCGCCTACGACAGCTTCGAACTGGGCATTCGTCTTTTCGAATTTATCCATATCGGTTGCAAAATTAGTCATTTCTGCTGAAACGGCCAAACTTTCGCCCTGTTTTTGTCTGTATTTGCCCATCATTAGCCGTTCAAACGGAATGAAATGTATAGAAAGACCCTCAATACTGCCCCCCAAATACTTGTTTGTTTACTTGTCAATCTCGGCAATGTCAATGCCTAAACTGGCTGCAATGGCTTCTGAAGAAAGGTTTGCTTGGCGGAGCAATGCGATAGATTTACGCAACTGGGCATCTTTCTGTTCCAGCTGGGCATCTTTCTGATCCAGCTGGGCATCCTTCTGCTCCAACTGGGCATCCTTCTGCTGCAATTGCTCTTTCTGCTGGGCGATGGCATAGTCGCGCTGAAGAATCTCGGCATCACGGTTCTTGATTTCCATGAAAATCTCGTCCTCCAAGTTCATCTGACGACGGAACTCATCGTCGGCGGCAGCACCCGTTAGGCGCAGCAGTATGCGCTGCATCTCAGCATCATCGGGGTCGTAGAGCGAGTCATCGATGTTCAGCAGCTTGCTGTTGCCCTGATCCTGGCGCGACTGG
>ONMA01000071.1 GCA_900318815.1 uncultured Prevotellaceae bacterium
CTTTGAATGAGGTCGTAGTAATCATAATTCTCAATTTTCAATTCTCAATTCTCCATTCTCAATTGTCTGTGTGACATAGCCGCTCCCCGGGAGCATCCCCCTCATACTATACCCCTCCCCTCTTAGAGAGGGAGAGGGGATGTATAGAGGGGGGATAGCTCACCGTGGAGGAGGCATGACCACAGCCACGCGGCCGCAGCGGTCGAAGGTGCTCTTGACGATGCCCTGGCGCTCGGCCTCCTTGAACACCTTGTCGTAGTATGACGTCTGCTTGATGTTGGTCAGGCTCATCACCGTCTGCTGCAGATCCTCGTAGCCCGCCAGCGCCTTGTCGGCCATCGCCTTGGAGAACAGATTGTTCAGGTCCCACTCCCAGTCACCCTTACGGTCGGAGTGGCGGATGATGAACTCGCTCTCGAAGGAATCCCTGCTGTCCGCTTTTTTCGGAAGATACCGCCCCTGACTGTCACGATCCTGAATCTCTGCCGCCTCGGTGTCGCAGGGCAGTCCGTCGCCGTCGATCTCATAATAGAACTTCTTCGGCTGGTTGTACTTGCGGGCAGCCGACTGCTCGACGACGAACTTGTGTTCCTGTTCCAGCTGTTCGCAGAAGAACACGTCGTACGACTTCTGCAGCATCACGGTGCCGAGCCATCCCCGCAGGTCGCGCTTCGTGCCGGAGCGGTTGAGGTGGATGATGCTCACGATGCTGCACTCGAAGTTGGTGGCCAGCTGCATCAGCTGTTCCATCAGTCCCGTGGACTCCTCGCCGCTGTTGATGTCGAACGACAGGTCGCTGATGTTGTCGAGGATGACGAGGTCGGGGCGGTAGGTCTCGATGGCCAGCGCCATCATCTCACGGCGCTCCTTGTAGGTGGCCGAGCGGACGTTGAACACATAGAACCGCTCATCGGGGAACGGCGTCTGTACCAGTCTGGCGATCCTGCCTGCCAGGATGTCCTTGGTAGATTGCCTGCTCTGCTCGGTGTCGAGCCAGAGCACGCTCAGCGGTTCCTCCCTGACCCGTTCCAGCGCCAGCACCTGCCGCTCTGCACAGCAGGCCATCAGCATCGACACGAAGAAGGTCTTGCCGCTCTTGGCGGGGCCGGTGATGGTGGTCACGTCACATCTCGGGAAGCAGGGCTTGTCCTGAAGCCTGAACAGGTATTCCTGAAGCCTCCCCGGCCAGAGTCAGCTCCTCGGAGATAAGTGTTGTTTGTTCTGTCATAATCTGTTTTGTTTTACTTTTTTACCATTTACGTCGCGACGCAGCAAAGGTACGAAAAAGATAAAACATTTACCCCCCATATTGCATGTATATATGGGGGGTATATTGCTAGTCAAAAAGCTGTTTTAGCTTGTCTTGGAATCTCAGGGATTGGTGTTGTTCCATGGCTCTATAATAGTCATTATACATGTTTTTCCTGTGCCATAGCTCACCGAACACTTTCCATTTCTCCTTGATGCCTAACCGTTCAGCCATGGCATCAGCCAGGAGGGCTGATTGCGTGCGGGAAAGTAAAGGCTGATAGTGATCATCGACATAGCCTGCCTGTTGGACCTTCTGCCAGAGGATCATCGCCTCGTCCGTAGCGAGAACTTCAGGCAGCTCCCCGTCCCTTGGGCGTTCCCCCTCGCCAGTTGGAGAGGGGGTTGGGGGTGAGGCTCTGATGACAAATTGTTTATCCACATACTGGCTACCAGGGGCATAGATGAACACGGGGCTGCCTTGGTGATCTTTGTCTTTCCGGTGCAGTTGCTCCAGAAGTTCATTCAACACTTTCAGGACATCGGCGGGCAGCATGTCGCCCAATAAGATGATTTTGGAGAAAAAACGGAGAACGTGGTTTGGATGCTATGGGCTCTCAATATGGCTCTCGGGCTTAACCTGGCCCCCATATTCATATTGATACTACCAAAGCCCACGTCTCCGAATAGGACACGTGAGCACGGCAGCCGTCTTTTCTGAATATGGGTCTTATGAGTGGTTAATTCGAGAGACCTACAAGAAAGCTGGTTGCTAACGTATGGGTGCAAAGTTACTCCAATTCTTTGAAACACCCAAATTTTTTGTAACTATTTATGGACTCATGACACTTTTCTTCGTTAAATGGTTCTACATAATGTTGATTTCACGATTATTTCATTGTTAGTTTCACTGTTTTTATTCTCCCATCCATTGGCTTCTCTCCCACAGGCGGTACACGAGGTTAGCGTGCTCTGCGTCGTGAATGATGTGGTTGCCTGTGTCGGCATTTGAAATAATGGCCTCGCGATCCCAGCTGCCACGGGTGAACTTGAACTGGGCGGGCAGGTGCAGACGGAGGTCGATGGAGGCGACGCTGTCGCTGATGAGCTTCATCTTGACGCCCTTTGCCTCCCAATTGGCCAGCGCGTCCTGATTGCCTGTGATATAAATAGTGTCTGTGAGGTTTTTGCCGTGCAGTTCGATGTGGACGGGATAGGTATCCTCGCCGACATAGCTCACCAGATTCTTGGCACCGAAAACGATGTAGTCGTTAAGGGCAGCTGTCAGGCTGGGCATGAAGCCGTTGTAATGTCCGTAGCCAGGGAAGGTTTGTACGGATGTGACGGTGTTCTCGGGGAAGTGGGACTTGTCTTTGAGAACTGCGCTGACACGCTCCCAGCCAGCCTTCCACTCGTCACCCCAGTACTCAGGCTCGCTGTCAATCTCGCCAGACATCGACGCATAGATGAAGCGGGGAGCCTTGCGGTTCTTGAACTGGTGGTTTTCAATGTCCGTAGCCAGTCGGTACTCATCGTAACAGCAGTTGGGCGATATGGCGATGTAGTCGTCGAAGAGATCGTCAGTAATCATCGCGTCGAGCACGAACGATGCACTCAGCGAATGGCCGATGCCGAGGGAACGCCCCGACGTGCGATAGTGGGTTGCCACGTATGGCATCAACTCATTCTTGACGAACTTCTTCAGGTCGGGCGATTTGCCGTAGTAGTAACCTTCCTTGAAAAGTCCGTTATTGCCGTGTAGGGGCATGGGCAGGTAGTCGTGGTTGCGGAAATAGTTGATGTCCCAAAGGTTTGGCGAACAAATGCCCACTATGATGAAACTCGTGCTCCTGCCGCCGTCGGGGTCTGGCTTGCAGGCTATGTTGAGCAGGCAGTGTACAAGATCGAACATTGTGCGGTCTTGTGCGTCGAACACGTAGATGACATCGTAGTAAGTCTGGTCGAACTGCTGATAGCCTCCAGGCGTGTAGATGAGCACTTGTCGCTCGTGGTTGAAATACTCCGACTTCATCGTGAGCTCCTTCACGCTTTCGAGCTGAGCCTGCACCTGCCCCGCCATTGCAACGAGGGCGAGCATGATGGTGATGATGGCTTTCTTGTTCATGTTCGTTTATTTCTTCAGTTTACCTTTGCTCTCTAGATATTTTGTGAAAGTCTCCCACTGCATGGCATTCTTCTTGATGTTGGCCTGCGTGCGCTCGTCGTTGATGAACTGTGCTGGGTAGCCAATCTTGGAATAGTGCAGAACAAGGTCGTAGAAGATGCGGCTGTCGAAGTCGGACACGAAACGTCTGACCTCAAACAAGAAGTTCTCACCAAGGCGGAACTCTAGTCCCTCTTTATGATAGTTTTTCATCAGTTTATTGAAAAGCTGCTCGTCCTGCTTCTTGAAGCGGATTTCGCGGGTGCTAACATTGAACCACTCGATATCGTCCTCAGTGAAGAGGGTGTCTATGGTGGCAGTCGCGCCCCTTGTCTCACCGCTCGTTTCGCAGGCGAAGAACTTAATCTGCTCCTCGGGACAAACAGTAAAGGGCTTTTCGGGTTCATTACTATCCATGCTGCAAGAGGCAAGGGAGAAAGCAGCAAGCACCATAAATGTGATTAAATAAATCGCTCTCACTCGGCCATTTGCAAACGAGTTTGCGTGGCACTTGCTTAATCGCGATTTTCTCCTGAGTTTCCTTGTTTTCATTTTTTTTCTATTTTATTTTGTTGTTTGATGATATATTATCGAATTATTTTTGTACTTTTGCACTCAGAAATCAATTAAACAGTATGGACTATGACATTCTTAAATCAGTTTCACAAGGAAGTGACGGAGCGGAAGATGCGGAAAATAGCCGAATCGCAGCAGTCGCCGATGAGCTCCGCCGACTTTGCCAACTACATGAAGCGCAACCTGGAATTGGCCAAGCACATGTGACCCCTTTCGAGCGGGAACAGCGCATGGCTGAGCAGATGGCCAAGGACGGCGGCTACTGGATTCCGATGATGCAGGTGTTTAGCCTCGGCGTACCCGGGCCCAGTGGTAACGAGAACGATACCTACGTGGCCGACGATGCCGTTTACAAGGTCAACAACCTGATGAACAGCGGTGGCATCGTGGCACTGCTCGAAAAGGTACTGATGCACAATGCGCTTTTCCCCGACACGGCCTACCAGTTCCACGGCTTTGCAGGCTTCGATGGCCGCACCGTGCAGCCCATTCTCCGTCAGGTTCGCGTAGCCAACGCCACCCCCGCCACACAGATTATGATTGACACCTACATGGCTGCCCTCGGCTTCGAGAAAACCGATGGCGAGGGTCGCTTCTCCAACGGCAGTTACCTTGTTTGGGATGTCATTCCCCGCAATGTCCTTGTTGACCGCGATGGCGACATCTTCGTCGTCGATGCCGAAATCAAACGCATTTGATGCACCCGCCATAGCGACGAAGGCGAGGAGGATTATGATGATGGATTTCTTGTTCATAATCTAATAAAATTTGATTCCGAGGATGTAGTAATGAGGGCTTCGCTTGATAATGTCAGAGATACTACCGCAACAGCGGGTTACCTTATCCTCCGCATCATACCAGAATGAAGAATAATACACGAGAGGAATGAAAGTATCCTTTTCTAATGGCGATGTGGGTTCGAAAGGATCCGGCCTATATGAATAAATATACTTGTTTTCACTCTCCCAGTAGATTTGCCTGAGTTTCAGACTCCAAGCAGAGCGAATAGTATTCTCCCAATTGAAATAGCATGTGGCAGTAGAATCGTTATCAGAAGGGAGAAAGCCATAGACCAGTTTGTCACCCCTTGCCTCAAAATAATAAGGAAATAGGAGGCGAGGGGAATCCTCAACTTCTTTCCCGTTTACAAATTCCCTAACGTTTAATGTCACATTCCGACCTTTTATTGTACTGACATCAAAGCTATATGCCTGATAGCCTTTTTGATTAAGCATCGGGATGTAGTCGTTGATTGTTGTCTCGTTCATTTTAATCTCCTGTGCCTGTCCTACCACTGCAACGAGGACGAGCATGATGGTGATGATGGTTTGCTTGTTCATATTCGTTTACTTCTTCAGTTTGCCTTTGCTCTCAAGATACTTGGTGAAGGTTTCCCACTGGACGGCATTCTTCTTAATGTTGGCCTGCGTGCGCTCGTCGTTGATGAACTGTGTTGGGTAGCAGTCGTGCAGGTAGTAGCGTGGATTGCCCTCGTCCTCGCCAATCTTGGAATAGTGCAGAACAAGGTCGTAGAAAATGCGGCTGTCGAAGTCGGACACAAAACGGCTGACCTCGAACAAGACGTTCTCGCCAAGGCGGAACTCCAGTCCCTCTTCATGATAGTTCTTCATCAGCTTATTGAAAAGCTGCTCGTCCTGCTTCTTGAAGCGGATTTCGCGGGTACTAACATTGAACCACTCGATATCGTCCTCAGTGAAAAGGGTGTCGATGGTGGCAGTCGCGCCCCTTGTCTCACCGCTCGTTTCGCAGGCGAAGAACTTA
>ONMA01000057.1 GCA_900318815.1 uncultured Prevotellaceae bacterium
ACAAACGCAAAGCGCGACACTTGTGGACAATGATGCCACACGCGAGTTGGTTGCTGCACTTCAGAACGCACCCATAACAGTGACTCTCAACGACAACGACTTTGAGATATGGGGCTCCTTGGGCAGAACGCTGACAACGAAAAACGAGCAGATGAATGCCCAGCCGGGGGACATCGTACTCTACAGCGGACAATACATATGCATCTTCTACGAGTCAAACTCTTGGAGCTATACTCGTTTAGGACATATCGACGGACTGTCAGAAAATGAGCTTCGCACATTCCTCAAAGCAGGCGAAAGCAACATCAGTGTTACCCTGTCGCTTGCAATCAATACAGTTAAGAGTGAAAAGTTAAAAGATAAAAAATGCTATACTCTGCAAGGCACATTAGCTCAGGCTGGACATAAAGGAATCATAATTCAAAACGGTAAAAAGATAATTAGAAAACAATGAAAAAAGTAATTGTTATATCGACAAGTCTTCGTCGTGGCTCAAACAGCGACATGCTCGCTGACAAGTTCGTGGAAGGTGCCAAGAGTGTCGGAAACGAGGTGGAGAAGATTTCTCTCGTTGGTAAGGAAATCCAGTTTTGCAAAGGCTGCTTCGGTTGCCAAAAGCTGGGCAAGTGTGTCATTAAAGATGATGTGAACGACATCATGGAAAAGGTACTGGAGGCTGATGTGGTGGCATGGGCTACACCTATTTATTATTATGAGATGAGCGGACAGATGAAGACTCTCATAGACCGCATGAACGCCATGTACGAACAAGACTACAAGTTCCGTGATGTCTATCTGCTGACTACTGCAGCCGAGGACGAGGAAGAAACTCCGAAGCGTGCTGAGATAGGACTGACGGGATGGATTGATTGTTATCCCAAGAGTCGCTTAGCTGGTACACTTTTCTGCGGTGGTGTGAACGACCCACGAGAAATTGAAGGCAATAGTAAGTTGCAGGAAGCATTTGAAATGGGAAAAGGAGTATGAAGAAAGTAATATTTATGGCAATTGCCGTCGGAATGTTGACGGCTTGCACAGAAAAGAAACAAAATGCAGATAGTGATATGAAACAGGATTTGGAATTGACGCAGGAGTGGGACAAGGTGTTCCCGCTGAGCGAGAAAGTGAACCACAAGAAGGTGACGTTTGAAACGCAGTATGGTCTGACGTTGGCTGCTGACCTCTATGAGCCGAAAGGTGCTCAGGGCAAACTGGCAGCCATCGCCGTCAGCGGCCCGTTTGGAGCCGTGAAGGAGCAGTCGAGCGGACTCTACGCCATGCGGATGGCGGAGCGTGGCTTTGTGACGCTGGCCTTCGACCCCTCGTACACTGGCGAGAGTAGTGGTGAGCCGCGTCGCACGGCATCGCCCGACATCAACACAGAGGACTTTATGGCAGCCGTCGATTACCTGTTGCAGTTGGAGAACGTCGATGCCGAGAAGATTGGTATCATCGGTATCTGCGGATGGGGAGGAATCGCCCTGAATGCTGCTGCAGCAGACACCCGCATCAAGGCTACCGTTGCAAGCACGATGTACGACATGACCCGCGTCAGCGGTAACGGCTACTATGACAGCGAGGACAAGGAGGAGTCACGTCATGCCGCACGTGAGGCACTATCCAAACAACGCCTCTCAGATCCAAAGGCAATGGCAGGTGGAGTCATCGACCCGCTGCCTAATGATGCGCCACAGTTTGTAAAGGACTACTACGACTACTACAAGACCCCTCGCGGCTATCATGCTCGCAGTGGCAACTCTAACGATGGCTGGCGCGTCATCGGCACTCAGGCATACGCCAACAGTCGTTTCCTCTATTACAGCAACGAGATTCGCTCAGCCGTAATGGTAATGCATGGCGAAAAGGCTCACTCACGCTACTTTGGTGAGGCTGCCTACAAGTATATGGTGGAGGGCAAGGCTGAAAGGTATAATGTTGTCGGCAAGCCCAATCCTGTACCTGAGAACAAGCAGCTGTTCATCATCCCCGGAGCCTCGCATTGCGACCTCTATGATGGTGGATATACGGAACTCGTAAGTAAGGGCGAACCCAAGAATATGATTCCTTGGGATAAACTGGAGGAGTTTTTCAAAACGAATTTGAAATAGGCATAGGTACATTGTGTGACGTTTTCACTCGAAAAACGTTAGATAGTCTCATATAAGCACAAAAAAAGGACCTGTTCAAACGGACAGATCCTTTTACTATTGTTCGCCCGACATGGGCATAGTCTAACGGGTGCAAGTCCCGAGCACGGCCTAATAGCGGCAAGTGTACAGCCAAGGACAAGGTGCCAGCGGCGACGCTGGGGTCTGAAGGAAGTCTGCGGCAAATCACTGGCCTGACTGGTCAGGTCCTGGTGTCGTTCCACCAGTTCCGTCCTCACCACGCTCAGCGTCTTTTCCAGGTCTTGCTCCTTGAGCACCGCATTTGCGTCGGTCAGTAAGATTATGGCAATTTCACCTGTTTTTTTTGTTATTTTTCGTTATGAAATGCACATCTTTATAAATTATTAATTAACTTTGCAGCAAAATTCCATTCGAGAACTAAACAATTGTAATATGAACAAGAAAAACGTTTTTCTATGTACGATGCTGCTCGGCGCTTCGCTGGGTACATTTACTTCGTGCGGACTTGACATTCCCCAAGAAGTGCCATCGTCGTTTGAAACGATGACGGTGGAGAGACAGGACATTGAGGTGCCGGTGAGATTCAGCGCCAAGCTGAAGGGACAGACCGACGTAACCGTCACGCCGCAGGTGAGCGGACAGCTGATGAAGATCTGCGTGACAGAGGGCCAAAAAGTGAGCAAGGGGCAGACCCTGTTCGTCATCGACCAGCGCAACGCGCAGCTGGAGCTGGAAGCAGCCCAGGCCAACCTGGAGGCCGCACGGGCCCAGGAGAACAGCGCCAAGCTGGAATACGAGTCGAACAAGAACCTGTTTGAGAAGAACATCGTGAGCCGCTATATGCTGAACAACTCCGAGAACTCGTACAAGCAGGCCAAGGCATCGGTGGCACAGGCCAGGGCACAGGTGAACCGCGCGAAGGTGAACCTGGGATTCTGCACCATCACGGCATCGGTGACGGGAGTCATCGGTTCTATTCCCGTGCGCACCGGCGACCAGGTGTCGCCGGCCACACAGCTAACCATACTGAGCGGAAACGCCACGATGGACGCTGAGTTCTCCGTCTCGGAAGCCATCGTCGAGGCATCGGTGTCGGAAGGCCTGACGCAGCGCGACAAGGCAAAGTATATGGCAGAGCTGCCCGAAGTGACCTTTGTGATGAAGAACGGAACGGAGTACCCTCACAAAGGGCGCATCACCAGTCTGACGGGCGTGGTCGATGCCAGCACGGGCTCGCTGGGAGCCAAGGCATCGTTCCCCAACCCCGACGGCCACCTCTTCTCAGGCGTGCAGGGCACGGTGGTGATACCTTTCTATAAGAAGGGAGCCATCGTGGTGCCGCAGGTGGCCGTGGTGAAGCTTCAGGACAAGCAGCTGGTCTACAAGGTGCAAGCCGACAGCACGGCCACTGCCATCGACGTGACGATACAGGACATAGGCAACGGGCAGGACTTCATCGTCACCAGCGGCCTGAACGTGGGCGACAGGATCGTCACCGTGGGAGCCAACAATGTGCAGGAAGGCCAGAGAGTACTCTACCCCGATGTGCCGAAAAACGAATAGCAGGCTATGAAGAACAACATATTCATCAATCGGTATGTGATGGCGTGCGCCATCAGTATCGTCATTGCGCTGGTGGGCTACATCTCGATGAACAGCCTCTCGGTGGAGCAATATCCGAGCATAGCGCCCCCACAGGTGATGGTCTCGACCACCTACACGGGTGCCGATGCCAACACGATTATGAAGTCGGTCATTCAGCCGCTGGAGGAAAGCATCAACGGCGTTCCCGGCATGACCTACATCACGTCGAAGGCCACCGCAGAGGGTAGCGTGAGCATCAGCGTCTTTTTCGAGCAGGGCACCGACCCCGACATGGCGGCGGTCAACGTCCAGAACCGCGTGTCGAAGGCAGCGGCACTGCTGCCCGCCGACGTGACAAAGGTGGGCGTGCAGGTGATGAAGATGCAGAACAACATCCTGCGCATACTCGCCGTGAGGGGCACCGACAGCAAATATGGCGACGACTTCATCTCGAACTACGTAGACATCAACATCAAGCCGCGACTCCAGCGCATCACCGGCGTGGGCGACGTGGTTTCACTGGGCAACACCTACGCACTGCGCATCTGGATGAAGCCCGACGTGATGGCACAGTACGGGCTGGAGCCGAACGACGTGTTCAACGCCATAAGCAGCCAGAGCTTCGTGGCCGCCACAGGCACGCTCGGCGAGCAGTCGGAGAACAAATACCAGTACTCGATGGAGTACAAGGGCACGCTGAAGAGCGTCGAGGAGTTCAACGACATTGTGCTCCGCACCGCCGACGGCGGCCACCTGCTGCACCTGGCCGACGTGGCAGAAGTGGAGATAGGCGCCGTGAGCTACAGCTTTATGTCGAACATCAACGGCATGCCCGGCACGATGATTATGGTGTTCCAGGCTCCGGGGGCCAACGCTACCGAGGTGAACGCACGCATCACGAAGATGTGTGAGGACATGAAGGCCACCATGCCCGCCGGACTGGAGTTCGTCACCATGCAGACCTCTGACGACTTCCTCTTCGCCGCCATACACAACGTGGTAGAGACACTCGTCATCGCCATCATCCTCGTCATCCTCGTGGTGTTCTTCTTCCTGCAGAACTTCAGGGCCACGCTCATACCCAGCATCTCGATCGTGGTGTCGCTGCTGGGCACCTTCGCCATCGTCATGCTCGCAGGCTTCTCGCTCAACATCCTCACGCTCTTTGCCCTGGTGCTGGCCATCGGTACGGTGGTCGACGATGCCATCGTCGTCGTGGAGGCTGTGATGGCCAAGGTAGAGGGCGGCATCAGCGATGCCCGCGAGGCCACGCGCCAGGCCATGAGCGAGGTGTCGGTCGCCGTCATCTCGTGTACACTGGTCTTTATGGCCGTGTTCATCCCCGTCACCTTTATGTCGGGCACGTCGGGCACGTTCTTCACCCAGTTTGGCGTCACCATCGCCTCTGCCGTCGGTCTCTCGTGCGTGTCCGCACTGACGCTGTGCCCCGCGCTCAGTGCCATCCTGCTCATGGCCTCAGAGCCGAAGCAGGAGCGCAAGAACCTGACATACTACACGAAGAAGGCCTACACGGCCAGCTACAACGCCATTCTCGGCAAGTACTCGCGGGCCATTCAGAAATTCATCAAGCGGCCCGCCCTGGCCTGGAGCCTGCTGGCCGCTGCCGGCGTGCTGCTCATGTTCTTTATGAAGAACCTCCCTACGGGACTCGTGCCCCAGGAGGACCAGGGCGTGTTCCTGGCCGAGATACGCGCGCCGGAGGGCTACACGCTGCAGCAGACCCGCCATCTGGTGAAGCAGGTGGAGCAGAAAGTGCAGGAGATTCCGGAGATGGAAAGCTTCGCCGTATCCTGCGGCTATGGCCTGATGTCGGGCAACGGCTCCAACTTTGCAACGCTGGTCGTTCGCCTGAAGCACTGGGACGAACGCCAGGGCATGAACCACATGATAGACCTGGTCATAGGCCGCTTCTACTACGCCTGCCAGAGCATCAAGAACGCGCAGGTGCTGCCCTTCCAGATGCCGCAGGTGCCCGGCTACGGCACGAGCAACAGCGTGAGCCTGGTCATTCAGGACCCCACCGATGGCAACCTGTCGGAGTTTGCCAAGAACACCGAACTCTTCCTGGCCAAACTGGCCGAGCGACCGGAGATAGGGTCGGCCATGTCCTCCTACTCAGAGCGCTACCCGAAGTATCAGATCCACGTCGATGCCACACAGTGCGACCGCTCCGGCGTCTCGCCCAAGACGGTACTCAGCACGCTCGGCTCTTTCTGCGGCGGCGCGTACATCGGCAACTTCAACCAGTTCGGCAAGGTCTACCGCATTATGGCCAGTGCTTCGCCCGAATACAGGCTTGACCCCTCATCGCTCCACAACATTTTCGTCAAGGTGCGCGGAGGCAAGATGGCACCCCTCGCCGAGTTCGTCACGCTCAAGGAGATCGTAGGCTCGTCCAGCATAGAGCACTTCAACCTCTACCAGAGCATCACCTGCTTCGTCACCGCAGCCAACGGATATTCCGAGGGCGACGCACACAAGGCCATTGCCGAGGTGTTCAGCAAGGAGATGCCCCCCAGCAGCACCTTCGAGTACAGCGGCATGTCCCGTGAGGTAGACGAGGCCGCAGGCTCTAACTCCACCGCCCTCATCTACTGCATCTGCGCCATTCTCATCTACCTCATCCTGGCCTCGCTCTACAACTCGTGGTTCACCCCGTGGGCCGTCCTGCTCAGCGTGCCCTTCGGACTGATGGGCGCCTTCCTCTGCGCCTATCTCGGCTCGCTCCTCCATCTGCCAGGCATGGACAACAACATCTACCTCCAGACTGGCGTCATCATGCTTATCGGACTGCTCGCCAAGACGGCCATCCTCATCACGGAGTTCGCACAGGAGCGCCGTGCTCAGGGACTGTCTATCGTCGACGCCGCCTTCGAGGCCAGCAAGGAGCGACTGCGGCCTATCCTGATGACCGTGGTCACCATGATTGCAGGTATGATCCCTCTTGTCATCGAGGGTGGGGCCGGTGCCAATGGCAACCGCGCACTTGCGCTCGGCGTCATCGGCGGCATGTCGGTAGGCACCATCGCCCTGCTCTTCGTGGTTCCCGCCTTCTTCATCGTGTTCCAGAAGCTGCACGAGCGGTTCCAGGGTCGAGTGATAAGCAAGTCCTGAAGAACTGATTAGTCCTCAGAAGTGTAAATGAAAATATGGCTATTATGAAATATAAGAATATCATCGTCGCAGCCGCCGTGAGTCTCACGCTCACGGGCTGCGGCCTGTATAACAAATACCAAGCCCCCCTGTCATCCCCCGAGGGGGATACAAATGCCCTGTTTGGTATAGAAGCCCCCTCGGGGGCCGTAGGGGGGGCCTCCCTGTTTGGTATAGAAGCCCCCTCGGGGGCCGTAGGGGGGGCTTCCATCGCCCAGATGTCGTGGCGTCAGTTCTTTACTGACCACGCACTGCAGCAGCTCATAGAACAGGTGCTCGTATGCAACACCGACCTGAACTCTGCCCGCATTGCCATAGAGAAGAGCGAGGCATCGCTGAAAATGGCACGTATGGCCTACCTGCCGTCGCTCTACTTCTCGCCCCAGGCCACCATCGCCAGCTTCGACAAGGCTGCCGCCTCGAAGACCTATAACCTGCCACTACAGATGTCGCTCGACGTGGACCTCTTCGGCTCCATCACCAATAAGCGCCGCGCTGCCAAGGCTCTCCTCCTGCAGGCCCGGATGAGGGAGGAAAGCCTCCGTGCCAACCTCATATCGACCACCGCCCAGCAGTACTATATGCTCCAGGTGCTCGACCGTCAGCTCGACATCCTCACCCAGACCGACAGCCTCTGGAACGCTTCGCTCGAGACACAGAAGTCTCTGTGGGAGAACGGGAAGGCCTATTCCACCGCCGTCAACCAGATGGAGTCTTCCTACCTGAACGTGAAGACGCAGATAGTCGACGCGCGCCGCAACATCCGAGCCACAGAGAACGCCATCTGCCGACTGCTGGGTGTCGCACCCCGGCACATTGAGCGCGCTAAATGGGGAAGCGCCGCCCTGCAACATCCCGAAGCGCAGGGAGAGACGGGGCAGCGTATGTTCGACACGCAGTACCTCAAGATAGGCGTGCCAGCCTCCATGCTCCAACTGCGTCCCGACATCCGTATGGCCAACTTCGCCATGGAGGAGGCCTTCTACAACTCCCAGGCCGCACGGGCAGCCTTCTTCCCCACCATCACACTCACGGGAACGGCAGGATGGACCAACTCGGCCGGCAGCATCGTCATAGACCCCGGCAAGCTGCTACTCTCTGCCCTAGGCTCGCTCACACAGCCCATCTTCGCCCGGGGAAAGCTCAAGGCCAACCTGAAAATCAGCCAGCTCACCGAAGAGGACTTGCAGAGAAAGTACGTCCAGACCGTCATAGAGGCCGGCAACCAGGTCAATGAGGCCATGGCCGACTGCCTGACAGCACGCCAGAAGCAACAGTACTACCACCGTCAGGTGCAGGTCCTCGGCGATGCCTATATCGGCACACACGAGCTGATGGACAACGGCAAGGCCAGCTATCTCGAGGTGCTCACCGCACAGGAGAGCCTGCTCAACGCTCAGCTCAGCGAGGCTATGAATATGTACAATGGCGCCCAGGCCGTCATAGCCCTCTACATCGCGTTAGGCGGCGGCTCGAAATAACGGAGAGAATGAGAAAGAAGTCCGTCATCATCCTGACCTTGCTCCTCGCCCTCACGGCTGTAGCCATGGCCCAGAGCCATGACCAGCAGCACAGGGCGCATGTGGACAGTGCCCTGACCGCACGATACTACAGCAAGATGGGCGACATTGACACGAACTACATCACCCGCCCTGAGACGAAGTGGACGGTTAAGGTGAGAATGAATGTGTCGGGCACGAAGATTGAGACGGAGGGAATCAACGGCGGAGCTATCTCGGCCTGTCACTCGGTGCCTCGCTCAACCCAGCCAAGCTGATGGGCAAGTACCACGACACGGAACTGAACTTCAACTCCTACGGCAAGCACTTCGGCTTCGACTTCATCTACCAGGATGCCAAGAACTTCAATGGCCGGCGCTTCTCCTATCCTGCGGCCTTCTCGCAGAACTACATACAGCGTCGCTCGGCTGGCAGCCTACTGCTGGCTGCGTCGGCCATGGGGCAGCACGCCTCGGTCAGTATGGAGCACGGCGTGGAGCTGAAGATGACCAACATAGGCATCGGGGCAGGCTACGGCTACAACTACGTGCCCTCTCCCAACTGGCTGATCCATATCTCGGCCCTGCCCACGTTCATAGCCTATAGCAACACCTCGATGAGCATCGGGGGTGAGAGCGTGCCCCTGAACTACCACTTCCCCGAGGTCATCATCACAGGCCGTGGTGCCGTGGTGCGCCAGTGGGGCAATAAGTTCCTGGGCCTGTCGATGGTATTCAACTTCACCAACATCGGCAATAAAGAGAGTCTTACCGTTCATAACACCAAATGGCTCGTACGTACATTCTTTGGCTTACGGTTGGGCAGCAGGCGGGAGGTCTCGCTGATGTTGTGACCCTGCATCAACAGACTTTTCGCCTGATTGATTATATAATTATGTATGTAACCGATAGCTGTGCCACCAGTTGCCTTGTGGACGATGTCGCCAAAATAACGAGGCGAATAGGCCAGTTCGGAAGCGCACCAAGCGACGGTAGGTAAACCCTGCATCAGCTGCCGGTTCTCACGAAAATAGGTTTGAAGCAAGTTGTGAAAGCGCTTCAGCAGGTCAGCCTCTCCCCTGTCCTCTTCGAAAAGCTGGCGCTGATAGATACGAATCTGGGTCACCAGTTGCGTGATACAGAGCCATTCGTCGGGCTCCATGCGCAGCGAACCATCAAAGAAATACGAGAAAAACTGATAGCGGTCTATCTGGCGTTCCAGTTCAGTGCCGTTCAACAGTTCAGGCGACCATAGCAGCACCCAACCACACAACGAGATGCGTTCGCCGTTGTCCTCCAGTCCACCGATCTGTCCTGGTTCCACAGCTATGATGGAGGCATCGCTTACCTGCCATTTCCGCATGCCGTATGAGAGATTACGGGGGAACTGACGCTGAATGAACAGCCCATACACGCCATAGTTGTTCAGACTGTGACGGAAGGGTGCCAGCTCGTCGTAATGGATGATGCTAATTAATGGGTGCAACACCGGAGCATCTACAAAACGAGCATAGTCGTTGGGGCTGTCTACCTTCAAAATATTCCTCATATCGGTTGCAAAGATACATAAAATAGTCTAATAATGGTAGAAAATTAATGGTTTTTTAGCGCTTTCTGCGAAATTGGTATATAATCAGCCAATTTGTGTAATACCTATATTATATATTGTTCGTACCTTTGCAGTCGAAATGAGAAAAGTATTATTGCTAAGTCTTATGATAGCAGCAAACGGTTTCGCTCAGGGCGTGATTGATGTGCACTCACACCTCATCACTCCTGAGTTTGTGTCGACTCTTGAAAACGAGGGACGACTGATGGACGAGGGATTCCCCTTGCCAAAGTACAATGTGGAGAATCATCTCAGATGGATGGACGAGGCTGGTGTGCAGACATCGGTGTTGACATTGGCAGCTCCACAACCATCGTCAGCGGAAGTGGTGAGGAAAACCAATGAGGCTGCCGCCCGCATCAAGAAGGAGCACCCAGGCAGATTCCTGTTCTGCGCTGCCCTACCCCTGCCCGATGTTTCGAAAGCCATTGAGGAGGTGAAGTATGCACTCGACGTACTAAAGGCCGATGGCATCAAGTTGGCTACTAACATTGGTGGACAGTATCTGGGTGCACCAGAACTCGATACGCTTTTCTCAGTCTTGAACGAGCGCAAGGCTGTGGTGATTCTGCATCCCCATCGCCCAGAACCGGTCAATAAGCAGGTGATGCAGCAGACACCGCTCGCCATGCAGGAATATCTCTCGGAGACCACTCGTGCCATATCGAACATGATCAGTCGCAACGTGTTGGCCCGCTATAATAATATAAAGGTCATTGTGCCCCATTGCGGTGCTTATCTGCCTTTGGCTATCCCTCGCATGAAGTCATTGACTCCCGTGATGCAG
>ONMA01000033.1 GCA_900318815.1 uncultured Prevotellaceae bacterium
AAACCGAAGAACGGACGGTGGGAGCGCGATTCCTCAAACTTCTGCATACCGCCCATGTCGGTGAAGTCCTTGAAGTCGCTGATGTCCCAGTCCTTGAAAGCTTTTTTAGTCTTAGTCTCTGTCATAACGCTATGAATTTTGTAATTACGGGTGCAAAGGTACGAAACTTTCCGCACATTCGCCGCAATCCTTCGGAAAAATTTACAAGATTTAACGCTATACCTTTATAATAAAAGAATCAATACTTAAAAACACCGAGTTTTAGGTATTGCGCACCTCTGTTTTTTGCAGTACCTTTGCAGCCAGTTATTTATTGCAAACGAATCTCTGTCAACTTGAATACAGCCAACGTCAATTCATAACTACGGGCAGCCTTCTCGTAAGTCTCGTTGATGGAGAGGAACTTGACACAGATATACTTGCCAAGAGCTTTATTATGGACTTTCTTGTCCGGATGCTCTGCAATCCATTGGGCATAGAAGTCCTTGATGATTTGCTCTCTTACTTTAATATCTTCTTTGGCTTGACCTACTGGTATATGTTGTGTCATTTTTCGTCTAATGATGAAACAGTCTCAAGTCTCAGTCTCAGTTACAAAATAAAGTCACAATACAACTCAATATCTATACTTATATATTATATAACTTATTGATTATTAGATATATAGATATATAATAGAGGTGTTGTGGGGTAGACTTGAAAACTAACTGAGACTCTGAGACTGAGACTGTAAATAATTAGGCGTTCATTTAAATCGTTAAAAGTCAATGACTTACAATTTTCTGACTGCAACGCGCAGGCAATGCCCAAACCTTAAAAGGGCTCAGAAAGCCTCAATTTGCTGCTCTAAAAGGCCAAAATCAAGAGGCATCGCAAGGGCAAATGACGCATTAACGCGATGCAAATGACGCATTAACGCGATGCAAATGACGCATTAACCCGAAGCTAACGGCCTTTTTCCCGCAGCAATGAGACCGTCCAGAAACGCTGTAAGTGGAAGTTGTCGCATCTGGAGATGCTTATATTCTTAGCGTTCGGATTAGGAAATCCGAACGAACGCTACTGGGAAATCCGAACGAACGCTATTAGGAAAGCAAGCGGCTCATAGTGAGCCGCTTGCTTGGATTTGGAGTTTGGATTTGGAAACCTTAGTCGATGATGTCGAAACCGGTGTAGGGCTGCAAGGCCTTCGGGATGCGGATGCCCTCGGGGGTCTGGTTGTTCTCGAGCAGGGCAGCTACGATGCGGGGCAGGGCGAGGGCCGACCCGTTGAGGGTGTGGCAAAGCTCGGTCTTCTTGGTCTCGCTATTGCGGTAGCGGCACTTGAGGCGGTTGGCCTGATAGGTGTCGAAGTTGGAGACGCTGGACACTTCGAGCCAGCGGCCCTGTGCCTCGCTGTAGACCTCGAAGTCGTAGCAGATGGCCGAGGTGAAGGACTGGTCGCCGCCGCAGAGCAGCAGGATGCGATAGGGGAGTTCGAGCTTCTGCAGCAGGCCCTCGACATGGGCGAGCATCTCCTTGTGGCTCTCGCGGGAGTGCTCGGGCCTGTCGATGCGCACGATCTCGATCTTAGAGAACTCGTGGAGGCGGTTGAGTCCGCGCACGTCCTTGCCGTAGGAGCCAGCCTCGCGACGGAAGCACTCGGTGTAGGCGCAGTTCTTGATGGGAAGATCCTTCTCGTCGAGGATGACGTCGCGGTAGATGTTGGTGACGGGCACCTCGGCGGTGGGGATGAGGTAGAAGTCGTCGACCTCGCAATGGTACATCTGGCCCTCCTTGTCGGGCAGCTGGCCGGTGCCGTAGCCCGAAGCGGCGTTGACCACCGTGGGCGGCATAATCTCGGTGTAGCCGCTCTTAGCAGCCTCGGCGAGGAAGAAGTTGATGAGGGCACGCTGGAGCTGGGCACCCTTGCCGATGTAGACGGGGAAGCCTGCGCCCGTGATCTTCACGCCGAGGTCGAAGTCGATGAGGTTGTACTTGCGGGCCAGTTCCCAATGGGGCAGCGGATTGTCGATGCCCAGGGTGGGGTTGACCGTCCAGTTGCCGACGGTGTCGTCGGGCGTACATTCCTTGAGGTTGCTCTTCACCACGCGGTTGTCCTCGGCGGCACGGCCTTCGGGCACTTCGTCGTAGGGGATGTTGGGAATCTGGCAGAGCAGACGCACCACTTCCTGCTGGGCCTGCTCCATGGTCTGCTGTAGCTGCTTGGACTCTTCCTTCAGGCCGGCGACGCGCTGCTTGATGGCTTCGGCCTCTTCGCGGTTGCCTTCCTTCATCATGCGGCCAATCAGACCCGACTGCTGTTTCTGTTCGTTCAGGTTCTTGTCTAACTGCTGCTGAGCCTCGCGCCGCTGTCTGTCGACGGCGATGACCTGCTCAACGGCTTCGCGTGCGCCCTGGAAATGCTTCTTTTCCAGTCCGCGAATGACGCGATCGGTTTCCTCTGTGAGGAGTTTCAGTGTAAGCATAATACTGTTTTTTTATGGTTGTTTTTTTGATGGGGCAGCGGGGAGAACCCGCTGGCGCGATCGAGTGGTTATTATTGGGGATGCTGGGACTTCTGGGATTTTTGGGACTTCTGGGGCCTCTGGGGGTTCTGGGGCTTCTGGGATTTTTGGGACTTACGAGAGCGGTGAGGCTTGCCGGGCCTGCGGGGACGCTGGGAGGGGGCCTTGCTGTAGTCGGGGCCTTCGCCTAATTCTCCGGGGAGGGGGCGCTTCTCGATTGTCTTTCCAAGGAATCGCTCGATGGCCTTGAAGCGGGGGATGTCCTTCTCGTTGATGAGGGTGATGGCCACGCCGTCGCGTTCGGCACGGGCGGTGCGCCCGATGCGGTGAACGTAGTCCTCGACGTCGTGGGGCACGTCGTAGTTCATCACCATGAGGATGTCGTCGATGTCGATACCTCGGGCCACGATGTCGGTGGCCACGAGTACGTCGACCTGCCCCGCCTTGAAGCGGTACATCACGTCGTCGCGCTCGGCCTGGGTCAGGTCGCTGTGCATGGCCGCGCAGTTGACGTTCATCTTCTGCAGTTCGCGGCAGGTTTCCTTGACGCGGTCTTTCTTGCCGCTGAAGATGATGACGCGGCGCAGGTCGCCCCCCTTGAAGAGGTGCTGGATGATCTTGAGCTTCTGCTGGTCGTAGCACACGTATGCACTCTGCTGGATTTTCTCGGCAGGCTTGCTTACGGCAAGTTTCACCTCGACGGGGTCGTGGAGCAGGGAGACGGCGAGCTGGCGTATCTGGTCGGGCATGGTGGCCGAGAACATGACCTTCTGGCAGTCCTTGGGCAGCAGGGCGTTGATCTGCATGATGTCGTCGGAGAATCCCATGTCGAGCATTCGGTCGGCCTCATCGAGTACGAAGAAGGAAGTGCGCGAGAGGTCGAGGTTGCCCACCTTGAGGTGACTGAGCAGTCGTCCTGGTGTGGCGATGACGACGGGGGCTCCGCTGCGCAGGCTCTTGGTCTCCTGGTCGAAACGCGAACCGTCGTTGCCGCCATAGACGGCGATGGAGCTGACATCGGGCAGGTAGTAGCTGAAGCCCTGCATGGCCTGGTCGATCTGCTGGGCAAGCTCGCGGGTAGGGGCCATGATGACGCAGTTGATGGCATCGTCGGGGTAATGAGGAGTCAGGTGCTGGGTCTCGGGTGATGAGGGCTCGCCAAGGCCATCGTCGAGCATCGAGAGGATGGGCAGCAGATAGGCAGCTGTCTTTCCCGTGCCAGTCTGGGCCACGCCGAGCACGTCGTAGCCGTCGAGAATCTCGGGGATACATTTCTCCTGTATCGGAGTCATTTCCTCGAAGTGCATGTCGTAGAGTGCGTCGAGGATGTTGTCGTTCAGATATGTTTCTTCAAATGTCATTTTTTTATTGTTTCTGAAAGGGCAGCGGGGAAAACCCGCTGGCGCGACGGGGCGCTAATTGGGGGCTTGTCGGTAGCAGAAGTAAGCGATGAATACATAGAGGATATTGGGAATCCAGGCGGCCAGCATGGCTGGGGTGCCGGCGTTGATGGCGAAGGTGGCGCTGATGGTCTGCAACAGGATGTAGGTGAAGGAGAGAGCCAGGCCTATGCCCAAGTAGAGACCCATGCCGCCCTTGCGCTTGCGTGATGACAGCGAGACGCCGATGACGGTGAGGATGAACGAGGCAAACGAGGTGGCGATGCGCTTGTAATACTCCACCTCGTACTGCACGACGTTGGACAGGCCGCGGTCTTTCTGCTTACTGATGTAGCGTAGCAGCTCGGGCGAGGTGAAGGTCTCCTGCTGGCCCTTGGAGAACACCAGGTCCATAGGCTCCATGGTGATGATGGTGTCGATCTCGCCCCCCGTGGTGATGTGCTCGCGCAGGCCTTTCAGCGTGCGTATCTTGTAGTTGATGGCCTTCCAATGATAGCGCGAGTCGGAGATGGTGTCGTACTGAATGACGTTGGCCGTCATGTGGCTGACGAGTTTTTTCTTCTCGAACTTATCGAGCGAGAAGCCGTAGCCACGCTTGGTGATGTTGTCGTAGGTCTGGATATAGGCGATGACACCAGGGGCCACCTGTAGCTGGACGTTGGAGGCCGAGGTGTTCTTGCGCTTGTTCTTGTAGAGCGTCTCGAAGTTCTGACGGATGACGTTGCCCTGCGGTATGATGTAGGCCCCGAGGTAGTAGTTCAGTCCGGCAATGAGTGCAGCCGACAGCATGTAGGGTCGTAGCAGTCGCTTGAAACTGGTGCCACAGGCCAGCATGGCGATAATCTCGGAGTTGCCTGCCAACTTCGACGTGAAGAAGATGACGGCAATGAAGACGAACAGAGGCGAGAACAGGTTGGCAAAGTAGGGCACGAAGTTGGCATAGTAGTCGAAGATGATGGCTCGCCAGGGTGCGTGATAGGTGGTGAACTTGGCCAGGTTCTCGTTGAAGTCGAAGACGATGGAGATAGAGATAATAAGCACGATACTGTAGATATACGTGCCAATGAACTTCTTGATGATGTACCAGTCCAGACGCTTGATGATCATGTCTTGCCTAATTAATATGGTTATACGCGACGGCCCAGGTCGTCGATGACCGAGCGTTTCCACTGGGTGAAGTCGCCCTGCTCGATGTGGGTGCGGGCGTCGGTGACGAGTCGGAGGTAGAACGCCAGGTTGTGGATGGAGGCGATTTGCATGGCCAGCAGCTCCTGAGCCTTGAACAGATGGTGCAGATAAGCCTTGGAGTGGATGCGGTCGATGTCGCAGCCGTCGGGGTCGATGGGCGAGAAGTCCTTCTCCCACTTCTTGTTGCGCATGTTCATCGTGCCCTGATAGGTGAAGAGCATGGCATTTCGTCCGTTGCGGGTAGGCATGACACAGTCGAACATGTCGACACCGCGCTCAATGGCTTCGAGGAGGTTCTGCGGAGTGCCCACCCCCATGAGGTATCGGGGACGGTCTTTAGGCAGGATGTCGTTGACCACCTCAATCATCTCGTACATCACCTCGGTGGGTTCGCCGACGGCCAGTCCGCCGATGGCATTGCCCTCAGCCCCCTTGTCGGCCACGAACTTAGCCGCCTCGCTGCGCAAGTCCTTGAAAGTACAGCCCTGAACGATGGGGAAGAGCGTCTGGCGATGGCCGTAGAGCGGTTCAGACTCGTTGAATCGCCTGATGCAGCGGTCCAGCCAGCGCTGGGTCAGTCCTAAAGAGTTCTTGGCATACTGGTAGTCGCTCTGTCCGGGCGGGCACTCATCGAGTGCCATGATAATATCGGCACCGATGATGCGCTGCGTGTCCATCACATTCTCGGGCGTGAAGATATGCTTCGAACCGTCGATATGAGAGCGGAACTCGCACCCTTCCTCGCGCAGTTTGCGTATTCCCGTGAGAGAAAAGACCTGAAAGCCGCCCGAATCGGTCAGTATAGGGCGGTCCCAGGTGTTGAACTGATGCAGTCCGCCGGCACTTTGCAGGATGTCGAGTCCCGGGCGCAGGTAAAGGTGATAGGTGTTTCCAAGGATAATCTGTGCCTTCACCTGCTCCCTCAGCTCGGAGAAGTGTACGCCCTTGACGCTGCCACAGGTGCCCACGGGCATGAAGATGGGGGTCTTGATCTGGCCGTGGGCGGTGGTAATCAGTCCGGTGCGGGCATTGCTGCAGGGGTCGGTATGCTGTAGCTGAAAGAAGGGCAAGGCTTCCCCTGCTGTCCCCGAGGGGACTTCTATCGTGATGCTGTTCGTATTCTTCTCGCTCATAGCTGATGGTAGACTAAGCGGTCGTAGCCCCTTCGGAGGCTGCATGCGGGGCTTCTTCAGTTATCGTGAAGTCCATGGGGTTCTTCACCATCTGGTTGGTCAGGGCGAAGTCCCAGACTTCCTGCACGTTTTCTACATAATGGAAGGTAACGCCCTTGCAGTACATCTCGGGAATCTCGAGGATGTCCTTCTCGTTCTCCTGACACATCACGATGTCGGTAATGCCAGCTCGCTTGGCGGCCAGGATCTTCTCCTTGATGCCGCCCACGGGGAGTACCTTTCCGCGAAGGGTAATCTCGCCCGTCATGGCCGTGTTCTTGCGCACCTTGCGCTGGGTCAGGGCCGAGGCGATAGACGTGGCAATGGTGATGCCAGCCGAGGGGCCGTCCTTGGGCGTGGCACCTTCGGGCACGTGGATGTGAATGTTCCAGTTGTCGAAGATGCGATAGTCGATGTTCAGCAGTTCGGCATGTGCCTTGACATATTCCAGGGCCAGCACGGCACTCTCCTTCATCACGTCGCCCAGGTTGCCGGTAAGGGTGAGCTTCTGGCCTTTACCCTTGGACAGAGAGGTCTCGATAAATAGAATCTCGCCGCCCACGCTGGTCCATGCCAGGCCCGTTACCACGCCAGCGTAGTCGTTGCCCTGATAGATGTCGCGATAGAAGGGCGGCTTGCCCAAGAGGTCTTCGAGCGAGGAGGGCGTAATCTTCATGTCGACAGGCTCAATGCCGTTGATCTGCCGTTTGAAGGCCAGTTTGCGCAAGGCCTTGTTCACCTGCTTCTCCAGTTGGCGCACGCCGCTTTCGCGGGTGTACTGCTCCACCACCTTCTCGATGGCAGCCTTGTTGAACGACGGCTTCGGGTTGATGGTGTTGAGACCCGTGTTCTCCAACTCGCGGGGAATGAGATGGCGCTTGGCAATCTCAATCTTCTCCTCGGTGATGTAGCCGCTGACCTCGATAATCTCCATGCGGTCGAGGAGCGGACGGGGAATGGTCGACAAGTTATTGGCCGTGGCAATGAAGAGCACCTTCGACAGGTCGTAGTCCGTGTCTAAGTAGTTGTCATGGAAAGCCGTGTTCTGCTCCGGGTCTAACACTTCGAGCAATGCCGAGGCCGGGTCGCCATTGACGGTGGCCTGCGTCACCTTGTCGATCTCGTCGAGGATAAAGACGGGGTTGCTTGAACCAGCTTTCTGTATGCTCTTGATGATTCGTCCGGGCATGGCACCGATGTAGGTGCGACGGTGTCCGCGAATCTCGGCCTCGTCGTGCAGTCCGCCCAACGACATGCGCACGTACTTACGCTTCATGGCTTCGGCAATAGACTTGCCTAATGAAGTCTTACCCACACCCGGAGGACCGTAGAGGCAGATGATGGGACTCTTCAGGTCGCCGCGCAGGGAGAGTACGGCCATGTGCTCAAGGATACGCTCCTTCACCTTCTCCATGCCGTAGTGATCCTTGTCCAGAATGCGCTGCGCACGGGTCAGGTTCAGGTCGTCCTTGGTGTATTCGCCCCAGGGCAGGCTGATGAAAGTCTGCAGATAGTTGAGCTGAAGATTATAGTCGGGCGACTGTTGTGAGAGTGTGTCCAGCTTATCCAGCTCCTTATAGAACAGCTTAGCCACTTCTTCGCTCCATTTCTTCTTCTTTGCCTTCTGAAACAGGTCTTGCTTCTCGGGTGCGGAATCGCCTGCAATCTCGGCCTGTAGGTTCTTGATCTGCTGTTGCAGGAAGTAGTTCTTCTGCTGCTCGTCAATGTCTTCGCGTGTCTTGTTACGGATGTCGGCCTTCAGGGTCTGGAGGTTGATCTCGCGGTTCAGGGCCTTCATCGTGCCGAAGAGACGTTCCTTGATAGACTCCACACTCAACAGGTGAATCTTCTCCTTGATGCTGAAAGGCAGGTTGGAGCAGATGAAATTCAGGGCCATCACATTATTGCTAATGTTGCTGATGGCAAAGGTGGCCTCGTCGGGAATCTCGTCGGACACATTGATATACTCATTGGTCATGCGGCGCAGGTCTTCCATGGCCGTCTTCCATTCCCGGTCGTTTTTCTCCGGCTGTATCTCTGGCATGGGAGTTACCCGTCCGTTGAGGAAGGGGTGGGTACTGGTAATCTCGTGGAGGAACATGCGACCGAATCCCTGCAGGATAACGGTGGCGTTGCCATTAGGAAGGTTGAGCTGTTTGACTACTTTAGCGTAGACGCCATATTCGTAAAGGTCTTCTTTCTCTGGGTTGTCTACCTCCGGGTCGCGCTGGCTCACAATGCCAATGATGGTGTTGCGCTTTTCGGCACGCTTCACCAAGGCCATGCTCGTCTCGCGTCCGATGAGGATGGGAGCTACTACACCAGGAAAGAGCACAATATTTCTAACTGGGAGAATTGGCAGTTCCGAGGGTGTCTCCATCTCTATCAAGTCTTTAAAATCGCCCTCTATATCAGCAATCATTGAGAATGCTTTGTTGTTATTCTGATTATTACTCATTTCTACTTGGTAAATGCATATATTGGGGTGCAAAGTTACACATTTTAATTAAGAAATATGCAGGAAAAATGGATATTTTACAAATTATTAGTATCTTTGCAGTACGTTACAGGGAAAACACCCTGATTAGAAGTATATAAAACCGCTGCTATGCCCAACGACTATTTCAGTTTTAAGCAATTTACCATACGTCAGGACTCATGCGCCATGAAGGTGGGTACCGACGGGACGCTGCTGGGTGCATGGGCACGTGGCGGCAACCGCATCCTCGATATTGGCACGGGAACGGGACTTCTGGCCCTGATGATGGCACAACGATTTCCAGAGGCGATGCTTGTGGGGATTGACATTGATGAAGCCGCTGTTGAGCAGGCGAAAGAGAATGTCGGCAGGTCGCCCTTTTGCAGGCAGATAGACATCCTTCAGAAGGATGTGTGTCAGTATGAAAGCTCTGAACTCTTCGATGCCATCGTGTCGAATCCCCCTTATTTCGACCATGCTTTAGAATGTCCCGACGCTCATAGGACAGCGGCACGCCACACTTCTTCGCTGAGCTATGCGGGGCTGATGGGGGCTGCCAGCCGACTATTGGCCGATGAGGGGGAGTTCTCAATAGTCATACCGTCGGAATGCAAGGACAGGATTGAGAGCGAGGCCTTCTTGGCAGGCTTCTTCAAAGTGAGGCAATGTGCCGTGAAAACCACCCCTCGCAAACCTGCACGCCGCTATCTGCTGGCATTCAGGAAACATCCGGTGGACGGGGTGGAACAGGGCGAGGGCATCATTGAGACGCATCCTGGTGAGCGCTCCCATTGGTACACGGAATTGACAAAAGACTTTTACCTATGAATATCGTTCTATTACAGACAGATGTCGTATGGGCTAACCCCATCAAGAACATGGAGCAGGCTGGGCAACTCCTGTCGTCGGCAGGTGAGGCCGACCTGTATGTACTGCCCGAGATGTGGGCAACAGGCTTTGCCGTTCAGCCAGAAGGAATTGCCGAGGAGGCTGATACGGCACGGTCGTTGGCATGGATGAGGCAACTGGCTCGTGCCCGCCGGTGTGCCGTCTGTGGGAGTCTGGCCGTGAGGACGCCTGATGGCAAGTTTCATAACCGCCATTATTTTGTGACTCCTGATGCCGTGGAGTACTACGACAAGCGTCATCTCTTCACACATGGGCATGAAGACGAGTTCTTTGAAGCGGGTGACCGTCAGGTTGTAGTCAGTTGGAAAGGGTTCCGCTTCCTGTTGCTCACTTGCTACGACTTGCGCTTTCCCGTCTGGTCGCGCTGGAGCAGGGCAGGGGAGTACGACGCCATCATCCTGGTGGCCAACTGGCCCGCAAGCCGACAGTTGGCGTGGGATGTGCTGGTGAGGGCCCGTGCCATAGAGAACCAGTCGTATGTCATTGCCGTCAACCGTGTAGGCACGGATGCGGCAGGCATTGTCTATGAGGGAGGTAGTATGGCGGTAGACCCCATTGGCCGAACCATAGCAGCCGCAGAAAAAAATGTCGAGCAGGCAGTATGTGCCATGCTCGACATTGATCAGTTGCGCAAAATGCGGTCGCACTTTCGTGTCCTTGCCGACAGGGATTAGAAAAGCGTGTAGGCAACAACCACGGCGATACCCATTAAAAGGGCTAAAACGTAGGCTGTCCATAGACCGTATTTTGCAAACTTACGCTTACGTTCTATCGCCATGAGATTCTTTCTCTTGAATTTGCTTGCACCATCCATTTTGTGATGGTGATGGTGGTGATGATGTTCTTCTGCCATAACTTTACTTTATTTTTATGAGTTTAACTTCTGAGTTCAATCCGCTGGGCATGGGATCCCATTGGTCGTATAGGGTCTTCTTATAGTTAATGTCGACGACATTGATTTCCTCCATCTTGCGCCACTTCACGCCCTGACGATCCAGATGGCTGATGCGGTTGGCGGGAAGGTTGGTCACTTCGATTCTCAATTCGTTCTTACCTGATTTGAGCGTTCCCTTGGTGTCGAGGATATAAGGTACTGACCAGGCACAGCCGATGAACTGGCCGTTGATGTAGACGCGGGCCGATTCACGCACGTCGCCTAAGTCTATCAGCCACGCCTTGGCTCCACGCAGTTGTTTCTTGCTCAGCTTGATTCTTGTGGTGTAAACGCCCGTTCCCATGGTTACACGTGTCTGATTGTCAAGGTTCTCCCAGGTCTGTGGCTTGTCTAACTGATATGACTTCTCTACCTTTGGTGCTTCCTCTATGAAAGTGAGCGTCCAAGTATCATGGAGTGTAATAGGTTCTACGATGGCAGAGGGGGCTGCCAGACTGTTCGTTTGCAGTTCACCGAGGTCAGATACCGGTGCATCGAATGTTTCCAGAATCATTGACTGTCCGCTTTTCAGGTCGACAAGCAGTTTTCCTTCGTCGGTTATTGTTGCGGCATAGCGGTCGCCATTCAGGGGATTGAACCACAGGGCTTGCTTGTATGGCACAGCAAGGCTGATGTAATCGCTGATGTCGTTGGGCGAAAGGTTGGCTATGAAGTAATGGTAGCCAGTATCGTTCTTGCGGCGGATGGCCTTCAGTCCAAGGCGGGTCTTCATCTCCTCGGCCTTGGCCGCACGGGCCATCTCTTCTACGCGCGTACCATATATTATTTGTGCCCCCTGAGCCTTCAGCTCGGCAATGTGCTTCCTGACATGTTCGGGCATATCGCCGCTGCCGGGAATGACAAGGCCCTTGTAGCGCGTGCCAGCCTTGGTGACAAGCATACCGTTCTGATAGCTGACACCCATGAGCAGCCTCTCGGAGATGTAGTCGCAGTCGAAACCTGCCTGGTCGATGTCAAGGATTGACTGGATGAACTCGGGAGCCAACTTGCCCATGGCGTGGATGGAGAACTGCATGAGCAGCTTACCCGTGTTTTTCTTCCACATGTCGCGCACGGGGAGGTAGACCAGAAAATCGTTGTCGGGCTGTCCCCATTGCAGGAAACTCTGGCAACGCTCCACGTACTGCATGAAGTAAGGAGCGTCGCGCCAGATGCTGTTGGTCGGACTCATGTCGATAGAAGCATAGAACTTCCATCCCGGCCATTCGTCATCCTTGGGCGAGTAACAGGTACCGTGGAAGAAAATGTGGTTCACTCCGGCACAGAACATCAGGTCGAGGTCGGGCTTCAGCTGTGAGAGCGACGTGCGGAAGTGCTCTGTCAGCCAAGTGAAGGTCTCGCTCGATGTGTAGGGCTTGCCGCAGACGTGGGCTGCCGAGGGGGCATACTTGAACATGGAATAGTCTGAGTCGTTCTTGCGCGTCTTCCCCGGGTCTTGGCGCAGCCCTTTGATACCGAAGTCAGAAAGGCCGAAGCCCTCAATCTCGGGAATGTCTACGGCGGCATAGCAGTCAATCAGGTTGACAGGTGAACCGTGGGCTTGGTTACGGGTAATAGCTCCATGCTTGTGTGCCCATGCCGTCCATTGCTCGGTAAAGTTCTCCAAGAGCAGGTCGCCTAATGTTTCGCGATAGTCGGAGAGAACTTGGGTGTTGGCTGATGGGGATTGGGGAGTGGCAGAGGCTATCAGTTCAGGGAAATGTTCCTCCAGTTTGTAGCCGCGACGTTTCAGGAACTCGTCTAAGAGCGTGGGTGTCCACGTGGCCGCTTCCACCTCATAGCTGTCGTTGAAGAAAGTGTGAGGGTAGGGGGTATGGGTACGCTCGAAAGCCTGTTCGATATGGGTCAGGTAGTTCTGTACGGCCTTTCGGTCGAAATGGTCAATGACAAGTCCCTCGCCGCCAGGAGCTGCCCGTTTTACTTTCATGACACCATACTTAATATATAAGGCAATGAGTTTTATAGGGGAGAGAGGAGAGTGGAGAGAGGAGGGTGAAGAGTGGAGAGAGGAGAGTGGAGAGTGGAGAGTGGAGACTTGCTGCCACTCCAGTTTGTTGTCCTTCACATTGGCGGTCACATCGATAGCTTTTCCGTCCTCGGTATAGAGCATCACCTTTTCAAGAAATGCGTTCTTGGCATCCTTCTCCGACAGGGAGAGGTCGATGATGCTCGTGTCCGTCTGGTCGGGCTGGAGTCCCTTGTAACCATTCACGGTACTCCAGATGCCGTCGCTGTCAATGGTCTTTTCCACGAAGATGGCGCGGCAGGCGCTCTCCTTGAGTGGCACCCACGGCCCGCCGAAAGGCCAGCCTGTTCCTGTGGCCATGTTCAGCTCCATGCCGTTCTGCTTGCATTGCTCTTGGGTATAGCGCAACATTTCCATCCATTTGTCCGAGAGGTACGGGATGTTGTTGGCCTCGTTGCCCTGCACGCCATAGAGCGGTGTAATCTCCACGGCACCCATGCCATGCTTGGCATATTCCTGCAAGTTCCATTGCAGGTTCTCCTTGTCTACTGCCGAGCCTAACCACCACCAGCGGGTGCCGGGCTTTGCCTCAATGCCTGCTTTCGGCCATGTTTGCGCCATCGCCGTAGCAGTTATTGCCAAGAACAATATAGATAAAAAGAGATTCTTCTTCATGCTGACTCATTCTTTTAATTCCCGTCAGGTTTCGTGTTCTCGGTCATGGGCGACGGTGCCCACTTGAACGTCTTCCAGTCGTCGGGCTGTGCGGGATTGAAGTCCTGCCATTCAGGGCGCAGGTACTGCACAATAGGCAGACCGAGTTCCTTCATGCCCATGACCACGCACTTGGCTACCTCGTAGGCTCCATAGGGATTGAAGTGGGTGTTGTCGGCCAGCTCGCGTCCATACATCTCTTTTGGATAGTGTACCAAGGCACGCTTGGAATCCTCGAAGCCCAGCGTCTCGAAGAAGGTCTTCGTCTTCTGGTTCAGGTCGATGAGGGGTACCTGCTCTCGTTCGGCTACCATCTTCATGGCAGCGGGGAAGTCGCCGTGTGTATTCTTGATGGTCTTGTTGTCGCTGTCGAAAGCACGGCGTTGCGTGGGTGTGCAGAAGACTATCTCGGCTCCTTTCGAGCGTACCTGGTCTACGAATATCTTCAGGTTGTAGACGTAGTGATACCAAGCTCCGTCGCCGGGACGCTTCTCTTTCTCGTCGTTGTGGCCGAACTCCACAAATACATAGTCGCCTTTCTTGAGAGTGGATAGAATCTTGTCAAGGCGGAACGAACCAAGGAACGTGCGGGCTGTAAGACCGCTCTCGGCATGATTGGAGATGGCTATCTCAGGACCAAACCAGCGCGTAATCATCTGTCCCCACGAGGCCCAAGGCTCATAGTTCTGGTCTACGACGGTGGAATTGCCGCAGAGGTAGATGGTGGGCACGTCGGCAGGCTCAATGTGAATGCTCTTTACGGCGGGGTTGTCGCCGTTGAACTCCAGCGTCAGCCGGTCGTCCCAAGCCAGATAGCCCTTCTCCCGATCCTTGATTTTCACCCGCTTGCCTTCTTCGATGAAGGTCGAGCGTTTGTTCACCACGAACTCCACGGTCTGTGTGTCCTTGGCTTTAGGTGTTACGATGTTGTCCATCATCAGGCGGCGGCCCTCGGCCCTCACGGTCGTATGGCCGTTTTTCTTGCCGCCTACAATCACCTTGACGCGGTAGTTGCCGTCGGGTACTTTCACGGAGAAGTAGAAAGGCTGCGCCAACGTCTTCTTTGTCGGGGCGGGCAGCACGTCGTAGCCGTAGCCAGTCTGGTCGCTATACGTGGGTTGTGGTTGCGTCAAGTCGAACGTCTGCGCCCCCATTGCTAATGGCAAAGCTACAATAGTAGATAGTAGTAGTCTGTTCATAATATATAGTTTTTCCTTATCTTACCGTCAGATGGAAGCACTGTTGTTTAACCTCATATTTGATGTAGCAACGCTCTTGCTCGCGCATATCGTTCAGGACTTCAGACAGCACCCTTTTCAGGATGTCGCTGTAGACAGGCTTGCTGATGGGGCCGTCGGGATCCTCCACGGCATCGTAGCGGTTGTAGCAGATGTCGAACGTCGTTCCATAGAGATGGCACGAGTTTTCCATCGCGTTCTGGTTGTAATTGCGCAGGCTCTTCACGTCGTTCTGGGTGCGCAGGACGCTTGTAACCACAAAGCGGTGCAGGGGAATGCCTTTCACCTGCAGGCTGTCGAAGAAGGTCTGCCCGATGTCCTGCAAGAGGATGGCGGCATGGGGGACGAGGTAGGGGATGCTGGCATTGAGCGGAGCAATGCTATAATAGGGACTGCTGCCCACATAGACCAGTTCGCGCATGCGCCACTCGGCCTCTTCGCGGCTCTTCACAGGCAGGACACCCCACTGGCGTGCGGCTGTCAGCTGCACCTCGTTGCCATCGGGGAAGCAGTCTTTGTAATTAAAGTTAGTAAGCTTTCCCTTTGGCTTGATCTTGGCAATCGGCGGGGGAGCCGGTGTACTGACCGGCTCTTCGACGATGGGCGCTTCGGCTTCGGCTTCCACCGTCACCTCCTGGCTCTCTTCCTGTTCCTGTTCTGGTTTTTGCGAAAGGTCGCCGGCTACGCCAGGAAAGGCACAGCGCACCAGTGCCAGCGCAATGACCGTTACGCCAATCATTTCAACATATCTGTTCTTTATTTTCTTTGTAGCCATATTATTCTCTACAGAGTGGAATGAGTTAAACGATGGATGATTATCCTACCAGTTCTTCTCAACTTGTCGGCGTTGAGGCTGCTTCTGGGCTTCTTTCATCCGTTTCTGGGTCTGTTTCTCCTGTTGCATGGCAGCGTTGAGCAACTGCTCGGCATTCTCCTTGCTCATCTCTGGCTTCTGTTCCTGCTGCTTTTGCTGCTCCTGTTGCTGTTGCTTCTGCTGCTGTTCCTGCTGTTGTTGCTCTTGCTTCTCCTTCTGACCGTCTTGGTTCTTGTTGTCGCCTTGTTGCTGATTGTTGGGCTGATTTTCCAGTTGATGCTTGCAAAGCACAAGGTTATAGCGGGCATCATCGTCGTTAGGATTCAGTCTGAGAGCCTGTTTGTACTGTTCGATGGCCTCGCCGAACATTCTCCGTCCTTGCAGGATAGTGCCCAGGTTGTGGAAGGATTGCGACTGGCGCAGGGGATTCTTCTCCACCTTAGCAGCTTGTTCGAAGAACTTGATGGCTGTGGTGTCTTGTCCCTGTGCCAAGAGTGCATTACCCAGGTTGTACAGGGCTTGCGGGTTCTCCTTGTTCTTCTCTAATGCCTTTCGGTAGGAGGTCTCTGCTTCGCTGAAGTCCCGCTTCTGGAACTGTTTGTTGCCTTGCTTTACATGCCGACGGGCCGACATGTTGTCTTGTGCGAATGCGGGGGCGACAGACAGTTGGCCAATGACAAAGGCCAGGCCAATGATCATGGCTGTACGCTTGTTACGCTTGAAGAACGAGAAGCGGCTGAGTAGCGGGTTCTTGATTTCCAGGATGCAAAGCTCGATGATGAGCAGGAGCAGGGCCACGATGCCCACGGCCTGGAACTGTTCGTCGTAGTCACTATAGATGGTGCTTTCGGTCTCGCGTTTCTCCAGCTTGTCAAGTTCCTCATCGAGCAGACGCTGTGCTCCGGTGTTGTTCTCCACGTGGATATAGGCACCACCGCCGGCCTGAGCCACCTCGCGGCACATCTGTTCGTTCAGTGCCGACATCACCGTCTGTCCTGTGTTGTCCTTCATATAGTCGCCTTGTCCGTCGGGGATGGGCGAGCCTTTGGTCGAACCAACGCCGAGGACATAGACGCGCATGCCGTTCTTCATGGCCTCCTTGGCGGCTTCTATCGCTCCGCCCTCATGGTCTTCTCCATCGGTGATGATGATAATGGCCTTGCCAATCTTCTCTTCCTGGGTGAAGCTGTGGGTGGCCATCTGGATGGCGCGGGCAATATCTGTGCCCTGCACCTGTATCATGGAGGGATCGATGCTGGAGAGGAACATCTTGGCCGAAACATAGTCGCTGGTGATGGGCAGCTGCACGAAGGCATCGCCCGCAAAGACTATCAGTCCAATCTTGTCGTTCGTAAAGTTGTCGACAAGATTCTCAACCATCATCTTCGACCGCTCCAGACGACTGGGCTCTACGTCCTTGGCCCTCATGGAGTTACTGATGTCGATAGCAATAATCGTTTCAATGCCAGTGCGCTTCTCATGACTGATGCGCGTGCCCATTTGTGGACGGGCCAGCATCACCACGAGTAATGCCAGCACAGCCTCGAGTAGCCAGAACTTCAGGGCCGGACGTACCTTGGAGACGTTGGGCATGAGTTCTTTCAGCAGTTGTGGGTCGCCGAACTTACGGAGCCGTTTGCGCTGGTTCCGGTAAGTGACGAGACGGATGAGTGCCAGCAGGACAACCAGCACTAAGAGATATAGATATTGGGGGTCTTCAAATCTGAACATATTCATATAGAGTTATAAGGACTCAGGGAATCCTTCTGAACACGGTGATACGGAAAAGCACCTCGAGGAGTAGCAGGATAAAGGCCGCTAAGGCAAACTGCTGGTAGGCCTCGTAGCGGCGACTGTACTTCTTGACGTTGAGTTTCGACTTCTCCAGTTTGTCAATCTCCTTATAGATGCCGCGCAGCTCCTGGGTGTTGGTGGCACGGTAGAAGTCGCCGTCGGTCGAGGCCGCAATACTGGAAAGGGTCTGGGTGTCAATCTCTACGGGGAGGTTGACATACTGCACGCCGCCTCCCGGCATGGGGTAGGGATAGCGTGCCGTGCCGTTGGTGCCTACGCCGATGGTGTAGACGCGGATGCCGAAGCTCTTGGCTATCTCGGCTGCTGTCAGCGGAGATATGTCGCCACGGTTGTTGGAACCGTCGGTGAGCAGGATGACCACCTTGCTCTTGGCCTTTGAGTCCTTCAACCGGCTCACGGCATTGGCCAGTCCCATGCCTATGGCGGTGCCGTCCTCGATGAGTCCGCGCTGGGCTATGTCGGTGCGGACGTTCTGAAGGAGGGAGAGCAGCGACGAGTGGTCAGTGGTCATGGGGCATTGCGTGAACGACTCACCGGCAAAGATGGTCAGTCCGATATTGTCGTTGGGGCGTCCGCTGATGAACTCCGAAGCCACTTGCTTGGCTGCTTCAATGCGGTTGGGGCGCAGGTCTTCGGCCAGCATAGACGTCGATACGTCCATGGCCAGCATGATGTCAATGCCCTCGATGGTCTGGTTCTTCCAGGAGTTCTGTGTCTGCGGACGGGCCAGCACGATGACGAGAAGTACGAAGCAGCCCAGTCGAAGCCACATTTGCACGGGCATGAGGACAACGCGCCAGCTTCGCGGGGCATAGCGGAAGGCGAACGTGTCGGCCATGCGGATGGTTGGCTCGTTCTTCTTGCGATACATCACATACCATATTATATAAGGTATGGCAAGCAGGAGTAAAAGCAGATATTCTTTGTTGGCAAATTCCATTGCAAAATAAATCTATCTTAGCTTAGTAACTGAAATAATCTGAACGCGACATAGCAGAAGAGAACTCCGCCGATGGTGGTCAGGCTGATGATGCTTAGTCTGAGCATGCGCCTGCTCTTCTGCGAGCGTTGTTCCTCGGCTGTGAGCTTTGGCTTCTGCTCTTCCTCCGATGGCGGTGTCTCAAGCTTCGTCTGATTGATGAAGTCAATAGCACTGACCAAGTTGGCATCATTCTCGTTGATCAGTGTGGAGTACTTGGCAAACTTCACCAGGTCGGCCGTCTGGAACAACTGTCGCAGCTCGTCGAGCATGGTCTGGTCGCCCGATTTGATGAGCTGGTCGATGATTTCCGAACTGGTCATCTCCATGGCCGAGAAACCATAGCGCTCCTCAATATATTTGCGCAAAGTCTCGGTCAGTCGCGTGTAATATTCCTTCGGGTCTTCGGCAGTCACCATGTGTCCGGCCTTGATTTCCTCAATGGCCTTCATGGCTTTCTGGTGAGGCAGCAGACGCTTCACAATGCGCAATGAGGCGATGACGGGCTTGTTGTCACGCAGGCGCAGATACAGGTAATAGGCTGCGGCAAACAGCACCAGCATCAGTACGCTGAGCCAGAACAGGGGACTCCAGTCGGCCCAGAGGAACGGGTTGTCCTGAATCGTGTGGGGGGGGCGGAATTGCTCTGGATGCAGGGTATCTACCTCGATGGTGAGCACCTTCAGGGCCAACTGGTTGGTCTGGTAGTCCTTCCCGTCGACGTTTACCGTCATGGGCGGTATGTAATAGAGCGTATCGTCGAACGAGGTGAGCACGTAGGAACGTGAGCGGAGTACCTGTCCGCTGCTCAGCTGCTGGTCGGGTACGTCAATGGCACCAAGGAACTCGATGCCCTGCGGCAACTGTGCCGTCTGAGGAAAGACCACCTGGGCCGAGGGGCTTACCGTCACGTTGAGGTCGAGCTTCACCTGCTCGCCGATGAGCATCTCCATAGAACTGATACGAGATTCTACCTTGACTTGCGCAGAAACCGACAACAGGCTGAATGACAGTAATATAAAGAAGAGTGTTCTTTTCATTTCTAAGCTCTTTGTTTAAACAATCCCAGCAGTAGCTTCACATAGTCTTCGTCGGTGGCTATACTGACATTATCTACGTTGCACTTGGCAAAAGTCTCCTGCAACTGCGTCTGTCTGCTTAGCCAGTAGCGGCGATAGGCCTCGCGAAGCCTGCGGCTGCTGGTATCGACATATTGCTCAAAGCCCGACTCCGCGTCGACAATCTTCATCAGCCCCACGTCGGGCAATTCGCGGGCACGCTTGTCGTAGACCTGAATGGCCACCACGTCGTGCTTGCGGTTGGCGATGGTGAGCTGCTGAAGGAAGTCCTCCCTGACGTAGAAGTCGCTGAGCAGGAAAGCCGTGCAGCGACGCTTGCTGACACTGGTCAGGAACTCCACGGCCTGCGACACGTCGGTACGCTTGCTCTCGGCATGGAAGTCGAGCATCTCGCGGATGATGTAGAGGATATGCTTGCGACCTTTCTTGGGTGGTATGTACTTCTCAATCCTGTCGGAAAAGAAGATGACACCAATCTTGTCGTTGTTCTGTATGGCTGAGAAAGCCAGCGTGGCAGCAATCTCAGTGACCATGTCGCGCTTCATCTGCTTCTGCGTTCCGAAGTCCAGCGAACCGCTCACGTCGATGAGTAGCATGACGGTGAGTTCGCGCTCCTCCTCGAACACCTTCACGTAGGGCTTGTTGAAGCGGGCGGTCACATTCCAGTCGATGTCGCGCACGTCGTCGCCATACTGGTACTCGCGTACTTCGCTAAAGGCCATACCACGACCCTTGAAGGCCGAATGGTACTGACCCGCAAATACGTTCGAGCTTAGTCCGCGTGCCTTAATCTCGATTTTCCGTACCTTCTTTATAATCTCAGACGATTCCATCAGGGCACTTCCACCTTATTAATAATCTTGGAGACAATCTCCTCGCTGGTGATGTTGGATGCCTCGGCCTCGTAAGTCAGTCCGATGCGGTGGCGCAGTACGTCGTGGGCCACGGCACGCACATCCTCGGGCACCACGTAGCCGCGACGCTTGATGAAGGCGTAGGCACGGGCAGCCTTGGCCAGGTTGATGGATGCGCGGGGCGAACCGCCAAACGAAATCATGTCCTTCATGTCCCTAAGACCGTAGCGGTCGGGATAGCGGGTAGCAAAGACGATGTCGGCAATGTACTGTTCTATCTTCTCGTCAATATAGACCTCGCGCACCACTTCACGGGCTTTCAGTATTTCCTTGGCCGTAGTCACGGGCGTCACCTTGGGCAGACCGCCGCCAATGTTTTCGCGGATAATCTTCTTCTCCTCGTCGATGGTGGGATAGTCGATGACCACCTTCAGCATGAAGCGGTCTACCTGGGCTTCAGGCAGCGGATAGGTGCCTTCCTGCTCAATGGGGTTCTGTGTGGCCATGACAAGGAAGGGGCTGGGCAGGTCGAACGTCTCGCTGCCAATGGTCACCTGTTTCTCCTGCATGGCTTCGAGCAATGCGCTCTGCACCTTGGCAGGGGCACGGTTAATCTCGTCGGCCAGGATGAAATTAGCAAATACCGGGCCTTGCTTCACCAGGAACTTCTCGTCTTTCTGCGAGTAGATCATGGTGCCGGTCACGTCGGCGGGGAGCAGGTCGGGGGTGAATTGTATACGGTTATACTTGGCATCAATGAGTTGTGATAATGTCTTGATGGCCAGTGTCTTTGCCAGTCCGGGCACACCTTCGAGAAGGATGTTTCCGTCGCTCAGCAATCCGATGAGCAATGAATCTACAAGATGTTTCTGTCCAACAATGACCCGGTCCATGCCCGTAGTCAGGTTTGTAACAAACGAGCTCTGCTGCTCAATCCGGATATTCAGTTCCCGGATATCAATTGATTCTGCCATAATGTTTTTTACTGTGTATATGTTTAAGTTGATTATATTGATTATTTACGCTGTTTTTGGCTTCTCATAGCCTTGAGCTTTTTTTTCAGGAATAGCTTGGGTATCTTGATCTGCTTACCTTCTTTTAGGGGAGCGTTAGGTGTCTTGATACCATTGTAGACCTCAAGATAGCATGTCATGTCGGCACCGATGGTCTTGGCGGCAATCTTTGTGAGCGTCTCGCCCTCATGTGCCTTGATTACCTTTTCTGTACCTGTAATGATATAGGCACCAGTCTTCACGCGGTTGTCCATCCTTTCATATCTTCTGTAGATGGTGGTGTCTACACGCTCAGTCCGTTGTTGTGGGGCTGGTGCGGGTTCGGCTTTTGCCTGTTTAGGCTTTTCCTGCTTGGGCTTTTCCTGCTTGGGCTTCTCCTGTTTTTGCTTCTCCTGTTTTGGCTTTTCCTGTACGACAGGAGCTTTCGGCTTTGGAGCTATTTGAGCTTTCTCATCCCCGACAACATCGTTTTCCAAGACGTCTTCTTCGGCTTCTGCATCAGCCATCAACCGACTTTGCACATTGGTATTCATAGCGAGTGCAGGCCTGTTCATTCGGGTAGAGCGGTCGTCAGGTTCCGCTGCGTCGACCAGTGCCACCGTGTCCACTTCAGGCTTATATTCCTCGGGAGTTGTCAAGCCCCGGAAAATATATCCGCAGGCGAAGCTGAAGATGCAGCTTAGTACAAAGCAGAGTGCGTAACGGCGTAGTTTGGCTCTTGAAATCCTGATGTGATGGTCGTCGTTTCTGTGTGCATTTGCTTCGTCGCTATCGTCATACGAGAGACCGACAACAGGGGCAAACACAGCCTGGTTGCGTTCTTCCTTATTCTGTTCTTCCTCTGGAACCTCTGTAATAACAGATGATTCTGTTTCCTTTTCTTCTTCTGGAATAGTTTCCTTCATAGACTCTTCTATATTTTTTTCTGTAGTTACAATCTCTTCTACGGGTTCTTCCATTGCCTCTTCAATGATGGTGAGAGGTTCCTCTACGGGTTCCTCCTCCTTCTCCTCGATTGTTGGGACGACCGTTTCTGCCTGTTCTTCCACCTTTTCGTCAACAGGTTCCACGAGTGTGGCCTGTGACTCATTCGTATCGGCGGAATCTATATCATCAAACGTCACGCCATCGTTCAGCATAACGGTCTCGAAGCCAGAGAAGGGCTTATTGACCAGTTCCTTCATGGCAGCATCTGGCGTAAAGGAAATTTTCGAATGGCTGTCGATGACGACCCGTCCACCAGTATTCACGCTCACACTTTCACGGGCATCGACTTCTATCACCTTGAAGGTACCAAGCCCCTTGATTTTCACCGTCTTGTCGGTTTGCAATCCCTCCTGGATGACGTCGAACATTGCGGAAACGAATTGCAATGCTTCCTTTTTTCCTGCCCCATGTTTCTCTATGAGCACATCGGCCAAATCTTGCAATATCAGTTTACTCATTATTCTTTGTCTCCATTTTTAATTTTGTCTTTCCAGGAAGTGTTGGGCTTGAACCCAAGAACCAGCTTTGGCGGCACCAGCATCCTCTTGCCAGTCGTGGGACTCACCATAATACGCTCCATCTTTTTCTTGACCTCGAAGGTGCCGAAGCCTGCAATGTTCACAGAGTCGCCTTCCTGAAAGCTGTCGCCCATAGCCAAGAGTATGGTGTTGAGCCATCTCTGTGTGATGTTATTCTTATAGCCCATTCGCTGGGACAACGATGCTACGTATTCTTTGTTGTTCATTAGTCTTATATAGTTTAGGCTGTTATTTCTCCATATAGGTCAAATTCCTCGGCATCGGTAATCCTGACGTCATAGAACTCGCCGATGCTTAGTTTCTTGGTGGCTGGTATCAGTACCTCGGGGTCGACTTCGGGCGAGCAGAACTCCGTGCGTCCGACATAGTAGTCGCCCTCCCGTCGGTCTATGATGACCTTCATCGTCTGTCCTATCTTTGCCGCTTCTATCTCGGCACTGATATGCTGCTGTAGGCGCATCAGTTTGTCTAAGCGGTGTTGTTTCACGTCTTCGGGTACGTCATCCTCATAGTGTTCGGCTGAGTAGGTGCCTTCTTCCTCAGAGTAGGCAAAGGCCCCCATGCGCTCGAAACGTGCCCAGCGGGTGAAGTCGAGCAGTTGCTGGAAGTCGTCGTCGGTCTCGCCGGGGAAGCCTACCATGAGCGTGGTTCGCAGGTGAATGCCCGGTACCTCGCGGCGCATGCGTTCTATCAGTGCCATTGTCTCCTGCTTTGTCACGTGTCGTTGCATACGTTCCAATACAGGGTCGGAGATGTGCTGAAGGGCAATGTCGATGTATTTGCACACATTAGGCCGCTCGCGCATCACCCTTAGTAAGTCCCAGGGGAAGTGGGTGGGGTAGGCATAGTGCAGTCTGATCCAATCAACGCCTTCTACACTGGCTATTCCTTCTACCAGTTCGGCTATTCGCTGCTTTCCGTAAAGGTCTACGCCATAGTAGGTTAGCTCCTGTGCAATCAACTGAAACTCCCGTACACCTTGGCTCACCATCCAGCGCACCTCGTCGATGATTTCTTCCATGGGGCGACTCTGGTGGCGTCCTGTAATGAGCGGAATGGCGCAATAGGCACAGTGGCGGTCGCACCCCTCGCTTATCTTCACGTAGGCATAGTGGCGTGGAGTGGTGATGTGTCGGAAAATAGGGGAGGTAGGCGTGTCAGCGGGAATGGGAGCTTTCTCTTTGGGTACTAACTCCTTGATCAACTCCCCATAGTTAAACTTCCCGTACCATCCGTCCACCTCGGGAATCTCCTGTTCCAGGTCGGCCAAATAGCGTTCCGAAAGGCATCCCATGACATAGAGCTTCTGGATGCGTCCTTCCGTCTTGGCTTGTGCGAACTCCAGGATGGTATTGATGCTCTCTTCCTTGGCATCGGCTATGAAGCCGCAGGTGTTGACAACCACAATCTGCCCTTTCGGATTGTCGCTGTCATGGGTGCAGTGAAAGCCATTCGCCTCGAAGAGGCCCATCAGCCTTTCCGAGTCTACCAGGTTTTTCGAGCACCCCATGGTGATAATGTCTACTGTCGGCTTATTCACAGTGCGGTAGCAATTCTTCACTCTTAATTCTTCACTCTTCACTCATCACTATTCACTCTTCACTCATCACTATTCACTCTTCACCTTGAACAGGGAGTCGACGAACTCCCGCTTGTTGAATAGCTGCAGGTCTTCCATGCCTTCGCCCAGTCCGATGTACTTCACGGGCACTTTCAGCTGGTCGCTGATGCCGATAACCACGCCGCCCTTGGCCGTGCCGTCGAGCTTGGTGATGGCCAGCGAAGTAATCTGTGTGACGGCGGCAAACTGCTTTGCCTGCTCAAAGGCATTCTGTCCGGTAGAGCCGTCAAGCACGAGCATCACCTCGTCGGGGGCTTCGGGCAGTACCTTCTTCATCACGTCCTTGATCTTTTTGAGCTCGTTCATCAGTCCTACTTTGTTGTGCAGTCGTCCGGCGGTGTCTACAATCACTACGTCGGCACCGTTGGCCTTGGCACTCTGTAGCGTGTCGAATGCCACCGAGGCTGGATCGGAACCCATCTGCTGCTTCACTACCGGCACGCCCACTCGTTCGCCCCAGATACTTATCTGCTCCACAGCTGCTGCGCGGAATGTATCGGCGGCACCCAGATAGACTTTCTTTCCGGCCTGCTTGAACTGCCATGCCAACTTGCCGATGGTGGTGGTCTTGCCCACGCCGTTCACGCCTACGACAAGAATCACGTAGGGCTTGTGGTCAGATGGCAGGTCCCAGTTCTCGTTGTCGCCCGAGTTGTTTTCGGCCAACAGGGAAGCAATCTCGTCGCGCAAGATACCATTCAGCTCGCTGGTAGAGACATACTTGTCGCGAGCCACGCGCTCCTCGATGCGCTGAATGATTTTCAGCGTGGTGTCGACACCTACGTCGCTGGTAATCAGCACTTCTTCCAGATTGTCGAGCACATCATCGTCCACCTTCGACTTGCCGGCTACGGCACGCGCCAGCTTGTCGAATACCGATGTCTTGGTCTTCTCCAGACCCTTGTCGAGCGTTTCCTGTTGCTTCTTCTTACTAAAAAATCCAAATAATCCCATATTGCAATATGTATTTCAAGTGCAAAGGTAAGTAAAAAATCTGACACGTGCAAAACTTTCCCAGAGTTTTTGCAATTGATGGGAGATACTGGCTCCATCCAATGAAAATTCCCGCACTCTGTGTGAGAGTACGGGAACTTGTAGCTGACTGGAAATCACCATGTTGCCAGTCGGTGTCTTTAGAGGGCTTAAGCCTCGGCGGGAGCCTCTTCGGCTGCGGGTGCAGCCTCGGCTGCTGCAGCAGCGGCAGCGGCTTTCTTCTCGGCCACCTTCTGGGCAATAGCCTCATTCACCTTCTTCTCGGCATCGAGAGCCTTGGCGGCAGCGTCCTTCTTGGCCTTGGCCTCATCGGCGGCTACCTTCTCCAGACCCTTCTGCTTGTCGGCCTTCCATGCGTCGAACTTCTTCTGAGCCGTAGCCTCGTCGAAGGCGCCTTTCTTCACGCCACCCTTGAGGTGCTTCATGAGGTACACACCCTCGCGGCTGAGAATGTTGCGAACGGTATCGGTGGGCTGTGCGCCTACCTCGAGCCAGTACAATGCACGGTCGAAATTCAAGTCTACCGTGGCGGGATTGGTGTTAGGGTTGTAAGTACCAATCTTCTCAGTGAAACGACCATCACGTGGTGCACGAGCGTCGGCGATAACGATGCGATAGAAAGCATAACTTTTGCGACCACCGCGCTGCAATCTGATTTTTGTTGCCATGTTTTAATTGTTTGATTTTTTTGTTTGAACTTTAATTTCGTGCTATCAACTCGTGAAAGCGGCTGCAAAATTACTGTTTTTTGCCGAATCTGACAAATTTTTCCTCTGTTTTGTTTCCCAGATTAAAGTTTTTTGTGTAATTTTGGGGCTGAAATGAAGAACGAACTGTCTATTTTGATTCCCGTTTACAACGAAACGTGTGTCGACCTGGTGAGGAGGCTGGTGGTGCTTTGCCATCAGAGGACCTACAGGGTGACTTCCTTCAAGTATGAGATTATCGTAGCCGATGATGCTTCGCCCAACAGGCAGTGTGTGGCCGACAACGAGGTCATCAACAGAATTGCCCATTGCCGCTTTATTGCCCGTGAGACCAACTCCGGGAGTGCTGCCATGCGCAACTTCCTTGGGGAGGAGAGCCGCTACGAGTGGCTGCTGTTCCTTGACTGTGACATGCAGATAGTCAGCGACCAGTTCCTCGATGCTTATCTGGATGATGAACACGACTATGGGGTTGTCAACGGCGGCATTGCCATCGGGGGGAGCAAGGAGGAATATGGTCACAACCTGCGCTATCTTTATGAGAAGCGTGAAGAGGCTGCCCATTGCGCAGAACAGCGTGGTATACAGCCATATAGGGAGTTTCGCTCCACTAACTTCTTGATGGAGCGCGATGTCATGCTGTCTTGCCAGTTCGACGAGCGATTCAAGAAAAGCGGATATGAGGACGTGGCCTTTGGCAAGGCACTGAAGAAGGCCAACGTACCTATCTGGCATATTGACAACCCGACAATGATGGTCGACTTTGAAGACAATCCTCGGTTCATGGACAAGATTGACCGCAGTCTGCACACGCTGCACACCTTCCGTAACGAGTTGCGCGGCTATTCGCGCATGATAAGCATTGAGTCGGGCATCCACGTGGGCATGGTGAAGGTGGCCATCAGGCTGTGGCACCGCCTCTTTGGCGGTTTGGAACGCCGCAACCTGTGTGGCAGGCATCCTATGCTTTTTGTCTTCGACCTGTATCGATTAGGATATTACATAACGCTAACTAAAAACGACAAAGAAAAATGAAAAAGAGATTCGCATTCAAAATGTTCCTGAAGCCTGGCTTCGAGGAAGAGTATGCCAAACGTCATGCCGCCATCTGGCCCGAACTGAAGCAGATGATTAAGGAACAGGGCGTAGGCAACTACAGCATCTACTGGGACAAGGACACCAACATCCTCTTCGCCTATCAGGAATGTGAGGGCGAAGGCAACTCGCAGGATACGGAGAACGTAGACCCCATTACGCAGCGCTGGTGGGATATGATGGCCGACATCATGGAGGTGAATCCCGACAACTCGCCCGTCACGATCCCCCTTCCCGAGCTATTCCACATGGATTAGGACGGCATCAACTCCGTGTATGCTGCCTAAGACCCCGAAAGCGCGTTATTCCAGATAAGTAACCGTTAAAAAATAACTTGGTGATAATCAAGAAATAACTTCTTGCCAAAGCAAGAAGTTATTCTTTAATGGTTATATTTGGCGGTCTCGGAAAAAATCCTACGGGCAAACGCATATTTTAAAAATTTTATTTTTAAAATTTGCCTACACTGCCTACACTAACATGTAACAGACTGATAATGAGAAAGAAAAGTGGTGTAGGTAACGGTGAAAGTGGTGTAGGTAACGGTGAAAGTAGTGTAGGCAACTGAAGTGGTAGTTTCGCTGTGGCTCATACAGGCAATGCAACAATATGGAAGACGCAATGTCCCAACGGGTGGGACAAAACGTCCCAACCGTTGGGACAACCAGCATCAACGGGGGTAACAACAATCGGCATTTAGTGGTGAAGGCAAAATTTTACATACACCCTACATACACCGTTACATACACCACTTACCTCATTGATTTAGAACGTGTTATTATAAAAAGTGTATGTAGTGTATGTAAATATCGAAAAAAAATGATTTTGTACGATTTCAGGGGGCGCTACGCTCGAACTCTGGTCGCTTGCCGCTCGGCCCAAAGGGACGCTTGCCAAAGCAAGATGGCAAGAAGTTATTCTTTAATGGTTACTAAGAATGGAAATAGACGAGCGGTTGAAGGGGACTTTTCTCAACACGGGCAAAGATGAGATGCTCGCGGTAGGCGGCTTTTTGCAGCTGTTCATGGTAACAGAAGGCAATGCTGCCTACTGCACATAAGGGGATATTGGGCTTCTCGTAAGGGATGATGTTGCGGTGGATGAAGTCCTGGAAATTGCTGATGACCAATTCGCTGATGGCCGGAATATGCAGATGACGATGGACAAACGGAGAGAGGGAGGCCAGGAAGCGGTTGGGCATGGGCTGACGATAGACCTGGTTGATGACCTCTGTGAGCGACAGGTCGTATTCCGATTCGAACTCCTCGCGCAGTTCGTGCGGTAATAATCCTTTATATAGGCCATTCAGCAACCTGATGCCCAGTACCGCACCACTGCCCTCGTCGCCGAGGATATAGCCTAAGGGGGGCGTGTTCATGACGATGCGCTTACCATCGTAATAGCCGGAGTTGGCTCCTGTGCCCAGGATGCAGACAATTCCCTCAGAGTAATTACAGAGGCCACGTGCCGCTCCCAGTAAGTCGCTTTTAGCCTCTACTTGCTGCGCACCCGTCGCCTCCTGTAGCAGCCGCTGCATCAACGCTTCTTCCGTGGGGCGCACGCCGCTGCCATAGAAGTGTATCTCCTGCACTTCCCTGCCTGCCAACTGGGGCAGGAGTTCATTACGGAGAATGGTTCTCACGTCGTTTTCACTTTGGTGAATGGGGTTGATGCCCTGCGTGTGCAGGGTCTCAACAAGTTCTTTTCCGTCGACAAGTGCCCAGTCGGTCTTGGTGCTTCCGCTATCTGCAATCAATTTCATGGGCGCAAAGTTACGAAATAATTGCTAATTACACCCATGCGCCTCTCGTTTTTTGCAAAAAGAGAAGCGGGTATTAAGAATTATTTGTACCTTTGCACCCAAAATTGAAACAAAAGACTTAGATGAAAAGACTCTTCCTATTACTCTTCCTTATTGTCGGCGCGGTGGTCGAAGCAGGTGCTGTGCTGAAGGAGAAAGACCTGGAACAGACGCTCAGCGTGCTGCGGCAAGAGCTGGTGGACTATCACCTGGAACTCACAGGACAGGCTGGTGCCCGCAAGAAGCAGAACCAGCAAACCATCAAGGAACTGATGGAGACGATGAGACGGTCGAACCAGAACTCGCTGATGCTTTACTCTCAGAAGACCGGCTATGTGTTCGACCTGACATACGCCTGCCATGAGGCCACGGCACTCTACCAGCAGTTCCAGGACCAGCAGGTGCCTTTCCGCTCGTTCCTGGAGCAGAACGAGGTGGAGATAGCCAAGTTCGACAGTCTTATTGTCAGCCTGAAGGTGATGCGCATGTCGAAATTGAGCCAGCAGGCCATGACCGACCGCAACGTCTGCCTGACACTGGCCACCAGCATACGCAATACGATTGAGGAGAACCGAACACAGACTGCCGAGTACATCCGCATCTACGAATTGACCGAACAGCGGCTGAAGTACCTGAATGACTATGCTAACCAGCTGTACAACGACATACAGATGAGCATCTTCAGGAACGGCGGTGTGAACTACTTCACCACGCTGCGCTATTTCAATACGCACTGGGAGAACATGAAGCAGATGGTGAGCGACAAATATAAGCCTACGCGCAACAGCGACTGGGACAGCCGGGTCATCTTTGGCCTGTTCTTTGCCATCGGGGTGTTTGCCGTTATCTCCATCCTGCTCAACCTGCTGGTGTTCAGGCTGATGCCCCGTCGGTTCCATACACCGGAGTTTCTGAGGAAGCGTGCCTGCATCATCTGGGCCACTACCACCATTACGTTTGCCCTCCTGTTAGGCGTCTTGCGTGCCACGCTGAACCAGAACTTTTTTATCATGGCCTCGGGCCTGCTCATTGAGTACTCCTGGCTCTTAGGCGTCATCCTGATATCATTGCTGTTGCGCGTCAACGGGCAGCAAATCAGGAGCGCCTTCCGCATCTATGCACCGCTGCTGGTCGTAGGTTTCCTGGTCATAGGCTTCCGCATCATCTTGATACCCAATGAGCTGGTGAATCTTATCTTCCCGCCCATCTTGCTGCTGTGTACGCTTTGGCAATGGAACGTCATAGGCCGACACAACAAGAACGTGCCGCGTCAGGACATGATTTATTCCTACATCTCGCTCATGGTGTTCTTTGTCTCCGTCACCTGTTCATGGATGAGCTTTACCCTGCTGGCCGTGCAGATACTGATCTGGTGGATCATGCAGCTTACTTGCATCCTGACCATCACTTTCATTTCGAGTTGGCTCCAACAGTACGGGCAGCGGCATGGTTTCGGCGAGAAGCCCATTACGCAGTCGTGGTTCTACCTATTAATATATAATGTGCTGCTCCCCACGTTGGGCGTGCTCTCCGTCATGATTAGCTTCTACTGGGCGGCGGGTGTATTCAACATGAGCGACCTGTGTTGGAAGATGTTCAGCATGAACATCATCAACCAGGAGAATCTGCAGATAAGCATCCTGAAACTTACTTTCGTCGTCTGTCTCTGGTTCTTCTTCTCCTATGCCTCACGCACCATCCTCGCGCTGATGCGCCTGCACTTCGAGACCACCGACCCGTCGACGGCAGCTTCGCGCGAGGTCATGGGCAAGAACGTCATCCAGGTGCTCATCTGGGGCGTGTGGCTACTCATGTCGTTGTCTGTACTCCACATCTCTGTGTCCTGGCTGCTGGCCATCTCGGGCGGTCTGTCTACCGGTATCGGCTTTGCCTCGAAGGACATCATCGAGAATATTTACTACGGTGCCTCGCTCATGGCCGGGCGCATCAAGGTGGGCGACTGGATTGAAGTGGACGGGACGATGGGCAAGGTAAGCTCCATCAGCTATACCTCGACTGTCGTTGAGTCGCTCCGGGGCGAGGTGATTACCTTCCAGAACTCGCAGCTCTTTGCCAAGAACTACAAGAACCTGACGCGCAACCACGGCTATGTGCTGGCCGTGATTCCCTTCGGCGTGGCCTACGGCTCGAACCTGAAGCAGGTGACTGAGCTGGTGGAGAATGCCGTGAACTCGCTGCACCATGAGTGGATGGATCCCAACAAGCAGGTGAAGTCGGTCATGGCCGGCATGGGCGACTCGAGTGTAGACTTCAAGCTCTTTGTCTGGGCCGATGCCGTGAAGAAGTCCTACGTCATCAGCGATGTGCTGAAGTGCGTCTACAACACTCTTTACGAGAACGGCATCGAGATACCGTTCCCGCAGCGCGACATACATATCAGGAAGGACTAAGCGGAAAAAAGCGAGCGCTTCAAAGGGAAGTACTCGCATAATAGGCAAATGCCAGGATGGCCAGCATGATGATAAGGACAATGCTCCTTATCAGACAGCTGGCTATCTTCTTGATGACATAGAAGCCTGCAACCACGGCTGCAAGCATCAGCAGGTAGTATCCGAATTGTGCATCCATAAAGCGATTATTTGAATAAAAGTCGGAATGGGGTAGGGATAGGGGTCTCAAACTCCATGGGCTCGCCCGTTACGGGATGATGAAAACAGAGCAGCCAGGCATGCAGGCAGAGCCGGTGTAGCGGGTCGTCGCCATTTCCGTATTTGATGTCGCCGCAGACGGGATGCCCCATATCGGCAGCATGTACGCGAATCTGGTTCTTGCGGCCCGTCTCTAAGCGGTACTCCACTAACGAGTGTTCTGTGGTGCGGTCCAGCACATGAAAATGGGTGATGGCCAGTTTGCCGCCATTGTCCACGGGTGATGAATAGGTGATGTAAGCCTTGTTGTCCTTCAGCCAGTTGCTGACGGTGCCCTCGTCCTGTTCCATCTCGCCACTGACCACGGCCACATAGCGGCGGTCGTAGACAATCTGGTGCCAGTTGTGTTCCAGTATCTGTTCCGTTTCCATGTCCTTCGCATAGACCATCAGGCCGCTGGTGTCGCGGTCAAGGCGGTGAACCACATGGGCCGTACACTTCTGGCGGCTCTTCTTGAAGTAGTCGTCGAGCACCGATTTCACGTTGAGCGACGAGTGGCCTGCTGCCATCGAGAGGATGCCTTCGGCTTTCTCCACGACAATGAGCCATTTGTCCTCGTAGACAATCTTTACGTATCGGCTCTTGAACGACTGCTGGTTGCGCTTGGTGCGGCTCACCGCCACCTTCATGCCCGGCTGAAGCAGGAAGTCGAACTGCGTCACCGTCTTGCCGTTCACCTTGATGCCGTGCCCCTGCAACGTAGCCTTCACCTTGGTGCGGCTCTGCGGCACGTTGGCCAGCAGGAAGTCCAGCAACGGCTGGGAGGTCTTCACGTCGTAATGATCATAGTCGCCTTCGCGGCCATATCCGGTATTCATTCTCATAATAGTCGTGTTCAGGGATTATACATGTCCTTGCAGTAGAAGTTCAGGATGTCGTCGAGCATCTGCTTGGCTTCTACGGCAGGGCTGTTTGGGTCAAGCCGGGCAGCCTCGATGTAGCAGTTAATGGCTTCATGGAAGCTGCCCGCCTTGCGGTATTCATTTCCTTTGCGGTAAAGTTCCTCGGCTGTCATTGGTAGTATTCTTTCTTGCCGGCAGCTAAGGTGTTCTTCATCAGCGAACAGATGGTCATGGGGCCTACGCCGCCGGGCACAGGGGTGATGTAGCTGCAGAGCGGAGCCACCTCGTCGAACTTCACGTCGCCATTCAGGCGGTAGCCGCTCTTGCGGGTGGCATCCGGCACGCGGGTAGTCCCCACGTCGATGATGACGGCTCCGGGCTTCACCATGTCGGCCGTCACGAAGTCGGGCTGGCCGATGGCGGCGATGATGATGTCGGCCTGGCGGCACTCTTCCTTCAGTGTCTTCGAGCGCGAGTGGCACACGGTCACCGTCGAGTCGCCATACTGCTTCTGCATCATCAGCTGAGCCATGGGCTTGCCCACGATGTTCGAACGACCGAGGATGACGCATTTCTTTCCGCTGGTCTCGATGCCGTAGCGCTTCAGCAGCGTGATGATGCCGAGTGGCGTGGCCGAGATGAAGCAGGGCAGGCCGATGGCCATGCGCCCCACGTTGATGGGATGGAAGCCGTCGACGTCCTTGCGGTAGTCAATGGCCTCGATGATTTTCTGCTCGTCGATATGCTTGGGCAGGGGCAGCTGCACGATGAAGCCGTCGATGTCAGCGTCGTTGTTCAGGCGCGACACGCACGACAGGAGCTCTTCCTCCGTTACGTCGTCCTCATAGCGGATGAGTGTCGACTTGAATCCGCAGGCCTCGCAGGCCAGCACCTTGTTCTTTACGTAGGTCTCCGAACCGCCGTCGTGCCCCACGAGTACGGCGGCCAAGTGTGGCTGCTTCTCGCCACGGGCCACCATCTGCTTTACTTCCTCGGCAATCTCAGCCTTGATGGCCGCCGCCGTTGCTTTTCCGTCGATTAGTTGCATAGGTTGATTGATTACATTTTCGGCATTCCGCCTTTCATATTCTTCATTGCCGCAGCCATCTGGGCCATCTGCGAGCGATCCATGCCCGAGACCATCTTCATCATCTTGCGCGTCTGGTCGAACTGCTTCATCAGGCGGTTCACGTCGTCGAGCTTCGTGCCGCTGCCCTTGGCAATGCGGATGCGGCGGCTCTGGTTGATGATGTCGGGGTTGGCACGCTCCTTCGGCGTCATCGACTGGATGATGGCTTCAATACCCTTGAAGGCGTTGTCGTCGATGTCCATATCCTTGATGGCCTTGCCCACGCCGGGAATCATCGAAGCCAGCTCCTTGATGTTGCCCATCTTCTTGATTTGCTGTATCTGGCCCATGAAGTCGTTGAAGTCGAACTTGTTCTTGCGTATCTTCTTCTCCAGTTCGCGTGCCTGCTTCTCGTCGAACTGCATCTGCGCGCGCTCAACGAGCGAAACGACATCGCCCATTCCTAAGATGCGGTCGGCCATACGTTCGGGGTGGAACACGTCGACGGCATCCATCTTCTCGCCCGTACCCACGAACATAATAGGTTTCGTGACGACGGTACGGATGGAGAGGGCTGCACCGCCACGGGTGTCGCCGTCGAGCTTGGTCAGCACCACGCCATCGAAGTCCAGTCGTTCGTTGAACTCCTTGGCCGTGTTCACGGCATCCTGGCCCGTCATCGAGTCCACGACAAACAGCGTGTTCTCCGGGTTGATGGCACGCTTCAGCGTCTCTATCTCCTGCATCATCTGCTCGTCAATGGCCAGACGTCCGGCGGTATCGACGATGACCACATTGTAGCCTTCCTGCTTAGCCTTGCGAATGGCGTTCTGGGCAATCTCTACCACGTCCTTGTTGCCCTCCTCGGTGTAGACATCCACGCCAACAGTCTGGGCCACCACCTTCAACTGTTCGATGGCGGCAGGACGGTAGACGTCGCAGGCCACGAGCAGCGGCTTCTTGTGCATGCGCGTCTTCAGCATGTTGGCCAGTTTGCCGGTAAAGGTGGTCTTACCAGAACCCTGCAGGCCCGACATCAGGATGATGCTGGGACGCTCCTCAAACTTCAGCTCTGTGGCCTTGCCGCCCATCAGCTCCGTCAGTTCGTCGTGTACAATCTTCACCATCAGCTGACTGGGCTTGATGGCCGTCAGCACGTTCATGCCCAGGGCTTTCTGCTTCACTGTGTCGGTGAACTGCTTGGCCACCTTATAGTTCACGTCGGCATCAAGCAGGGCGCGGCGCACGTCTTTCAGGGTCTCTGCAACGTTGATCTCAGTGATTTTCCCTTCACCTTTCAGAATCTTGAACGACCGTTCAAGTCTCTCCGATAAATTCTCAAACATCTGTGTATTTACGATTTAACTATTTACGATTTATGAATTTGAGCGCAAAATTACAATAAAAAAACGAGACCTACAAGCGATGAGCCTCGTTTTTAGTAATTGTTAAAAAATAAATGGGTATGATTTATGCGCTTGCGCGATTATAGTCCGCGTGCTTTCCAGATGCGTTCCTTGGCGGCATTGATTTCCTGGAACTTCTTCTCGGCAGCCTTGCGCACGTCTTCGCCCAGTTTTGCCACGCGGTCGGGATGATGCTCTAAGGCCAGTCGGCGATAGGCCTTGCGCAGTTCGTCGTCAGTAGCGTCGGGACTCACGCCCAGCACTTTGTAGGCATCCTCGAGCGTGTCGCCCTCCAAGTGCAGCAGCGAGTCCACTTCGCTGGGCGACATCTGCATCCACTGGGCACATTCCCTGATAGCTGCTACTTCCTCCTGAGCCACGTGGCCGTCGGCACGGGCAATCATCACGAGGAAGTTCAGCAGTTGCAGGCGTTCGCTGTAGCCGGTATGGTGCCTGATTTGCTCGCAGCTCTGGCGGATGGTCTGCTTGTAGGCAGCGTCGCCCTGACGCTTGGCCTCCTCGAACAGGCGTCGCAGTATCTGCTCACCCTGCTCGGCACCTACCTCTCCGAAGTTCTGTCGCAGCACGCCGCGCACCAGTTCCATCTCAGAGTGCATGATGCGCCCGTCAGCCCTGATGATATACGAGGCCAGCACCAGCATGGAGAAGAGGAAGCTGTTACGCTCGCCTTCATTCCTTGTTGCGTTGTTCTGGTCGTTGAAGAAACCGTTGCTCTTGATGCGGGGGGCGCCGTTGCCGTCGAACATCGCGCCGATGGCTATGCCTATCAGCGCTCCCATCGGGCTGCCGCCAGTGGCTATCCATCCTAAGAAGCCACCTATCCATTTGCCTATTGCCATGATTCCAATTCTTTATGATATATTATAATGGTGTGCAAAGGTACACATTTTTTCTTAGAAATCTTCTTTGCTGGCAATTTTTTTATCTTGAAATGGCGGTAACGGGGTATAACCATGTGGGGAACAAAAGTTGTCACGCATCCGCATGGCCGTCACGTTTTCATCTAATAATTTGTAAAAGGTAATGCGAAAACGATTATTATTAGCAAAAAAGATGTAACTTTGCACCGTCATTACGATAAAGGAAAGCGATTATGTGTACATATAAAAACATTGATATTTGCTACAACTTCCATGAAGGGTTGAAGAACACGCAGCAACACCTTTGCCTCTTCGACAACCTCACCTTCATCGACGGCAATAGCGACTATGTTTTTTTCTAACCTCTGCCACAGTTTGGCGCACCCTTGTCATACTTTTGCAGAAAAAACAACGTAATATGGACAACGATAGAGGACAAAGTTTGATAACCAAATACGTCTGGGTGATAGAAACCATCTATCGCAGACGTATGATCTCGTTCAAAGAACTGAACGAGCTTGGATATTCCAAAGCGCACTTTCGACAACTGGCGTTACGTCATCTGGGATATGTTCGGCATCAACATCGTCAATGAAGGGCGTGGTGAATACCGTTACTATATCGAGAACGAAGAGGACATCAGCAAGAATGGACTCCGTTCCTGGCTCTATAATACATTCTGTGTGAGCAATGCCTTGGCCAACAGCCAGAGCATCAAAGACCGTATTATTCTGGAATACGTGCCGTCTGGCCAGAACTATCTTCAGCCCATCATCGAGGCGATGAAGGAAAACCGTGTGCTCAACATCACCTATCACAGCTATTGGAAGGACGAGGAGAACAATTTCGATGTGCAGCCCTACTGTGTGAAGCTGTTCCGGCAGCGTTGGTACATGGTCGCTCGGAGTACCTATTCATATTATTACGAGAAAGGGCCGCGCATCTATGCCCTTGACAGAATTCAACATCTTCGGGCTACAGACGAGAAATTTGAAATGCCAAAGGACTGGACAGCCAAGGATTTCTTTGAAGGCTGTTTTGGCATTATAGCCGAACAGTCTGTGAAGATTCAGCCCGTTAAGCTGAAAGTGTCAGCAGGACAGGCCAACTACATCCGCGACCTGAAGATGCACGAATCGCAGGAAGAGTCAGAGCGCAATGAGGAATACAGCGTCTTCACCTTCAATCTCCGCCCGACTTTCGACTTCCAGCAGGAACTCCTCTGGAACGGCGAAGACATGGAAGTACTCGAACCCGAATGGCTCCGCAAGGAGATTGCCGGTAAGATAAAAAGAATGTGGAATAAATACAATAAGTAAACAATGAAACAAAAGACTATGACTATCAGTGATGTAACTTTGAAGTATCTTTGCCAAAAATATCGCCATGATATTGCTACTGGCACCAACAAATTCTTGCCTGTTATCAAAGCTCGCTATGTCGCAGAAAACAAGAAATTCGGTTATGCCTATTTCGGCAATTTTTTCTTCTTTGGCGACGACTTCTATGTCTGGGAACAGGACGACAAATATGCCGAAGACCATAATCAGGACATTGTTGAGGAAGTTTTGGGCGATGAGTGCAAAGGGCGTGGCTATGCCCGCAGAGTCATCTTTGCTGGTGTACTGACAGATTCTGTCGACGACAATGGAGAAGGTATCTATACAGGCGATGTCATAAAACTGACGAAGGAAAATGAATTTATAGAATACTATGCAGTTGGAGCTTGGAGCATTGAAGACGGGAAAGGCGAGTATTGCTTCATCCTTGACAATCACAACTGGGCGTTAGCAGAATGTCAGCACCAAAAATATCGCATGACACGTGTGGGGACAGTGTTCTACCAGCTGGATGCAAGTGATTGCGACGGAGTCAATCAGCGCGTCATGGACTTCAACGGATGGAGAGATACGAAAGAGGATAGACTGCAGAAAGTCTTAATGGCAAAATACACGCCCAACTTCGACCAAGAACCTTGGAAATATGAAGGGCTTGAGATACTGGGAGCAGAATTTGATTGGAGATAAATTATAGAGACTAATATGGAAAAGAAACAAAAAATCGATCAAACGCGCAAAGCTCGCGTTGGTGCTATTGGTGAGAATATGGTTGTTGCAAAACTAATGCAGCAAGGATGGGACGCTTTTAATGCGAATTGTACCATCAAGAACTATAAGTCTATTGATATTGTTTGCCTCAACGCAGACTTAAAGGAAAGTGACGAGCTGTGGTGGAAGCCGAGAACATCTCTTGTGCAGGTCAAAACGAGTGTACAGAACAATATTCCTACGGGCTTCAGCATACAAGAAGCACTCAACAAAGACTATTTGCAGCAGATGGTGAAAGGCCCGTATGTGTTTGTATCAGCAAAGCCGATTGAAAACGGCTATGCGTTCCGTTATTTCATCATTTCTCGCACCCAATTCATAGATTTACTATACGTGGCACACCAGTATTATGTGAACGTTCTTCATCAAAACGACAAAATAGAACTTTCTGCACCATCTGGTCTCACGATTAGTTGGTTGGAAGGTAAGCCTGAGTTCTCTTCGAGAAATCAGGCAGACTTTGGCAATCCATTATCGGAATCGTGCGAGGATAAGTGGGAGAATATTTGGAAAGATTGAAATGAAGGATTTTGCAGCAATAGATTTTGAAACGGCCAACAATGAGCGAAGCAGCGTTTGCTCTGTAGGAATCGTCATAGTGCGTGATGGTGAGATTGTAGATTCGTTCTACTCTCTCATCCAGCCAGAGCCGAACTATTATAACTACTGGTGCAGTCAGGTGCATGGCCTCTGTCATGAAGACACCGATGATGCACCCGTATTCCCAAAAGTGTGGGCGCAGATAGAGCCAATGATAGCGGGCCTGCCACTCGTGGCCCACAACAAGCCTTTCGATGAAGGTTGCCTGAAGGCCGTGTTCCGCGTCTATCAGATGGACTACCCTGACTATGAGTTCTATGACACGCTGGCAGCCTCACGCAGAGCCTTCCGCTATCTGGAGAACCACCAACTCCACACCGTTGCAGCCGAATGTGGTTACTGCTTAGAGAACCATCACAACGCCCTTGCTGACGCAGAAGCTTGTGCGTGGATTGCGAGAGAAATACTATAGTTTTCAACTTATCCACGCTACATTATTATCATCATTAGAATCAAAGATAAAAAGAAAGATTAAGAATTATGGAAGAAGATAATAAACATATTCAAGAGAAAAACTTGTTGGATGTATTTGAGAAATACAGCGATTTACAAATCAAATACAAAAAAGGAGACAAGCATTATATTGATGTCAAAATTGAACCATATGTTATTTGTCTTGAATACAATTGGAAGCGAGAAATATGGATGTCAATCCAGCATACAGTATTTGATCAAAATGATGAAGAAAGAGATTATCCAATATTTCCCAATGCAGAAGATATAGGACGCCTTATCTATGATAATATTAAATTTGTAAGGGGAAAGTATGTTATATATTGTTCTGCCGATTCGTGGTCTCAAGATGTAGAAACAATTTTGTCAAACATAAAGAAGAATAGGACTACTCTGTATCACGTACTTGAAAATAGTACTTTGAGATTTCCAGATGGAATGATGAAAATAAAAAGAAAAAACTGGAAAAGTCCAGCACGATTAATCGGTATTCATCAAGAATCTGAGAAAGGGTTCGTTCAAGGAATAAAAAAAGATGAGCAGTCATTGTATGATAGTTCGCTTTATTTATTTGGAAGTAATGGAACATACGTGGGACCTGAAGAGAAGTATTATGTACTAAAATTCATAGTTCTTCGTCCAAGGCAAGAACTATTTCAACCTATTAACGAGTATATTAATGTTGAAAAGTTGATTAGAGAATACTATCTTCCTAAGATGCAAAGGGAAAGGATGTCATCTAAGCTTTTGGAAGAAATTAACCAAAGGATTACCAATCTGAAGTTGGATGTTGTCACTCAAGATTTTGACAAATACGGTGCAGTTTCAATTAACGCAACCTACAAACCCGTTGGATTTGATTCTTGGGATGATTATTTAAAATCAATCCTCTAAATAAGAGTATTATGAAAAAGTAATTGCTGATGCAGAATCTTGTGTGGATTGCAAGAGAAATATTGTAATTTTCAATAATTGAAAAAAACAACCATGAGTAAAGTATTTAGTATTACGCCCAAACGAGTGAAGCGCTCTAATGGGCAGGTGTTGACGCCAGACATGTCAATCACTGTGACTACAAGGTCACACACCACCACTCCATTCTACAACGGAGCAGTAGAGATTAAAGAGCAGTACATGCGCATGTACCAGTTTGACTACAAGAAAGCATGCTGCTCAGCAAGTGATTTTGAATTTGAGAAGTTGGACTAAGTAAAATAAATTGATTATGATAGATTTTGATATTCTCGATATTAACGAAGCAATCGAAGGTTTGTCCTACGAGGAACAAATAAAACACCTTAATGATAGGGAGGACGAAATTAACGAAGCCATTGAAGAGTTGAACACTCTTTTGGCTGATGTCGTGGAAAGAAAGGACAAGATTGAAGATGAACACCAAAAGGAAATATGTGACAAAGTTCTTCTGGCCCTTAGCAATGCGGGCTATAATATCCCGCTCGATAAGAATGACAACTTATCCTTTGCTTTTGAAGAAGCGACAATAACTATTCTTATGTCTTTCTCTAGTAAGATAATTTTTTTCTTCAAAGTTGATAGGAACCAACTCACTTATCGCAAGATGATCTCATCATTAGTACCTGACTACAAACAGGATGGTAATTTCTTCTCAAAAACAGTTTCTGAGGAAACTTTGAATGAAGAGATTGTCAGTTTGGTGAAGAGGCTTAAAAAGTAGTTTGGTATAATAGGAACTGCTACGCAAGTGATTTTGTAATTGAAAAGTCGGACATTTTTATGGAAAAGAAAGACGTACTCCAGTTGATAGACGATTTCGCTGAATGTTATCATCGCATTAGAAAAAAACTCCCTTATCATATAAATGTGATAGATGAGTTACATGTAAATGAAAATGCCAACAGTCGCATTCTGGCATCACTTCTGCTTTACGAAATAAATGGCGATTATTCATTGCTTAAGAGTTTTATTGAATATTGCTTAAGGGATTGGAATATCAATGTTTCACAGCCCCAGGTGACTTCTGAGCAAATGAGAATAGATTTGCTTGTAAAAGAAAAAGGTAAATATGCCATTATTTTTGAGAATAAGATATATGATGCTATTTTGCAAAAGAATCAGATAGCTCGTTATATTCAAAAATTGCGTCAGGAAGGATATAAGGACGAACAGATTTATGTAGTATTTCTTCCTCCTTACTATTATGAACCTGACATATGCAGTTGGCATGAGCCTAAACAATGTTGTAATTCATGTGAACGTATAGAATGTTCAATCAATTCTGCTCCAAAATTAAGAGAAGAATTTAGAGAACGCTATAAAGTCGTTACATTTAGAGAGGATATTATTTCATGGTTGAAAGAAGATGTAATCCCTAATTGCAAACAAAAAGAGGTGTTTTTATATTCTGCAGCAATGCAATATCTTGACTACCTTGAAGGTTATTTTGACATTAGAACAATTAATAAAAAAATGAATATGGAATTAGAATGTTTTTTGATAGAGAGATTTGATTTGAATGATATCTCAGCTGAGGAGAAATTAAAGATATTGGAGGAGAAAACTGAAGAGATAACCCGTCTGTTAAATCAGGTGAATGCATATAAAGACTCAATTCGAAAAGAGTTGGCTATTGCAGATGTGGAGAAATGGAAGCCATATATAGATAAGATTCAAAAAATCTTACCTTCAATAGCGAAAGACTTACAGTTAAAAGCAGATTGCGATTTTTTTGATTCTACTAAAAGTTCGCATTTTTATATCAAATTCCATAAAGATGAATGGCAACAACTATCTGTTTTAATTGAAAAATACGGTATTGGTGATCCTAAAAAAGATAAGATTGGAGACGAGGTTTTTGTTTATGTCGGCAAATGTGGAGAGCAAACTGTCGATGATGCATTCTTAAATGTCAAAATAAGGATATTTAAAGAATACATTTGGAAAGGAAGTCCTTATGGTTGGGAATACGTTGAAAAGTATCATAAAAAACTGGATTGTTTAATGGCTGATATTGATACTGGTGAATTTAAGGATTACATAAAAAAAACGGTGAAAGATGTTCTTTCTAAAATAGAAGAGAAAAATCTTCCAATGTAAAAGGCATCAATAACTATTCTATATAGCTATCACGGTGACAACACGCTCGCACACTACGACTTCTTTTCTACAGCGGAGCCATAGAGATTAAAGAGCAGTACATGGTATGTATCAGTTTGACTACAAAAAAGCATGTTGCTCAGCAAGGGTTTTTGAATTTGAAAAGTTGGACTAATAATATAAACAGTAACAATTATTATGGAACATTACAAAGAAAGATTGAAGGAACAATATGCTCCTTTAGTAGAACAATTTTTAAAGAAAATTGACGAATTAAATGTAAAGGGCATTCCTGCTCCACATATTCCGATTATGGGCGAACATTATGGTATCTCCAAGTATAAAATAGCATTTGTTGGTATGGAAACGTATGGTTGGGAAGATATTGATAAATTCTTGAATACCGCAAGGAATAACAGTGGTGAAGCTGTATTTCTCATGGAAGACACCATTAATAATCTTGAGCACTTAAAATGGGCAGGAGGAAACTATCATGCAACATTTTGGGGATTTGTATTTAAGTTTCTTGCCAAATTTTATAAAGTAAATTTTGAAGACTTGGTTACAAATAATACCTATCCAGAGTTGTTGAGTTCTTTTGTTTGGGGAAATACAAACTCAATCGAAAGATACAAAGTCTCAGCAGAATCTAAAGGGGTGGATTATGCTACTTGGGAGTTAGTAAAAAGGGCAAGTACTTGTTTTGATTCTATAAACAATATTATAAAGTCTGTCAATCCAAAGTTATTCTTTATCCTAAATTCGTCTGTCGAAAAAGATTACATACAGAACGATGATGTGGTAAGAGCATTTGGTATTCCTGTTGAAAACAAAAAGAATGTGATGAGACTTACTATAGATAATGATAGAAAGATTATATATTACTATCTTCGTGAAGATGATGTTCACATTATCTCTATGCCACATCCTACATGGATGGGGTTGTATAGTGTTTTTGGCATAGATTCATACATTGATATTGCAATGGAATTAATTCATAAATATAGTATATGGAATACCCTTCCTGAAAATTATAAAGACTGGAAAGGTGCTTCTCAGGAATTAAACAAATCATCAATATCATTCAAAAGAGAATTAATTGCAAATTTGGCTGCAACGCTAATGAAAAATAATCTTGTGATGAGTGGCAAAGAGTTACAAACATTGTTCAACATGAATCACATATTAACTCAGTATGGTTATTCATACTCTGAAGGAGGAGGGAGAGGTATACATAAACTCATCACTCAAGTTTGGAAGTATTACTATGATAAGCAAGACTATCAAACAGCATATAATATATCTAGAGCTTTTGTAAATCAAAATGGAGAATACGCATATGAGTAATTAGTGCTTTTGCAAGATTCAGTTTATATTGCTCACCAACATCTCCAACTCCTCCCACTACAAAAAAGTGCTTTCACGTGTTCATCATGTGAAGCACTCTTTGTGGATTGGTATTGCTGATATCAAGTTGTATATCGAAGATGGGAAACTGATGAGATTAGCCAGTATGCAATATGATTTTTCTTAAAGGAATAAGGTTAAACGCGAAAGAAGGAATTGATAGGAATCATTATCCGTTCAACATTCCTGCATTAAGGGATTTAGAGGAATTGTCTTTTGAAAGTCCTGTGACCTTCTTTGTTGGTGAGAATGGAATGGGTAAGTCCACCCTGATTGAAGCAATAGCCATTGCCATGAACTTCAACCCAGAAGGAGGTACTGCTAATTTCAACTTTTCCACATCAGATTCTCATTCAGAGCTATGCAATCATCTGATTACGATTAGAGGTGCCAAAAGAAATCGGGATGGGTTCTTCTTGAGAGCTGAAAGTTTCTATAATACTATTTCGTACATGGATACGGTGAATGATGCAGGTAGAAACATTTTTGATTACTATGGAGGAAAAAGACTGCATGAGGTTTCTCACGGCGAAGGATTCTTAAATATGCTCAACCATCGATGCCGAGGTAATAGTTTCTTTATCTTCGATGAACCAGAGGCAGCTTTGTCTCCTTTCTCCCAAATAAAAATGCTGGCAAGAATGCATCAATTGGTTAAGGAAGACTCTCAGTTTATCGTCTCCACTCACTCTCCCATATTGATGGCATACCCTGGCGCAACTATATATCAGTTGACAGGAAACGGTATACACCAAATAGACTATGACAAGACTGAGCACTATATGTTAATGAAATACTTCTTAAACAATACGGATCAGTATCTGAAAGATATTGGAATAGACGTGTGACCCTTCCTTATCGAAAAAACAATCTATATTTATTTTTTATTCGACCTCTGCCACCAGTTGGCGGAGGTCTTTGTTTACTTTGCACCAAAATTCGAACTATGGTTGATATACATGATTATGACATACAATGCATTGAGCAGGAAATAATGTGGAAGTATGATAAAACTCCATGTGACTACGCTGATTATGACTGTTTGTTGTCCTTACGAAAGGACATGATTAACAAAAGAGTACTGGCTTATCAGGATGAGATTCTGCAAGATATTATTGCCTTTAATGATATCCTGACCGAGGCATTACGTGAAATGTACGACAGGGCACACCGCATTTGGGATTTTATCAAAGACAATAAGGACTTTGGCGAAGAGCCGGAAGTGACTGCTAAGTGCTTACTTGGATACGATTATCCAGAACTGCATCCTGTTCAATGTGATGACAGGCAGGATCTGTGGAATGCTCTATGCGACAGCGGTTGGAACCATTTATATGAGAATGGAGTTACTATGTCAGCACTTACACTTCCAAGAGACGATGAACCTTTCGACAGTTTCATTGGTATGGACTGCCCACCCCCAAACTGGAATGAGGGACTAGATCAAGAACTGACAAAAAATCTGCATCTTACAAGTGCATTTCACAATCTCTTTGACCATACGGAATTTGCCATCACGGACTTTATCTATGTTCGTAAGTTCGAGACTGAAATCAATATAGGAATCAATAAAAGCGTATAATATGACATTCAAAGAATTACTTGACAGCGTTACCTTTGACGATGTTGAAAAGCAAATTGTCCGTTTATACCCAGACATGAAGAATAGTTTGGGATGGTATAAACTTCATTTCGACATGTTGCGGCTAATGAAACCTAAACACCATGACGGCGCAAACGATGATGTGTGTCACATTGCCATGAAGGATTGGGAGGATGGAACGGGGCTTCACCTTCATGCTTTTCCGATGGAAGGCGATTGTTGGGAACACTCGCTAACAAAGGAACTCATCATTGCTCCAGAAGTCAAAGCCACCGATGCAGAACTGGCTGCTTGTTGTCTCTGGCACACCTCTTACTATGGTTTTACTGAAGAACAGGTTTCTGACAGATTCCGATGCTATGAAGAATGGGATGGTGATAAAAAAGGGCATCCACAAATACGAGGTAAACTGATCGCAAAGAAACTGTTTTGTAAGATACGCAATAATGGTGGCACTGTACCGTCCGTCAGAGCATTGCCTCCGTCAAAGAAGATGAAACTGAACTGTGTGACCAAAAGACACGTCAGTTTTAACGATACACGCTTGAACAAAATTAAGAGAAAGGGGCTTTTCCGCAGGGCGTTCATGGGATACTACTATGAGTGTCTGATACACATCAGCGATTTTATCATCAGCGTCATTCCTGCTTTATCACGTGAGGATAATTACATAATGATTAAGCAACTCAGCCGGTTGTTCCGCTCAGATTTATTTGCCTACACAACGTTGGAGTCGTTTGCCGATGAAGAGACGGACAGCGCTATGTATCTGAAAGAACTCATAGAAAAGTATGAAATGCTTCCAAAAAGCGACAACGCAATCATCTACATCGCCCGTGGATATGAATATCATTTTGTAGAAGAGGACGGCATCACTCATCATGTACTAAGAGACGAAGAAAGTGAACTAATTGAAACCATCAGCGAGAAGATAGACGATCATAAGACATACGGAATCGTTGACATTATCATTGATGTCGTACCGAAACTGGGGCATCAAACGCTGATAAGCATTGTTGGCTACAACTCAGACAATCCTATCACTTACGACACAGACCAATTATGACTTATGGGAAAGAAAGGAACAAATGAAGAGAATAGGAGTCATAAGCATGACTATCCAATTGAGGATGTCTGGAGCAACGACAATACGTTGGCACAGTTGATAGTGCCACGCTTGCAGGCATTCAAAGCTCTCGATAAACATTGGGCACTCTCATTCTTGCGTCCCTATGGGAGCTTTCAACCGCAACAGGTCGTCTTTTTTTTACGAGTAACAGGTCCATCCCATACTACTATTTACATCGAAAAGGGTGACAGGGAAGACAGGTTAGCAGTGGAAAAAACCGAATTACAGATAAATTCTCGAGAGAATTGAGCAGTTAGAATGCCATTTGGCAAAGGTAAAGATGTTCTTTATGCCTCAATTCTCTCGAGAATTCAAGTGCATACAGGCATGATTCTTACTGGAAGCAACATGAATGTCGCAAGAGATGACAAAGGAGCTGACGAAAGTGTGATTCCTGTCACCCTCCTGTCACCCTTGTCACCCTCGAAAAAGGGTGCAAACGCCCTGTTTATCGGCATTCTGTCACCCTGTCACCCTTATTGAAGAAAAACCTAGTATACACTTTATGTCTTGCTTTCAAAGATGTGACAAAATCAATGGTTAAATATCGATTTCCCGTCAAAAAGTTTGGTCGATTCAATAAAAAGCACTACCTTTGCACCACCAGAACCCGCCAAGCCTCTCCGCTCGACCTCGGTCGCTTGCCTTAGCAAGAAGGATGCTCAAATGTGCGGGTCGTTTTATTTTTCAAAAGCAACAAAATCGACGTCCAAATATCGATTTCCTCGCAAATAGTTTGCAAGTATCAGAAATAAGGCCTATCTTTGCAGCGTTCATTCCCGGTAGCCTCTGGATTCCAATCTGTCGGGTGTTTTTATAAGGAGAATTCGTTAATTCCTGGTAGTCCCTGACAGCCGTCAAACTATCAGGTGTTATTTTTTAGGCAATACAGGCAATAACCGCCGTTTCACAACCTTTCTCTTTCAAATATTCACTATACCCCAGAACATTTCTCTTGAAACTGCTTTTTGACCGCCGCTCGACCTTGGTCGCTTGCAAGGCAAGAAAGCGGTCACTGTTCAATAGCCGGGCTGTGCGTAGCAACCCCGTCCTCCAATCAGCTTTGCCGCTCGAAGAACTGAAGTAAGGCGAGAGTCAAACGCAGAATGCGGTATAGGAATAAAAGCAAATATTTTATGCAAATCGGATTATTATTCGCAAAAAAGTTGTAACTTTGCACAGTCAACCGATAAAGGGAAGCGATTATGTGCACATATAAAGACATTGATATTATCCAGTTGCCCAACGGCCAGACGGCCAGCGAGGCTAACCGCGCAGCGAGCCGTGAGATTGAGCGCATCTATGCCGACTCTTGGCGCCGCGGTGTTTCCGTGCCTTTTTTCGATAACGACGGAAACACTTATCTGGCCAATCCCGACGGCAGTGAAGACCGCGTTGCCCTCGACCGCCGCAGCCGCACCTATCGCATTCTTCGCCGCACTGCTGCTCCTGGCAAAGGCCGTTACTCATATCTCATTTCGCGATAGATGGAGCGTCGCCCTGAACTCACCATCATTGCCGGACCGAATGGCGCAGGCAAGAGCCGCCTCTGCCCCTTCTACGTCAGCGCCAAGTCGTTCGACGGCGACAAGTTGATGCTCGACCTGCGCCGCGAGCATCCCGACTGGCCTGATCGTTGGGTGAGCGGCACCGTTGCTTCGCAGTTGGAGAAGCAGAAGGCCGAGGCTCTCGAACAGCACAAGGACTTTGCCTTCGAGACTAACTTTTCCAGCGACATGGTGCTGCACATGATTGAGGACTTCCGTGCCGCAGGCTTCAAGATTTCGCTCTGCTATTTCGGTCTTCGCAACGAGGACGAGAGCGTGAGCCGCGTCATCCATCGCGTTCAGACGGGTGGCCACGATGTTGCCGATGACATCATCTGCTTCAACTTCCACGAAGGACTGAAGAACACGCAGCAGCACCTCCGCCTCTTCGACAACCTCACCTTCATTGACGGCAACAGCGACTACGGCCACATCGTAGCCCTGCACATCGGCAAGAGCCAGACGCACAAGGTGGTCGATAATCCCCCGCAGTGGTTCAAGGAGCAGTTTGAAGAATTGTTCGAACAATTATAGAGGAATAAAAGAAGAAAGTCAAAGAAAACTGCTCCAGAGTTTGCATAATTCAAAATGAAACTGTTTTTGACCGCCGCTCGACCTTGGTCGCTTGCAAGGGAAGAAAGCGGTCACTGTTCAATAGCCGGGGTGTGCGTAGCAACCCCGTCCGCCAATCTGTTTTGCCGCTCGAAGAACTGAAGTAAGGCGAGAGTCAAACGCAGAATGCGGTATAGGAATAAAAGCAGATATCTTATGCAAAATCGGATTGTTATTCGCAAAAAAGTTGTAACTTTGTTCCCGAAATCGAAAACAATACGCTTATGAGTACCCAGATGATGAATCAGAAGATAGCCGACTACTTCAAGACCCAGCCCATCGTGCGAGCATGGCTTTTCGGCTCCTTCGCCCGTGGCGAGGAGACTCCCATCAGCGATGTTGACATCCTCGTGCAGTTCGACGAGGACGGTGTGAGTCTGCTGAAACACGCAGCGATGATTTGCGAACTGGAGAAAATCCTCGACCGCCCCGTTGACATCGTTGAAGACGGGACGCTGCGCCCGAGAGATTTCGCGATACACCGGCCTTACAGCCGAGGAAATCGAGGAGTTGTAAGCATAACGAATACGAATAACGACATGAGCGGATAGCCTGGCATCGGCACTATCCGCTTTTTCAATCAAAAAACGACTGATTTATGGAACAGAAATTCGGGAAAACTTTTATAAAGGCAGGACACCTTCTCCTGATGGCCACCCTCGCATTCGCCTCTTGCAGCAGCGATGAGCCAAGATAGGCAGACCCGGAGGCACATGAAAAGACCGTGAAGCTGAATAGATTTCGAGAATTTTGATAGGAAATAGATGCATTGAGAGCTGCAATGGGGCAAAGCGAGGCATTTTCACCTAATAATATTTATTTTGAGCCCCTTGATAAGTGGCGGCTATAAAGCGGGGATGCAATAAATAATGTAAAAACGAACAAAATTTCACAAAAAAGCTGTAAATTTGCAGCGTTGAACAATAAAATGGAGCAAGATATGAAGACAAAGAATGAAATACTGCACCTGCTGAGCCTCTACAAGCCAACGGCTCAAAGCAAGTATGGGCTGACACGTCTCGGCATCTTCGGCTCTGTTGCTCGTGGCGAGCATACCGAGGACAGCGACGTGGACGTGTGCTACGAAGGTCGTGTGCCGACGCTGCTCACGCTCGACCTCATTCAGACCGACTTGGAAAGGCTTCTTGAAAGCCGGGTCGATTTGGTGCGCGTCCGTGACGGCATGAACAGTCTCCTAAGACAACGTATACAGAAGGAGGGCGTATATGTTTGACCGTGAGATTGTGATGGATAGCTTGCAGAAGATTAGCAAGGCCATCGACACCATTCTGGAACGCGCCGCCGTGGTGACTGACCCCAACGACCTGCTCTGCTCGCCGGGAGGCATGATGCGCCTTGATGCCATCTGCATGAACTTGATAGCCTTGGGTGAGGCCGTGAAGGGACTTGACAAGCAGACGCATGGGCAGCTGCTACCCCGTTACCCCGAAGTTTATTGGAGCGGCGTGATGCGTATGCGCGACAAGATAGCCCACCATTACTTCGAGATTGACACAGATGTCGTGTTCCTCACCGTGCAGCAGGATGTGCCAAAAATGAAGTTGACTATTGACATAATGATTGCAGACATGAGTAAAGTAACATACGATTAGGAAGATTTAACGCCCGACGATGCAAGATTACCGACGGCTCGCATTTATATAGACAAAAACTATAACAATCAATATCGAAATGAAAACAATGAAACACTGGAGGAAATCGCGATTAAGCGAGAGTGATGCAAACTTGTTTTCGAATAGCCGAGCGAGAGCGGTTTATGTAATCGCATTTATTATGCTTGCTGCTTTCTCCCTCGCCTCTTGCAGCAGCGATGAGCCAAGATGGGCAGACCCGGAGGCACACGAAAAGACCGTGAAACTGAATGAGCAGTACGGTCCGCTCATGGTCGGTACATGGCACTACGAGAACAACAGCGACACGCAGCGATACTTCGAGCACCTCACCTTCCAGGCCGACGGCACATTGACTGGAATGCGCAAATGGCAAGCCCGCAAGCTCGTCACCATCGACGGCAAAGAACAATATACCGACTGGAAGGACGTGGAACTGAGTGGATCGTTCACAGGAACGTGGCAGCTGAGATACTGGAGTCCCGAGGGGAACAGCGGCGAGAAGCGCAACTGCCTCCTACTGACCGCCACCTACGACGATGCCGAGCGAGACTTCATGGCCTACTCCTGCGTCCTCACCTTCGCCTACGCCGATGCCACCACCCTCCGCATCCAAGGCTATTACGTCAAAAACCCCGACGGTTGGATCAACTATCAGCGCGGGGAGGCAGAACCTGATTTCTCATCAAAATAATATATAAAAAGGTGGGGGCAAAGTACACAATAATGAAAAAGATTTCGTATCTTTGTGCCAAAATTCCAAAACATCGATGATATGGGAAAGTATTTAGACCCGAGAGCCGACCTGACTTTCAAGAAAATATTCGGCGAAAGGCTACGGGTAGGCGAGCAAAGCTCGGGAATGCACAAGAATCTTGTCATCAGTCTGCTTAATGCCTTGTTGCCCTTGAAGGATGACGAGCGCGTGGAGAGCATCGAGTACTGGCCTGCCGACCAGATTCCCGAGCGCACGGAAGCTGAGAAATACAGCATCGTGGACGTGTGCTGCAAGGATAACAAACAGCGCGAGTTCATCGTGGAGATGCAGATGTCGTGGACGGAATCGTTCAAAAAGCGCGTACTTCTGAATGCCTCGAAGGCTTACGTGGCGCAGACCAACAAGGGCATGAAATACAAGAACCTGCAGCCTGTCTATGCCCTGAACTTCGTCAATGCCGAGTTCTTGAAGGACGTGGATGACTACTATCACTACTACCACCTCGTTCACGACAAATATACCGACAAGGTGATCGACGGCCTTCACCTCATCTTTGTGGAACTGCCGAAATTCAAGCCCCAGACCATCAGCGAGCGTAAAATGCAAGTGTTGTGGCTCCGCTTCCTCACCGAAATCAACGACAGGACGCAGGAGGCTCCTGCTGAGCTGTTGGAGAATGCGGAGGTGAGTGAAGCCCTTGAAATTCTGGAACGTGCAGCCTTCACCGATGCCGAGATGCGAGCCTACGATAAGTTCTGGGATGGCGTATCTTCGTTGAGAACCATCGAGGGTGACTGGGAGGATAAGTTAAAAGAAGCCGAGGCCAAGCTGAAGCAAAAGGACATTGACACCGCCCGCAAACTCAAGGCCATGAACGTGATGACCACTGAGCAGATTTCAGAAGTCACAGGATTGTCAAAAGCAGAATTCGCAGCCTTATGATACGAGAAGTCAGCCCTGAAGTACTGGGAGATTATATAAGGAACTGACACTGAATAAAGTTTGTAAGTGATGCCTGAAACGACTTTCCGTAATTGTCGTAGTTTAACCGTAATTTCCTTAATTATAACTGATGTTCCCTCCCTATTCTCGCGCAGAGTCGCAGAGGCGCAGAGTTTTGCGTAGAGCTTATCATCTTTTTCGTTGAATGGAGTTCCCAGAGTTGGGCGGTCTCTGGCCGTCTCTGCTTACTCCATGAATCCCTTTAGATTATCCCGTTTCTCTGCGCAAACTCTGTGCCTCTGCTCCTCTGCGCGAGAAAGAGGGGGTGGGAAACTTCAAATATGAGTCCACTTTAGAAAGTGGCATTTTTGAAATAACGTGTGACAATCATGGTCATTTGGGGTGATTCGCAGCAAAAGACTCTGGCAGGGAAAATATT
>ONMA01000037.1 GCA_900318815.1 uncultured Prevotellaceae bacterium
TTAATGAGTAATTTTGTGGCTGAATTTATGATAGTTTATGAAACTATGACACTCAGGGAACTATTACAGTCTGTTGATGCAGAAGCATACGCCAGCATTCCTCTCTATGATGAACTGCTGAAGACGAAGCCTGAATACGGTTCAGACAATCGGATTGAGGTGAAAGTTCTGAATGGAGAGATTGCCGTTTCCAATGTACATATAGGTTCGTTGGGCGACATTGTGGCTTGTCCTGTCGATGTGGCTCCTGACCTGCAAGTGACGAAGATGCAACTGTTGGATGCGATTCTCAAAGAAATGTCGCATGAGGGGTTCACCGAAACAGACGCTGATGACTTCTGGGATGACATGATGGACTTACGAAAAGCAAAGAATATAAGATGATGGAACTGTTTGACGAAGAAAACGCCTATACTGCTCTCGCTGATCAGTGGGAGAATTACGGGACGCTCAACTACATAGAGGACGAGCGACGCGAAAGCCTTGCCGACTCCGAGGTTGAGCGTAGTGAGTTGCTTCGCCAGATATTCACGATGATACGCAAGACACTTACAGAACGGGAAACTGACATTCTCTGTGCCTACTATGGCCTGCAGGCCAAAAGGCTTTCCGTGAAGAAAATCACAGAAAAACATCTGCTTTCTGAAAGTCGTGTACTGAAGATTGTGCGCGAGTCTGAACGCAAACTTCAATTTAGCGATGATGCAATTGAAATCTGGAAATACTTATACAGGAGATAAAAGACATGGGTAATATAAAGATTATTGGCGGTTCATTTGACGCCAAACTGGAACTGGAACATGCGGGCGTAGCAGCAGGATTTCCCAATCCGGCTGACGATTATAGGCATGAGACGCTGGACTTCAACCGTGACTATATCCGTCCCCCTGAAGCCTCGTTCTATGGCGACGTGGAAGGTGACTCGATGAGGGATGCAGGAGTGCTGGACGGTGACCGTGTGATTATCGACAGGGCTGTGGAGCCACATGACGGTTCCATCGTCGTGGCATGGTGGGACGGTGGCTTCACGATGAAGTTCCCTGACCTGACGCATCGAAAAGACGGCTACATCGAACTGCGTCCTGCCAACCCTGATTACCCCGTGTTCAAGGTCAATAATCCTGAGAACTTCCAGATTTGGGGAACGGTGATTCGCCTGATTCGTACTTTTGAAAAGATATAGCACTTATGAAGGTATTATTGATAAACGGAAGCCCAAGAGAGCATGGGAATACTTTCCTGACACTCAGCGAGGTGGCAAATACGCTGAACGCCGAGGGCATTGAGACTGAGATTGTCAGCATCGGCAAACAGGCCGTTCAAGGCTGCATCGCCTGCGGGTGGTGCGGCAGAACAGGCAAATGCACATACAACGATGACTTGTACTACAAGATATGGCGGGCAGTGAAGGACGGCATCGACGGACTTGTAGTTGGCTCACCCGTGTATTATGGCGGACCCAACGGCTCACTCTGCGCCTTGCTCGACCGCGTGTTCTATTCCCTGGGGCAGCAGTTGCAGTACAAGCCTGCTGCCTGTGTGGTGGTATGCCGTCGTGGTGGAGCATCGGCGGCTTTTGACCGTCTGAACAAGTACTTCACCATCATGAACATGCCAGTGGTCAGTTCGCAGTACTGGAACATGGCATATAGCCAGACGCCGGGGCAGGTAAAGCAGGACGAGGAAGGCATGCAGACGATGCGGACACTGGGACGCAACATGGCTTGGATGATTATTTCTGGACTGGCTGGCAAAATTTTCGGGGCAGGAGATGTGTATAGAGAGTAGACGATGATTACGACAACTGATCTATCTGTTTTTTTGATTTAAGTAGCTTTTTATGAGGCGCAAAGCGCATTTTCTTGCCAAAAGTTTTGTCAATTCGCCAAAGATTCCGAACTTTGCACCCCGAATATATTCATTTTTATTATTAATTGACAAGCTATGGCTGAAAAATTGGAAGTGAAAGAGCTCGACCAAGTAGTCGTGCGTTTTTCAGGAGACTCCGGCGACGGCATGCAATTGGCCGGAAACATTTTCTCGACTGTCAGTGCCACCGTCGGCAATGGCATTTCAACATTTCCCGACTATCCCGCCGACATCCGTGCCCCGCAAGGCTCGCTCACGGGTGTCAGCGGTTTCCAGGTACACATCGGCTCGGGCAAGGTCTACACGCCCGGCGACAAATGCGACGTGCTGGTGGCCATGAACGCCGCCGCGCTGAAGACGCAGTACCGCTACGCCAAGCCGGGAGCCACCATCATCATCGACACCGACTCCTTCGGCCCCAAGGACTTGGAGAAGGCGCAGTTCAAGAGCGACGACTATCTGGGCGAGATGGGCATTGACCCCGACCGCGTGATCCAGTGTCCGCTCACCACGATGGTGAAAGAGTGTCTGAAGGACACGGGCATGGACAACAAAGCCATGCTGAAGTGCCGCAACATGTTCGCCTTGGGCTTAGTGTGCTGGCTCTTCGACCGCGACCTGAACCTCGTGGCCAACTTCCTGCGCGATAAGTTCGCCAAGAAGCCCGCCATTGCCGAAGCCAACATCAAGGTGATTCAGGCTGGCTGGGACTACGGTCATAACACCCATTCATCGACCGTCAACATCTATCGTGTGGAGTCGAAGGTGAAGGAGCCCGGACGCTACATGGACATCACCGGCAACAAGGCCACGGCCTACGGCTTCATTGCCGCTGCCGAGAAGGCCGGTCTGAAACTATACTTAGGTTCCTATCCCATCACTCCCGCCACCGACGTGCTGCACGAGCTGTCGAAGCACAAGTCGTGCGGAGTCATCACCGTGCAATGCGAGGATGAGATCAGCGGTGCCGCCTCGGCACTCGGAGCCTCCTTCGCCGGTGCTTTAGGCGTCACCTCTACCTCCGGCCCCGGTATCTGCCTCAAGAGCGAGGCCATGAACCTGGCCGTTATCATGGAGCTGCCCCTCGTAGTGCTCGACGTGCAGCGCGGTGGCCCTGCCACGGGTCTGCCTACGAAGAGCGAACAGACCGACCTCCTGCAAGTACTCTTCGGCCGTAACGGCGAGAGTCCCATGCCCGTGATGGCCGCCATCAGTCCCACCGACTGCTTCGATGCCGCCTATCAGGCCTGCAAGATTGCCCTGGAACACATGACCCCCGTGGTGCTGCTCACCGATGCCTTCATTGCCAACGGCAGCGGAGCCTTCCGCCTGCCCGACATTGCCAAGCTCGACGCCATCAACCCGCCCTACGTGCCTGAGGAGCTGAAGGGCAAGTGGACACCCTACATGCGTGCCGAGAACGGCACCCGCTACTGGGCCGTGCCGGGTCGCGAGGGCTTCACGCACATCCTCGGCGGATTAGAGAAGGACTCGCAGACGGGTGCCATCTCGACTAACCCCGAGAACCACGACCTGATGACGCGCCTGCGCCAGCAGAAGATAGCCAACATCCAGGTGCCCGACCTCGAAGTGGAGGGCGACGCCGCTGATGCCGACCTGCTCATCGTGGGCTTCGGTTCTACCTACGGCCATCTGCATGCTGCTATGGACGAGCTGCGCGCCGCTGGCCACAAGGTGGCACAGGCACACTTCAAGTACCTGAACCCGCTGCCCAAGAACACCGCCGAGGTACTCATGAAGTACAAGAAGGTGGTGGTGGCCGAACAGAACATGGGTCAGCTGGCCGCCTACCTGCGCATGAAGGTCGACCACTTCACGCCCGCACAGTTCAACCAGGTCAAGGGACAGCCCTTCGTGGTCGAGGAACTCGTCAAGGCATTCACCGAGATAATCAACAAATAACTTTATTAACGACCACTAATTTCACGAATTAAACTAATTTATTCTTGCGATGTATAGAGACGATTTACTGTATAAAGAAGAGGTGCATGAGATTATCGGTGCGGCTATGGTTGTTCATCGTTATTTCGGGTGCGGCTTTACAGAAAAAGTCTATCAAGACGCCTTGGAAATAGAGTTGGCAAATCGAAACATTCCATCACTTAGGGAAGCTGAGTTGCACATTGTTTATAATGGAAAGGAACTCGCATCCACCTTCAAGCCCGACTTCATTTGCTACAATAGTATTATTGTTGAGTTAAAGGCAGTCAAGGCATTGGATGATACGCATCGCTCGCAAGCCATCAACTACGGGAAAGTTGCAGAATGCGACATGGCACTACTTATCAATTTTGGAGAGACATCCCTCAAATTTGAGCGTTACGTCATAAAAAGAAAAAATTAGAGAAATTCGCTAATCCATAATAGGAAATAATTAGTGAAATTCGCGTAATTCGTGGTAGAAAATAATTAGAGAAATTCGTGAAATTCGTGGTCGAAATAATATCAGTGGTATAAAAAAAATAAAAGTGTTATGAGTTATACAGCACAAGATTTCAAGAAGGGTCAGCCGCGTTGGTGTCCGGGTTGTGGCGACCACTTCTTCTTAGCTTCTCTTCATAAGGCCATGGCCGAGATTGGCGTGGCTCCCGAGAACATCGCAGTCATCAGCGGCATCGGCTGTTCCAGCCGTCTGCCGCACTACATGGCCACCTACGGCATGAACACCATCCACGGACGTGCCGCAGCCATTGCCACCGGAGCCAAGGTGGCACGTCCCGACCTCACCGTCTGGCAGGTCAGCGGCGACGGCGACGGACTCGCCATCGGTGGCAACCACTTCATCCATGCCAACCGCCGCAACATCGACCTGAACATGATTCTGCTCAACAACCGCATCTACGGCCTCACCAAGGGCCAGTACTCGCCCACGTCGCCCCGTGGCTTCGTGTCGAAGTCGAGCCCCTACGGCACCGTCGAGGATCCGTTCCGTCCTGCCGAGCTGTGCTTCGGCGCCCGCGGACACTTCTTTGCCCGCTGCGTGGCCACCGATGCCAAGGGTAGCGTGGAGGTGCTGAAGGCTGCCTACGAGCACAAGGGTGCCAGTGTCACCGAGGTGTTGCAGAACTGCGTCATCTTCAACGACCACTGCCACGACCTCGTCTATAACAACGAGGGGCGCAAGAAGAATGCCATCTACGTGCGCCACGGCGAGAAGCTCGTCTTCGGCGAGAACAACGAGTTCGGACTGGTGCAGCAGGGCTTCGGCCTGAAGGTGGTAGAGATGGGCAAGGACGGCTACACCATCGACGACGTACTGGTACACGACGCCCACTGCGAGGACAACACGCTGCAGCTGAAGCTGGCCATGATGAGTCCCGAGGACGGGTTCCCCATCGCCCTGGGTGTCATCCGCGACGTGGAGGCTCCCACCTACAACGATGCCGTCTACGCCCAGCTCGAAGAGGTCTCTAAGCAGAAGAAGTACCACAACTTCACCGAACTGCTCGAGACCAACGACATCTGGGAAGTAAAGTAAAGTACGAAGAAAGATAGTGCATCAAAACACAAGATTAATTTAAGAACAACGGATTCCACGGATTAAACGGATTTTTAAGTTACTGATTATCAGTTGAGCTTAAATCCGTATAATCCGTGAAATCCGTTGTAGTTAATGTGTCAGCTCGGCGAAGAGTTCCTTCATGCCCTCGGAGGCTCCCTTCTGAATCTGCTTCACGCGGCTACCGGCACTGACGGGGTTGGGGTCGATGAGGTAGACGGGCACGGAGGGGCGCACGTAGTGGATGAGTCCGGCAGCAGGATAGACGGCCAGAGACGTTCCGATGATAATGAAGATGTCGGCCTGCTGGGCCTCCTCGGCAGCAACCGTGATGTTGGGCACGGCCTCGCCGAAGAACACGATGTAGGGACGCAGAAGCGAGCCGTCGCCAGCCTTGGTGCCAGGGGCAATCTCGCAGTCGTCGGGCGTAAGCTGACGGATGTAGCGCGGGTCGTCGACATCACGGCTGGAGCACACCTTCATCAGTTCGCCGTGCAAGTGGACAACGTGAGTGGAGCCAGCCACCTCATGCAGGTTGTCCACGTTCTGCGTCACCACCGTCACGTCGTAGTACTTCTCCAAATCGGCCACGAGGCGATGCCCCTCATTGGGCTTCACGTCCCGGCACTTGCGGCGCAGCATGTTATAGAACTCTGTGACCAGCTTCGGGTCGGCCTCCCAGCCCTCGTGCGTGGCCACCTTAGCCACGGGATATTCTTCCCACAAACCATCGGCATCACGGAAGGTCTTCAGACCGCTCTCCACCGACATACCAGCTCCCGTAAGGATAACTATTTTCTTTTTCATACGCATAAACTATTAAAAAGTCTACAAAAATAGTAATTTTTCTCGAAATAGCGTGTGGGAATCAGAGAAAATGCGTAACTTTGCACGATTTTTTTAGAGAACATATAATTATTGTAAGAGAAAGCATGGATAAACTGAGCTATGCCCTAGGACTGGGCATCGGACAGCAGCTGGCCCAGATGGGTGCCGGTGCAGACTTAAATGTAGATGATTTCGCACAATCGATCAAGGACGTGCTCGCCGGGCGCGAGCTGAAGGTGTCGCATCGCGAGGCCCAGCAGATTGTGCAGCAATACTTCCAGCAGCAGGAAGAGCGTATGAACAAGGAGCGTGCCGAGAAGGGCAAGACAGCCCGCGAGGAAGGCGAGAAGTATCTTTCGGAGAACGCCAAGAAAGAGGGCGTGGTGACGCTGAAGAGCGGCCTGCAGTATCAGGTGCTGCGCGAGGGCAACGGCAAGAAGCCGAAGGCCACGGATCAGGTGAAGTGCCACTACGAGGGCTTCCTTATCGACGGCACCGTGTTCGACAGCAGCGTGCAGCGCGGCGAGCCCGCCGTCTTCGGCCTGCAGCAGGTCATTGCCGGATGGACCGAAGGCCTGCAGCTGATGCAGGAGGGTGCCAAGTACCGCTTCTTCATTCCCTACCGCTTGGCCTACGGCGAGGGCGGTGCCGGACAGATGATTCCGCCGTTTGCCACACTCATCTTCGACGTGGAGCTGATTGAGGTATGCTAAGCAAGCCATTACGAAAACAGAATTCCAAATAAAAGTATTAACAAATTCCAAAATGAAAAAACTGACTTTTATGGCCGCTATGGCCATTGCAGCCGCTACGATCAGTTCGTGCGGCAACGGTACTCCGAAGGCTGACCTGCGGAGCGATGTTGACTCCCTGAGCTACGCCATCGGCATGGCCCAGACACAGGGTCTGAAGGATTATCTCGTTGACCGTCTCGGTGTCGATACCGCCTACATGGGCGAGTTCATCAGGGGCTTGAACGAGGGTGCCAACGCAGGCGACAACAAGAAGCAGGCCGCTTTCTATGCAGGCATACAGATTGGCCAGCAGATTTCGAACCAGATGGTGAAGGGCATCAACCACGAGCTGTTTGGCGAGGATTCAACTAAGACCATCTCGATGAAGAACTTCATGGCCGGCTTCGTCAGCGGAACCACTGGCAAGCAGGGTCTCATGACCGTCATGGAGTCGCAGGAGACAGCCCAGCGCCTGATGCAGGCCATCAAGGCCCGCGAGCTGGAGAAGACCTACGGCGATAACAAGCTGGAAGGCGAGAAGTTCCTGGCCGAGAACGCCAAGAAGGACGGCGTGAAGACCTTGGAGAGCGGTGTGCAGTACAAGGTAATCAAGGAGGGTACGGGCAAGATTCCCGCAGACACCTCAATGGTGAAAGTACACTACGAGGGCCGCACCATCGACGGCAACGTGTTCGATTCGAGCTACAAGCGCAACAGCCCCATCGACCTGCGTGCCAACCAGGTCATCAAGGGTTGGACCGACGCCCTGGTTCACATGCCCGCAGGCTCTGTCTGGGAGGTCTACATCCCGCAGGAGCTGGCCTACGGCGAGCGTGAGCAGGCCCAGATCAAGCCTTTCTCGATGCTTATCTTCAAGATTGAACTGCTCGAAGTGAAGTAATTGCAACGACACATGAAGAAAGGTATTTTCATGATAGCACTCGTCTTATTGGCGAGTGCTTCTTTTAGCACTGCAGATGCTAAGAAGAAAAAGGAGAAGAAGCAGCCACAGGCACCCGTGACGCTGCCCGTGGAGCTGAAGAACGGCAGCGACACGCTGAGCTATGTGGCCGGCATGTATATGACCGAGGGCCTCATCCCCTTCGTTCAGCAGCAGGGTGTCGACACAGCCTATATGGCTGACTTCGTGGACGGATTCCGCGAGGTCATCGGACTGAACGGCGACCCGAAGCAGAAGGCCCGCGTCATGGGCATGCAGATTGCCGAACAGCTGCGCAACGGCATGCTGCCCCGCATGAAGCAGGAGTTTACCGACACGCCCGACACCATCGTCAACGACCTGCTCTTCCGCGCCTTTACCGATGCCCTGCTCAAGGACAGCACGGTGATGACGCAGCAGAAGGCCGTCGAGGCCTTCCGCGCCAAGCAGGCTTGGAACAAGCAGGAGAAGGAAGAGCGCCTCTATGGCCCCAACCGCGATGCCGGACGCAAGTTCCTGGCTGAGAACAAGGGGAAGGAAGATGTCATCGTGACGGAGAGCGGACTGCAGTACAAGGTGCTGGTGAAGGGCGAGGGCGACGTGCCCCAGCGCACCGACAAAGTATTAGTGAACTATGAGGGCCGTCTGGTCGACGGCACCGTGTTCGACGCATCGGCCAAGCATGGCGACCAGCCTGCCTCGTTCCGTGCCGACCAGGTCATCAAGGGATGGACCGAGGCACTCACCATGATGCCCGTAGGCTCCAAGTGGCAGCTCTACATTCCCTACGAGCTGGCCTACGGCGAGCGCAACATGGGCGACATCAAGCCGTTCTCGGCACTGATCTTTGACGTGGAACTGGTGGGTATAGACAAGCCGAAAGCCGACACACCTGATGCCGAGTCCAAGAAAGTGGCACCCCAAAAACAAGTCGTGAAGAAGCCTGTAGCCAGGAAAAAAGCCCGCAGGAGAAGATAATCACTGACGAAAAAAGGAATACGGATTTTATTGGTTGCAAAAAATCAGCAATTTGACACTTTTTGCACCAATGAAATCCGTTTTTTCGTGTAATGTGTTAATTTTGCTGACAAAATGTTGCCCATTTCGAGATTTTTGCTTACTTTTGCTACCAAAATAAGGTAATCTTACTTACATATATGGAAAAAATAGACAACCTTGACAAAAGAATCTTGAGCATTTTGTCAAAAAACGCACGCATACCGTTCAAGGACGTGGCGGCTGAGTGCAATGTGTCGCGTGCTGCCATCCACCAGCGCGTGCAGCGGCTCATCGAGAGTGGCGTCATCGTGGGCAGTGGTTTCGACGTGAACCCCACGTCGTTGGGCTATCACACCTGCACCTACGTAGGCATCACGCTTGAGCGCGGCTCGATGTACAAGAATGTGGTAAAGCGGCTGGAGCACATCCCTGAGGTCGTTGAGTGCCACTTCACCACCGGTCCCTACACCATGCTGGTGAAGCTCTATGCCCGCGACAATGAGCAACTCATGCACCTGCTCAACGGACAGCTGCAAGAAATACCCGGCGTCGTGGCCACCGAGACGCTCATCTCCTTGGAGCAGAACATCAAGCGCGAGATTCCTGTACGCTTTGAAGATATCGAGACCGAATGAAACGTTTTTCCATCGAGCAACATATCGACAACTATTACGACAGTCAGCCGTCAGGCTACAGTCCGGTCATTGGCATAACGGGCAATTATGCCGACCTTACTTGCAAGTTGGGTGAGGGCTACTACAAGCAAGTGCTGGCGGCTGGCGGCACGCCGCTCATTATCCCCCCACACGCCGACAAGGCGGCACTGCGTAGCATCCTTGACCGCATCGACGGCCTACTGCTCAGTGGCGGGGCCGACATCAACCCGCTCTACTGCGGCGAGGAACCGCACCCACGCTTAGGCGGCATCAACGCCGAGCGCGACCTGCCCGAACTGCTCATCACCCGTCTGGCCTTCAACCGCCAGTTGCCCATCCTTGGCATCTGCCGAGGCATACAGACGCTGGCCGTGGCCTTAGACGGCAAGGTGGCACAGGATATTGAAGAGGAGAGAGGAGAGTGGAGAGAGGAGAGGGAAGAGAGGAGAGAGGAGAGAGAAGAGTGGAGAGAGGGAAGAGAGGAGAGAAGCATCAAGCACTCGCAGGAGGCCGACCGTTCCGTTCCCACCCACACCGTGGCCCTTTATCCCGCCTCCACCTTATATAATATATACGCCCCCCTATCCAGCACGCCTACTCCTTCGTCCGTGGGCGAGGGCTGTGCCGTCGCATCCCCCCTTGTCCTTCCCGTCAATTCCTTCCATCACCAGGCCGTGAGCAGCCCCGGCCCCCACTTCCTTGTATCGGCCCAAGCCCCCGACGGCACCATCGAGGCCATTGAGAGCAGCGAGTACAAGCCCGTCATCGGCGTGCAGTGGCACCCGGAGTGCATGGGCGAGGACGGCCTGCCCCTGTTCTACTGGCTGGTGAACGAGGCACGACAGTACCGCGACGCACAAAGCCTGCACGACCGCATGCTCACCCTTGACACCCACTGCGACACACCCATGTTTTTCCCGCAGAACGTCGACTTCAGCCGCCGCGACCACCGCATCCTCGTCGACCTGCATAAGATGACCGAAGGACGCCTCGATGCCACCATCATGGTGGCCTATCTGCCGCAGCCCAAGGAGGATGAGACCTTCACCTCGAAGGTAAGCTTCCCTGTGGCCGGGCCAAAGGAATATGCCGACCTCATCTTCGACAAGATACAGGACATCGTGACCGCCAACAGCCAGCGCATCGGCCTGGCCCGCACGCCCGCCGAACTCTACGAGAACAAACGACTGGGCCGCAAGAGCATTATGATAGGCATAGAGAACGGACTGGCCCTGAACGGACGGATAGAGAACGTAGAGCACTTCGCCCGTCGCGGCGTGGTCTACATCACGCTCTGCCACAACGGCGACAACGACCTCTGCGACTCCTGCCGGGGCAATCATACGCATGGCGGGGTGAGCCCCTTCGGCGAGCAGGTCATCAGCGAGATGAACCGCCTGGGGCTGATGGTCGACCTGAGTCATGCCGGCGACAAGAGCTTCTACGATGCCTTGGGAATGTCGCGCACACCCATCGTGTGCAGCCATTCATCCTGTCGCGCCCTTTGCGACCACCCGCGCAACCTCACCGACGACATGATGCGCGCACTGGCCCAAGCCGGTGGTGTGATGCAGATTACCCTCTACCACGGCTTCCTCCGCACCCCATCGACCACCACTGCCACCATCCTCGATGCCATGAACCACCTGGAACATGCCATCCAGGTAATGGGTATCGACCACGTGGGGCTTGGCACCGACTTCGACGGCGACGGCGGCGTGCCCGGACTGGCCGATGCCTCCGAGCTTACGCTCTTCACCCGACAGTTGCTCGCCCGCCGCTATAGCGAGGCCGACATCCGCAAAATCTGGGGCGGCAACTTCCTGCGCGTCATGGAACAAGTACAACGAATGAAAGAATAAGTTACTATGAAAAGATATACCACAGCCATCATTATGACAACCCTCCTGCTGACCTTGACAGCCTGCGGCGGTTCGAAGAATACACAGGACGGTACTGCGGGCATGACACCCGTGGGACCTGCCTTCATGGCCGACTCGGCCTATCGCTATTGTGAAGAGCAGTGCCAGTTCGGGCCGCGCACCATGAACAGCGAGGCCCATGAGCTTTGCGGACAGTGGATTGCCGGAAAGTTCCGCAGCTTTGGCCTACAGGTCACTGAGCAACGGGCCAACCTGAAAGGCTACGACGGCACGATGCTCAAGAGTACGAACATCATTGCCAGCTACCGCCCGGAGCTGACCGACCGCGTGATGCTCTGCGCCCACTGGGACTCGCGTCCCTGGGCCGACAACGACCCCGACGAGCAGAACTGGAAGAAGCCAGTGATGGCAGCCAACGACGGAGCCAGCGGCGTGGGTATCATGATAGAGATAGCCCGATTGCTGAACGATGGGGAGCAGATGACAGGTGACAGCACAACCACACAACGCCCACTACCCAACATCGGCATTGACTTCATCTGTTTCGACGCCGAGGACTGGGGCGTGCCGCAATGGAGCGATGCGCCTGATGCCAGCGATTCATGGGCACTGGGAGCGCAACACTGGTCGGCCCAGCCTCATGCCGACGGCTACAAGCCCCGCTACGGCATACTGCTCGACATGGTGGGCGGTCAGGGAGCACGTTTCTACCGCGAACTTTACAGCAAGGATTATGCGCCCTCGGTGGTCAAGCGCGTGTGGCAGGCTGCCCAGGTCGTAGGCTTCGGCAGCTTCTTCCCACAGAAGGACGGTGGCAGGATTACCGACGACCACGTGCCCGTGAACCAAGTGGCGGGCATACCCTGCATCGACATCATCCCCTACTATCCCGACTGCGAGGCCAGCTCGTTCGGCCCCACATGGCACACCCTCAACGACGACATGCAGCACCTCGACCGCACGACGCTGCAGGCCGTAGGACAGACGCTCGTTCAGGTTCTTTTCTCAGAATAATGGCCGTATGTAGACAATATTAATATTTTTTATCTTTCAGGGGCATGGTTTTTCCATAAATTTTGATTACTTTTGCTCGTTGAAATGTTACGATTACCTAAAATCATAAACCGAACTCTGTCAGTACGCATCAGTTTGATGGCAGTGGTGTCTATGGCTATATTGCTCATAGTCTCATTGGTTGTGATGCTTCATTATTCGAGGAAGGCCCTGAAAGAAGAAGCCATTCAGAAGGCTGCCCATACTTTGGAAGCAACCGTACAGCACATTGACAACATCCTGCTGAGCGTGGAGCAAGGCTCCGGCAACTTCTATTTCTCCATGATGCCCCATCTCAGCAATCCAGAGAAGATGTACACCATCTGCCGCAAGCTCGTAGAATCGAGCCCATACGTCACGGGCTGTGCCATTGCCTTCGACAAGGACTTCTACAAGGAACGCCAGTATTTCATGGCCTACGTCCATCGCACCAACATCAACGGGCTGTCGACGATTGTCCAGGCAGACACTTTCGGCAATTGCCACTATTCAGAACAATTCTGGTTTACGGAGCCTATGAAGACGGGCAGGGTCAAATGGGTGAACCCCCTGACAGGCATGAATGCCGATGTAGAGCCACTCATCACTTTCTGCCTGCCCATCTACGGCATCGACCGTAAGCCCGTGGGGGTCATGGGAGTCGATGTGTCGCTCAACCTGCTCTCGCAGATTATCGCGACCGCCAAGCCATCGCCCAATTCCTTCTGCGTACTGCTCGACGAAGAAGGCGAATTCATCGTCTATCCCGACAAAGAACTGGTGTCGCCCGCCATGAAATCGAAGATGGGCGAACACCCCACGGTGAAGGAGGTGGTACACGACATGGTTGCCGGGGAGTCCGGCTACAAGCCATTCAGCATTGGCAACTTGGACTTCTATGCGTTCTACAAGCCCTTCAAGCGTAGTATCGTACCGGGACGCACCATGGAGTCGCATGCCTGGAGTGCCGCTATCATCTATCCCGATGCCGACATCTTCGGCGATTACAACCAGCTGTTCTACTACGTCATCTTCATTGCCATTGCAGGTCTGCTCCTCATGTTTGTCCTTTGCCGCTACATCCTCCACCGCCAGCTGACCCCCCTGTTGATGCTGACCGAGTCGGCCCAGCACATTGCCAAAGGCAACTACACTGAGTCCATCCCCAGAAGCCGACAGGAAGACGAGATTGGACAGCTGCAGGACAACTTCATCCGGATGCAACATTCGCTGGCCAAGCATATAGGCGAGCTGGAACAGCTGAAAACCTCCCTGCAAGAAAGCGGCAAGGAGCTACAGGCAGCTTATCGCCAGTCGCAAAAGGCCGACCGCATGAAGACGGTATTCCTGCACAATATGACCAACCAGATGATCAAGCCTTCAGAGGCCATTTTCAAGGACGTGGAATGCCTGTGCGACTACGCCCACCAGGAAGTGCAGAAGACTCACGAGCTGGCCGAAAACATACAGAAGAACGGCAATGCCATCGCTGACTTGTTAGACAACCTGATTCACATATCCGACGAGGAGCCGGGGAAAGGAGGCACCCAATGATGAACATCCGCAAGTCATTCTCGGCCAAGCTCAACCTTGCTGTCCTGCTGCTGGCCATACCCATCTTCACAGGCGCCTTAGGCGTACTCTTCTATCAGTCGCGCCTCATGATCAAGAGAGAGGCCATGGGCCGAGCCAACAGTATGCTCGACGATGCCATGCAGCACCTGAGCCGCAACCTGATGGTGATAGAGACGGGCACCGATGCCAATTGCTGGCTTGTGGTGGACGACCTGAGACCCGAGGCACTCAAGAACCTGTCCCACTACATTGTGCGCATGAACGGCCATATCGACGGATGTTCCATTAGCCTCGAACCCGACATTTTCCCTGAATACGGCAGATTTTTCTCTGCCTATTCCATCAGGGAAGGCGACAGCATCACTACGGTAATCGAGAAACCTTACGACTATTTCCAGAAAATATGGTATAAGAACGCACGCGAGTTGGGTAAGCCTTGCTGGGTGAGCTTCTACGACGAGGCAGACTCGTTGGACGTGACGCTGAACGGCATGATTGCCTCCTACTGCCGACCCATCTACGATGCCAGCCACCGCTTCATTGGCATTATCTCTACCGACCTGACAATTGAGCATCTCTACCGCATCGTCCTGGAAGAGAAAGCCTACCCTAATTCCTATTTCATGCTAGTCGACAAGGAGGGCAACTATTTCGTCCATCCCGACTCCACACGCATCACCCAGAGTGCATTCAGCTATGCCGACCCCATGGAGCAGGCCGACCTCATTGCCCTGGGACATGAGATGACTTCGGGCCGACAGGGCAACATGTCGGTAGTGGTCGACGGCGTGCCCAGCTACGTCTGCTACCGGCCAGTGCGCGGCACCACGTGGAGCCTTGCCATGGTGTGCCCCTACGATGAGGTGCTGCGCGGTTATTACCGGCTCACCTATATCGTCCTGCCCATCCTCGCTATCGGCCTGTTCATCATCCTCCTGCAATGCCACAGATCCGTAACCCACTCCATCCATCCGCTCAACCAGCTACTCGCCAAGGCCCAGACCATCGCCTCGGGCAACATGGAGGTACACATTCCGCACAGCGATCGCGAAGATGCCGTGGGTCGCCTGCAGAACAGCTTTGGCTCTATGCTGCGTGCACTCCAGTTCCACATGGGCAGCGTTCGCTATATCACCGACCAGGCCCGACGACGCAACGAGGAGCTGGAACACGCCACCCGATTGGCCAAGGAAGCCGAACACCAGAAGACGGTGTTCATACAGAACGTAACCCACCAGATACGCACGCCGCTTAACGTTATCATGGGCTTTGCCCAGGTGCTGAGCGACATGGTTACTGCTTCGGGAACAACACTGGTTGAAAGCATGCCGAAGAGTGAGCTGAAGGACATTGCCGACACCATGAACCATCACACAAAAGTGCTCAGCCGCATGGTGCTCATGCTCTACGACAGCTCTGATACGGGGCGCAACGACGAACTCCATAGCCACAAGCACGACATGGTGCCGTGCAACGACGTGGTGCATGAGGCCATCGGCTATATCAATATGCACTACCCTGACCTCCCCATAAAGTTCCAGACCGACGTAGACGATGACTTCTGCATCGAGACCAACCGCCTCTACCTGATGCGCAGCCTCCGCGAACTTCTCTACAACGCAGGCAAGTACTCCGACGGCGAGCACGTGTCGATAAGCATTACACACACGGATACGACTGTACGCTTCATCGTCGAGGATAGGGGCAAAGGCATTTCACAGGCCGACCACGACCTGATGTTCAAGTTCTTTGCCAAAGTAGACGACCTCTCCGAGGGTCTTGGCCTTGGCCTTCCCTTAGCCAAGCGTCACGTTCAGACCCTCGGCGGCGACCTCATTCTCGACGAGACCTTCACCGACGGTTGCCGCTTCATCATAGAGCTTCCACTTACCGCCACGCCGGAAGACCCTTTGAACTGCGGTTGAAAGACGCTGAAAGCGTCACCTCTCAATAGCCGTAGAGTCCGAAGGACCTACGGATAACGGAAATGGAGGGAAATGCACGCTGAAAGCGTGCCCCAACATATTTGAGAGGCGACCCCTTTGGGGTCGATGTACCTTCTCACGTTCTATCCGCAGGTCGTACCGACCCACGGCTATTGAGAGATGACGCTTTCAGCGTCTTTCAATCGTACTGCACGAAAAAGTTTCAAACGCAGTCCGGAAGACCCTTCGGAAGAAGCAAGATTAACTCCTTCACCCTTGAATAAAACCGAAAGCAGTTAGGTGGTGTCCTAACTGCTTTGCTTTTAGAGGCTTGCGCCTGTGGGCCAAGTAGGGCTTGAACCTACGACCTCCAGATTATGAGTCTGTTGCTCTAACCAACTGAGCTATAAGCCCGATTCTAACAGGATGCAAAGGTAAGCAGAAAAAACGAAACGGCCAAACTTTTTTGACTAAAAACTTGCTTCAAGACCCAAAAACACCGTATTTTTACTCGTAAATGAGGGTTGTGAGGCGTTCTGGGGCAAAGATTTCGGCAGCTGTCTGCTGCAAGTCGTCGGCCGTCAGGCTGTTGATATGCTCCATGATGTCGTCCAGGTCACGCTCCGCTCCGTGGTGCAAGTAGTTCTTGGCGAAGTCAAGTGCAAACTGCTCGCGACTATCGGCAGCAATGGCCAGTTGCCCCTCTATCTGTCGCTTGGCGGCACGTAGCTGCGTGGCAGAGAGCGGCTGGCGCACCAACCGCTCCAGTTCCTTATGCACCAGCTTCAGGCAACGCTTCACGTCGGCCTGGTCGCAACCGAAGTAGACGCACCACATACCCGTGTCGCTGTAGCTTATCACAGTACTCTCCACAGTATACACCAGTCCCCGGCGTTCGCGCAGGGCGAGGTTCAGCCGTGAGTTCATGCCCGGGCCTCCTAAGATATTGTTCAGCAGATAGAGTGGCCAGCGTTGCGGATGAATGGCGGAAAAGGCACGTGTGGCCACGATGACGTGGGCTTGATGAGTGCCACGCTGGCGGGTGATGACCTGTTCCGTCAGTTCCTTCCCTATCTCCACGGCAGGCAGGACAGGCAGGTTGATGTCGCTATGAGTGGCAGGTACTGCCAGTTTCTTCTTCAGAAACTCGAAGTCCACGTTGCCGCTGGCAAAGAACACGCAGTTGTCGGGGCGGTAATAGCGGGAGGTGAACCGCTTCGCATCCTCGCTGGTATAGCGGCGCAGCTGCTCGGCCTTGCCCAGGATATGATGGCCTAAGGGATGGCCTTCGAAAAGAATATTCTCGATTTCATCGAAGATAAGCTCGGCGGGCGAGTCCTCGTAGCTTTCAATCTCGTCGCATACCACCTCACATTCCCTTTCCACTTCCTGCTGCGGATAGGCACTGTTGAACACGATGTCGCAGAGCACGTCGACGGCACGACCCAGGTGCTGCTTCTTGATGGCACAGTAGAACACCGTGTCTTCCTTGTTGGTAAAAGCGTTCAGTTCGCCTCCTACGCCCTCGATGATATTGATGATCTGCAGGGCCGAACGCCGGTGGGTGCCCTTGAAGGTCAGGTGCTCGCAGAAGTGAGCCAGCCCCTCTTCGCCAGGCATCTCATGGCGCGTACCAGCACCTACGGCAAGTCCGCAGTAGACCACTGGCGAGTCCGATTGCAACACGATGACGCGCATCCCGTTGGGGAGTTTACATGTTTGATATTGTTTCATTGCGGCTGCAAAGGTAGCAGAAAAATGGAAGAATAGAAAAATAAAAGAATAAAAAAATAAAAAATGCTATGGCTGACACCCTTTTGTTACTATTCTTTTATTCTTTTTTACTATCTTTGCATGCAAATTCAACAATATCGTGGTATGAGAAAAGTTATTGGCATAGGCGAAACCGTGCTCGACATCATCTTCCGGGGCGAGCAACCCATCAGGGCAGTACCCGGCGGCTCAGTATTCAACAGCCTCATCTCCCTTGGCCGCTGCGGTGTAAACGCAGCCTTCATCAGCGAGACGGGCAACGACCGCGTGGGCAGGTACGTCATCAAGTTCTTGGAGGACAACGGCATCGACGCCTCCTGTATCAGCGTCTATCCCGACAGCAAGTCGCCTATCTCCCTGGCTTTCCTCAACGACAAGAACGATGCGGAGTACATCTTCTACAAGGACCACCCCAACGACCGCCTCGACTTCACCTATCCGCAGGTCAACCGCGACGACATCGTCATGTTCGGTTCCTACTATGCCGTCAACCCCGTCATCCGCCCGCAGGTGCATGGATTTCTGGAGTATGCCCGCAACCGGGGAGCCATCCTCTACTACGACGTCAACTTCCGCTCGTCGCACAAGGACGAGGTAATGAGGCTGACCCCTAACATCTTGGAGAACCTGGAGCTGGCCGACATCGTCCGTGGCTCGAACGAGGACTTCGAGGTGATGTTCCGCAAGACCGACCCCGACGTCATCTACCGCTCGCAGATTGCCTTCTACACCAAGAACTTTGTCTATACCCGTGGTGCCGACCCCGTGGAACTGCGTGCCGACGGCCAGCTGAAGAAGCAGTACCCCGTGCCACCCACCTCAACGGTGAGCACCATCGGTGCCGGCGACAACTTCAACGCAGGCTTCGTTTTCGGGCTGCTGAAGAGCGGTATCACGCGCGACGCCCTGGAGCGGAGCCTTACCGAACAGCAGTGGGACGACGTCATTGCCTGTGCGCAGCAGTTCTCGGCCAACGTCTGCCAGAGCCTCGAGAACTATGTCAGCCCCGACTTTGCCAGCCAGATGCGCCTAACCCCCCTAAGATAGACTCTCCGCGGAGAATTGGGCGTGCAAACTATTCTCGCACCCCCGTACCCTCGCACCCTCGAATTATCCCAAATTATATTAACGATTACTATATAAAAACAATGAAAGAGATTACACAGAAAATTTTCTACGTAGGCGTCAACGACCGTAACAAGACGCTCTTCGAGGGCCTTTGGCCCCTGCCCAACGGTGTCAGCTATAATGCTTATCTCATCGACGATGAAAAGACCTGCCTCATCGACACCGTGGAGGTAGACTTCTTCATGCCTTTCCTTGAGAACCTTCGCGAAGTGCTGGGCACCCGCCAGCTCGACTACGTGGTGGTCAACCACATGGAGCCCGACCACAGCGGCTCGCTGGCACTCATTAAGCAGTTCTATCCCGGGGTGCAGATTATCGGCAACAAGAAGACGTTCGACATGATGCGCGGTTTCTACCAGCTCACCGACGGCCTGCTCGAAGTGAAGAACGGCGACAAGCTCGCCCTTGGCCAGCATCAGCTGCAGTTCGTACTCACGCCGATGGTCCACTGGCCCGAGACGATGATGACCCTCTGTGCCCCGTGCGCTGCAACGGAGTCTGAGCCTGCAGAACAGGTACTCTTCAGCGGCGATGCCTTCGGATGCTTCGGTGCCCTCAACGGAGCCTGGGTCGACGACCAGATGAACTGCGACGTGTTCTGGCAGGAGATGACCCGCTATTACTCGAACATCGTGGGCAAATACGGCACACCCGTACAGATGGCTCTGAAGAAGCTGGCCGGTGTCAAGGTCGACTACCTCTGCGCTACCCACGGCCCCGTATGGCATGAGTATGCCGAGCGTGTCATAGCTCTCTACGACCGTCTGTCGAAGTACGAGGCCGAGCCGGGCCTGGTCATCTGCTACGGCACTATGTATGGCAACACCGAGCGGGCCGCCGAGGTCATTGCCCGTGCTGCTGCCGATGCAGGCGTGAAGAACATCGTGATGTACAACGTTTCGAAGACCCACCACTCCTATATCATCCGCGACGTGTTCCGCTACAAGGGCCTCATCGTCGGTGCGCCCACCTATAACACGGGACTCTACCACGAGATGAACGTCCTGCTCGACGAGCTGTCGCAGAAGGACATCAAGGGACGCTACTTCGGATGGTTCGGCAGCTACGGCTGGGCCTCGAAGGCCGTGGCCGAGATTGCCAAGTGGAACGATGAGAAACTGCACTATGAGCAGGTGGGCCAGCCCGTGGAAATCCGCCAGTCGCTCACACCCGAGACCACAGCCCAGTGCGAGGCCCTGGCCCGTGACATGGCCGAAAAACTGAAAGCATGACCTACCATTTCGAAACTCGCATGGAAGTGCGCGACTATGAGTGCGACATCGAGGGCATAGTGAACAATGCCAACTACCTGCACTACATGGAACACACGCGCCACCTCTTCCTCAAGGAGTGCGGACTCAGCTTCGCCGAGATGCACCAGAAGGGAGTCGATGCCGTCGTGGCCCGCATGAGCCTGCAGTTCAAGACGCCCCTGCGCTGCGACGATGAGTTCATCTCGCGCCTCTGCCTGACGAAGGAAGGCATCAAGTACGTGTTCCATCAGGACATCTTCCGCGCAGCCGACGAGCAGCTTTGCTTCCGTGGCAAAGCCGAGCTGGTATGCTTAGTCAACGGACGGCTGGGCCGCAGCGAGGATTATGACCGGGCGTTTGCCAAATTCCTTGTCGGATGAACGAGCAGGAAGTACTCTACACCATGGCATTGACCCGCATGACGGGCTTCAACTTCCAGACCGCTCTCCAGCTCTATCGGGAGCTGGGGGGCGGTCGTGCAGTCTATGAACACCGCCTCGACATCCGCGATGTCTGCCCGGATTGCTCCGAACGCCTGACCCGCTCGCTGCAGGACTGGGACCTGGCACTGGCCCGTGCCGAGGAGGAACTGGCGTTCATGGAGAAGCACCACATCCGCGCGCTCTGCTTGGGCGATGCCGACTACCCACAGCGACTGTCCGAGACACCCGACGCACCTATTATATTATTCTTTATGGGCTCAGCCGACCTGAACGGGCGACGCATCATCAACATCGTGGGCACGCGCCATTGCACCACCTACGGCCAGGATCTCATCCGTCGTTTCGTGTCGCGCCTGCACGAGCTTTGCCCCGAGGTACTCATCGTCAGCGGACTGGCCTACGGTGTCGACATCTGTGCCCACCGGGCAGCACTCAGCATTGGCTACGACACGGTGGGCGTACTGGCCCACGGACTTGACGACCTCTATCCCTCGTGCCATCGCGACACGGCCAAGGAGATGTTACAGCAGGGCGGTCTGCTTACCGAGTACATGACGCATACGCAGCCCGACAAGCGCAACTTCGTGAAGCGCAACCGCATCGTGGCGGGTATGACCGATGCCACGATTCTCGTTGAGTCGGCAGCCAAGGGCGGCGGTCTCATCACCTGTGGCATTGCGCAGAGCTACGACCGCGCCGTCTTTGCCTTCCCCGGTGCAGTGGGCAGCACCTATAGCGAGGGGTGCAACAACCTGATTCGCGACAATGGGGCCGGACTTATTGCCAACGCCGATGATTTCGTCACCGCTATGGGCTGGCAAACCGACATGGCTCGCATCAAGGCAGAGTCCGATGGAATCGAGCGAAATCTCTTCCCCGAGTTATCAGAAGAAGAGCAGAAAATCGTCAATTTGCTCGATGAAATGGGCGATTTACAGCAGAACATCCTCTCCGTGCGTTCCGACATTCCCATTGGCCGCCTCATCGCCGTTCTCTTCGAACTGGAGATGAAGGGTGTCATCCGTCCATTAGCCGGCGGTGCTTATCATTTACTAAAATAAAAACCGTATAAAACCGTGTAAAACCGTGGCTGAAACCGTATAAAACCGTGTAAAACCGTGGCAAAATAAAAACCGTATATGAGGATTGGAAACATTGACCTGGGCAATCGTCCCGTATTTCTTGCCCCGATGGAAGACGTCACCGACATTGGCTTCCGTCGGCTTTGCAAGCGTTTTGGTGCCTCGATGGTCTATACCGAGTTCGTGAGTGCCGAGGCATTGGTGCGCGACGTGAAGACCACGCTGCGCAAACTCAGCATCAGCGACGACGAGCGTCCCGTGGGCATTCAGATCTACGGGCGCGACATCGAGGCCATGGTCGAGGCCGCCCGTATGGTGGAGCAGGCTGGTCCCGACCTGATAGACCTGAACTTCGGCTGTCCGGTGAAGAAGGTAGCCGGCAAGGGAGCCGGTGCCGGCATGCTGCAGAACATCCCGAAGATGCTGGAGATAACGCAGCGGGTGGTGGAGGCTGTGAGCCTGCCCGTCACCGTAAAGACGCGCCTCGGCTGGAACCACGACCAGCTCATCATAACCGAGCTGGCCCCGCAGTTGCAGCAGTGCGGCATCAAGGCACTCACCATTCATGGCCGCACACGTTCGCAGATGTACACGGGCGAGGCCGACTGGACGCTCATCGGTGAGGTGAAGCATAACCCCGCCATGACCATCCCCGTCATCGGCAACGGCGACATCCACTCTTTGGAAGAGGCCGACCAGGCTTTCGACCGCTATGGGGTCGACGGCGTGATGATAGGCCGGGCCACCTTCGGCTGTCCCTGGCTCTTCAGTCGCCAGCAGTTCTCCTTCAACGAGAAGCTCGACATCCTCGAAGAACTGCTTCGCATCAATGTCGAGATGATCGACGAGCCCCGTGGCATCATACACACCCGTCGCCACCTGGCCGCCACTCCCATCTTCAAGGGCATCCCCAACTTCCGCCAAACCCGCATCGCCATGCTCCGTGCCGAGCGCATGGACGACCTGCTGGCCATCCTCGAAGACACCCGCCAGTTGTTAGGCTGACGAAGAATTTGATACCGAATTGCTTGTGAGTTAAGAAAAAAGTATTATCTTTGCACACCAAAGAAATGTAATTGTCTATGGATAGTAGTATTAAATTTCGCTCCATATCTCTTAAATCATTCAGAAGCTTTGATGATTTCGAGATTAATTGCGAGAAAGACAAGTCTTCCCTTTACCAATGGACTGTTTTGTTGGGCAACAACAATACGGGCAAAACCAGTATATTAAAAGCTATTGCTGATCTAAGACCTGTAAGAGTACAATTTCAGAATAATGATCTAAGACCTGTAAGAGTACAATTTCAGAATAAAAAGGAAGAAGTCGATTTTTACAGAATGCCAGCTTCTATCAAGAACAAAGATAACATACAGGAAATGACTAAAGATTTTACAATCAGCAGTCAGTTGACTAATTATAGCGTTCAAAGATGGAGCTATAATAAAAACGCATGGTCTGTAGATGTAAAAGACAAATTGGCTTCATTCTATCTATTCGGATATGGCGTAAGTCGGTATCCCTCGAAGACAAGCCTTTCAGAGCAGTCCTGTGGCGATTGCGATACGCTCTTTTCCAATGACCAGCGCTTGGTAAACATTGAAGAATGGCTGATGCAGTTAGACTACGCTGCCAAAAACAATAACACTTTAGCAGCCAAGCGACTTGAGAAGGTTCGCGAGTTGATTTGTGGCAATGTGTTCCCGGAAATCGCTAATTTCAGGTTCGAGAGTTCTGACTCGATGAGCAACTACGTCCTGTTCCAGACAAAAGACGGTTGGTTCAGGTATACGCAACTGGGCTATGGCTATCAGTCCATGCTTTCGTGGGTGATAGACTTGTGCAAAAGGATGTTTGAGAAATACCCCGATTCCGCCAACCCATTGCAGGAAAGTGCCGTGGTGCTGATAGACGAAATTGACTTGCACTTGCATCCTAAATGGCAAAGGGACATCATCGCCATTATATCCAATGTATTCAAGAATGTGCAGTTTATTGTGACAACACACAGCCCATTAGTCATTCAGTCCATGAACGAGGTCAATCTGTATGTGTTGAGACGTCAGGGAGAGAAACTCATTGCCGAACACTCGCCCATTACCAACTTCAGTGGTTGGACTGTGGAAGAAATCCTTCGGGAAACGATGAGAATGGATGATGACGTTTATTCTGACATCTACCAAAATTATTTCAAACTGTTTGACGAAGGACTGGACCAGGGTGACAAGGAAAAAGCAGAAGCCGCCTATCAGGTCTTGACGGAAATCCTGCATCCCAAGAACCCAGAAAGAAGATTATTGAAACTGCAATTAGCCCACCTGACGAACAATGATTAAACTGTCTCTTATTGCTAAACCGACGGAGCTGACCGATGAGGTCGAGGCACAATTGACAGAAGAGTTCAAACGCAGTGGGAAAGAGGTCTGGAAGAAGCCATACATAGCGCATGCCCTGCTGCAAATGACCCACAACAAGTGTGCATATTCTGAACAATTGCTGAATCAGGAAAGTGCCTATATGGAAATAGACCATTTCCGATGCAAGGATCAATATCCCGACGAAGTTGTTCACTGGGGTAATCTGTTGCCTTCCTGCAAGAAATGTAATACGACTAAAGGCAATCACGACGTTGAAGTGGAACCTATCGTCAACCCATTGGTTGACAATCCAAAGGATTTTCTATATATCGAAGCTTTCAGATATTATAGCAGAAATCACAACGCAAAGGGGCAGTCTACCATCGGCGTGCTTGCATTAAACGACCGTCTTCATTTCACCGAGCCCCGGTCAAGGATTGGCTTTCATGTTGTTGACGATATTGAAACTCTTTTCGAGAAGCTGAAAACGGATGATACGGACAGGAAGCGAAGGAATACCATCTCGAAAATCAAATCGACGCTGGAAGGTTGCGGTCCCGAATATGAATACTCGGCAGTCATCTCAACCTATATCCTGTACGAATGCGACACCTATAAGGAGATGGAGAGTTATCTCGTCGAGCACCGTCTTTGGGATGATGAATTTCAGGCGATAAAGGACAAAATGTTGTCTGTTGCCATGCCTAAGAATACAGAGCCGTCTGGCAAGTGACGCAAAAACATAGTACTTACGCAGCATAAGTATGGTGTTTACGCCCTAAAAGTATTATACTTTTGAAGCGTAAACACCATACTTTTCAAAGAAAACCATCGTCTTTCTTTGGCCAAATCGGAAATATTTGTTATCTTTGCCGCCGAACACGAATTGGAACTAATTAAAATTAATAATAATGATGAAGAAACGAATACTATTGCTCTTGGGGACAGTCATTGTTCTCAGTGCTCAGGTGGCTATGGGACAGGTAGCAAAAGTTACGCTGTCGCATTACGGACAATTAACGATGTATAATGCCGAGGAACTACAATCGGCAATTAATGCGTCAGTAGCAGGTGACACCATATTCTTGAACGAGGGAAGCTTTTCGGGTGGAATTACCATTCCAAAGGCAATTTCGTTGATAGGTGCGGGTGAGAATACTATTATTAATGGCAATGTCAACATTACTGCATCAGGTACTTTTACAGCCCGTATGTTGGATGCGCTGAACATCCAAGGTTCCATCAGTGGAGGGTCGTCAACAGGACTTGTTATAAGAAAATGTAAATTTTATGGATTCTCATGTGGCTCTCTTGTTGATGCTGTAATTGACAGATGCTACTGTTATGGTTCTAATTCCTATATTAACTTAAATTTTAATATAAAAAATATGCAGGTGGTCAATTCTGTAGTACGTCAGCTAAGATACTACGCTTCAAATGTTGGAGATGTAACATTTGTAAATTGCAATATTTTGTCTTTTAATACCTCTGACAATGTTAAAGCAACGTTCTTAAATTGCATTGTTCGTAACTACTATACACAACGTGACTCATACTTTTCCTATTGCAAATTATACCAAGACAATGGCACCAATACTATGCAAAACTGTCAGACAGGTTCTTTCAGTTGGAGCGATACATATAATTATAGCACAAGTATGTTGGGTACTGATGGAACTGTAATTGGTATCAAGGGCGGTACCACACCCTTTACTCTCGTTCCTAACAATCCTAAGGTTATAAATTATAATCTAAATGTGGATGCAGCAAATAAGAAACTGACGGTAAATGTTTCGGTAACAGCAAATTAATATGACGGCTATGGCGTATCGGTATATATTGTTCACGATACTTCTACAGACCGTTACATTGTTACCAGCACAGACAATTACGCGTTATGAGTATTGGTTTGGGAATGATGCTGGAAGTCGCGAATCGGTGATAGAAGGTAGTGAAAACATAAATCTAACAATATCTATTGGTGGTTTAAACCAAGGGTTGCAGACGCTGAATTTCCGCGTCCAAAACAGCGATGGAGTCTGGGGGCCTATACAGCGTATGTTGTTCTATGTACCCATGGAACCAGAGCCGTCAGCTACTGTATTGGAATGGGAATGGTGGTTTGATGACGATGTCCAGAACCATAAGTCAGGCAGTGGTAGCCAGACAACTGTCAATATGGAAGAGAACATAGGCTCACTCGCAACAGGACTGCACTGCCTGAATTTCCGTGTAAGGAACAGTTTAGGTAACTGGAGTCCAGTCAGCCGTTTCCTGTTTGTTAAGCCTGTGAATCCAGAGCCTTCGACTCAACTTTCTGATGTAGAATATTGGATAGATGATGATTATGCCCATTGCATAAGAGAAAAATCGTCAACGACAACTTATATATTTACTAAGGAGATTTCAACGCTTGAAGTGGGCTTACATGTGGCAAACCTTCGCGTTAGAAACAGTGGTGGCGACTGGAGTCCCGTTGCCCGTTACTTATTTTACGTGGCGGCAGGATCGGAGTCAACGTCCAGTCCCTACGTGGGTTACTATTACTCTTTTAACGGCAAGACCGCATATAATAGTATTGCAGAATCAACAGACTTTGTACTTCAAGATAAAATATTCACCATTCCTGATTTACAAGAGATAGGCAACCTTGAAACGGGAACCACCTTCGTAGTCGATGCGACAAAAGATGAGGTCAACCTGTCGCGTACACAGACAATCGACTTTTCTTTGCGTAGTATGCAGAAAGATGGCAGTTCAGACTTTTCTATTCGGAAATCATTCGACATGAGCGATGAACTGTGTCGCAAGGCAACGTCGATTACATTAGGCGACACATGGCTTGTCTGTCCAGAAGGATTTGGTGACTATCGGGTACTGGGATTCGACAACCTGTTGAGGCAGGATATAGCTTTTCGAAGTCAGAAGCCATGTCGCCTGCGTCTGTTTGACCAACAGGGGGACGTATTGACAGCAATTACCTTGAATAGCCAACAGACCATTAATTTGACCCCAGGCAGATACTATGCAGTAATAAGTCATCCTTTGGATAATAGTCAGAACAGTGATACCAGGTACGAAGTGAACATTTCGGCTGTTAATAGTTCCAATAATAGTGCTGACAATCTACAAGAATACCTCAACTCATTTGCTGACATGAATGATTTGCTGACTCAGACCACGTATACTCGTCAGTTCCAAAATACGGAATGGCAGTCGCTCTTTGTGCCTTTTACACTGAACTATGAAGACTGGTGTGCCGACTTTGATATTGCCAGTATACAACAATTCAATAGCTACGATGACAATAGAGACGGTACTGCCGACCGTCAGGAACTTGTGGCTGTAGTGATGACATCTGCTGACAGTAAAATTGTACCTAACCAGCCCTATCTGATACGTGCTAAAAAGAAAGGGGTATTTACGTTTAACGTCGGTGCTTCGAGGATGGTGGAAAAGGAAATCGTCACCACAACCGACAATGCTCAGGAAGCAGTGTTCCGTATCACTGGAAACTACGGTAACCTCAAGGGCATGAAGACTGCCCACCAATACCGTCTTGCCGGTGGTTCGCTATGGATTCCCAACAGCGACGAAGATGTACTTCCACCTTTTAGGTGGTATGCCACGATAGTCAGCGAGGCATCAGCACGTCCCGTCACGCTGCGCTTCACTAACTGCACAACTGCCGTCACTTATCCCGCAACAGCAGTCAGCAACGGCGAACTCCAAGTCTACGACCTCTCTGGTCGCCGGTGGCGCGTCTGCAAGACAACCCACCTCTCGTCACTGCCCAAAGGAATCTACCTGATTGATGGAAAGAAATATATTATAAAATAACAATGTACGCATATATGAAAAGGATACAAGTTTTAGCTTTGCTATTCGTTGCGGCTTTTTGCATGGCTGTAACCCCTGTGACAGCGCACGACATTGAGGTAGAATATTCTGGCAAAACCATCTATTACACGTTTATCAATTATCATACTGAGTTGGAAGTGAGTTATCGGGGAACAAACTATTCTTCTTATTCCAATGAGTATACAGGCAATGTCATTATTCCTCAAGCAGTCAATTTCAATGGAACAAATTATCCTGTGACGAGCATAGGATATTGCGCTTTCGAAGATTGCAGTGGCTTGACCTCCATCACGATTCCCAACAGCGTGACGAGCATAAGAGAGTATGCTTTCTTTGATTGCAGCAGCCTGACCTCCGTCATAATTCCCAACAGCGTGACGAGAATAGGAAGCGATGCTTACCATGGTTGCAGCAGCCTGACCTCCGTCACGATTCCCAACAGCGTGACGAGTATAGAATGGGGGACTTTCCAAGGTTGCAGCGGTCTGACCTCCGTCACGATTCCCAACAGCGTGACGAGCATAGGAAGCTCTGCTTTCTATGGCTGCAGCAGCCTGACCTCCGTCACGATTCCCAACAGCGTGACGAGTATAGAATGGGGGACTTTTCAAGGTTGCATCGGTCTTACCTCCGCCACGATTGGCAACAGCGTAACGAGCATAGGAGAGTATGCTTTCTCTAATTGCAGCGGTCTGGCCTCCATCACGATTCCCAACAGCGTGACGAGCATAAAAGAGTTTGCATTCAAAGACTGCAACGGTCTGACCTCCGTCACGATTGGCAGCGGCGTGACGTATATAGAAAGGGGTGCTTTCTATGGTTGCAGCGGCCTGACCTCCATCTCAATAGACACCAACAATACTATTTATGACTCACGCAACAACTGTAATGCGATTATCAAGACAAATACGAACGAACTCATCATAGGATGTGCCAATACCATCATTCCCAACAGCGTGACGAGCATATGGTTGTAGCAGCCTGACCTCCGTCACGATTGGCAGCGGCGTGACGAGCATAGGATACTATGCTTTCTCTTATTGCAGCAGTCTGACCAGCATCTCAATAGATGCCAACAATACTATTTATGACTCACGCAACAACTGTAATGCGATTATCAAGACAATCACGAACGAACTCATCACAGGATGTGCCAATACCATCATTCCCAACAGCGTGACGAGCATAGGATGGGGTGCTTTCTTGGGCTGTAGGAGCCTGACCTCCGTCACGATTCCCAACAGCGTGACGAGCATAGGATACGGGGCTTTTTGGGGTTGCAGTGGCCTGGCCTCCATCACCATTCCCAATAGCGTGAAGAGCATAGGAGGCTCTGCTTTCTATGGTTGTAGCGGCCTGACCTCCATCACGATTTCCAACAGCGTAACGAGCATAGGATGGAGTGCTTTCGCGTTTTGTAGTAACTTGACAGAAATGTATTGCTATGCAAAGCAGGTGCCTACAACGGGAAGCAGTGTTTTTAACGAAGTTGACCTTACAAATGCCACGCTACATGTGCCAGCGTCAGCTTTGAACGACTACAAGACCACTGCGCCGTGGAGCGAGTTCGGGATTATCGTGCCGATTGACGATGAAGAGGTGGATGACTTGCAGGACTACCTCAATTCATTTGCCGACACCGAGGACGTGCTGACAGCTACGACGTACACCCGACAATTCAAAAACACACAGTGGCAGTCGCTGTATGTGCCATTCTCACTGAGCTATGACCAGTGGAGTTATTATTTAGAGGTGGCACGGCTGACGGGTGCTTCCATCACAGACGACCACGCCCAAATAGAAGCCACGCTGCTAACAGCCGACGACGGCGACCTACTGGCGAACACGCCTTATTTAGTTCGTGCAAAGAAAACAGGAGAACACACGATTAGCTTTGGTGCGTCGCAGCTGTCTGAACAGAAGGAGAACACACAGGCGTTGGGTGAAATCTTAACCATCAAAGGTGTCAATAGCCAGCGTACAGGTCTGAAAAGCTCAGGATTTCGCTGCATGATCGGCGGTTCGCTGTGTTACCCCAGCACTGACGACTACTCCATGACGGTACCACCACTGGCATAACAGCAAAGGCAGATGCCGGTGATGAGGTTGATCGACACGCAATCTATGACCTGTCAGGACACCGTATGACATCGGGACACCCCTCGGAGCTGCCCAAGGGAATCTACCTGATTGACGGAAAGAAATATATTATAAAATAATAATGTACGCATATATGAGAAGGATACGAGTTTTAGCTTTGCTATTCGTTGCGGCTTTTTGCATGGCTGTAACCCCTGTGACAGCGCACGACATTGAGGTGGTATATTCTGGCAAAACCATCTATTACACGTTTATCAATGATAATACTGAGTTGGAAGTGAGTTATCGGGGAATGTCCTATTATACTTATTCCAATGAGTATACAGGCAATGTCATTATTCCACAAACAGTCAATTTCAATGGAACAAATTATCCTGTGACGAGCATAGGAGGGTATGCTTTCTATGATTGCAGCGGCCTGACCTCCGTCACGATTCCCAACAGTGTGACGAGAATAGGAGGCTATGCTTTCTATAACTGCAGCAGCCTGACCTCCATCACAATTCCCAACAGTGTGACAAGCATAGGATGGGGTGCTTTCTCTGACTGCAGCAGCCTGACCTCCGTCACGATTCCCAACAGCGTGACGAGCATAGGAGAATTTGCTTTCTACAACTGCAGCAGCCTGACCTCCGTCACGATTTCCAACAGCGTGACGAGCATAGGAATATGCGCTTTCGCAAGTTGCAGCAGCCTGACCTCAGTCACGATTCCCAACAACGTGACGAGAATAGAAGACTCAGCTTTCAATGGCTGTAGCAACCTGACTTCAGTCACGATTCCCAACAGCGTGACGAGCATAGGAGGCTCTGCTTTTTATGGTTGCAGCCGCCTGACCTCCGTCACGATTGGCAGTGGCGTGACGAGCATAGGAGGGTATGCTTTCGCAAGTTGCAGCAGCCTAACCAGCATCTCAATAGATGCCAACAATACTATTTTTGACTCACGCAACAACTGTAATGCGATTATCAAGACAAATACGAACGAACTCATCATAGGATGTGCCAATACCATCATTCCCAACAGCGTGACGAGCATAACGGCGCTTTCTATGGTTGTAGCAGCCTGACCTCCATCACGATTGGCAGCGGCGTGACGAGCATAGGAGGGAATGCTTTCGATTATTGCAGCAGCCTGGCCAGCATCTCAATAGATGCCAACAATACTATTTATGACTCACGCAACAACTGTAATGCGATTATCAAGACAAGTACGAACGAACTCATCACAGGATGCGCCAATACCATCATACCCAACAGCGTGACAAGCATAGGAGAGCGTGCTTTCTATTATTGTAGCAGCCTAACCTCCATCACAATTCCCAACAGCGTGACGAGTATAGGACACTCTGCTTTCTATTATTGTAGCAGCCTGTCCTCCGTCACGATTCCCAACAGCGTGACGAGAATAGAAGAGTTTGCTTTCCGTAATTGTAGAAAGCTAAGAGATATGTATTGCTATGCAAAGCAGGTGCCAACAACGGAAGGCAATGTTTTTTATGAAGATAACCTTACAAATGACACGCTACATGTGCCCGCGTCAGCCTTGAACGACTACAAGACCACTGCGCCGTGGAGCGAGTTCGGGATTATCGTACCGATTGACGAGGAAGAGGTGGATGACTTGCAGGACTACCTCAATTCATTTGCCGACACCGAGGACGTGCTGACGGCTACGACGTACACCCGACAATTCAAAAACACGCAGTGGCAGTCGCTGTATGTGCCATTCTCGCTGAGCTATGACCAGTGGAGTTCTTCTTTTGAGGTGGCACGGCTGACGGGTGCTTCCACCACAGACGACCACGCCCAAATAGAAGCCACGCTGCTGACAGCAGGCGACGGCGACCTGCTGGCGAACACACCTTATTTAATTCGTGCGAAGAAAACAGGAAAACACACGATTAGCTTTCGTGCATCGCAGCTGTCTGAACAGAAGGAGAACACACAGGCGTTGGGTGAACTCTTGACCATCAAAGGTGTCAATAGCCAGCGTACAGGTCTGAAAAGCTCAGGATTTCGCTGCATGATCGGCGGTTCGCTGTGTTACCCCAGCACTGACGACTACCTATTCCAATGGGCCGAGGATGGTCCTTAACAGTCCGGTACTGGTCGTTATCCATGACGGTACCACCACCGGCATAACAGCAAAAGCAGATGCTGGTGATGAGAATGACCGACACGCAATCTATGACCTCTCGGGCCGCCGTTTGACAGCGGGACACCCCTCGGAGCTGCCGAAGGGCATTTATATTATTGATGGCAAAAAATATACAGTGAGATAAGAATATTATTTAAACGATCAATGCTTATGATAAAAAAACACTTCAAAAGGCTGATGTCAGTGGCCGTGCTGCTGCTGACAAGCATGTCGGTGTCTGCCAATAGTCAGGTGAATGACGACCTGCAGGCATATCTCGACAATCTGGCGGCCAGCCGTCCGGCCAAGGTTACCAGCCAGGAATCACGTCAGAAAGCGAAACGTGTTCGGAAAGTGTCTATTCCAATTGACATTCCCGTGGTCGACCTGTCACTGTTCAGTTCGGCCACTGACCGCACGAAACCGCTCGAAGTAAAGACTGACGTCAAGTTTAGCAACGGTACTATCAGCAGTAGTGACTCATTTGAAGGCGACTGTCTACTGAGTGTCACGGGCAGAGCCACCGTAGTCGTCGACGCTTCGGCTTCTGTCAATGCAGTCAAACCATCAGGCACTGACTGTCTCACTGCTATCAGCATCAGTGGCAGCAGTAGTGTCACGCAGTATGGCGATATTCTTGCCCCCTCTGATGAATGCTGGGCCGTCTACCTCGACACGGAGGCTGATACCTATAAGTATGTCTCGGGAACCATCAGGGGTAAAGTCCGTCGCTTTGAACATCAGTCGGACTTTGAGGGTTACAATGGCCGTACTTGGATGATAGGACGCTATACCCCCATCCGCTACGATTTCGCCGACATCAATGAAGCCATGGCCAGCAACCAGGTGAAGGATGGCGACATTCTGTTTGTCGACCGTGCATGTATACTTGATGCACAAACGGTAGATAAATCCGTAAAAATAGTTGGTAATAGCTCTTACTGGATATCTGGAGCCGATTTTCCTGCAATCAATGGTAGTAACCTGTATATCGAGTCTGCAAATGTCACGGTGGTGGGGTTACGTGTAACTGGCAATGTGTATGTTCGCGATGACTATGCTACCATAGAGCGCTGTGCCGTGTATGGTAAAATTATGGGTGACGAGGACTATATTTGTGACTATGCAAAGATTAATGAATGCTTAGTCACCCAGGGAGTAGACGACAGTGCCGGCTACGACTGGACGATAAGCGCAATCACCAACGGTGTGACCATGCCACCCTATGTCAACTATGTCGATGATATGCCCTACTTTGAACCATTCACAATTGCCCAAGAGGTTGTCGCTGGCGAGGAACTACCCGTAGTCTATGCCATCAACAATGTTCCAACAGTGAACCTTGTGGAATATTTCTGGGACGAAGATCCAGGGTGGGCCAAGGCCAAAAAGCTTGAAAATGCCAATAGCAGCTATGTTTTAGAAACTGGTACCGCTGGACTTCCTATATCGACCGAGGGTCTTGAGGCCGGAAGGCATCTGCTCGTAGTCCGCGCCCGAAGTTACAGCGGCTATTGGGTGACGCAGGTTGTCGGTATCACCGTCAAGGAACCATTGCCACCCATACCCCTATTTACGGATGTTATTATTCCCGATAAGGCCTACAACGACAACCTGAGAATAGCATTCACGGCCAAAGCCGACGGAGGACTCATAGACTGGGTAGAATACTACTGGGACAACGACCCCGGCGAGAAAAAGGGACACCTCATCACAGGACAAGGGCACGACAATGGGCAAGGTATCAGTCGCACTGACTACAAGTTGGAATGTGCTGACATGACGGGCGAACATACTCTATATCTGCGTGCTTTCTGCGGCAGTGAGTCCGTGGTGTATGCCGCAAAAGTGAAACTCGATTACGATGACACTCCCTATGAGTTCAACGGCTACACTGGTCGAATATGGACCATAGGTAACTGTTCGCCCATCCGCTACGACTTTGCCGACATCAATGCCGCTATGGCCAGCAACCAGGTGAAGGACGGCGATATCCTGCAGGTAGACCGCGTAGGCTATCCTCAGGCATCCAATGTGCAGAATGTGAGCAAGAAAGTGATGATTGTAGGCAATTTAGGCTACTCTTTCGACAACTTTATTACCGCCGACATTAACATTACCTCGGGCAACGTAACGATAAAAGGACTGTGGGTATTAGGCGACATCAATATCCAGGAAAACAGCGTGAGCATTGATCGCACTTGGGTGATGGGCAAGATAAGGAACAATACTAACCACATCATCCGGAATGTTACGATTAGCAACAGTTATGCTACCATTGACCAAAGCAACAGCTACAACTGGACTGTGAGCGGCACTGTGAATGGTCGACCTTCTTGGGTTGCCGACGTGCCGGTATTTACAGAGATGCACGTTCCTTCTGCGGCCGTGGCAGGCGAATCGCTGCCCGTGGAATACATAGTAGGCAATCTCAACAGTATCGGGCGAGTGGAGTATTTCTGGGACAGCGATCCAGGATGGGGTAAGGCAACGGCTCTGATGACCTCTACAGGTTATGTTATAAGTACCGAGAAGGAAAACCCACTCAACGTTTCTACCACCAACCTCACCCCTGGCAACCACACTTTAGTAATAAGGCTGCAAAGTGGCGTGGGCTATTGGGTAACCTCTCTCCACACGGTCACCATCGCCGCGCCGGTCATCGTTGACCCCACGCCGGTGTTCACTCTTCTTACCGTACCCACATCGAGTATGAATGATGACTTCAAAATCAGCTTTACAGTAATGGCCGACGGTGGTCTGATAGACCGTGTGGAGTATTACTGGGACACCGACCCCGGCTACGGCCAAGGAAAGACCATCTCCGGAGAAGGTCAAGACGGTGGCAACGGCATCTCTCGCACAGACTACGCCATCAACTGTCTTACACTGACGGGTAGCCACACGTTCTGTATCCGCGCCCGCTGCGGTACGAGTTGGACTGAACATCGGTTTGAAAATATCATCTTGTTGCCCCATCCCATCAATGCCGACGATCTGGCGGCACTCAAGTTGATTAGCGACCACTTAGGACTCAACGGATACTGGAACTTCGAGCGCGAGGGCGCATACGAGAGTGACTTCCCCGGCGTAACCTTCGTTGACCACCGCGTGACGGAGATTGACCTGTCTAACCACGCCTACAGTGGAGAGCTGAGCACCGACTGGATGCCAGCGCTCTCGGAGATTACTTATCTCAACCTAAGTCGCAACAACATCACCGGTGACGTAGCACCTCTCGTTGCACGCATGCCTAAATTACGTTCTCTCGACTTGAGCCATAACCGTATCAGTCAAGTGTCGGGCACACTACCCAACACGCTGACAACGGTCAACCTGAAGAGTCAGTACCGTATATTCGGCAACAGTTCGTCGGGAGCCAGTGAGGGCTTTGTCGCAGATATTACCTCTGTGGACGCCAGCACGCAGACCGCTTCTGTCGGTTCGAAAGTGACACTAACCTTGCCATCGCTCTTCTATTACGATGCCAAAGCCAATGACAACAGTCTCATGGCTGATGTGCAAGTGGTAGACATCCACGAACCTACCACCATTTATGGTACCTACAGTTATAATGGCAAAGGACAGGGATGGAAGTTTACACCTTGGCAGAGCGGCACCACCACTTTAGAAGACAAGACCCGTGTGGCCTTGGTAAGCAATGGCGAATGGCAACGTTGGTCAGCATGTCCAGCAATGTTCGACGTCACGCTTGGAGATGCCAATATCGACGGAAGTGTCAACATCCTTGACGTCCAGCACACGCTCAACTATATCCTTGCCACGGCCCAGCCCTTCAACCTCTGGGCTGCCAACACCTATGTTGATCATATTATCAACGTGCAGGATATCGTATGTACCATCAACATTTTCTTGGGACTGCCCAACACTGCTCGCAGTATCAATTTTGCACGTAGTGCCAATGGCGATGACAATACAGGCAGTGAAACCGAGGAAACTAATACTGAGGCCAAAGCTCAATGCTGGCTCTACGAACAGGGTGAGGGCATTGCTCTTCATTCGACTGTCAGTGTGGCGGCCATCGATGTAGAGATTGACGGTGTGAAGACCGACGAGGTGAGTCTGCTGCTCAACCACCGCGACTTCCAGATGGTAGGCTGCAACACCGACACTGGCTCACGCTATGTCATCTTCTCGCCAACGGGTGTCGTTATTCCCGCCAGCAAGACCACGGCCCTGCTCTCCATGGCTCATAGTGGTCAACCAGTGGCTATTAGATGTGCCGGTGCCGATGCCAGCGAAATAGCGTCGGCCATTGGCCAGCCGACAGCCATCAGACAGGTGCATGCCACCGCAGATGGAACTACCATCATAGAGACCCGCCTCGCCCCTGGCATCTATATCGTGCGCACAACCGATGCCAACGGCGAAAGCAAAACAGTGAAAATACTTAAGAAATAAGCAAGGTAGGAGGCTTTAATAATATGATGAAAAAGATTCTTCAAGCATTGAACGCGCAGCGACTTTTCATGCTCGTGTTCGCCATGATAGCTGCCACGCTCACCGTCCAGGCTCAGGACCGTGAGAACGTGATAGTGATGAACGACTTCGAGGGTGGTGTCAACCGCACTGTCAACGTGCCCATCTCGATGAACAACAGTGATGAGGTATATGCAGTGCAATTCGACATCGACCTGCCATTCGCCATGCCGCAGAACGGCACACCTCGTCCTGCGCAACGCCTCATTCGCAATGGCCACTCTGTCAGCGTACACTCAGCGACAGCTGCTACCACCACCTATAGGGTTGTGGTCTACAGTAGCAACAACAACGTCATTGCTGGCAACAGCGGCATCCTGCTGAGGTTGCCCATGTCGGCTCAGGACAAAGGCAGACTAAACTATCCAGTGAAGGTTAGCAACGTGGTGTTAACCGATAAGAAAGGTAACAACATTGCCACCAGCCAAACGGCGGAGTGTACATACACCGTTTCGCGCGAAGACCTGCCTGACCTCGAAGCTGCCAATGTTACCATCAGCCCTGCAACGCTGTCCCCAAACGGAAAAGTGACCATTGGCTATGATGCTCGTAATATAGGCAACGGCCCCACTCGTGCCGGATGGACAGAGAAATACTATCTGGAGAGTGTGGTCACCGGCCAGCGCTGTCTCTTAGGAAATGTTGCCGTGACGACCACCCTTGCTGCTAACAGCAACATCAAACGCTCGCTGGAATTCACCGTGCCATCGGCTCCACATATCGACGGTGAGGTAAAGGCTTACGTTGAGATGATACCCAACCACGACACTGGCGAGCTGATGGTTGACGACTGGAACAATAGCTCCTACTCTGAAGCCACGGTGACACTGACAAAACTGCTGATGCTGACATGCGACAAGACCACTGTCAACGAAGGACACTACTACCGCAACGCCTATAATCAGTGGTGGACATACGACTACATAACCATGACACTCACGCGAACTGGCGACTGGTCTCACTCGGAAACATTTGAGGTGAACTGCAACGTGACAAATCTACTGCGCCTCGGCAATTACGCTTTGCCACAAACTGTCACCATACCCGCTGGTTCTGAGGGCGTGTCGTTTCGCATATACAGTGTTGACGACAATATTGTACGAGCCAATGAGTGCGACGTTACTATTCCTGCAGCCCACGGCTATAATGAGCAGCGGGTTCACCTGAGACGCATTGATGATGACAAAGATCCGCTGACGCTGACAACCTCGGCATCCGAAATCCATGAGGGTGAACAAATTACGATTACAGCCACACGTGGTGGGGAACTTACCAGCAATCTTTCTTTCGAACTGTCATGTTCGGCGGCTCACCGATTCACCAAGCCACGCACGATAACAATTCCTGCCGGAAAGGCCAGCGGACAAGTGACGCTTACGGCTATCCACGACGGCACACCGCAACTGGACGGCAGCGTACGTTTTTCTGGATCGCCGTCATACTATCAGTCGGCATCTGTATCATTTCTACTTCTTGATGACGACCGTCCCGCCATTAGTGCCGTGGTAACACCGTCGGTAGTAGCAGAGAATACAGGTCAGTCGGCATCGACACTTATCATTACCCGTGACCGCTGCATCGACAAAGCCATGAAGGTCAAGCTCACCTGTTCACGTTCTGACGTAGTGTTGAACTCGTCGACGGTGGTATTCCCCGCTGGATCGAAATCGATAGAGGTGCCCGTTAGCATTCTCGACAACACGACTGTTGACGGTGAACGCTCAGCAGCCATCACTGCACAACTTTATGTGGAAGGCAGCAGTACCTATGCCCCCAGCGGCGACCGAGCCTATGCCACTACCAGCCTGCGCATTAGTGACGACGAGGCGCCCTACCTGACGCTGACATCACGTGTCAATTCGATTGCCGAAGGAGGTTCTGCCGTTATTACAGTACGCCGTTACGTGGCTTCCACAGCCAATAGCCTCACCGTCGCCCTAACCAGTAGCGACAATGGAGTGACACTGCCTGCGTCGGTGACAATCCCATCGGGCAGCTATTCTGCAACTTTTACCGTGCGTGCTGCCAAGAACGAGAATGAAGGCGATGACCACATGGTGACGCTCACGGCCACTGCACAGGATATAGAGCCTGCAGCACTGACTCTACGCGTAAGCGACCGCACCCTGCCTGATGCCGTTTGTCTGTCTGTTGACTATGACGGCGACCAATTTTATGCCGGCATTCCCGCCACGCTCTATACTGAGGTGGGCAACGAAGGAACGGCTATCTTGCCTGCTGGTATGCGCATTGACTTCTACCTCGCTACTGCCAGTTCTTTGCGTCAGGGGGTCAAGAGTACACACGTCACGACGGTATACACAGAACGTGAACTGAGTGTTGGCGACATAGAGAAATTTAAGTTTACGGCCGTCATTCCTGAACAGGTAGGCACTTACTGGCTTTACGCCCGTGTCAATAGCGACAACAAGATACCGGAATTCTCTACTTCCAATAACGTATCAAGAATCTTCAAACGTGTCTTCGTGGCTGCCCCATTCAGTGTTGAGAGTATTGCTACTGACCGCGAGTCCTATTTGCCTGGCGAACTTGTCACCGTAACAGGACGTGTGGCTGGTCGCCTCAATGGACAGACCATCCGTGTCACTCTGAAAGGAAGCGGCCAGCGCACCTACGGCGACACGCGGATGGGAGCCGACGGGACGTTCCGCACGCAGGTAGCCATCGACCGCTCAGCCGCAGGCATCATGAAAGTCATGGCTTTAGCTATAGGACAGACTGACTCACCGCTGTCGTGCAACATTAACGTTTGGAACATGCAGTTCACAGCCGACAGAACACGATGGATAGAAAACGTGGACTACCAGCGGAGCGGCAAGCTTACGCTGAAGAACACATCGGGCAAAGCCATCGACGGCATTGTGCTGACTCATAACACCCTACCCGACGGCTGCCAGCTGGAATTCAACAATATTCCCCAATCAATTGCAGCCGGCGAGACAGTCACCATAGGCTATACTGTCACACCCAAGAAGAGTATGACGGGAGCCGCGATAAACTTTATGATTACGGCACAGTGCCGACAGGGTGTATCGGCCAGCCTGCAAATCAACTACTTCTGCCGCGCCACAATGGGCAATCTGGCACTCTCGCCACAGACTATATCTACCACACTGCTGGAGGAGACCAGCCGTCAGGTAAGCGTAAAGATGACCAATTACGGTATGCGTGCAACAGGGCAAATAGCCCTAAGTATCCCTGCGGCTTCGACATGGCTGAAAAGCCTCAGCGGACGCACGATAAAGTCACTGGCTCCAGGCGAGTCAACCATTCTGTATTTACAGTTGACCCACAACAGCCGCTTAGTGCCTAATCATAGCTATGCATCGTCGGTACTGCTGACACCGGAGAGCGGAACACCGAAGCTACTCAATGTCACTGTCAAAATTGTTGAAAAGAAAGATGATGGTGGTAATAACGGTGTTCCTGAGCCTAAGGTACCGTCACAGATTGTCGTACAGACACATGATGTTTATAGCAAGTCAGACAGAGGCTTCGATCATGTCAGTGGAGCTGCTATTAAAGTGACAGACATCTATGGTACACAAGTGGCCGGCGGCACGGCTGACACCAACGGCAAGTGGACTGCCACAGGGCTGGCCTCAGGTGTATATAACGTGGAAGCCTCTGCCGATCGCCATAAGACTGTGAGAACTCAGTTAGTAGTGGGACCAAGCGAGACACTGACCGTCAATCTTTATCTGCCTTACAAAGCTGTGCTTACTAACTATATAGCCAGCACAGACATGGAAACCGGCGAATACAAACTTTCGGGCAACCTTGATATCGATTATAATGCACCACAGGCTATCGTAGTGCCCCAGTTGCCTGAATACGATGTACTGGGCTGCAACGACACGATTTACGCTATGACCATCACCAATGTCGGCTCACGTCCTGCCATCAACATGGACCTGACACTTCCTAAAGTGCCTGGTGTCAATTTAGAACAGTTGACGAATCTGCCCGCCATTCTCTACCCCAACGAGTCATGGGTGGTAGACCTATCCTATAGTTCTCCCGAGGAACGCCGCCAACGTAGCATCGCCGCGTTACTGATGAAGTATGGATTCGGCATTAATGGCGATAACTTCTCAGAAGAAGATACCTATCAGGTGCTCATGGGCTGTGGAGACGGCACGATGAAGCCTGAGGTTATAGAGCCGACAAAGCCAGAGCCTCAGGACTCTGACTCTATCTACTATAAGCCGTTCGACTTCGAAAATGACACTATAGAAATCGAGGAAGAAGATCCCGACATTAACATCCCGTTGCCCACTTATGATTCATATATGAAGTTGGCATTCAATGGAGACGTCAGCAAGATCTGCGTAGGGCAGACTGTGGAAGCCGTACTTGAAGTGAAGAACGGGCAGGAAGGTATGCTCAATAATTTAAACTTCTATCCAGAGATTATAGGTTATTACACATACGAGGACTCAACCGATGTCTTTAGCGTCAGTGAGGGGGCATATACAGGTTTTACAAAGACAGCCGACGGATATACCTTGGCAGGCAATACCAAGGGAACGCTGCTACTGACGTTTACTCCTAAGGACGAGGCGGCAGTAGAAGGGATGAGAGACTATCTTGTTTCCGGTTATATCACCTATATTGACCAGCAGACCAAGATTAGCAATGCAGCATCACTATCGCTGACTAAGATTGTGGTGTCTCCTCGTGGTAAGATAAAAGTCATGTTCTTCATGCAACACAACTTCATGGCCGACGACCCGTCCACCAGTAGCATCGAATCGAAGGAACCTGCCGAGATGGCTGTATTGGTGACCAATCCTGGTAAGGTTGACGTTACAACTGTAAAGGTATCGAGCACTGCACCAGTTGTTCTCTCCAACACCTCGGGTAATGAGATTGGATATGAGTTGCTCTACAGCCAGCAGGTGAACGATGGGCATCGGCAGTCACCCGCAGACGGGATGTTCACCGAGATATCAATCGACACTATCACTCCAGGAAGCAGCCGCCTGAACCGTTTCTTCTACGGCACAGATGAAATGGGACACCTTTCTGGCGAATGGGCATTCAACGTTGGCAGCACTGCAGTAGAAAAGACTGTCTTTACGCCAAAGAACCTTGTGCGCGCAGTGAAGGACATGAGCAAGATTTCTGACGTCACCACGCTTGTTAATCCCGATGATGATGCCCTGCAACCAACAGATCTCGACTATAAGATTAATGCCTTAGCCGGAGCAGACATGTTCCTTGTAAGCGAGATAATGAATGCCAATGCCGCGCCCGATATGATATGGCCTGCCGACGGATCACAAGAGCAGCCCGTAACTGATGTTAGCGGTAGCATCGATATCAATGGCACTGCACGCACCTACACGCTCAACGTTAATGCTACGGCTGAGGGATGGGTTTACGGACGTCTCCACGACCCCACGAACGGTAAAATGACATTGACAAAGGTGGTGCGACAGAGTGACGGCATGATCATGAGTGCGGCAAACTTCTGGCAAACAGACCGCTCGGTGCAGTTAGACTATTCCGTCATATATGAGAACAACTTGCACTTTGCCGACTCGCTGCGCCATACCACGGAAAACTACCAGCTGACCTTCGAAGAGATATCTGGACAGCAAGCACAAATCATGAACATTCGCCTGTTTACTGAGGACGGCACAGAGGTGTTTCCTGGCACAACTACCAAGCAACCTGTCGTCAAGGCACTGGTTTACTTTACACGCCCCATGGCATCGCTGAAGAAGAACCGTTACTCTATTATAGTCGGCGGCGATTCAATGACTGCCTTTGCCTATGATACCAAATTGTGTACGGAAACGTATGCCGATGACGATAAAGCAACTTTTGTAATTGACATGTCAAAGATAGAGCCGAAACCTGGCCTGCACAGCATGAGGGTATGGTGCGACAGGTTGCGCGACCTCACTGGAGTGCAGGCTGACCCACAGAGTGAGCTTGAAGTATCTTGGACTGAAGACTTAGCTATAAAAGCCCATCTGGAAATGGTGGTTGCCCCTCATATTGATGCGGGATCAATTGATAAGGGGACTGCCGACTACGACTACGGCCGCATTAACCTGACTGCCACACCTGCTGAGGGCTATCGCTTTACTGAATGGCAAATCGAAGGTATCACAGTGTCGCGCAATGCTACCCTTGAGTATGACGTCACTGGCGATGCCATATTGAGGGCGGTATTTACACCAATTGATTGTGAAGTCGTCATTGATTATGACAGCAGTCTTGGCACGATTACCGGCTTCGGATCTGGTTCTTATTCGTGGGGTGAGACACTGTTGCTTTCGGCTGTACCCATTCAAGGTTACGTATTTGATTCATGGCTTTGCGATGGAAAGATAATTTCCAATGAGGCCTCTATACGAATCATTGTAGATGGTAATCATACATATACACCAGTATTTGTAGAAGAAATGATTGACGGTATCAAAGATACATGTACAACAACAGTTGCTGACGGTTATTGGTATTCTTTGCAAGGGATTAGCTTAGGCAAGAAAAAGCCTACTATTCCTGGCATATATATCCACTGTGGAAAGAAGATTTTTGTCAAGTAATTAATCGAAAAAGAGGTGAACACAAATCAAAGGTGTTCACCTCTTTTTCTGTTCACCTGTCACTCAAATTGCTCCTAAAATCCGCGAAGCTATCGTCCTAACCACCGCATGGGGTTGAGGAGCTGTGTCCAGTTGCGGAGCTGGAACTGCATGAGTCCGTCGCTGCCGATGGTGCCGAGCGTCTGCTTTGTGGCGACGCGCTGGCCCTTGCTCACGCTGACCGACGAAAGGTTACAGTAGACGGAGATATACTTGCCGTGGCGCACCATGACCACATACTTGCTGCCCTGAATGAAGACGGCACTCACCTCACCATCGAAGATGCTGCGTGCCGCAGTGCCGGGCCTCGTCTTGATGTGAATGCCCTTCGACTCCAGCTGCACATGTCGCAGCCCCTCGACGATGTTGCTGCCAAAGGTGCGCAAAATCTGGTAGGCACCTGCTACGGGCATGGGCAGACGTCCCCTGTTCTGCTCGAAGCCTCCCGTGAGCATACGGTCGGCGGCGGGAGCGCTATAGTCATCCACCGGTGCTGCCGAAACCTCGGCAATCTCCCTTTCGCGCGCCTTGTTGTCCCTCTGAGCCTGCAGTTCAGCCTGCTTGCGGGCCTGCTCGGCCTGCTGAGCCTTGCGCTGGGCGGCAGCTCGCTCCTGTGCGCTCTTCCTGATAGCTGCACGCGCCTCGGCCTTTGCCTGTTCCTCGGCCACCTTGGCCTGGGCAATGCGCCGCTCATTCTCCTTGCGGGCCGCCTCGGCGGCAGCACGCTTACGAGCCAGTTCGGCCTGTCGCTTCCTGGCGGCCTCGGCCTCTGCCTTCTTGCGGGCCTCGGCCTTCCTGCGAGCCTCTGCCTCGGCACGAGCCTTGGCACGGGCTATCTCCTCGGCAATCATCTTGTCGATGCGGGCATTCAGCTCGCGTTCCTGCCGCTGCTGCTGTTCGATGACGACGGCCAGCGCACGCTGCTCCTGCTGCAGGGCGTTCACCTGCTTCTGCTGCTCGTCCTGCTTGCCTTCCAGCTGTTGCTGCTCCTCGCGTCCGCGCTTCAGCAGGGAGTGCTTCTGGAGCTTGGCCTCGGCCAGCTCGGCGCGTTTCTTCGACAATTGCTTCTGCTTCTGTTTCACGGCATCGCCCTGTGCCCGCTGGAACGTGGCATACTCACGGGTGAAGCGCATGCGGCGATACATCTGGTTGAAGTTGTCGGCACTGAACACGAACATCATCTGGTTCTGTATGGAGCGGTTGCGGTGCAGGTAGCGCATGGACTTCATGTAGCGCTGCTTGCGGTCCTCGAGTTCGCTGCTCAGCGTGTCAATCTGCTGGTTGATGACCACCATCTCGTGTTCAAGAGCCATGATGTCCTTGCTGATGGTGTTAATCGTGCGGCGCTTCTCGTTAATCTCGCTGTTCAGCACGAGCAGAGTGTTCATGCCCTGCCGCACGTTCTGCTCCACCTGTGCCTTGCGCTTCTTCTTGGCCTCGGTGTCCTGCTGCAGCTTCTTGCGTTCGTTCTGCAAGGTGCTCACCGATGGCTGCTGCGTCTTCTTTCCCCTGCGTCCTTGCTGCCCCTGCGTCTGCCGGGTTGCGGTGCCGCGTCTCTGTTGTGTGGAAGTCGTCTTCTGGTTCGTGTTATTCCTTACGCTGGTCTTGGCCGCCGGCTTCCGTTGCGACGACCTTGCCTGCTGAGCCGAGGCAGGCATCAACAGGGCAATCAACAGACACAGTATCCACCCTAATCTTATCATATCCTTCACCTTAATAATCTTCGATAACTCGGAGGTGCGGGGGTACGGAGGTACGGGGGTACGAGAATAGTTTGCACGCCCAGTTTTCCACGAGGAGTCTATCCTCGCACCTCCGAACCTTCGTACCCTCGTACCTCCGAAATCGCACCATTCTTTTTGCATTTTGCTTATTTCTAAATCATTTATAACGCCATGAAGCGTCGCAGTATCTCGTCGACGTCCACCTCGCTGTATTTGCTCGACACCTGCGTGCGCGTCTCCCAGTCGCTATCCGTGTTCAGGTAGTTCAGTCGCACGCCGAGCTTCACCTCCTTGTCGGGCGTTGTCAGCGTGATGCTCATGTCATCGGGAAACGCCTTGCGTCCCAGCATGGCAAAGCTGCGATAGTCCCAGTTGAGCTGCGTGTTGCCGCCCTGTCGCGGGGTATAGAGAATGTTGGCCATCTTGATACGTCCCGTGGCGCTCTCGGTGAGCCAGCTGTAGGTCATCTTGTCCTTCTCGTAGCTCAGGATAGTGTTCTCGCTGTCGCCCTGCACCTTGATACTGTCGTACTGCGCCTCAGAGACGTGGTCAAATCCCGGGAGGAACAGCTCGTTCCAGAACATGGCCTGCAGGGTGTAGAAGTTGATGCCGCTGTTGCGCAGGAAGTCCACGTGATGATAGGGCACGCGCAGGAACTGCTTGTTGATGCGGTCGATGATGAGCACATAGTCCTTGGTGAACTCTATGCGCCCGGCCTCGACGAAGCCGAAGGCCATGAGCTGCAGGCGAATGACATCGTCGCGCTTCATCTTCAGGTTGCCCGTGAGCGACTGCGAGAGGGCCCCCATCTCCACGGTGAACCGTATCTTCGAGGTAACGAACTCGCCAGTCTGGTTGTTGCTGTTCACTTTCTCCAGCAGCGCCCTGTTCTCCAGGTTGACAGGCTCCGCGGGCTTGGTTTCGACGGTTTTCTTATGGCCGATACAGGATGCGAGCCAAAGTGGTGCTGCAAGCACCAGGACTTTCAGAATAAGAGACAGATGTTTCATTGCTTTATGTATTTTTTACGCTTTATTTTTCTGATGAGTACTTTATTTCCCGGGTCTTGCTCCAGGGCGTTGTTCCAGTGAGCCAACGCGCCTTCCACGTCGCCGTTGAGCATGTAGATGTCGCCGCCGTGCTCAATGATGACATGACTGTGCAGCGAGTCGTTCTGTATGGCCTGGTCGATGTAGATGCGTGCCTCGCTGTAGCGCTTCTGCATGAAGAGTACCCAGGCGTAGGTATCTAAGTAGGTGGAGTTATTCGGCTCGGCCTTGATGGTGCGATAGCTCATCTGCTCGGCCTGTTCCAGCCGCTCGCCCTCCACACTGAGATAGTAGGCGTAGTTGTTCAGACAGCCAATGTTGTCGGGCTTCCAGTGCAGGCAGGAGTCGTAGGCGGCGTAGGCCTCCTCCTTCAGTCCCTTCTGGTGGAGCAGGTCGCCCATCACCTCATAGAAAGAGGAGGCGATGTCGGGCGAGCTCTCCTCGTCAATGACGCTGATGCCGTTGCGGAAGGCCTCTAAGGCGTTGTCGTTGTCCTGCAGGCTGTAGTAGGCCATGCCCTGGTAGTAGTAGAAGGCCATTTCGTCGGGGTTATACTGTCGGGCGGCCTTGCAGAGTTCGATGACGCGCTGCTCGTTGCCGTCCTCCCAGGCATACTGCACCAGCTGCAGGCGGGCCGAGGCATTGTCGGGGGCCAGGCCAAGCACGAACTCGAGCATGTTGCTCACGCTGTCGCGCGGCATCTTCTTCAGGTTCATGTAGGCAGCACAGAACTCGCCCAGCTCCGGGTCGGGGTCGGGCTGTGCCATCATCTCGTGGAAGAGGTTCAGGATATAGGTGCTGTCGCCGTCGGCATTCTCGCTGGCACTAATCTCCTGACGCAGCAAGTAGACCTTCTCTTCCTGCGAGGCCTCCTTGTTCAGCAGGATGCAGCGGGTGATGGAGTCGGCACGCTCGCCCTCCGACAGCATTAGGTAATAGGTGCGCATGGCCATCTGTGCCCGTGAGTTGAGGGGTTCCTGACGCAGCACGCCGTCCAGCACGTCGTAGGCCTCAGCCTCGCGATCGTTCATCATCAGCATGTTGGCCAGCAACGTCTGATACGTCAGGTCGTTGGGGTGCTGCGTGGCCAGCTGCTGCATCTCGTCGATGGCGGCCTCCTTGTTGTCCATCTGCATGTAGAGCTGGCTCTTGCTCACCGACAGGCGCTCGCTCTTGCCGTCGATGGTCTCCATGCGCTCCAGCACGCTGACAGCATTCTCGTAGTCCTTCAGACGCACATAGAGACGGTAGACCATCTCCAACAGGTCCTGACGACTCTTGTCGGCCTCGTACATCCGCTCGAAAACCTCGATGGATTCGGCGAAATTCTCCGATTCCATGTAGGCCTCAGCCAGTGTCTCCAAATATGTGCTGTTCTGGGGTTCCAGGTCGGCAGCCCGCTTGAAGTAGCTCATCGCCTTGTCCTTGTCGCTCAGATGACTATAGTATTGGGCCAGGAAGAAATAGGCCTCGCTGGCCTGCGGATTCAGCTCTAAACAGCGGGACAGCAAATCGAAGGCAGCGTCGGCATTGCCTTTCTGACGCTGCACCATCGCCTCCATGAACAACAGGTCGTATTCCCGCTGCACGTCTCGATGCACATCTTGCGCATGGCTAAAGGACGAATGAAAGACGAATAAAATGAATAACGCTATTATCCTCATGTAATATTTTTATGTATAAAGAGCTGCAAAATTAGTGATTTCCATCGAAAAAGCCATATTTTTAATGCTAAAATGTGTTTTTCTTGCAAAAAAGCAGTACTTTTGTACTCTTGACGGAGGAACGATTTTCTGTTTTGACGGATAGACGGATGAACGAATCTTTTTTGACGGATAGACGGATGAACGATTTTCTGTTTTGACGGATAGACGGATGAACGAATCTTTCTTGACGGATAGACGGATGGACGAATCTATTTTGACGGATAGACAGATGAACGATTTTCTGTTTGGACGGTTAGACGGATGAACGATTTCTTCTGACGGATAGACGGATGAACGATTATCTGTTTGGACGGATAGACGGATGGACGATTTCTTCTGACGGATAGACGGATGAACGATTTTCTGTTTGGACGGATAGACGGATGAACGATTCTTTTTGACGGTTTGACGGATGGACGAATCTATTTTGACGGATAGACGGAGGAACGAATCTTTCTTGACGGATAGACGGAGGAACGGATTTCTTAAACATACAATACTATAAAGTTTAATCATATAAAATTATCTATATAAAAGCGACAATAATAACTTAAAGAATGCAATATGAATACGAAAGAATTAATAGACGTGATAGTTGAATGCGCCAAACTGGTGCGCAAACAACTGTCATACGGCTTTGAAGAGAAGGTGTATAAGAACGCCATGTTTATAGAACTGAAGAAGCATAATTTGTCCGTTGAGATTGAAGTACCCATCAAGGTCTATTACGACGGACAGGTTGTAGGCGACTTTAGGGCAGACATAATTGTTGACAAGAGAATCATCATTGAACTAAAGGCAACTAACGCCCTGGCCATCGTCCATTCCGTCCAACTTGTCAACTATCTCACAGCCACGGGCATTGACGACGGCCTCCTTATCAACTTCGGTGCCGAACACCTCGAAATAAAACACAAAACCCGCCTCTACTACAAATGCCAATAAGTAACATACAAAAAATAAAATGGTACAATTTCGGAGGTACGAAGGTACGAGGGCACGGAGGTACGAGGATAGACTCTTCGCGGAAAATTGGACGTGCGAACAATTCTCGTACACCGTACCTCTGTACCGCCGCACCCCAGAATTATACCATATAAATTTTTAAAATAAAAGACTTTGATTATTTCTTATTAAACATGAATTATCACGAATTATCCATTAATGGCTGCGCATTGCAATTATATGAAAAATTATATGGCAATTATATGTTAAAGAAAATATTATTGACGTTTACTATAATAATTCGTTCATCCGTCTAACCGTCAAAAAAGTCTATCCGTCAAAAGAAACCGTCCATCCGTCTAACCGTCAAAAAAGTCTATCCGTCAAAAGAAACCGTCCATCCGTCTAACCGTCAAAAGAAAAAAGTCTAACCGTCAAAAAAATGAACTGGAATCAATTAATATCCAAACGTCGTCTGGGTCAGGAGCACACTCATCCTGAGCGTCACGACGACCGCACCGAGTTCAAGCGCGACTACGACCGTCTCATCTTCTCGGCTCCGTTCCGTCGTCTGCAGAACAAGACCCAGGTATTCCCTCTTCCGGGCAGTGTCTTTGTCCACAACCGTCTCACCCACTCGCTTGAGGTGGCCAGCGTCGGCATGTCTTTAGGCAATGACGTCTACCGCGAGCTATGCGTAAAAAATCCCGATTTCATCGGTTCTAAAGTCTCCGAGATAGGTCAGATCGTGTCCACTGCCTGTCTTGCCCACGACATGGGCAACCCGCCTTTCGGTCACTCTGGCGAGAAGGCCATCCAGACCTTCTTCACCGAGGGCAAGGGTGCGTATCTGCGCGAGAAGGTGTCGCCGTCTTTCTGGGACGACATCACCCATTTCGAGGGCAATGCCAATGCGTTCCGTCTGCTCACCCATCAGTTCCACGGGCGTCGTCCCGGTGGCTTCGTCATGACCTACTCCACCCTGGCCAGCATCGTGAAGTATCCCTTCTCGTCGTCCATGGCGGGCGAGAAGGGCAAGTTCGGCTTCTTCGGCAGCGAGGCCGACACCTTCGCCCATATCGCCGATGAAATGGGCATTATTTGCAAGGTTCCCCGCGAGAAGTACGTCCGTCATCCGCTGGTCTATCTCGTCGAGGCCGCCGACGACATCTGCTATGAGATCATGGACTTGGAAGATGCCCACAAGCTGAAGATCCTGTCGTTCGAGGAGACCTGCCAGCTGATGCTCGCCTTCTTCGACGAGAAGACGCAGGCATCCATCAGGCAGCGCGTCGAGGACGAGCAGCTCACCGACCCCAACGAGCAGATACAGTATTTCCGTGCCTGCGTCATCGGTAAACTTGAGAACGAGTGCATGCGCACGTTCCTTGCGCATGAAGAGGAGATCCTGGCGGGCGAGTTCGAGGGCAGCCTCATCGGTCATATCTCGCCGTTGCAGCGCGACGCCTACCGCCATTGTGCCGAGGTCTCCAAGGAGCGTATCTACATGAGTCAGCCGGTGCTCGACGTGGAGCTGTCGGGTTATCGCATCATGGCCACCCTCATGGAACTGATGGTCGAGGCCATCGAGCATCCCGAACGCTACTACTCCCGTCAGCTCATCGGGCGCGTCTCCTCGCAGTACGACATTGAGAGCCCTCACCTCGAGACGCGGCTCATGGCGGTCATCGACTACATCTCGGGCATGACCGACGTCTACGCCCTCGATGTCTACCAGAAGATCTGCGGCATCTCCCTGCCAATAGTCTGATTGAATTGGAACAGAGATAAAGAGCATCGCATAAAAGACCCAACTCTCGATATATGAATAACCACAACGGATTACACGGATTAAACGGATTTTTTTGTATATCTGCGACTAAAGTCGCGATTAATACGGATTACACGGATGTCACACTGCAACCTCATCGCGGCTTTAGCCGCTGTAATCCGATTACAATCTGTGATAACCACAACGGATTACACGGATTAAACGGATTTTTTTGTATATCTGCGACTAAAGGCGCGATTAATACGGATTACACGGATGTCACACTACTAACTCATCGCGGCTTTAGCCGCTGTAATCCGATTACAATCTGTGAAATGACAATAACATCGCGTAGCCCCAAATCCGTTTAATCCGTGAAATCCGTTGTTTTAAAAGAACTTACAAAACTTAAATAAAGTATCATTGATATGAACAAAAAGGAATATATAGACGAGGCGGTGAGGCTGTTGCAACGGTTGATTGCGACCCCCTCAGTGAGCCGCGACGAGGCAGCAGCAGCCGATGTGCTGTGTGCCGCGATGGACGAATACGGACTGCACTGGCAGCGCGAAGGGAATAATATTTGGACGAAAAGCCCTGATTTCAACGACCTGCGGCCCACCGTTCTCCTCAATGCCCACATTGACACCGTGAAGCCCGTGGCCACCTGGACGCGCGACCCCTTCACGCCTTCGATAGAGGGCGACCGTCTCTACGGCCTGGGAGCCAACGACTGCGGCGGCGGTCTGGTGTCGCTGCTGCAGGTGTTCCGCCAGCTCATGGGCCAGCCCTCACCCTACAACTTTGTCTACCTCGCCTCGGCAGAGGAAGAGGTGTCGGGCAAGAACGGCCTGGAGTGCGTGCTGCCCTTGCTGCCCCGTATCGACGTGGCCATCGTGGGCGAACCCACGGGCATGCAGCCGGCAACGGCTGAGAAGGGGCTGATGGTCATCGACGGCTACAGCTATGGCGTCAGCGGACATGCAGCACGCAACGAGGGCGTCAACGCCATCTATGAGGCTCTCGACGACCTGCTGTGGCTGCGCGACTATCGTTTCGAGAAGGTAAGCCCGCTGCTTGGCCCCACGAAGATGCAGGTGACGGTGGTGGAGAGCGGCACACAGCACAACGTGGTGCCCGACAAGCTGCACTTCATCATCGACGTGCGCACCAACGAGCTTTACCGCAACGAGGATGTCTTCGTGTTCCTGCAGGAACACACGAAGAGCGAGCTGAAGGCGCGTTCCTTCCGTCTGCACTCCTCCTCCATCAGCGAGGCCCACTGGCTGGTGCGCCGCTGTCGCCAGTTAGGCATGCAGCCCTTCGGCTCGCCCACGCTCAGCGACCAGGCCCTGATGCCCTTCCCCTCGCTGAAGCTCGGCCCCGGCCAGAGCAGTCGCAGTCACTCAGCCGACGAGTTCATCTGCCTCTCGGAGATTGACCACGCCATCGACACCTATCTACGCCTGCTCCTGCCGTGAACGAGCGGAAAGCCCCGAAGGGGCGTTGCTGCGCTTCCATTTGCCGAAATGCATATAAAGAGTAGCCTGTTCATACGAACTTACTTACCCCAAAACGAAAAAAATTAAGCGTTCATATACTATTTTTTAGCCCAAAAATTTGGAGTTAAAAGATAGTTTATGTACCTTTGCAATCGTATGGAAGAAATAGCAGATGTAAGGTCAATGCCTACCGTGCAAATCATACGGGCATTAGGCAAGCGGTTCAGGGAATATCGGATTGCAGCAAGAATGACACAAAAAGAAGTTGCTGAGCAATCTGGGGTAAGCCTTCTGACTATCCGTCGGTTTGAGCAGGGCTATTCATACGACATCAAGCTGGGCAATCTCATCGCACTGCTGAAGGCCATAGACTTTGCTGACGGCATAGCCGACATACTCCCCGAATTTCCTGTTTCACCGTATGCACTGGCAAGGCAAGATGCCAGCAAACCAAGAAGAGTAAGACATGGGCAACAACATTAAAGTTACCTATACGCCCGTTTTCCGGAGGTGCTATGCACCACCCGGCTATTGAGCGGTGACCGCTTTGCGGTCATACCATGAGTTATAGCTACTCGCAGAATTATCACGGGTACCAAGATTTACCAAATAAATGTTAAACTTTTGTTTAATAAGAAAGAAAACGGCAGAAACAATTGTATATTAAACAAAAGTTTATTAGTTTTGCAGTGTCAAAAGAAATCGTTATCACGATGAACCAAAAACAAAGCAAATGGAATTGAAAGAAGGACTTGCATTCTACAAGCGATGCTTAGCCGACTGCGACAGAGTTCTTGCCGACCTACTTGCAAGGGACGACCTTACCGAAAGTCGCAAAGAGGCACTCATCGACAAGCAGCTCGACGTGAGGAACAAACTGAAAAAGACCATCGAAGTGATTGAGCAACTTTTAATGTGAACAAAGCCACCGCCCTGCGGGGCGGGATACTAAACAACAAATAATTATGGAAAGACCAACAAGCAATATCAAGAACCCGAAGATAAGAGCCTACATGGAGGCCGTGACTGAGGGAAAGCCGACAGCAGACAAACTGACGGCAGACGAATATGAGGAAGGCGTGAGCCAGTTCATTGAGGGGCTGGATACGGCTCTTGCCCAGGCAGACGAGATGATTGCCCGTGCCAAGCTGGGTGACGTTCCCGAGGCCATATCGTTCAGCTACATCGCCAAGAAGTACTTCGGCAAGTCGCGCGGATGGCTTATGCAGAAGGTGAACGGCAACATGGTGAACGGCAAGCAGGCCGCTTTCACCGAGGACGAACGCAAGCAGTTCCGCGCTGCACTCCAGGATATCAGCAAGCAACTCTCGATTGCTGCGCTGGCGTTTTAGTTCAGCATCCCCTTTTGACTCTGAGAACCGAAATTCTCGTTTATAACCATGTTCATTGGTTAAAGACCTTCTTAGAAACGAATTTTACTAATTATTTTTTATTTGACTCACTCTAACTTTGCAGTGTCATTGAGATAGGTGAGCACTCGTTAAGAAGATCTCCCTGAAAAGCTTTGACAAACCGAGGAAAGTCTGTACCTTTGT
>ONMA01000004.1 GCA_900318815.1 uncultured Prevotellaceae bacterium
GATACGAGAGTTCCAACGTCTGAAAGATGAAGAGCAGAAACAGCTAGGTTGGACGGCTAAACGTGAACTCTCAAAAATTAACTATCGCATTCACACGGACGCTATCAAGCAGAACCTAATCCCTGAAGAGGTGACGGCTGCACAGGCCAGCATCATCTATGCAGAGGAAGCAGACGTGCTCAATGTAGCTATGTTCGGGCAGACGGCCAAGCAATGGCGCGAAGCCCATCCTGAACTAAAAGGAAACATCCGTGATTATGCCTCCATCAATGAACTGATTTGTCTAGCTAATATGGAGAACATCAATGCAGTTCTCATAGACGAGGGTGTGCCACAGGGCGACCGCCTTGTGCGCCTCAATCAGATTGCCATCAATCAGATGCGTGTATTGGAGAACGACGATAATAGAAACCTGTTAAAATGACATGAGTGGATAGAATATAACATAGAACAACATAAGAAGCGTTCTTGCTTAGGCAAGCGTCCCAAGGGCCGAGCGGACTTTTTGATTCTTGTATTCTGAATTTCGCCAAAAATACACAGCCAAGATGATAGAAGTTGATGCTCGCGTTTAGGCGCGGGCTGAGACTTGTATCTGGCTGGAAGGCGTTTGGCGATGCCGAGAATACGGATGCGGAATCAGGCTCGCGCCGATTTTATGATCTGCAATTAGGATAGTTTAACGCCCGACGGTGCAAGATTTCCGGCTTTCGGCGTTTAATCAAACAGAGCATTTTACATCAAAATTATAATGAAAATGAAAACAATGAAGATTTGGAGACTCACCTTTGCGATGCTTGCTGCTTTCTCCCTCGCCTCTTGCAGCAGCGACGATGATGACAAAGACATAACCAAGGAAATTATCATGAATGTTTCCGCTGAGCCTGGCGTTATGTATGACCTCTTCGACAGCTTGGGAGAACATCCCATCGAGTGTATGCAAGTGATGACGGAAGACGAGCCGGGACAATGGCAGAACCTGTACTTCAGCGAAGTCAAAGGCTTCACTTACGAGAGAGGTCATGAATACGTGCTGCGCGTGAAGCGGACTATTCTGGCCAATCCTCCCCAGGATGCCAGCAACCGTACCTACGAACTGGTGCGCATCCTCGCCGACAAGAAAGTGGAAGAGGTGGCAGAGCCTGTGGAGAGAGAAGTAAAGAGCGAAGCCGACATAGAGTATGAGCAGCAGTGCCCGGTAGAGAAGTATGCCATAGCCAAAGGAGGTGAATATCTGGTGGATGCCGACAGCAAGATGACATACGCTGACGGCACGCCAACGCCCGAATTCGACAAGCATGCGCAAATCTACCTGGAGAACATTCTCGACAAGAGCCATCCGCTATGGCAGGCTGGTGCCCGTTATATGGCAACCTACGCCTACGTCCTTTCACCGCTTACCGATGAGATACGCCTTGTGCCGGGCAATCATTCTGCCTTTCTCTTCAAGAACATCCTTACCGAGAGCGAGATGGCGTACGCCCAGCACTCGATGAAACAGGGCGAAACGCTTCACTACGCCCTCATCCTCTGCAACGTTTACAAGCGAGGGATACAAAAAGTGGAGTTCACAATAAAGAAGAAATGAACGGCGGGCCATCGGCCTGTCCGAGTGAATCAAGAACAGATTAATCGTGATTTATATGATAGTATCAAAGAAACCTATTGGGCTAATCGTCCTGTTGATTGTACCTTGTTTTGCTATTGCCCAAAACAGCGTGGACAGCACAACGGTCAAGCAAGACAGCATAGCCATTAGAACTGACTCTTTATGTCAACGGAAGGCTATGTGTAAATGTGACACAGTTAGAAAAGACAGTTGCCAACAGCAGCATGGACTATCTTTTGTCCGCAAAGAGCAAAGGCAAACATGGAATATTAGTCCTAATGCTGTAAAAATGCAGAAGTTCGACCCATACAGAAAGAAATTTACCGATATGCGGATAATGGAAAACATAGGCTCGCACATTAGCCGGTAAGTAAATTCAAATTACTAAATTATGACTTATTCTAAAAAAGAATGTATTTTCAAGATGACAAGAGTCTTTCTTGCTTCCTTCATCTTGATGAAAGCAATTATTATAATGGCACTTGCCTTTATCCTGATGGCAACTCATGCCGAGGGACAGGTGAAGTGGAAACCACTGCTGAAAGCCGTGGAGTTTTCAGAACGCGACTTCGTGGACACCATTAGGGTAAGGATAGAGAGTGGTGCGGTGATAGTACCCGTAGAGATAGCCGGACAAGAGCGGCATCTGCTGTTTGACACGGGAGCGGAGCACGGCTTCTGGTTTGGCAGTCAGGAGGAATGGATGAAGCCAATAGATGTGGACAGCACGATATGGCGGGACGTCAATGGTAAGACGGGTGCAGCTTCAGTCTTTAAGATTCCGGAGATGGGGATGGGCAACTTGCGGCTCAGTAACTATCCTGTCAGCATGGGTGGGCATATTGGTGACTACATCTGCGGGCAGTTTGACGGACTGATAGGCTTTGACCTCGTGACCAAAGGGCTGTCGGTAAAGCTCGACACGAAGGACAGTCTGATGATAGTGACCGACCGTAAGGGCTTCTTCGACGGGGAGGCAAAAGGGCAACCCACAGTTAAGTACTGGCTCGCAAAGCCCACCTATCCGCTGGTCTATGTAGAGTTGCCTTTCGGCAATACCTATATGTCGTTCGACACGGGAGCCGTCGGGCATGGAGTGGACTTGTCGAACCAGGCATTGGCACACTGGTTAAAGAAAGAGAAGAAGCGGGAAACGATAGACAGCCTGGCACAACTGAGCGACACGACGCTCAACACGAATATTGGACTTTACGGGGTTCATGCCGACACCTTGGTGGAGCGCGTGGTTCACCTGCCGACAGTCCAGATGGGCAGTCTTACCGTCAAAGATGCGTATGCCTCGTCGGCCAACATGAGTATGCGTATAGGGTCTGCACTGCTGAAACATGCCTCGCTCATTATCGACAGTGCGAAGAAGCGTTATGTATTCCTGCCGCATGACGGCAGCCGCGACATCACCTTGAATGACAAGACAAGTCACAGCATGAGGCTCATTCCTACGGACAGTACAGGCACACTGCAAGCGGTAGTCCGCAAGGATTCGGAGGCTTACGGAAAAAGAGTCCGCACAGGCGACCTTCTCATAGAGGCAGATGGCATCCCCATCGATGACGTTTGCACCTATACTTCCGTCCGTCAGCGCAAGAAACCTGGCGAGGAAATCCATTTCCTGTTCCGCTCACCCGATGGCACAGAGAAGCGCGTCGCAATAGCAAGAACGGAATAACTTCAAATCTGAATTGAAGCATGAAGCATTTAATCTAAGTCCAACTCCTGTTTCTCAGTCGATTAGTAGGATTTGCCCAGAAGGTGATGTTGACAGACAGCATAAGCCAAAATCCCGTTGGCTATGCTACCGTCTATGATACAAACGGTACTGTGATAGGACGCTCAGATATAGGAGGACATATCTGTCTTCAAAAAATAAGGTGATTTAAGGGAACACCCTACGAACCCTCTGCTCATCCACCATTATTCCTATTATTCCAATTTCTTTTAATTTCTTACTTTGGCATTTCTTTTAATTCCTTCATTGGCATTTCTTTCAACCTTGCACGTCGGAATTTATGCTCATTAGTGCCAATTAGTTTCCCCTTCTTTTCAGAACATCAGTTCGCGGGCGAACGCATAGACCACGATGCCTGCCGTGACGCTCACGTTCAGGGAGTGCTTGGTGCCCAACTGCGGTATCTCCAAGCAGCCGTCACTGGCGTCGACCACCTCCTGATGCACACCCTTCACCTCGTTTCCGAACACCACAGCATATTTCTTCCCTCGTTCAGGGCTAAAGGAGGGCAACTTCACGGAATGCTCCACCTGTTCTACCGATAGCACCGTATATCCCTCGCCCTTTAACTCGTTCACCGCTTCAAGGGCCGTTCCGAAGTGTCGCCATTCCACGCTGTCCTCGGCACCTAACGCCGTCTTGTGCAGCTCTGCATGGGGCGGACAGCCCGTAATGCCACACAACACCACCTCCTGCACGCGAAACGTGTCGGCAGTGCGAAACACCGACCCCACGTTGTGCATCGACCTCACATCGTCGAGCACCACAGCCAACGGCATCTTCTCTGCCTCGCGAAACTCCTCCACCGTGAGCCGCTTCATCTCTATCGTTCTTATCTTCCTCATACTATACCATAATTCTATAGACGCAGCAAAATTACACATTTTTTTCCATATTTTACGCACAATCATTCAAAAAACGACCTGTAAAGTTGGAAATAACGAATGACGCTAAAAGCGTCGCCGCTCAATAGCCGTGGGTCGGTACGACCTGCGGATAGAGTGCGGATGGTGACATCGACCCCAAAGGGGTCGCCCATTTACTATTGGGGCACGCTTTCAGCGTGCTTTTCTCTCTTTTCCGTTATCCGTAGGTCCTTCGGACACTACGGCTACTGAGCGGAGACACTTTCAGCGTCTTCCAACCACAGATTACACCTTGACTAAGCATCAATCACACCCTAAATAAACGCATTTCACACCCTGATGAAGCATTTTTCACACCCTGATGAAGCATTTTTCACACCGTAATATATGCCGCATTACGGTGTAAAGTATGCTTCAACGAGCTGTGACGGAACTTTCAACAGGCTGTGACGAATGCTTCGGGGTACGGAGGTGTGGTTTTTCGGGGGTACGAAGGTGCGGGGGTACGAAGGTACGAGGATAGTTTTGCCCGTTAATTTTACACGAAGAGTCTATTCTCGTACCCCCGCACCCCCGTACCTCCGTACCCCCGAAACATCATACTACCCTACCCCGAATCAACCTGTGGATAACTCGGTGGATAACTGTGTGGATAAAGTGTGAATTATCCAGGTTGAAGGCAGCGTGTGGGGATAATAACCCACTTATTCACGAGTTTTCACACACTTTTCCACAGTTTTTTGCAGGAAAAAGATATAAACTTTGTAATTTTGCACCGAAAAGCGTGATGGTGGATAAGTGAGTAGACGCTGCTCATTATCAGAGAGTAACAATTCACACTATGTGTGGATAACTGAAAGTCCACGGGTGGATAACGAATTGACCAAGAAAAAGGGTCAGAAGTTTTCCACTTATCCACACCACATCATATAAATCATTCTATTTTAAAAAAAAGAAAAAAGAAATAAAATATAAATGTGATGTTGAAAACTGAATGGAAAGAACAGGGCTTCATCGGCGAGCCCGCGCCCGAGGGCATCGACCTGAAGGCCGAAATTCGCCGTCTGTGTAAAGAGAAAGATGCCATCATCCTGGCCCACTACTACACCACGGGCGACATACAGGAGGTGGCCGACTTCGTGGGCGACTCGTTAGCGCTGGCCCGCAAGGCTGCCGAGACGGAGGCAAAGATGATGGTGATGTGCGGTGTGCATTTCATGGCCGAGACGTGCAAGTTGCTCTCTCCGGAGAAGACGGTGCTCTGTCCCGATCTGAACGCCGGCTGTTCGCTGGCCGACAGTTGCAAGGCCGACGACTTGCGCAAGTTCAAGGAGGAGCATCCCGGCTACCAGGTTGTCTCCTACGTGAACACAACGGCTGCCGTGAAGGCGCTGACCGACGTGGTGGTGACCAGCGGCAACGCGCGCAAGGTGATTGAACAGCTGCCACAGGACGCGAAGATCATCTTCGGGCCTGACTATAACTTGGGGGCCTATATCAATGAGGTGACGGGCCGGCAGATGCTGCTCTGGAACGGTGGCTGCCACGTACACGAGCGGTTCTCGGTCGAGGCCATCATAGCACTGAAGAAGAAGTACCCGGAGGCTGTGGTGATGGCTCATTTAGAGTGCAAGGGACCGGTGCTGGCTCTGGCCGACGTGAAAGGGAGTACGGCGGACATGCTTCGGTTTGCACGGGAGAACCGTGCAACGCGATCATTCATCGTGGCTACCGAGGCGGGCATTCTGCACGAACTACAGCGCACGTGTCCAGGGAAGGAGTTCATCCCCGTACCACCGGAAATGAGCGAAAATTTAGAGGAGAGTGGAGAGAAGAGAGAGGAGATAGGTAAGTCTTTCTGCCACTGCAACGAGTGCCAGTACATGAAGATGAATACGCTGCTGAAGATCTATAACTCCCTGCGCTATGAATGGCCACAGATTGAGGTAGACGCGGACATCGCACGCGAGGCGGTGAAACCTATTGAACGGATGCTGACCATGAGCTGAACAACGGATTACACGGATTTTAACGACCACGAATTTCACTAATTAAAATAATTTTTTTTCACAACGGATTTCACGGATTATACGGATTTTAACGACCACGAATTTCACTAATTAAACTAATTTTTTTCACAACGGATTTCACGGATTATACGGATTTTAACGACCACGAATTACGCAAATTTAACTAATTTCAGCAATTTTATCCTTGAAATCCGTGTAATCCGTTGTCAATAAAAATTCGTGAAATTCGTGGTCGTAAAATAAAGAATTATTGTATTACTGTTTTCCTGTTTTCCGCGCTTTTTTGAATCACCATTGTAACTACTTGATAATCAGGTATACTTACCCTTATGCTGAGTGACCAGAAAATATTCGGACGAAATAGAACACGTACCCCCCTACGGGCGAAAAGCAAATACGCGAGTTTTGAGAGGCTTGGCTTTTCTTCGTGGGTGTCCCAACGTGGAAAACAGGACGGATTTCACGGATTTTAACGACCACGAATTTCACTAATTAAACTAATTTTTTTCACAACGGATTTCACGGATTTTAACGACCACGAATTACGCGAATTTAACTAATTTCAGCAATTTTATCCGTGAAATCCGTGTAATCCGTTGTGAAAAAAAATTAGTGAAATTAGTGTAATTAGTGGTGAAAAAAGAGGGAATTAGCGTATTACCGTTTTTACTCCGTTGATGATGTAAATGCCTTTGTTTAGGGGTTGTGAAGACGGAAGTTTCCGTCCGTCAAGCGTGTAGATGACGGCAGACGGATGTTGCGTTGCTGCATGGGGAGCGATGTGGTCGGTATGGATGGCGGAGGCGAGCCACTGGTGCCTGTCGGTGAACCATGCAATGGCTGCATCAATGTTTTCGTCTACTGTGTCGCCCTGATAGTTCCAGCGGGCGTATTCATAAGGTCGTGAAGCTTGTAGGGCTGCTGCCGTAGACGACGATCTGAAATCGTTGAGAAAGGTGATGATGCTATCGCAGATGTAAGGTGAAAGCTCGTCCCAGAGTTCCTTGTACTGGGTGGTGAATGCCTGGTTGCTGCTGCTGAACAGACGGGGGAAATAGAAAAAGGAATCGTTGTGAATGGCAGCCCAGCTGTGACGCATGTTCTCTCGCATGACGGAGCCGAAGTCCCAGAGCGTGGTCATCTGAAGAAGCGACGCATCGTCGTATTTGGACAGGTAGATGTTCGAGCCGGCTGCATCGCCAGTGCCTAAGAGGTCGTGGGCCAGCATCCAGGCAGCAAACGAGTGCAGGTCAATCAGCTGGTCGTAGGTGCCGCAGTCGATGGCCTGCTCCAAGGTAGTCATATAGGTTTGTATGTAGGTAATCTGTTGCTGCGTAACGTCCTCATCGTCAGGATATTTAAAGGTGTACTTCGTATTCTGCGCTGTGCTGAAGTAGAGCGGTTCGTTCCACCAGTAGGCATCGCGCTCGATGATGTAGCCCGTGTGCTTGTCTACGTTCAGTCGGCAGTCGGCATTGCGCCGGATGGTCTCTGTGAGCATGTATATGCCGCGATAGTCGCCGTTGATGATGACGTTGACATACTGATAAGCTGGTGTGTAGGACATGCCGACAAGCTGGTTCAGCTTGTTGCCAATCATGGCATTGAGTACGTCGTTGCCGTCGCTGATGAGTGCCCAGTTCTTGTCGTAGAAGGAGCTGTCGGCGCGGCTGAGGAGGTCGTTTTTCTTCTCCAATTTCAGTTTGAAGGGTTTCTTCTCCGAGTAGTAGGCACTGGTGTTTCCGCGTATGCTGAGGGTCATGCCGCCGGTGTCCTTCTGGTATTGCCCGGAGTCGAAGAGGGTATCGCCCTGCTGGATGATGACGGCTCTTCCTGGCACCTTCGTGACGTTGGTGATGCTGATGCCAAACTCGCCTTCTGGCGCAAATACATAGTCGCAAGTGGGTTCTTCCTGTCCGATAGTCTCGATGACCAGCACAGGCAGTCCCAACTGCTGTACCTCCTTCAAGTTGATGGCATGAAGGGGAGCCTGTAGCATACAAACCATGCCAAGCAAAACTATCCTCGTACCCCCGCACCTCCGTACACCCGTACCTCCGAAAAACCTCCGTACCCCCGCACCTCCGAAAAACCTCCGTACCTTCGTACCCCCGAGATACCACCCCCCTACCCCAGCGAGCATGAACATCCAGGGCATGAGCGGATCCTTGAAGCGCGTCTCGCCGTGCATCACGAGGATGAGGGCCAGTGTGCCGCCCACGACGACGAACAGAGGCATGAAGGCATCGAGATAGCGGCGACGGCGAAGCAGATGTGCGCCTCCGAGCACGGCTAACAGTAACACAACGACATAGCATAACTGGCACAGCACGGCCAGCAGCTGAACGCGACTCAATGCAGAGAACTCGCTGAGAAGATGACGGTAAGGCAGGGTGACGAAGTTTCGCTCAGGATGCTCCTTGTCGGTAAGGAATGCGGGCAGGTTGTCGTAGTCGCTCTGGTACATGTAGTACAGCCGTCCGGGCAACTTGGATAGATATTGCATCTTATGGTCTTTCAGCCAGTCGATACTGCGCTCTTTCCATATCCGCTCCAGTTCGAAACAGTCCATGCGCTCATGGTCCTCAATGTAGCGGGGCGTACCCTCGGGCCACACGGGTTGTCCCCAATGGGGAGCCACGGCGGCTCCGTCGTAGCACTCGTCGACCATGGAGAACCAGTAGTTGCGCGGCTGCCAGACGAAATGACCCGTGCGCAGATAGCAGGAAAAGCCCACTACGGCCACGAAAAGGAGGTGGCCAGTGGCCAGTGCCACCGTGCGGGAGAAAAAGGCGTGACGGGCCTTTAAAAGCAGGAAAATGAGGAATGCGGGGATGAAGATGGTGGCTGTGGGGCGGAACCAGTTGGCTAAGGCAAGGAGAAGACCCGCCAGGAGGTAGGGCCAATAGCTGCGGGTATCGTTGTAGCAGGCCCTGATAAACACGTAGGCGGCAGCAATGCAGAGGAAAGTGGAGGGAATCTCGCTGCTGAGCATGGTACTCTGACCCCAGTTGTTGGGATAGAGGGCGAAGAGCAGCAGGGCGATGACGGCCACACGGGAGCCGAAGAGTCGGTGCGCGATGAGCGACAGCAGCAGGGCAATGGCGGCTTTCATGGCGCAGAGCAGCAGCAGCACCGGCCACTGCGACCCCGTGAGCCAAAGCGACAGTTCCAAGAGGTTGATGATGCCGATGTTCCAGATGAACGGTTCCTGCGCGTAGGTGGTAATGGTGGGGTAAGGCTGCCCCTCAGACAGACAACGACGGGCCAGCTCGGCATAGCCGGCACCGTCGTTGGTAGGGGTGAATCCGAAGATGAGCAGCACGAAGAGCAGCCACGCGAAATAGGCGGCTGTGAGCAGATAGAGGGTGTTGGCGGCTACTGGATGATGGCTATCTTGCATACCGTTCCCTTCTTTCCGTCCTTAGTGGCTGCTGCAACCATGTAGACGCCCGAGGCCACGCGGCGACCCGAGGCATCGCGCCCGTCCCAGGTGAAGGTGCCGCCATTGCTGCGTCCGGAGGCAATGAGCCGTCCGCTCGACGAGAGGATTTTTACATCGGCATTGAGCGAGAGGCCGCGCACGGTGATGAGTCCGTTGTAGCCTGCCACCACGGGGTTGGGGAAGGCGTAAACTTCGTCCTTTGTCATTTCGTCGACGGCATCGGTAGCATCGGTCATGTAGGAACAGAGGCCCGCATCGGTGCCTATGAAGAGTTCGCCTGTCTGGTTGTCGATGGCCAGGGAGTAGACGGTGTTGGAAAGGATGGGGCTGTTGGCCGTGGTGAAGTGCTGCAGCTCGGTCATATTATCGTCGCTAATGAGGTATATGCCGTTGCCCTCGGAGGCCATCCATTTGCGCCCGCCGCCGTCGATGGCGATGCTCCTGATGTTGATGCCGTCGAGTAGGTAGTCGGCCAGGTTGGTGCCGTCGTTACGGGGCACCTTTACCTGGGTGACGGTGGCATTCTCCTGCCCGATGGCATCCTTCTCGATGAGGAAGGGTCCCTTGCCCGTACCTATCCAGATGTTGCCCTCCATATCCTCGGCTACGCAGTGGGCGTTGTAGTCGTTGATGGTGGTGCCGTCCTGGTTGGTGAGCACGGTGTAGCTGATGAGGCGGTCGGTCTCGGGCATGTAGCAGTGGAACGATGGCAACTCCCAGTGCTCGTTGACAAACCAGAGGTAGCCTCGGCTGTCCTTGAACAGCGAGCGCATGCCCTTCAGGCTCTTGTTGCCGTTGTTGAGCTGTTCTTTCTTGTGGGAGGTGAACTGGCCGCCGGGCGACAGCTCGAAGATGGACTCGTAGTTGTAGTTGCTGCTGTTGAGCAGCCAGAGAGTTCCCTTGTCGTCGTACTGCAAGCCGAAGATCAGCACGTAGGCCTCCCTGTTGTCGTTGGTGGCGGTGCTGAGCGGACTGTTGTCGATGTTGTAGGCTTTGGTGAAGCGTCCGTTGTTGAACTCGTAGAGTCCCGTCCTGCTGCCCACAAAAACGTGGTTGGGGTCGGCAGGGTCGGCCTCGATGGTCTCGTTGTCGCGGTAGTCCCATCCGGTAATCTTCTCTAAGCTGTCCTGCAGGATGGTCCATTCATTGTCGTGCAGTATCTGGGCAATGCCGGGCAGCTCCAGGTCGGTGGGCGACTTGTAGCCTCCGCCCACGGTGTAGAGGCGGTTGTGCTTGAAGCGCATGAAGGAGAAGTGGTTGTACTTGGGTCCGCCGGGCTTGAGGGTACTCACCAGTGCGTGGTATTGCTCCCAGTCGCTGAGGTCGGGGTCGAAGACATGGCTGGGGGCGGCGGTCGTGGACTGCCACTTGTTGGGGTCAATGAGGTTGTCGGCAAGGGCAGCCGAGATGATGGTGCCGTCGGCGGTCTTGGCGTAGATGCTGTCGCCGCTGATGCCCGTGGCCGTGATGTTCTTGTTGAGGATGTAGGAGTCGGCCACCTCGTTCTTTTTCATGTTCAGTTTCATCACGCCGAAACCCGTGGAGAGGAAGGCAAAATGCTGGTACATGTAGATGTGGTTGACGGTCTTGTCGACGGTCATGGACTTCATGTAGAGGGCACTCAGGTTCTCAATGTCGCCGCTGTTGCAGTCGATGATGTCCATGTTCTGGTTCTCGTAGACCACGAGCAGCTTGTGGGTGTCGTTGTTGAGTGCTATCAGGGTGATGAAGGCCTCGCTGAGCTGGTTGACCTTGTCGTAGGTGGTGATGCTCTGGTCGTTGAGGTTGTAGGAGTAGAGGCCGTTCGACGCGCGGACGTAGAGCTGGCTACCCGACTTCACGATTTGCTGTGGCTCGTAGTAGGACATATAGGCCCGCCAGGTGCTGGTCTGGGCGTGGAGTACTGGAGCATGGAGCATGGAGCATAGCAGGCAGACGGCCGCTATGCCCCACCCTACCCTTCGGTTTTCTCGAATATGCAGTCTTCTCATTCTTTCTTTCATCTATTTCTCATTGCCCAGCAGGCAGTCGGCCAGCTTCCGGGTGGCGATGGCGCGATGGCTCATTTCGTTCTTGGTGGCAAGCGTCATGTCGGCGTATGTCATGGTATAGCCGTCGGGCTGGAAGATGGGGTCGTAGCCGAAGCCATGCTCGCCGCTGGGCTCACGTGTTATCTCGCCCTCCACCGTGCCTTGGAAGAATTGTACGGAATAGACGCACTCCAGTCCGTTTATCATTCTGATGAGTGCGAAGATGGTGGTGAAGTGTGCCTTCCGGTTGCTGTTGTTCCCCAGTTTCTCAAGCAGCACGCGCATGTTGGCCTCGCTGTCGTGGCTCTCTTCCTGGTTGTTGGTTTGCATGTTGGCATAGCGTGCGCTGTAGATGCCCGGCTCGCCGTTGAGCGCGTCGACAAACAGGCCGGTGTCGTCGGCGAAGCAGTCAATATGGTAGTGGTCATACACATATTTGGCTTTCATGGCGGCATTATCTATGAGCGTATGTCCCTTTTCGGGCAACTCCTCATGACACCCGATATCGGCCAGCGAAAGAACCTCATACTTGTCTTTCAGTATTTGTCGCACTTCCTGTAGTTTGTGCTCGTTGTTGGTAGCAAATACGATTTTCATCATAGTTTTTATGAATTTTAATGATTTATTTTATTATTTGGGATAATTCGGGGGTGCGGGGGTACGGAGGTACGGGGGTACGAGAATAGTTTGCACGTCCAATTCTCCGCGAAGAGACTATCCTCGTACCTCCGTACCCTCGTACCTTCGTACCTCCGAAATATCGTACCATTTTCACTCTTCACTCTTCACTCTCACCTTAATCTGTTCGAATCCCTCGCCGAAGACACCGATGACGGCACTCTGCGAGACAAAGGCCTGCGGGTCGATCATCTTGATGAGACGGAAGATGGTGGTACTCTCGTTCTTGCGGGCCAGGATGCAGAGCACCTTGCGCTCTTCGCCGGTGTACCAGCCGTGTCCGTCGAGGATGGTGACGCCGTGGTCCATCTGCGTACCGATGGCATTGGCTATCTCCTGCCACTTCTTGGAGAAGATGAAGAACTGCACCGACTGCCTGCTGCGGTTGAACACATAGTCGAGCATGAAGTTCTCGATGACCATCGTGCAGAAGCCGAACATCACCTTGTGCAGGCGATCCAGCGTGTTGCCGAAGGTAGGGATGAAGAGGCAGGAGCCGATGATGATGAGGTCGATGAAGAGCAGCACGGTGCCCAGGGAAACGTTGTGGAACTTGTTCACCGAGGCGGCGATGATGTCGGTGCCGCCCGTAGAGCCGTTGTTCAGGAAGACGATGGCGAGTGCCGTGCCCGTGAGCATACAGCCGATGATGAGCGACATGAACTCCTGTCCCTCGCCCAGTATCTTGACGTAGTTGCCGTCGTCGTCCTGTGGGATGACTTCCTGCGCGATGCCCAGCATGAGCGAGAGAACGACGATGGCGTAGATGGTCTTGACGAGGAAGCGCCATCCCAGAATCTTCAGGCCCACGACAAGCAGCAGGGCGTTGATGAGGAAGTAGGTGTAGCTGATGGGGATGCGTGTGGCATAGAAGACGATGGCGCCGATACCCGACACGCCGCCCGTGACAATCTCGTTGGGAAGGAGAAAGACGGTGAATCCAAACGTGTACAATAAGAGGCCAAGGGTTATGAAAACATAATCCTCGACCTCCTTGATGACAAGCTTATTGTTGATGGTCATGTAAGCCCCCTTCTTTCAAGCTCCCGAGGGGGCTTATTTGATAACGAGATTCACCATACGCTTAGGCACGATGATGACCTTGACGATCTGCTTGCCTTCGGTGTAGCGGGCGGTACGCTCGTCGGCACGGACGGCCTGCTCGATGGTCTGGTTGTCGGCATCGGCGGGGAACTGCATCTCGTAGCGGGTCTTGCCGTTGAAGGCCACACCCAGCTTCACCTGACTCTCCACGAGGTACTGCTCATTCCATTCGGGCCACCGGGCGTCGCATACGCTGCCCTGCTGGCCCAGCATCTCCCAGAGTTCCTCGGCGATGTGAGGGGCGAAGGGCGCAATAAGGATGACGAGGGTCTTCATCACCTCGGGGTTCTTGCACTTGAGCTGCGACAGCTCGGTGGTGGCAATCATGAAGGCCGGGATGGCCGTGTTGTAGGAGAAGGCCTCGATGTCCTGCGTCACCTTCTTGATGAGCTTGTGCAGGGCTTTCAGCTCATCGGGAGTGGCGGTTGCGGCCGAGTGGGTGCCTACAGAGGCCGTCACCAGGTTCCAGAACTTCTTCAGGAAGCGGTGGCTGCCGTCGATGCCTGCTACATCCCAGGGCTTCGACTGCTCGATGGGGCCGAGGAACATCTCGTAGAGGCGCAGCGTGTCGGCACCATACTTATTGCAGATGTCGTCGGGATTCACTACGTTATACTTCGATTTCGACATCTTCTCGATAGCCTGGTTGACGATGTACTTGCCTTCGGCATTCAGGATAAACTCGGCCTCGGCAAATTCGGGCCTCCACTGGCGAATCTTCTCCACGTCGAGTTCCTTGCCGTTGACGGTGCTGATGTCGGTATAGATGGGATCGGCCTCGGTTCCTTTGTAGAAGTAGCGATTCTTCTTGGCATCGTTGTCGTACTGCACGTCCAAGAGGTCGAAGCTGACGTACTGGTTGGTGTCCTTGATGCGGAAGACGAAGCTCGACCATCCTTGTATCATGCCCTGGTTGACGAGTTTCTTGAAGGGTTCGTCCTCGCAGGAATAGCCGGAGTCGTAGAGGAACTTGTTCCAGAAACGGGAGTAGATGAGATGGCCGGTGGCGTGCTCGCTGCCGCCCACGTAGAGGTCGACGCTGCGCCAGTACTCGTCGGCATCGCGGCTGACGAGGGCCTTGTCGTTGTGCGGATCCATGTAGCGCAGGTAATAGGCCGAGGAGCCTGCGAAGCCGGGCATGGTGTTCAGTTCGAGGGGGAACACGGTGCGGTTGTCAATCTGGTCCTTCGACACCACCTTGTCGAACTTGGTGTCCCAGGCCCACATCTGGGCGTGGCCCAATGGCGGCTCGCCGGTCTCGGTGGGCTTGTACTCCTTCACCTCGGGAAGCTGCAGGGGCAGGCACTCCTTGGGAATCATGTAGGGCATGTCGTCCTTGTAGTAGACGGGGAACGGTTCGCCCCAGTAACGCTGACGCGAGAAGATGGCATCGCGCAGACGATAGTTCACCTTGACGCGACCCAGACCCTTCTCCGTGACGAACTTCTTCGTGGCGGCAATGGCCTCCTTCACCGTCAGTCCGTTGAGTGAGAAGCCGGAAGCCCCCCCTACGGCCCCCGAGGGGGCTTCTATAGTTTTATCGGCAGAGACTATTGTGTCCCCCTCGGGGGAAGAAAGGGGGGCCACCCTTGGGCTGTTCATCACGATGCCCTCCTTGGCGTCGAAGCTCTCCTCGCTGACATCAGCCCCCTCGATGAGCGGGATGATGGGTAGGCCGAAGTGCTTGGCAAAGGCGTAGTCGCGGCTGTCGTGGGCAGGCACGGCCATGATGGCACCGGTGCCGTAGCCGGCCAGCACGTACTCGGCAATCCAGATGGGAATCTTCTCGCCGGTGAAGGGGTTGATGGCGTAGGAGCCGGAGAAAACGCCCGTGACGCTGTGGTCCATCTGTCGCTCGCGCTCGGTGCGCTTCTTCACGTAGGCTAAGTACTCGTCGACGGCGGCCTGCTGGTCGGGCGTGGTGAGCTGCTTCACCAGTTCGCTTTCAGGAGCCAGCACCATGAAGGTGACACCGAAGATGGTGTCGGCACGGGTGGTGAAGATGGTGAAGCTTTCGGGGGCAGCAACACAGTCGCTGCTTACACGAAATTCCATCTCGGTGCCCTCTGAGCGGCCTATCCAGTTGCGCTGTGCCTCCTTCAGGGAGTCAGTCCAGTCGATTTCCTCCAGGCCGTCGAGCAGACGCTGTGCGAAGGCGCTTACTCTGAGGCACCACTGGCGCATCTTCTTCTGTTCTACCGGGTAGCCGCCACGCTCGCTCACGCCGTTGACCACTTCATCGTTAGCGAGTACCGTGCCTAAGGCCGGACACCAGTTGACCATCGTCTCGGCCAAGTAGGCGATGCGATAGTTCATGAGCACTTGCTGCTTCTTCTTCTCGGAGAAGGAATGCCAGTCGGCAGCGGTGAAGTGGAGTTCCTCGGTGCCCAAGGCGCCGCAGTTCTCGGTGCCCATCAGCTCGAAGTGCTCGATGAGCTTGATGGTGGGCTGCACCTTGTTCGACGAGGTGCTGTAGTAGGACTTGAACATGCGCTGGAAGGCCCACTGCGTCCACTTGTAGTAACCCGGGTCGCAAGTGCGCACCTCGCGGCTCCAGTCGAACGAGAAGCCAATCTTGTCCAACTGCTCGCGGTAGCGGTTGATGTTCTGTTCGGTGGTGATGGCAGGATGCTGTCCGGTCTGGATGGCATACTGCTCGGCAGGCAGTCCGTAGGCATCGTAGCCCATGGGGTTGAGCACGTTGAAGCCCTTCAGCCGCTTGTAGCGGGCGTAGATGTCGCTGGCAATGTAGCCCAGCGGATGGCCTACGTGCAAGCCCGCGCCACTGGGGTAGGGGAACATGTTCAGCACGTAGAACTTCTTCTTCTTCTCGTCCTCGACCACGCGGTAGGTTCCGTTGTCTACCCACCGCTTCTGCCATTTCTTCTCAATCTCTCTGAAATTGTATTCCATATCGTTTTACGTTGTAATCAATGCTTAATTGGTTGCAAAGATACAAATATTTTTTTATTTCCATCTTTCATTCCAAATTATTTATGTATTTTTGCAGACAAAAACAGAAAAGACAGAGGACTAATGGCTAAGAAAGACGGGGCAATGACACCCATGATGCAGCAGTTCTTCGACCTGAAGGCGAAGCATCCCGACGCTGTGTTGCTATTTCGCTGTGGCGACTTCTACGAGACTTATTGCGACGATGCCATCGTTGCCGCACGCATTCTGGGCATCACGCTGACCAAGCGTAACAACGGTGCCGGCGTGAAGGGCGACGAGATGGCCGGTTTTCCTCATCATGCACTGGATACCTATCTGCCCAAGCTGATCAGGGCCGGCAAGCGCGTGGCCATCTGCGACCAGTTGGAAGACCCGAAGCTGACGAAGAAACTCGTGAAGCGCGGCATTACCGAACTGGTGACGCCGGGCGTGGCCATGGGCGACAACGTGCTGAACTACAAGGAGAACAACTTCCTGGCCTCGGTGGACTTCGGACGTTCGGCCTGCGGCGTGGCCTTCCTCGACATTTCGACCGGCGAGTTTCTCTGTGGCGAAGGTACTTACGACTACGTGGAGAAGCTCATTGGCAACTTCCAGCCCAAGGAAGTGCTCTTCGAGCGTGGACGGAAACAGGACTTCGAACGCTACTTCGGCTCGAAATACTTTACCTTTGAACTCGATGACTGGGTATATACCGAACAGACTTCCTACCAGAAACTGCTCCGCCACTTCGGCGTGAAGAGCCTGAAGGGCTTCGGGGTGGAGCACCTGCACAGCGGCATCAGCGCGGCGGGTGCCATCCTGCAATATCTCGAAATGACGCAGCACACGCAGATAGGGCACATCACCCAGATCTCGCGTATCGAGGAAGAGAAGTACGTGCGTCTGGATAAGTTCACCATTCGTTCGCTGGAACTGCTGCAGCCCATGCAGGACGACGGACGCTCATTGCTTGATGTCATCGACCGCACGGTATCGCCTATGGGTTCGCGATTGTTGCGCCGCTGGCTGGTGTTCCCGCTGAAGGACAAGCGGCCCATAGAGGATCGTTTAGACACGGTGGACTACTTCTTCCGCGAGCCGGAGTTCCGACAGCTCATCGACGAACAGTTGCATAGGGTGGGGGACTTGGAGCGCATTATCTCGAAGGTGGCCGTGGGCCGCGTGAGTCCGCGCGAGGTGGTGCAGCTGAAAGTGGCCCTGCAGGCCGTGCAGCCCATGAAGTCGGCCTGCCTCTACGCCAATAGCGAGGTATTGAAGAGGGTAGGGGAGCGCCTATCGCTCTGCGAGAGTCTGCGCGACCGCATTGAGCGCGAGATTCAGCCAGACCCGCCGCAGCTGGTGCAGAAGGGTGGGGTGATTGCCCAGGGAGTGAACAAGGAACTCGACGAGCTGCGCAGCATTGCCTACAGCGGCAAGGACTACCTATTGCAGATTCAGGAGCGCGAGGCCCGGCAGACGGGTATTCAGTCGCTGAAGATAGGCTATAACAACGTCTTCGGATATTATTTGGAAGTGCGCAATACGTATAAGAACAACGTACCCGCTGATTGGGTGCGCAAGCAGACGCTGGCCCAGGCCGAACGCTACATCACGCAGGAACTGAAGGAGTATGAGGAGAAAATCCTGGGTGCAGAGGACAAAATCCTCTCGATGGAACAGCAGCTCTTCAGCGAACTGGTGCTGTCGATGCAGGAGTTCATCCCGCAGATTCAGATCAACGCCTCGCTGCTGGCCCAGCTCGACTGTCTGCTCTCCTTTGCCAAGGCGGCTGAGGAACACCGCTACATCAGGCCGGTCATCGACGACTCGGAGGTCATCGACATCAAGCAGGGCCGGCATCCCGTTATCGAGACCGAGCTGCCGTTGGGCGAGCAATACGTGCCCAACGACGTGATGCTGGATAACGAGCGGCAGCAGATTATCATCATCACAGGCCCGAATATGGCTGGTAAGTCGGCCCTGTTGCGTCAGACGGCACTGATCGTGCTGTTGGCCCAAGTGGGATGCTTCGTGCCCGCAGAGGCCGCGAAAATAGGCTTGGTGGACAAAATATTCACCCGTGTGGGTGCTTCCGATAATATTTCCTTAGGTGAATCGACCTTCATGGTGGAAATGACCGAGGCTGCCAACATCCTGAACAACGTGTCGCCGAAGTCGCTCGTGCTCTTCGACGAACTGGGACGCGGCACATCGACCTACGATGGCATCAGCATTGCCTGGGCCATCGTGGAGTACTTGCATGAGACACCGAAAGCACGGGCTCGCACGCTCTTCGCCACGCACTACCATGAACTGAACGAGATGGAGAAGAACTTCAGCCGCATCAAGAACTATAATGTCTCGGTGAAGGAAATCGATGGCAAGGTGATCTTCGTCCGAAAGCTGGAGCGGGGCGGCAGTGAGCATTCCTTCGGTATTCATGTGGCCGAGATTGCGGGCATGCCACGCTCGATAGTGAAGCGCTCGAACGTCATCCTGAAGCAGCTGGAGGCCGAAAACGCCTCGGTGGGCAAGGCGGGAAAGCCTACTGCCGAAATCGCTGGCAGCCGCGAGGGTATGCAGCTCTCTTTCTTCCAGCTCGACGACCCCGTGCTTTGCCAGATTCGCGACGAAATCCTGACGCTCGACATCAACAACCTGACTCCCGTCGAGGCCCTGAACAAGCTGAACGACATCAAGCGCATCGTAGGCGGAAAAGGATAGTCTTTTACGACCACGAATTACACGAATTTTACTAATTTTTGTCCGCATGGCAATTAGTGAAATTCGTGTAATTCGTGGTCGTAAATATCTTGTAGGTTGAAATCCGTATAATCCGTGTAATCCGTTGTAGTTACTTTGGTTATTCCGTGGGCAGTGTGAGTACGAAGCGGGCACCCTCGGTGTAGCTCTCGTCGCAGGTGAGTTCGCCGCCCAGTTTCTGCGCAATCATCTTGCTGATACTGAGTCCTAACCCCAGTCCCTGCTGGAAGGAGTCGGCCTTGTAGAACTTCTCGAAGAGGTGGCCGTGCTGTTTCTCGGTGATGCCGCTACCCGTGTCGATGACGCTGATGACCACGCTCTTTGGGTTGTCGCGGTAGCAGTTCAGTTCTATGCTGCCCTTGGTGGTGAACTTGATGGAATTTTCGATGAGGTTCACCAGTATCTGGTGCAAGCCTTCCTGATTGGTCTGTAGCTGGAAGCGGTTGATGACGTTGGTGGTATAGCGCAGTTCGATGTCAGGATTGACCTTATCGCGGAAGGAATTGATGAGTTGTGAGAGGTACTGGTTGCACAGGATGTTGTCGGTGCGTGGATAGTTGTTGCTGCTGCGTTCCGACAGGCGCAGCATGTTGTCCACGATGTCGGTGATGGCCTTGACGTTGAGGTTGATGCGGTCGATGAGGTCTTGGCGCTCGCTCTCGGCAAGTTCCAGGCCAGGCGTGGTGATGATGTCGGTAAAGCCGTTGATGGCATTGAGCGGCGTGCGTATCTCGTGGCTGACGCTGCGCACGAACTCGCTCTTCATCTTGTTGCTCTCCTCGGCCATGGCAAGTGCCTGCTGCAGCTGCTCGTTTCTCTGCTTCATCAGCTTGCGGTTCTTCTGGTGGAAGTAGTTGTAGCAGGTGAGCAGGATGATGAGTGCAGCGGCGAGCAGGAGTACGATGGTGAGCAGGTGCTGGCGTTCGGCAGCGGCTTCGATGCGGGTTTTGTTGAGTGCCACGTCGGTACTCATCGCAGACACGTTGTGCTGTAATATGCCCGAGTTAAGCGAGTCGACGCACTGGATGCGCTGTATGGCGGCGTTGAGGGCATCCTCTGTGCGTCCTTGCATGCGGTAGATATAGATGCGCATGTCGTGTACCGACACCTCGTTCAGTTCCACGTCGACCTTGTTCAGCAGGCTCAGTGCCTCCTCGTATTTGCCGTCGAAGACCTGGTCAATGACTTTGATGGTCTTCATGCCGTAGTTGTCGAGTTCCTTGTGCTGATTGTGGTAGTTCATGTAGTTTTCCCTGGCTTTCAGGTAGGCTTCCTTGTCGTTTTTGGCAAAGGCAATGACGGCATTGATGAAGAGGTAGACCTGGCGGTACTGCGGGTATTTCTCGTTCAGGGAAGCATATTTCTCGTTCCACTTGCTGGACTCTTCCGGGTCGGTGAGCTTCAGTAGGCTGGCCATGCGCAGATGGGCGTCGATGGTTGTGCGGTCGTCGCGGTCGTTAATGCGCTCGATGGCTTCCTGGTAGTAGTGCTTGGCCACGCTATGATTGCCGCTCGTCTCGAAGATATTGCCCAGCGCAAGGAATACCAGACTCTGGCCGTTGTAGTCTTCTTCCATCATCTTGTTGAACATCTCGACCGACTTGCGGATGGCCTGATAGTTGTTATTGTGGTCGCTCTCGTAGACGGCTTCGTTCAACTCTATCTTGTAGTAGGAATCAATATTTCCCCCTTTTAGATAGTAGTCCTTCAGCAGTCTGGAGAGTTCATAGAACTCCTCGGCCTTGTCCTTTGCCATGTATGCATTGGTGTACTTCTGGTACATTTCTTTGAATTCTTCGGCCATGACATGGCAAGGTAGGACGGTTGTCATGCCCAGTGCAATTGTCAGTTGGATGAGGAGCCTTTTCATAGTTGTTTTTATTCTATAATTTGTGTGCTTTATTCAGTCCTTTCGCCATGTACCATGCACCCACGGCCACAAAGGGCAGCGAGAGTATCTGGCCCATGTCGATGGGTAGCGAGGCCTCGAAGGCTTCCTGCACTTCCTTGGTGTACTCGATGAAGAAACGGAAGGTGAAGATGTAGGTGAGGCAGAGACCGAAGTAGAATCCTGTGCCCACGAGTTGTGGCTTCTTCCTGTAGATGTAGCACATGAGGATGAACAGCAGGGCGTAGGCAATGGCCTCGTAGAGTTGTCCGGGATGGCGTGGCAGCAGGTCGACGTGCTCGAAGACGAAGGCCCAGGGCAGGTCAGTGGGCTTGCCGATGATTTCGCTGTTCATCAGGTTGCCCAAGCGGATGAAGCAGGCGGTGGTTCCGGTGGCAATGGCGATGTTGTCGAGTACGCGCCACAGGCCGACGCCCGTATTTTTCACGTAGAGCAGCAGGGCCAGGATGAGTCCCAAGGTACCGCCGTGGGAGGCCAGTCCCTGATAGCCCGTCATGTGCCACGAGCCGTATGGGTCGATGTGTATGGGCAGCAGCATCTCGATGAAGCCTTTCCACGACGTGAGGTAGTAGTCGGGCTGATAGAAGATGCAGTGGCCCAGGCGGGCACCAATCAGGATGCCTAAGAAGCAGTAGATGAAGAGCGGCTCGAACAGTTCGTCCTTGATTTGCTGTTCCTTATACAGCCGCTTCACCACGAGATAGGCCAGCAGCAGGCCCACCAACCAGCACAGCGAGTACCAGCGGAAGGCCAGCGGCCCCAGTCGGAATGCCTCTAAGTCGGGATTCCAGAGTATGTATAGCAGATAGTTAGTCATATCTTGGTTTTATGTTTTGCGTAGGCTGCGGTTTCGCCGCAGCATCTTGTCTATACATTGAACCGGAAGTGCATGATGTCGCCGTCCTGCACCACATAGTCCTTGCCCTCTACCCCCATCTTGCCGGCCTCGCGCACGGCGGCCTCGGAGCCGTACTTCAGGTAGTCCTCATACTTGATGACCTCCGCACGGATGAAGCCCTTCTCGAAGTCGGTGTGGATGACGCCGGCACACTGCGGGGCCTTCCAGCCTTTCTTGTAGGTCCAGGCCTTCACCTCCATTTCGCCGGCGGTGATGAAGGTTTCGAGGTTCAGCAGGGCGTAGGCCTTCTTGATGAGGCGGTTCACGCCGCTCTCCTCTAAGCCTAATTCCTCCAGGAACAGCTGCTTGTCCTCGTAGCTCTCCAGTTCGGCAATGTCCTCCTCGGTCTTGGCGGCGATAATCATGGCCTCGGCACCCTCCTCGCGGGCCAGTTCCTCCACTTTCTGGGTGAAGGCATTGCCGCTCTTGGCATCCTGTTCGGCCACGTTGCACACGTAGAGCACGGGCTTGGCCGTGAGCAGGAAGAGGTTGCGGGCACAGTCCTGTTCCTCCTTCGACTCGAACTCCACGATGCGGGCATTCTTGCCCTGGTCCAGCACTTCTTTATAGGCCTTCAGCACGTTCACCTCCACCTTTGCGTCCTTGTTGCCGGCGGCAGCGGCCTTCTCGGTCTTGGCCAGTCGGTCCTCGATGGTCTCCAGGTCCTTCAGCTGCAGTTCGGTGTCGATGATTTCCTTGTCGCGTATGGGGTCGATGGTGCCGTCTACGTGGGTGATGTTCTCGTCCTCGAAACAGCGCAGTACGTGGATGATAGCATCGGTCTCACGGATGTTGCCTAAGAATTTGTTGCCTAAGCCCTCACCTTTCGAGGCGCCTTTCACCAGTCCGGCTATGTCGACAATCTCGCACGTGGCGGGCACGATGCGACCCGGATGAACGAGTTCGGCCAGACGGGTCAGACGCTCGTCGGGCACGGTGATGACGCCCACGTTGGGCTCGATTGTACAGAAAGGAAAATTGGCTGCCTGAGCCTTTGCGCTCGACAGACAATTGAACAACGTGCTCTTGCCTACATTGGGCAAGCCCACAATACCACATTTTAATGCCATATTTTGTATATATACTTTGTTTTTGTCTGCAAAGGTACGAAAAAAATGAATAGATTATCATCTTTTTGGAAAATATATTCTTAAAGTGTACTTTATTTTGATTTTTTTGTGCTATTTGTTTTTCAGTTCAGGAAAAAAACACTAATTTTGCATCTTGAAAATTGAATAATAGAATGGGCATTTTTTCTAATATGTTTGCGAAGCCGACACTTGAAGGCCATGAGCTTTTCAAGGGCAAGTATCACGATGGCAATGTGCATTGTGAGTGCATCATGCAGAATGGTGAGCGGGTTTTTGACGGTCTTTTCTTCTATGAGTATAAGCAGAAGAATTTGCTTTCGGATACTCTTATCGACCGCGCTGAAGGCACTTTTAGCATGAATCGCAAGGACGGGTTCTGGAAGATAGAGCATCACTCTGAACATCGTGACAGGGAGTTGACCGCCGAGTTTAAACAAGGCAGGCTGGAGGGTAAGGTAGACTATAAGAGCGTTGAGACCGACTATATGAGTCGTACTTCGAGTAGCTTCCTTTCATTCTCTGTGCATGAGGGACATGTCATTGGCGACATTCACGGCTCCTTTGGGGGAAAGAAGTTTTCTGGTTTCTGCGATGACAACGGCTGTCCCGACGGCCCTTGGACGATAGAAATCGTGAGCAGTGACGATACGCTTTCGCATGTGGATTGCGAGATGTGGAGCCACGGAACGCTCATGAGTTCTTACTCAAAGATGACCAAGACGAAGAAGCAGAACGAATTGCATCCGTATATTCGCAAGACGTTCAGTGAGATGGTCAACGGCGAACTTATAGAAATGCTTTTCATCGTTCGCCGAGGCACGCAGTTCAACAAGATCGAGGTTCCGCACAAATAATCTTCCATATTGTGAGTACGCTTCGCGTCTGAGAAAAAACAGAATAAAACCAGATAAAACAAAACAAAACCGAAGAATCAACTACTATAAACCACTGCTTTGATCATCAAATCTTCAAAGCAGTGGTTTTGTTTTGTTTTATCTGGTTTTATTTTGTTTTTTCTCAGACGCGAAGCGTAAAATCAGTGGGCTTCGAGCCAGTTGCTGCCGAATCCTGAGTCGGCCACCAACGGCACTTGCATCTGGAAGGCGTTCTGCATTTCTTCTAAGACGATTTTCTCCACCTGTTCCTTCTCCTCGGGATAGACCGAGAAGTTCAGTTCGTCGTGAACCTGTAGTATCATTTTCGAACGGATGCCTTCTTCTTTGAACCGCCTGAAAATGTGTATCATAGCTACCTTGATGATGTCGGCTGCCGTGCCCTGAATGGGTGCGTTGATGGCGTTGCGCTCGGCAAAGCCACGCACGGTGGCATTCTGCGAGTTGATGTCGGGCAGATAGCGCCTGCGACCGAATAGGGTGGGGACGTAACCCTGCTGGCGGGCCTCCTGCTTGGCCTTCTCCATGTAGTCCTTCACCTGTGGGAAGGTCTCGAAGAAGCCATCGATAAGTTGTTTGGCTTCGTCGCGCGTCACGTCGAGGCGTTCGGCCAGGCCGAAGATGGTAATGCCGTAGATGATGCCGAAGTTGGCTCGTTTCGACTTCGTGCGCTCGTCGCGCGTCACCTCCTCTATAGGCTTCTTGTAGATGGTCGATGCCGTGGCCGCATGCAGATCCTTGCCATCGCGGAACACGCGAATCATGTTTTCGTCGCCCGACAGATGGGCCATCACGCGCAGCTCTATCTGGCTGTAGTCAGCTGAAAAAAACAGACAGCCTGGCTCTGGAACAAATGCCTTTCTTATCTCCTTTCCGTCCTCGCCGCGCACGGGTATGTTCTGCAGGTTCGGGTCGCTGCTCGACAGTCGGCCAGTGGCCGTGATGCACTGGTTGAACGAGGTGTGAATATGGCCTGTCCTTGGGTTGATGAGCGACGGAAGGTTGTCTACGTAGGTCGATAGTAGTTTCTTTAATCCTCTGAAAGTCAGTATGTCGGCCACAATCTCATGTTTCCCCTGCAGCTGTGTCAGCACTTCCTCGCTGGTCACGTACTGACCTGTTTTCGTCTTCTTAGGCTTCTCTATGATTTTCATCTTGCCGAACAGAATGTCGCCCACTTGTTTGGGTGAGGAAATGTTGAATTGCTCGCCTGCTAATTCGTAGATGCGGGCCTCTATCTCATTGATTCTTTCGGTCAAATCTTTTGACGTTTGGCGCAGTGACTCCGTGTCTAAGCATACGCCGTTCATTTCCATTTCGGCCAGCACAGGCATCAGCGGCATCTCCATGTCATAGAATAGGCTTTCGCAGTTGTGCTCGCGCAGCATGGGTTCCAGCTTGTTCTTCAGCTGCAAGGTGATGTCGGCATCCTCGCAGGCGTATTCGTAGACTTCCGCAGGGCGTAGCTCGCGCATGGAGCGTTGCTTCTTGCCTCTTGGCCCAATGAGTTCGTCGATGTGTACCGTCTGGTAGCCTAACAGGGTCTCGGCCATGAAGTCCATGTTGTGGCGCAGCTCGGGCTGAATCAGATAGTGGGCTATCATCGTGTCCCACATCGGCCCTTTCAGCTCAATGTTATAATTTCTTAAAACTTCTAAATCGTACTTAATATTCTGTCCGACCTTCAAAATCTGAGGGTCTTCATAGAGTGGTTTAAAGATATTAACAATTCGCAACGCTTCTTCACGATTGACTGGCACAGCCACGTAAAATGCCTCATGTTCGGTCACGGCGAAGCTCAAACCCACCAATTCTGCGTCAATGGGGTGGGTACTTGTCGTTTCTGTGTCTAAACTGAGAATTTTTTTTGTCCTAAAAAAGTCAAATAATTTGTGTGCTTCTTCCTCTGTTTCAATGAGTTTGTAATTGTGAGGGGTTGTTTTAAGGCTCTCAAAACTCGAAAATTTTGGCTCATCCTTTGCCTCGGTTGGAAAATCTTCAAAGAGAGAGAGCTGTAAATTGTCGTTTTTTTGACTCTTTTCAGTTTTTTTAAGAACTCGCGTTTTCAGTTGCTTAAACTCCAGTTCGTCGAAAAGTTTTTCCAGTTTTTCGGTGTCGGGCTCTTTCAGCAGCAGTGCGTCCAAGTCGATGTTGATGGGTACGTCGGTCTTGATGGTTGCGAGGAAGTGCGACATGCGAATGTCGTCGACATGCTCCTCCATTTTTTTCTTCAGTGCCCCCTTCAGTTCGCTGGTGCGTGCTAAGAGTTGTTCCACGCTGCCAAACTCCTGTATCAGTTTCACCGCCGTCTTCTCTCCCACGCCGGGGCAGCCTGGGAAGTTATCGGCCGAGTCGCCCATCAGGGCCAGTAGGTCGATGACCTGTGATGGGGTAGTGATGCCATACTTCTCGCACACCTCCTTCGGCCCCATCGTCTCGTAGCCGCCTCCATGCTGGGGCCGGAAAATTTTCGTCTGCTCCGTAACCAGCTGGCCATAGTCCTTGTCGGGGGTGAGCATGTAGACGCTGGTGTCGGCTGTCTGGAGTTTTGTTGCCAGTGTCCCAATCACGTCGTCGGCTTCGAATCCATCGGCCTGCAGGATGGGTATTCTGTAGGCTTCCAACAGTTCCTTGATGATGGGTATCGACTTCCTGATGTCCTCGGGAGTGGCCTCGCGCTGGGCCTTGTATTCGGGGAAAGCCTCGCTCCTGAACGTGGGGCCGTGGGGGTCGAAGGCCACGCCAATATGGGTGGGTTGTTCCTTCTCCAACACTTCCTGTAAGGTGTTTACAAAGCCTACGATGGCCGATGTATTGAGCCCTTTCGAATTGATGCGAGGGTTCTTGATAAAGGCGTAATACGACCTGTAAATCAGTGCGTATGCGTCCAAAAGAAATAGTTTTGCCATAATAATATTGATTTTCTGCGTAAAATTACTAAAAAAATCTTCATCATAACGATTTTTTCACTAATTTTGTAACAAAAATCTTCAGAATGGATCAATTATCACTCATAAAGCAGCCTATTTCGAAAGATTTGGACGACTTCATCGAGTTGTTCGGCCTTTCGCTTACACATGAACACGGTCTTCTTGGTAGTGCCTTGGCACATATCAGGCAGCGCGGTGGAAAGCGCATGCGTCCTATGCTCATTTTGCTTTTAGCGAAGAACTATGGACTTGTTTCTCCAGTCACACAACATGCTGCCGTGGGCCTGGAACTGCTGCATACGGCTTCGCTCGTTCACGACGATGTGGTCGACGAGAGTAGCGAGCGTCGCGGTCAGGCCAGCGTCAATGCTACCTACGATAACAAGGTGGCGGTGCTCGTAGGCGATTTTATCCTTTCAACAGCCCTGCTGCACGTCTCAAAAACAGGTAATCAGCGCATTATAGAATACCTGGCAGAGCTGGGTCGCACGCTCGCTGCGGGCGAAATCCTGCAGCTCACCAATATCCAGAACCAGGAGATTTCCGAAGAGGTGTATTACCAGGTCATCAAGCAGAAGACGGCTGCCCTCTTCGAGGCCTGTGCTGCCATTGGTGCCCTCTCTGCCGGTGCTTCCGAGGAGGAGGTGGTAAAGGCCGGGAAGTTCGGGCAGGATCTGGGTATTATGTTCCAGATTCGCGATGACATCTTCGATTATTACGACTCCAAGGAGATAGGAAAACCCACGGGTAACGACATGGCCGAGGGCAAGCTGACGCTGCCCGTGATCTACGCCCTGAATAATAACCCGATGGATTCTATGCTGACCCTCGCCAAGAAGGTAAAGGCTGGCACGGTGAATCCTGACGAAATTGCTGTTTTGGTCGAGTTTACGAAGCGTAGCGGGGGCATGGAATATGCCGAGAAGCGCATGCAGGATTTCCGCTTTCTCTGTCAGCAATTCATCGATGAGAACGTAAAGAATGACGAAATCCGCCAGGCACTGACTGCCTACGTAGACTTCGTGATAGAGAGGAAGAGTTAGGGAGAAGCCCCCCCTTCAGCCCCCGAGGGGGCTACTATAGAAAGGCATATTGCAAAACTATAGTAGCCCCCTCGGGGGCTGAAGGGGGGGCTTTTTTTAGAAGAACTTCACTTCTTTGCCCTCTAACTCGCTGAGCAATAGGTTAGCCAGTCGGCTGGTACCCAGACGGAAGAGTTCGTTGGTGAGCCATTTCTCCCCTAAGATTTCCTTGACGATGGTGTAGTAAATCAAGGCATCCATCACGCTGTTAATGCCGCCGGCAGGTTTAAAACCTACCATAATGCCCGTTTCATCGTAGTATTCCTTAATGGCCTGACACATCATGTAGGCGGCCTCTGGAGTGGCACTTACTTTCTCCTTGCCCGTAGAGGTCTTGATATAGTCGGCACCGCTATACATGGCCAGGATAGAGGCTTTCTTGATGTTGGCACACGAGCCTAAGTCGCCCGTTTCGAGAATCACTTTCATGGGCACGTCGCCACAAGTCTCCTTTTGCTGTTGGATTTCGTCGCAAACAGTCTCGTAGTCGCCACTGAGGAACTGTCCCACGTGCATCACGATGTCCACGTTGCCGGCACCGTCGCGAATGGCTAAGCCTGTCTCTACGGTCTTTACCTCGATGAGTGCTTGCGACGAGGGGAATGCACCGCTCACACAGGTGGGGATAACACCCTCAACCTCAAGCGATTCGCTTACTAACTTGGTGAAACGGGGGTAGGTGACCAAGGTTGCCACGTGCGGATAGTTGGGGTATTCGTTGTCGAACTTGTTGACTTTCTCCACCAGTTGCAGCACGCTCTCGTCGGAGTCTGTCGTGGTCAGCGTGGTCAGCTCGATACTGCCGAACATGAAGCGTTTCACTTCCGGGGTGTCGTTGGCTGCTACCTTTTCGGCAATCAGCTTCTTCACGGTTTCCTTTACGTCTTCGTCCTTGATGTCGAAGTTGTACTTGCTCAGCGCTTCTTCTATGCGCCCGAATTGTTTTTCTGTCATAGTCGTAATTACTTTAATTTTAGGTTGTTAATATGTCGTTCCTTGTCTCGTTTCGTCTTCTTTTCAATGTTTTTCTGCAGGGCTTCATCCAGGTTTACGCCCGTCTGGTTGGCTAAGCAGAGTAGCACCCACAGCACGTCGGCCATCTCGTCGGCGAGTGCCTGGCTTCCGTTATCCTCGGCGCGTGGGTCGCCTTGCTTCCACGACTGCTCGCCATATCGGCGACTGATGACCCGTGCCAGCTCGCCCACCTCCTCGGTAAGCACCGCCATGTTGGTCAGTTCGCTGAAGTATCTCACTCCATACTCCTTAATCCATTGATCCACAGTCTGTTGTGCTTCGCGTAGTGTCATATCGTTCTCGGTGGTTTTCATCGTTTCAGGAAAAACAGGATAAAGATGGTCAGGATGGCTCCTAACATCACAAAGATATTGAGCAGATTATCGCGCCGGTACAGTTCCCAGTGCAGTGCCTTGTAGATGATGATGACCACCCACAGCAACAGTCCGATGGCGGCGGCTATTGCTCCCGCATTCATGTTCACCGCGTGTCCCAGGATAGCACCGAGGAAGAGCATGATCATGCCTGATGTTTCTATCTCTTTCAGGTATTTTTTCATTGTTTTCTTCTTTTGTTATGGCAGAGGAGGGTAGGGGGATGCTTACTCCTTGTTCTTCGTGTCCATGCAGATGGTGACTGGCCCGTCGTTGACAAGACTTACCTGCATCATGGCTCCGAACTCACCTGTGGCCACTGGTTTTCCGATGGTTTCGCTCAGTTTCTGGCAGAAATATTGATAGAGCGGCACGGAAATCTCGTGCCTTGCTGCCCTGAACCATGAGGGCCGGTTGCCTTTTTTGTAGCTTGCAAACAGCGTGAACTGGCTCACTACCAGACAGTCGCCTCCCTCATCCTGGATGGAGCGGTTCATTATTCCCTCGTCATCGTCGAACACCCGCAGACCAGCTACCTTCTTCACTAACCAGTCGGCATCGTCCTGGGTGTCCTCTTCACAGACCCCTAAGAGTATCAGGAATCCCTTCCCAATGCTTCTTTTGTTCTCTTCTCCAGCTATGGCCACGCTGGCCTCCGTTACTCTCTGTATTACTATTCTCATTCTGCAAAGATACGCTTTTTCATCCAATTTTCCAAACATTCAGCGACTATATTTTTTACTTCCTTGCTCTAATGTTTTATTACACCTGAATACAGCATTCGTTGCAGCCTGATGAAGCATTCATCACAACTCGATAAAGCATCAATTACACCGTGATGAATGCGATATCACGGTGTAATGGATGCTTCATCGTGGTGTAATCAATGTTTCGTCTGGGTGTGACTGAATATTGGTCTGGGTGTGAGGAAACGTTGATGAGAAAATCAGGCGAGACCTTCCCTGAAATGGTCGTACACAATCTTCGCCTTACTGGCTCCTATAATCTTTGTAAGTTCCTCTAAATCAGACACTTTGATTCTTTTTACGCTCTTTAGAGCCTGGATGAGCGCATCGCGAGTCTTGGGACCTATACCCTTGATGTCGTCGAGTTCGGAATGCAGGGCATGCTTCGACCTCTTGTCGCGGTGGAAGGTGATGGCAAAGCGGTGTACCTCGTCCTGTAGTCGCGTAAGCACGTGGAATAGCTCGGAGTCGGTCTTCAGGGCTACGGTTATGGGCGGGAATCCATAGAGCAGTTCGTTGGTGCGGTGTCGGTCGTCCTTGGCCAGTCCGGCTATCGGAATATCTAGGTTCAGCTCGTCTTGGATGACCTCGCGAATGACCTCCATCTGGCCTCGGCCGCCATCGGCCACGATGAGGTCGGGTAGGGGCTGTTCTTCCTCCAGCAGACGGCTGTAACGGCGGTGTACCACCTCTTTCATGGTGGCATAATCGTCGGGTCCGGCTACGGTCTTGATGTTGTATTTCTTATAATCCTGCTTGCTGGGCTTCATGCTCTTGAATACTACACAGGCGGCTACGGCATCGGTGCCGGAGATGTTTGAGTTGTCGAAACACTCTATCTGATAGGGCATCTTGGGCAGTCGCAGTTTCTCCTGAAGTTCCTTCATCAGCCGCACTTGTTTCTGTTCTGGATTCAGCTTTTCGGCCTGTTTCAGACGGTCGAACTTATATTGTTTTCCGTTCATCACCGAGAGATCGAGCAAGGTCTTTTTGTCGCCTCGCTGGGGAACGGTAAAGGTCACGCCCTCTAACTGGAAGTCCATTTCAAAGGGCACTACGATTTCCTTTGACTTGCTCTGGAATCGCTCGCGCATCTCCACGATACCTAACTGTAGCATCTCCTCGTCGCTCTCGTTCAGGGGTTTCTTGTACTCGAAGGTGAACGACTGGTTGATGACTCCGTTGGCCACGTGGATGTAGTTGATGTAGGCTATCTTCTCGTCGTTGGTGATGGAGAACACGTCCACATTGTCGATGGTGTGGCTCACCACCTCGCTCTTAGAGACAAAGCCGTCGAGCAGTAGGTATTTGCGCTTCATCTGCTCGGCCTCTTCGAAGCGCAGTTCTTCGGCCAGTCGTTGCATTTCCTCTCGCATTTCGCGTAGAATGGCCCGTGTGTTTCCTTTCAGGATCTCGCGTGCCTGGGCGATGTTCTTCTGGTAGTTTTCCAGACTTTGTTTCTTGATGCAAGGGCCTTCACAGTTCTTGATGTGGTATTCCAGACATACTTGGTATTTTCCCGTTTCAATGCCTTCCTTGGTCATGGGCTGTCGGCAGCGGCGCGGATGATAGAGTTTGTCTATTAGTTCAAGCACGGCATACATGGAGCCTATGTGGGAGTAGGGGCCGTAGTAGGTACCCCATTTCTTGTTGATGGTGCGGGTCTTGAAGATGCGGGGCAGATACTCGTTGGTGACGCAGATGCTGGGATAGGTCTTCCCATCCTTCAGCAGCACGTTGTAGCGAGGGTTGTATTTCTTGATGAGTGCATTTTCCAGCAGCAGGGCATCTTCCTCTGTGTTTACCACCGTGTAGCTGATGTCGTGAATCTTGCTCACGAGAACCTTGGTCTTGAACCTGTCCACTTCTGTATGGAAGTATGACGATACTCGGGCTTTCAGGTTTTTTGCCTTGCCCACATAGATGATGACGTGGTTCTCGTCATAGTACTGGTAGCTGCCTGGCTTTTCTGGCAAGCGGCTTACGATGCCTTTTAGGTAGGCCAGTCGCTGCTCGTTTTCTTGTTTCGTCATACACTTTTTTGTTCCTTCATTCTTTGAGAAACCCCTTTATACAAAGGGCTTTCCGCTTCTTTTGTTTCACGTGAAACTTTACTATAGTTTCAGGGGCAGGTCAATTGCCTGCCCCTACTTTTTTGGGACTATACGGTCATCAGTGTTGTCAGTTCTATTCCTTCGAAGAGGTCGCGACCATGCAGTCCCTCGTCGGTAATCTCGATGATGAAGTTCATGTACACTTTCTTTGGGTGGAAGTTCTGCACCAGCTTCCATGCTGCCTTGGCTGTGCCGCCTGTGGCCAGCAAGTCATCGTGGATGAGTACCACGTCGTCGGGATTGATTGAGTCGATGTGCATCTCTACGGTGTCTACACCATACTCTTTCGAGAAAGATTCCTTGATGACTGTTGCAGGCAGTTTGCCTGGCTTGCGTGCCAGTACCACGCCACAGCCTAACCGTGCGGCCAGGGCAGCAGCCATGACGAAGCCACGACTCTCAACGCCTACAATCTTGGTGATGCCTTTGTCCTTGTACAGCTCGTACATTTCGTCGAGCATAATCTTCATGCACTCGGCGTTCTTGAAGAGTGTTGTCACATCGCGGAAGTTGATTCCTTTTCTCGGAAAATCTGGTATGCATCTCAGATTGTCCATCAGTACTTTGTTGTTCATAATCAGTAAGTTATAAGTTAAAAATTCGGTTATTGTTCCACGTGAAACGATGCGTGTTATCTGCCCATCAGCACCAGCAGCACATTGATGTCGCTGGGACTTACGCCGGGTATGCGGCTGGCCTGTGCCAGTGTTTCCGGCTCGATGGCACTTAGTTTCTGGCGTGCCTCGGTGGAGAGCGATTGTAGTTCGTTGTACTTGAAGTGGCCTTTGATGCGAATGTTTTCCAGTCGGTGCATCTTTTCGGCCACCTGGTTCTCGCGCTCAATATATCCTTTATATTTAATGCGTATCTCTGCGGCCTCGGCAATCTCTTCTTTTCTGTTGGGCGAACGCTCAATGACTTCTTTCAGTTCGGGGATGATTTCCTGCAGGTTCTTGAAATTGAGTTGAGGGCGAGCCACTAAGTCTTCGAGCTTCACGCCGAACTGGAGTGGGGTAGTGCCTAAAGCCTCTAACTGGCCGTTGATGGCCTTTGGCTTAACAGCGAAGTTTCTGCAAAAACTTTCGATTTCTTCGATGTGTTTCTTCTTCTCCATCCACCAGTCGTAACGCTCGCGTGAGGCCAGTCCCATCTGGTAGGCCAGCTCCGTGAGACGGCGGTCGGCATCGTCCTGACGGAGCAGGATGCGGTACTCGGCACGTGAGGTAAACATACGGTAGGGTTCGTCGACACCTTTCGTCACCAGGTCGTCAATCAGCACGCCAATATAAGCCTGGTCTCTTGCCAGCGTCATTTTCCCGTCGGTCGTATCTCCATCGGCTGTATGGCTCCCTCCTGCCTTTAGTGCAGCGTTAGCGCCAGCCATGAGTCCTTGGCCTGCTGCCTCCTCATAGCCCGTGGTGCCGTTGACCTGTCCTGCGAGGAATAATCCATCAATAATCTTTGATTCCAACGAGTGACTAAGCTGGGTGGGGTCAAAGAAATCGTACTCGATGGCGTATCCTGGACGGTACACTTTCAGGTCGCGTAACGCTGGAATCTTTTTCAGTGCCTCAAGTTGTATGTCCATAGGTAGTGACGAGGAAAAACCGTTCAGGTACATCTCGTTGGTGTCTTCGCCCTCGGGTTCTAAGAAGAGCGGGTGTTGCTCTCTATCGGGGAAGGTAACGAGCTTCGTTTCGATGGAAGGACAGTAACGCGGCCCAATCGACTGTATCTGTCCGTTATAGAGTGGTGAGTCGGCCAGTCCGCTGCGAAGGATGGCATGTACCTCTTCATTCGTATTGCAGGTCCAGCAGGGTAGCTGCTTCAGTTGTCTTGTCTCAGTAAGTACATACGAGAAGCGGTAGGGACGTTCTTCGCCGGGTTGTATCGACATGTCCTCGAAGTGGACGGAGCGGCGATCTATGCGCACGGGCGTTCCCGTCTTCATCCTTGCCGAGCGAATGCCGTGGCGCGTGATGCTCTCGGTAAAGTCCCTGACGGCGGGTTCGGCGATGCGTCCGCCGGGAATCATCTTCCGCCCGATGTGCAGCAGTCCGTTCAGGAAGGTGCCGGCAGTGACCACCACGCAGCGGGCGCGCAGCTCGCAACCCCATATCGTGCGCACGCCTGTAACTATTGTATCGTTTGTTTCGGTCTGGTCGCCGCCTCTATCCCTTTCCTCTGTCATCAGCTCGCAAGCCTGGTCCTGCCAGATGTCGAGGTTCTCGGTGAGGTCGAGCTGGCGTCGCCACTCCCAGATAAACTTCCCCCGGTCGCACTGGGCGCGAGGGCTCCATACAGCTGGTCCTTTGCCCACGTTGAGCATTCGGAACTGGATGGCGGTGGCATCGGTCACTAAGCCCATGCGTCCGCCCAAGGCATCAATCTCGCGCACTATTTGTCCTTTGGCTATTCCGCCAACGGCTGGATTGCACGACATCTGTGCAATCTTGTTCATGTCCATCGTCACCAAGCAGGTCTTCGCTCCTATGCGAGCCGAGGCACAAGCTGCCTCACAGCCCGCATGTCCGCCGCCTACGACAATGACGTCATAATCTAAAATCATCATAGGAAAAAACGTTTTAGGCCACAAAATTACAAAATCTTCTGCAAATGATAGTGTAGATTTTTTAAAAATAATGGATAGTTATCAATTTTTTTTTAAAAATACTTTGAATATTCATTAATTTGTAGTAATTTTGTAGCCACAATACGCGCGTGTCTACTCATAGGTGGGTATTCAGGCGTTAACCCGAGAGGGCATGTTTGTTAGCATTCAAAATCTAAACACAATATTTAATTCATTTAATTTCAACAACTTATGTGGTTAATCAATTCATCAATTGGTAGAAAAGTTGTAATGTCTGTGACGGGCATTGCGCTGATCTTGTTCCTGACGTTCCACTGCTGCATGAACATCGTCGCGCTCTTCTCGGCTGAGGGTTACAACATGATTTGTGAGTTCCTGGGTGCCAACTGGTATGCTGTTGTAGCAACACTTGGCTTGGCTGCCTTGGCAGTGTGTCACATCGTCTTTGCCTTCATTCTGACGGCACAGAACCGCCGTGCCCGTGGCGATAACCGCTACGAGGTGTCGACGACGGTCAACGGCAACAACGTGGCTGAGAAGTGGGCATCGAGCAACATGCTTGTGCTGGGACTCATCATCCTCATTGGCCTGATTCTCCATCTGGTCAACTTCTGGTACAACATGATGTTTGCCGAGATTGTGGGCATGGTGCCTATGCACAGTCCCTCTGACGGCTTCGCATGGATTGTGGAGACCTTCTCCAACCCCGTCTTCGTGGTCATCTATCTCATCTGGTTCTGCGCCATCTGGTTCCATCTGGCTCATGGCTTCTGGAGTGCTATGCAGACTCTGGGCATCAGCGGCAAAATCTGGCATAAGCGCTGGAACTGCATCGGTCTGATCTACGTCAGCCTGCTCATGCTGGGCTTCACCGTCGTGGCACTGGCCTTCGCCTTCGGTTGCGCTCCTTCGCTGTGCTGTGATGGGGGTGCCTGCTGCGCTGTTGCTGCTCCGTGCTGTCAGTAATTAACTGTTAATCTGTAAATCGTAAAAAAACTATGGCAAATAAAGTAATTGATTCGAAGATTCCCGCAGGACCAGTGCCTGAGAAATGGAAGGAATATAAAGCTCATCAGCGCTTGGTGAACCCCAAGAACAAGCTGAAGCTCGATGTAATCGTTGTTGGCACTGGCCTGGCCGGTGCAAGTGCTGCCGCCAGCCTTGGCGAAATGGGCTTCAACGTGATTAACCTGTGTATTCAGGACTCACCGCGTCGTGCCCACTCTATCGCTGCACAGGGTGGTATCAACGCTGCCAAGTGCTATCAGAACGATGGCGACTCTGTCTATCGTCTGTTCTACGACACCGTGAAGGGCGGTGACTATCGTGCCCGTGAGGCCAACGTCTATCGTCTGGCCGAGGTGTCGAACAATATTATTGACCAGTGCGTGGCCCAGGGCGTTCCCTTTGCCCGTGAGTATGGCGGCATGCTGGCCAACCGCTCGTTCGGTGGTGCCCAGGTGAGCCGTACCTTCTACGCCAAGGGTCAGACGGGTCAGCAGCTGCTGCTCGGTGCCTACAGCTCGCTGAGCTGCCAGGTGCAGGCCGGCAAGGTGAAGCTCTACACCCGCTACGAGATGGAAGATGTGGTCATCGTCGATGGTCGCGCCCGTGGTATCATTGCCAAGGACCTCTGCACAGGCAAGCTGGTTCGCTTCAGCGCCAACGCCGTGGTCATCGCTACCGGCGGTTATGGCAACACCTATTTCCTCTCGACCAACGCCATGGGTTGCAACTGCACCGCTGCCGTGCAGTGCTATCGCAAGGGTGCTTACTTTGCAAATCCCTCTTACGTGCAGATTCACCCCACCTGTATTCCCGTTCACGGCGACAAGCAGTCGAAACTGACGCTGATGTCGGAGTCACTGCGTAACGACGGACGTATCTGGGTGCCCAAGAAGATTGAGGACGCCAAGGCTCTGCAGGAAGGCAAGAAGCAGGGTTGGGAGATTCCCGAGGAGGATCGCGACTACTATCTGGAGCGCCGCTATCCCGCCTTCGGTAACCTCGTGCCCCGCGACGTTGCCTCGCGTGCCGCTAAGGAGCGTTGCGACAAGGGCTTCGGCGTGAACAACACTGGTCTGGCTGTGTTCCTCGACTTCTCGGAGTCTATCAACCGCCTCGGCCTTGACATCATCATGCAGCGTTACGGCAACCTCTTCGAGATGTATGAGGAGATTACCGACGTGTTCCCCGGCGACCTTGCCAACGAAATCAACGGCGTGAAGTACTACAAGCCGATGATGATTTATCCCGCCATCCACTACACGATGGGCGGTATCTGGGTCGACTATGAACTGCAGACCTCTATCCCCGGCCTGTTCGCTATCGGCGAGTGCAACTTCTCCGACCACGGTGCCAACCGACTCGGTGCTTCGGCCCTGATGCAGGGTCTGGCCGACGGCTACTTCGTGCTGCCTTACACCATCCAGAACTACCTGGCCGACCAGGCCATCTGGGGCAAGATCAGCACCGACCGTCCTGAGTTTGACGAGGCTGAGAAGAAGGTGAATGCCGAAATGGATCGTCTGCTCAACATCAAGGGCAAGCGCTCGGTCGACTCTATCCACAAGGAGCTGGGTCACATCATGTGGGAGTATGTAGGCATGGGCCGCACCGCTGAGGGCCTGAAGACGGGTCTGAAGAAGATGCACGACCTGGAGAAGGAGTTTGATACGAACCTCTTCGTGCCCGGCTCTAAGGAAGGCCTGAACATCGAGCTTGACAAGGCTATCCACCTCCGCGACTTCTTCACCATGGGTCAGCTCGTGGCTTTCGACGCCCTTTCGCGCAACGAGAGCTGCGGTGGTCACTTCCGCGAGGAGTACCAGACCGAGGAAGGCGAGGCCAAGCGCGACGACGCAAACTACTTCTACGTAGGATGCTGGGAGTACAAAGGCAAGGGCAATGAGCCCGAGCTCATCAAGGAGCCGCTGGAGTACGAGGCTATTAAGGTTCAAACCAGAAATTATAAGAATTGATTTAGTAAATTAGGATATTGGTCGTTTAGTCGTTTAGGGATATTAGATATGGAGACGCATAAGGACCTGCGAGTTTGGCAACAGAGCATTGAGATGGTCACATCTATATATAAGATGACTAAGGCCTTTCCAAAGGACGAAATCTTTGGACTGGTCTCTCAGATGCGCCGCGCCGCCGTCTCTGTCCCCTCCAACATCGCCGAAGGCTATGCACGGGGTACGGACAAAGAGACGTTGCATTTCCTGCGTATCTCTTCTGGCTCAATGTCCGAGATTGAGACTCAGTTGATGTTGAGTCTGAAATTAGGATATATCGGTCAGGAAACTTACAGCGAACTGTCAGAGCAGATAACATCTGTATGGAAGCAGTTGAACGCTTTAATAAGCTCCATAAAGAAGAGGCTTAGTCCGCAAGACCAGCTACCATTCTAACTTTCCCAAACGACCAAACAACTAATCCCCCAAAGGACCAATTCCCCAAACGACCAAACGACTAATCCCCCAAACGACCAAACAACTATGGCAAAAAATATAAGCTTTACAATAAAGTTCTGGCGCCAGAACGGCCCCAAGGACCAGGGACATTTCGATACGCACGAAATGCACGACATTCCCGATGACACCTCCTTCCTGGAGATGCTCGATATTCTGAACGAGGAACTCATTAACGAAGGCAAGGAACCTTTCGTGTTCGACCACGACTGCCGCGAGGGTATCTGCGGCATGTGCTCACTCTACATCAATGGTACGCCTCACGGCAAGACCGAGCGTGGAGCCACCACCTGTCAGCTCTACATGCGCCGCTTCAACGATGGCGACGTCATCACCGTGGAGCCTTGGCGCTCGGCTGCTTTCCCCGTCATCAAGGACTGTATGGTTGACCGCGGTGCCTTCGATAAGATCATCCAGGCCGGCGGCTACACCACCATCCGCACTGGTCAGGCCCAGGATGCCAACGCCATCCTCATCCCCAAGGAGGATGCTGACGAGGCTATGGACTGCGCCAGCTGCATCGGTTGTGGCGCTTGCGTCGCCGCTTGTAAGAACGGCTCTGCCATGCTCTTCGTGTCGTCGAAGGTCAGCCAGCTCGCCCTGCTTCCCCAGGGTCGCGTAGAGGCTGCCCGCCGCGTGAAGAACATGATTGCCAAGATGGACGAGCTGGGCTTCGGCAACTGCACCAACACCCGTGCCTGCGAGGCCGTCTGCCCGAAGAACGAGACCATCGCCAACATCGCCCGCCTGAACCGCGAGATGATCAAGGCCAAGCTCGCCGACTAATTGCACCACCATTATCTATAATAAGAGCGCCGCAGGGAAGAAACCTGCGGCGCTCTTGTTCTGCCTGTTGCTATCCTTTCGTTCTGCATGTTGCTGTGTCACAGCAACAAACTGTTCTGCATGTTGCTGTGTCACAGCAACAAACTTTACGGAAATCCTCTCACCCCTCGCAAATCCTTCTCGCCATTTCGTTCAGCTCCAAGCACTGCCCCCTCTTAATCGTTATCTTTTCATTATGATGCTCCCAAGGAGCCAGAATCAGCAGCTGTCCTCTGGCGCAGGCATCCATCCTCATGCCTCCGGGCTTTGCCAAATCCGTAAAACCATTCTCCTGTAGATAAATCAGCGGCAGCCCTTCCTCGAATGCCGCCCTCAGGATGGCCTTCTCGCCTTTTGAGATAGCTGGCGACACCAATACCGCCCCTTGCCTTGCAGCCCTAAGACACTCATTCATCTTCGTTTTTAGCTCCTCCTCGCCAATACTTCTCGAGCACTGCACCTGCAGTCTCAACGGCCTTTCCAATAAAAACCGATTGCCGATAGCCGAAAAGCTAAGCTCACCAAACCTCAGTCCCCTCTGTACCCTGAACAAATCAGGATTCTCCCGCTTCATCAATAGCCGCCGAGGGTTATCCTTCAGGTAGTTCAGCCATCGCTGCAACTGCCCTTCCCTCAGCAATATCTGGTCGTTAAAGCCCTTCGCAAAGAGCAGCCCGTTCGCGCGGCTTTGCTCTGCATGTTGCTGTGCCACAGCAACAAACTCTTCGGGCATCACCTCCCTGAACGCCTTGTTGCAGGCCTGCTTCACCCCCAGTAGCACCTTCCCTAATGGTTTCTCCATTCGCTCCTTCACAAACAGGATGGCGTGCAGATGGTCAGGCATCATCTGTAGTGCCACCACCTTCACCTTCGGATGATGGTTGCCTATCGTTTGCCATATCTGCTCTATGACCTCTCCTAATGGCGACAGTGCAATATGGGGTACCTCCAGCGACGGCTCCACAGCCTCACTGTGTCCCACCACCTGCCCAAACAGCGGCTTCCGTCCTTCTGTCACCATCGTTATCATGTACATCCGCCGCGCCATGTAGTCATTATCCACACAGCGCCGCTGCATCGAGGCTTTCTTCTCGCCCGCAAATGCCTTCTGGCTTTCAAATGTTGCTCTATCCATCTTACTCTTTTTTGCAAAGTTACGAAATTTTCTTTATCTTCTTTTGCCCTTTCGAGAAGATTTTGTAAATTTGTCCACAAATTATCAAATAACGCGAAATTGCAGAAAAGTATAAAACGATATCTTCCACATCTTGTTGCGTTCGTGGTGGTAGCCATCTGGGGGTCTACCTTTGTGTTTACCAAGCTATTGCTGCTTGGTGGACTGACGGCGGCGCAGATATTCATTCTGCGCTTCATCATGGCATACGTCTTGTTGCTGGGCTACTGTCTGCTGAAGGGAATCCGCTGGCTATCCAATTCCTGGCGCGACGAACTGCTGATGGCGGCATTGGGTGTGACAGGAGGCTCGCTTTATTTTCTGACAGAAAACTCAGCGATGAACTACACCACCACCACCAATACCAGCATCATCGTCAGCCTGTGTCCGCTCTTTGCGTCGGCCATCATCGGGCTTTTCTATAAGGCAGAACGGTTGAGTCGGCTGCAAGCCTTTGGTACGCTGATGGCGGCAGCCGGAGTCGTGGTCGTTGTGATGAACGGACATTTCGTGCTTCATCTCTCGCCGCGAGGCGATTTGCTGGCTTTTGCTGCCTGTTTATGTTGGGCGTTTTACAGTCTGCTGATGATTCCAGCCAATGAGCGCTACGATACGATGTTCATCACGCGTAAAGTGTTTTTTTACGGTCTTGTCTCGATGATTCCTTATTTTATAGTAAATCCAGCGTTGAACGTTCATCTGCTATTTGCAAAGCCTCAGATGCTGTGGAACTTGCTGTTCCTGGGATGTGTAGCTTCCATGATTTGCTTCTTGGCGTGGAACTGGGTCTTGAAGCAGTTAGGTGCCGTAGTAGCTACCAACTATGTCTATCTGAATCCAGTCACCACTATAGTCTTTGCTTGGTTCGTTCTTGGCGAGCCGATCACGTTGTGGTTTATTCTTGGTACCCTGTTCATCCTGCTTGGGATGTTTTTGGCAGACCACACCCGGTCAGGCATTAGTTGAATGGGGTTCAAACTTTGCTCTATCCATCATACTATTTTTGGAAAGTTACGAATTTTTCTTTATCTTCTTTTGTCCTTTCGAGAAGATTTCGTATATTTGCCCTCAAATTATCAAATAACTCGAAGTTAAACCCTTTTAAACAGATTTGCCAATGAAATAGAAGCAGAACGAATGTAACGCTACTGACCCGACGGATGAGGCTCAGCCTCGCGGGGGCACAGAGGTTTAATTAACAAAAAAGATAAAGAATTATGTCGTATAGCCAATTAGCACAACTAGAACTAATGAATGCTCTTAATAATATCAACTCTGAAGAAGAGTTGAACGAATTTAAGGACGTGGTGGCCCGTTTCTTTGCTCAAAAGGCTCAGAAAGCCATCGATGACTTATGGGACAAAGGATATATTAACGATGAAACGATAGAACAATGGGGTGCTGAGCACATGCGCACTCCCTACAGATATGCGGCGAATCGTTTGTAAAGTTACGAATTTTATCGTGACTTTATTCGTTAATTCGGAAATTATTCGTATATTTGCGGTCGAAAGACGTTGAAAACGATAAAAGCAGATGTCTATGGGAGACAATAAACGAACACAAATCATCAGTTTGATTCGCGATACAATTCGAGCATCAGAGCCTACTGCACAAATCATTCTCTATGGTTCGCGTGCTCGCGGTGATGCCCGTGAGGACAGCGATTGGGATGTATTGGCTATAGTTGACAAACCACGTCTTACGTTGAAAGATCGTAGCAATCTTCAGTATCCTATATGGGATAAGGGACTTGAATTAGGTGAAGAAATCAACGTTTTTCCTTATACTCGTAAGCAGTGGGAAGATGGACCCCTTACGCTTTTCAAACATAATGTTATGACAGAGGGTATTGCAATATGAGTCTATCGAACTTCGTCACGAAGGCGATTATGAAGACTTTATTGATGTGGAACGTGCGGACATAGAGGAATACATTCCACGAGTAAAAGAACTTGTCGAGAAACTGAAGAGTCTTGTAGAGAAATAATATGATAATGTATAACCCTTTTAAACCGATTTGCCAATGAAATAGAAGCAGAACGAATGTAACGCTACTGACCCGACGGATGAGGCTCAGCTTCGCGGGGTCTCAAAGATTTTAATAAACCAAATTATTAACTTACAGATTAGCGTTTCTGTTCTTTGCTGCGCAAAGCGACCTTTGGGTCGAGCGCGTACTTATACATAGATATTGAGCTTTTGCTCTTGTTCTTAAATCTCGAAACCGCCAAAACTTCGATACGGATAGAACAAGCAGACAGAAGGCTCACGCCGATAAGGCGTGGGCTATTCGTGCTTGTTTCCGTATGTGGCTACTTGGCGGTGCCAGAGATTTGATAAGCATCGAATGGTTCCGCCTTTTTTATTTTCCTAATACAAACAATGCGTTCAAATGAAATTCTCAAAAGAGCGACCCTATTTTTCTTACTATTCTGCATCAATTTACCAAGTGTTGCACAAACCATTGACGACATTCTGAAAAAGCCACAATTAAAGGTGTTGGATATTGGAAACAGTTATACAGATGATGCCACAACTATGCTTAAACTACTCATCAAAGCAAACCAAATGAATGTAAGTGACATGTGTCTCTATAAAGCTATAAGGGGTGGTGGGTCGTTTAAGAATTGGTATGATCGCTATCATGATAATGATAATTATAAATACACTATTTCAAAGGTATTGGGCGGTATCAATGCCAATATATCGACAGGAACTGGTGAATACAACAACGGCATCCTCTTTAGGGAGGCATTGACAAACGAAAAATGGGATATCATCATTATTCACCAAGTAAGCAATTATGCTCCTTATTACGAACAGTGGCAAGGGAATGGAAAGGGCGGCTATTTAAACGAACTCCTGTCGCTTATCAAGGATCATCAGCCACAAGCCAAAATTGGTTTCCTGCTTGTTCACAGCTACTGGGACAATTATGGCGGCAATAAAGAAAAGTCATCCCTCTTGCGATGGCAATTAATAGCCAATTCCGTGAAGAGTCTCTGCGAGGAATATCCAATAGACATAGTCATTCCCTACGGCACTGCCATTGAAAACCTCCGTAGCAGTTCGCTCAACAATGAGTACGACCTTACACGCGACGGTGCTCACTGTGGATTAGGCCTGGCCAGATATACTGCCGCATGCTGCTATTACGAGTCTCTGTTAGCACCAAGGAGTGGGATGACCGTCTTAGGCAATACTGCACGATATGACGCATCAAATGTTGAAAGCACTTACCCGGCTGTTAGTGTGACCGACGACAATGCCCTCATTGCCCAGACGGCAGCAGTGTTAGCCACTAAAAACTATTATGAGTGTGTTAATCCAGAGGAAGTGGCAACCTCCATACATAGCATGGATGTTTCAACAATCTCTTCCTTTGATTATTCCTCTCTATATAATATCGAGGGAAATCGTATCAAAACATACCAACACGGCATAAATATTGTCAAACTTAAGAATGGCAAGACAATCAAGATAATCAAATAGATTGATAGTTCCTACCGGCGGGATGTTCCACAATTGTGGACGTTCCGTCGGATTTGCAATTCGATGGCAGTGAGTATTAGCATTTGTAATGCGAAAGTGAGGATTGCTAAACAATTCCGCAGCATTCTCTATACCGTCGGTTAGACCTTCCTGCCAGCCTTCGGCAGTGAATATGATGTATATTTGTTTGTCTGTTCCGAAAAATCTTCGTACTTTTGCAGTCATAAAAGAGAATTGCCATGAAGTTTACAGAGTTTGAAGAAACTATTTCGCCAGAACGGATGCACAGGTATGTATTGGCATGCGGTAATGATACACGACGGGCTATGACATTGTATCGCTATAACCTGAAACTGTCACAGGAGATGTTTACGTTGATTAGTTGTTTTGAAGTGTCACTGAGAAACAGAATTGACAGGGAGATGAAGGCCAACTTCGGTACTGATTGGCTCCGCGATTTCATTCTTCCTGGAGGCAGATTTGATACAGACCCTCGCGTTGACGGCACACGAAAGATTATCAAGAAAGCATACGAAGGGCTGATTCGTAGCAACAGCTATTCGCATACAAAATTGCTGGCAGAAATGGAATTTGGCGTTTGGAAGTTCATGTATAACAATGTGCAGTACCGTTTGGCTAACCGCTGTTTATTGAACATATTCCCCAATAAACCGACATCAACAGCTCAACAGCAATATGACAATACCTTTGTGTTTGGAGAGCTTGATAACATCAACCGAATACGTAATCGCATTGCCCACCACGAACCTGTCTGTTTTGGAACTCCTGCATGCATAGATACGCAACGTGTGTTGGACTGTTATGCACGAATGATGAGGTTGTTCCAATGGATGGGCATCAATGCAAGCACGTTACTCTATGGTTTAGATCACGTTGGTCGTGTTTGCAGTAAAATAATGTGCGTTTAATGAAAAAGTAGATAAAAGCATCTTTTTCGTTAAAATATTTGGTGGTTTGCAGAAAAGTTTCTATCTTTGCAACGTTAAGTCCCGACAGTCCCTGAGCAATCAAACTGCCGGGTATTGTTTTTTCACTATAACGGTGGGATGATTCCCGATTATGGACGTTTCTTCCATTTTCTTGCGTCCCTTCTTTAAGCAAGCGACCAGAGCGCGAGCGGCTTGCAAAGGACTTCCGAAACTTAAGTAACCGGGAAATCCTGGAGGGATAGTGCCTTATGCACGCTGCCAGCCTCCAGGAGCCGCAGGCGGGCCTCTTCGTAGCTGAGGCCCAGGAGATCCTGGAGCATGCGGGTGCCGCGGTCGATGAGCTTGGCATTGGTGAGCTGCATCTTCACCATGCGGTTGCCTTGGACGCGCCCCATGCGAACCATCAGGGAGGTGGAAATCATGTTGAGCACCATCTTCTGGGCCGTGCCGCTCTTCATCCGGCTGGAACCTGTCACGAACTCAGGGCCTACAATCGTCTCTATGGGGTAGTGGACGGCACTGGCCAGCGGAGTGTGGGGATTGCTGGTGATGCAGCCCGTGAGCAGTCCGTGCCGGCGTGCTTGCCTGACAGCTCCCACCACGTAGGGGGTGGTGCCCGAGGCGGCAATGCCTATCACGGTGTCGTCGGCGGTGGGGCGATAGGGTAGGAGGTCCTGCCAGCCCTGTTCTGCCACGTCCTCGGCCTTCTCCACGGCATGGCGCAGGGCACGGTCGCCCCCGGCGATGATACCCACGACCCACGTATCGGGCACGCCGAACGTGGGAGGCAGCTCGCTCGCATCGAGTACGCCCAACCGTCCACTGGTGCCGGCTCCTACGTAGAAGAGCCTGCCGCCCCGCTTCATTCGCGGCTCCACGGCCTCGACCAGTGCCTGAATCTGCGGGATGGCCAGCCCGACGGCTCTGGCCACCTGACAGTCCTCCTCGTTGATGTGCTGCAACAGCTCGGCCACCGACATCTCCTCTAAATGGTCGTAGTGCGATGGCTGCTCGGTAATCTTCTCTGTTTCCATTGCCTTTTGAATCAATCTTCTTTGCAAAAGTACGGATTATTTTTGATTTGTCCAATTTTTCTTCGACACTTTGAACAGGGTTTGAAAAAAATGCTTACCTTTGCTGCCGATTTTTGCGATAGTGTGTAACAATAATATAGATATTATGAGGAAAATTCTATTCACGGCATTGCTGGCAGCCGTCGTGATGAGTGTCGGCGCACAGACCTATCCACCGAAGGATGCTCCCCAGGTGGAGTTTGCCCTGCAGCTGAGGGTAACCCTGGGCCAGGCCTTCTCCATCGAGGGCACCCAGCACGGTCGCCGCACCGTCATCCCCATCACCGGCGGCACTTTCGAAGGGCCTGAGATCAAGGGAACCATCATCAACGGCGGTGCCGACTACCAGTTGGCCAATGCCGACGGTCGCACGGAGCTGGAGGCCATCTACTGTATCAAGACCGACGATGGGGTCTACATCCACGTGCGCAACCGAGGTATCATTGCCAACGGCAAGGATGCCGATGGGAAGCCCACTTTCTACTTCAAGGCAGCCCCGCAATTTGAGGCTCCCGCCGACAGCCGTTATGGCTGGCTGAACAACGCCCTTTTCCTCTGTACCCCAGAGTTCACTCCCGACTTTCAGGGCATCGTGCTCAATGTGTGGAAGGTGAAGTAAGTGGAGAGAGGAGAGAAATATTAAGTAATATTAAAATAAAATGGTACGATTTCGGAGGTACGGAGGTACGAGGGTACGGAGGTACGAGGATAGACTCTTCGCGGAAGAATGGGCGTGAAAACTATTCTCGTACCCCCGTACCTCCGTACCCCCGCACCTCCGAAATATCCCAAATTATTTTTTAACGATTTCTAGAATGAAGAAATCAAAACGTAAGCATTATTTTCTGAGGGGCATCCTGCTGGTGGTACTCCTCATGGCTGTCTACCGTTGTTTTCAGGATTGCGACGGGGTGACGCCCGTTCGCCGCAGCGCAGAGGAAATCAGATTGGAGCGGGCTTGCCGTATTGACAGCACGTCCATCTCTGCCGTGCTCAGCCTTGACAGTATCGAAGGGTGGGAACAGTTGCAGCAACTCTCGGCCGAGGCCTGGGTGCTGGTCGAGGACTCTACGGGCCTGCTCATCAGCGCGAAGAACGCCGACCAGCGCATGTTCCCGGCCAGTCTTACCAAGATGATGACCTGCCTGATAGCCTTGGAGAAGGGCAGCCTGACCGATACGGTCTTTATCACGGAGGATGTCTTTGTGACGCGCGACTCCCGTGTACGTCCTGGCGAGGGCTACGAGCTGGGCGCCCTCGTACACGAGATGATGCTGCAGAGCGACAATGTGGCGGCCTGTGCCATAGGCAAGCACGTTGGCGGCGACACCCTGACCTTCTGCCAGATGATGAACGGGAAGGCCCACTACCTGCACATGGACAGCACGCACTTTGCCAATCCCAACGGCCTGCCCAACGACAGCAACTACTCCACGGCCCGCGACCTGCTGATGCTCACTCGCTACTGCATGGCCGACTCAGTGTTTGCCCAGATAGTGAGTACGCCGTCGATGAATGTGCCGCTCATAGACGGTCGCCATCTGCCTTGCCAGAACACCAACCTCTTGCTCACGAGCTATGAGGGATGTCTTGGCGTGAAGACGGGCTACACCCGTCGGGCAGGTTCCTGTCTGGCCTCTTCGGCCACCCGCGATGGTATCACCTTGACGCTCGTCCTGCTCAAGAGCCGTACCCGGTCGTCGCGCTTTGCCGAGTCGGCTACGCTGCTCGACTATGGCTTCCGGGTGATGGAAGCGTATTTGGCAACATGCAAAAAATAAAATAGTACGATTTCGGGGGTACGATGGTGCGAGGGTACGGGGGTACGAGAATAGTTTGCACGCCCAATCTTCCGCGAAGAATCTATACTCGTACCTCTGTACCCCCGTACCTCCGTACCCCCGAATTATACCTAATTATTAACGATTGCTTGAATAAATTGATGAGTGAAGAGTGAAGAATGAAAATTTATAGGGAAAAAAGGGCTTATTCTCGAATAATTTGTATAATTTTGCACCCCAATAGGTCTTTTAAAAGAAGTGTATAAAACAATAACCGCTAATGAAAAGAATTATTACTCTATGTGTCGGGCTTGTCACAGCCCTTGCCTTGCAGGCACAAAGTGACTTCCCCTTGCAGTTTGCCGATGCAAACGGTAACATCATTCCCGACGGCACCACGCTGAACCTAAGCGATGCCGAAGTCGATGATTTTGGTATTGCACAGGTACACAGCCATGTCTTTGTGAAGAACACGGGCACGACCGATGTACAAGCCGGAACGGCCTACACCATCCAGTCTATCAGTAATGGGGCCCTGCAGTCGTGTTTCCCAACCAACTGCTTCCAGGAAACGAAGCCTGGCAGTTATCAGTCGCCTACAGGCAATATCGGTGTCGGCGAGCTGAGAGACATGCAGACCGAGTGGCTGCCCGATGCAGCGGGCACCGCCAAGGTGACCTTCCAGCTGCTTACCTACAAGCAGAACGTCATTACCAAGCAGTGGAACAAGGAAAAGGAAGGTCCCACCATCACGCTCAACTTCTCGTATGGTCAGCAGGATGCCGTCAGTCAAGCCACGACCGACAAGAACATCCTTTCTGTGACCTACTGCGACCTGCAGGGACGGCCCGTTGCCCAGCCCCAGCGGGGTCTGTACGTCCGTACCACCACCTTTGCCGATGGTACGCGCGAAGTGAAGAAACTGAGAAAATAACAACATTTTATTAACATCTAAAACCCTTAACTTTATGAGACAAAGAATTACGTTCTTATTGCTGGCACTGCTCATAGTGGCTGCCGGTAGTTTTGCGCAAGGCAAGGCCACGGGCCGGCTCCTGTCGCAGAAACAACACGAGAAGGCTGTCCGCCTGACTGGCAAGGACCTGAAACAGCCCTCACTACAGTCGCTGCAGAGACAGCAGGACATGAATCGCATGCAGAGTTCGCGCCTGATGTTTGCCTCCCACAAGAAGCAGGCCGACAAGACGGCGGTCAGACGCAATGCACCTTTCCGTAACATTGGAGAGGACATTATCAACTACCAGCCCGATGGCAAGCAGGTACTCTACAACCGTAGCGGCGATGCCTACTACTACTTCTGGGGCTACATCTTCAACATGTCGGTAGAGGGTGCCGTGGGCAACGTGGTCTTTGGCGACGACAACACGGTGTATATCAAGAACATCATTACGCAGTACAGCACCAACACCTGGGTCATGGGTACCATCAGCGGCTCTACCATCACCATCCCCTTCCCGCAGAAGGTCATGAACTACGAGGGCTACGACTACTTCGTGGTCTATGGCGCGCTGAACGACGACCTGTCGGTTGTTCCCGCCAACGGCCCGCTCACCCTTGAGTATGATGCCGCCACTGGCAACATTACCACCAAGGCCGGGTCGGCCTTTGAGTCGGGCGACGAGCTGATTGCCCTGGTCGATGACGAAGGCTACTGGGTAGGCTATGCCGACTGGAACCTGAACCTGACGAAAAACACCGACGAGCTGGTGGAGGCTCCCGTGGGTCTGTCGGTCGAGACCTACTCACTGATGGCTGACGACTATTCAGGCTCGTTAGTGCAGGTGGGCTTTGCTGGTGATGAAGTCTACGTGCAGGGCATAGACAAGAACCTGCCCGATACCTGGGTCAAGGGTACCCTCAGTGGCGATAAGGTCACCTTCAAGAGTGGCCAGTATGTGGGTGCCGACGAGGTGGCAGGCTACCACCAGTACCTCATGTCGGCCACAACTGAAGAGGTTTACGACCCCACCTACAATCAGTACTACACCGAGTACACACTGACCGATGCCGACATCGTGTTCAGCTACGATGCTGCCACGAAGACACTCTCCGAGAGTTCCACCTTCCTGCTCAATGCCGGCAAGACCGATGTCAACTATCTCTATGCTTTCGATAAGGCCAAGATGACTCCGTTCACCGAGGTTGCCGCCACGCCTGTCACCCCCGTTGTCAACCAACTCTTTGAGGGTGGTGTTTCCTACTACTATGAGGGCTATGGCTGGGGCTACCTGGACTTCGACATCAAGACCAGCGATACCGACGGCAACTATATCCTGCCCGAGAAGCTGAGCTATGCCATCTGGGTGCGCGTCAACGGCGAGGAGAAGCAGCTGAGCCTCTCCTGGAATGACTATAGGAACCTGGAAGTAGAGACCCTGACCGAGCTGCCCTTCGACTATAACGACGGCTGGGATATCTACGCATCGGGTCTGAATCGTAATGTCTATTACTATGTCATTGGCCCCGAGGCCTACGGCGTGCAGGCCATCTATCGCGGTCTGGGCGAGGAACGTCGCTCCGAGATTGCCTGGGCCGACGTCATGGAGCTGGGTGCCGAGGTACAGCCCGAGGCCGCCACACCCGCCTATCCCGACGTGGATCCTGCCGACCAGGGCGGTCCGATTAGCTACGGCTATTACACGGGCGACGAGGAGGTTGGCGTGACGACCAACAACTACAAGCCCGAGACCTACGACGTGGCCGTGAAAATCAGCGACCCCGCACTCGTGGGTACCCACATCGAGAGCATCACCTTCCCGCTGCAGGAAGTAGAGGGCGTGAGCGACATTTCGGTGTTCCTCTCCTCCCAGCTGCGCGTGGAGAACGGCAAGAATGCTGCCGACCTCGTAGTGAAGAGCGTTACCCCGGCTGAGCCTGGCTTCATCACCGTGACGCTCGACAAGCCTTACATCATCCCCGAGGGTGGTGTCTATGCAGGCTACTCGATGACCGTGAATGACGTGATGACGGTCGAGGCCAACGCTACGCCCGTGGCCATCACTTCTGCCATCAACGAGGGTGGCTACTATCTCCACACCTCCGACGGCGTGCTGAAGTGGTTGGACTTTGCCGCCATTGCCGGTGGCAGCGCACTCGTACAGGTATCCGTGGCTGGCAGCAAGGTCAAGGCCAATGCCGCTACGATTGCCGAGGCTGAGCAGCTGTATGTGAAGACGGGCGAGGCCATCAGCGTACCTATTACCGTGATCAACCACGGCAGCGAGGGCATCAATGGCTTCGACGTGGAGTTCAGCGTGGCCGGACAGTCGGGTACACAGCACATCAATGCCTCGGTAGACGGCTTCTTCGGCAAGAAGGTAGTCAGCCAGCTTTCCGTTCCTGCCATTGCCGAGCGTGGCAACTACGACCTCAACGTGAAGGTGACCAAGGTGAACGGCGTGGCCAACGAGGAGGCCGATGCTACTGCCACCATGTCCCTCGTCGCCCTGAACACCCTTCCCAAGAAGCGCAGCCTGCTCGAAGAGTACACGGGCTTCTGGTGCGGCTACTGCCCCCGTGGCTACGTGGGCTTGGAGATGCTGGCCCAGCTCTATCCCGACGACTATGTGCTCGTGAGCTATCACAACGGCGACGAGCTGGAGATTATGGATTCCGATAGCTTCCCTTCGCCTGTGTCCGGCTTCCCCGATTCCTATATGGATCGCGAAGTGGAGCTTGATGCCTACTATGGCATTGACTACGGCAAGAAGGACCTCGGCGTGGCCGACGACCTCGCCCAGCGCAACAAGCAGTTCGGCCATGCCGACATCAGCCTGAAGGCTTCGCGCAGTGCCGACGGCGAGAACGTCGACATCGAGGCTGAACTGACGTTCCCCTACGAGGTGACTGGCGGCGACTTCGCCGTGGAGTACATTCTCGTGGCCGACGGACTCACCGACCCCACCTGGGGACAGTCGAACTACTACGCCGATGGCTCTATGGGCTATCCTAAGTATATGGACACCTTCACCAAGACTTCCGACGAAACCATCTTCGGACTCGTCTATAACGACGTGGCCATCCTCACCTCTGAGATGGTAGGCGACAACGACGGCAGCCTGCCCGCAGCCATCGCCGCCGACGTGGCCGTGAAGAAGAACTACTCCTTCCTGCTCTCCGACGTGTATAACACCGCCGGCCAGCCCATCATCCAGGACATGGAGAAGCTCAAGGTGGTGGCCATCCTGGTCGACAAGGCTACGGGTGTGGTAATCAACGCCAACAAGGCCAAGGTCACAGCCGCTACCGAGGGCATTGCCGACCTGCAGGCCGAGGGCCGCGCAGCAGCCAAGGCCGAGTACTTCGACCTCTCTGGCCGTCGCATCGCAGCCCCCACGAAGGGCATTTACCTGCAGACCGTGCAGGACAAGGTGCGTAAGGTGGTGAGGAAGTAAAGCCCCCACTCATCAAAGAAAATGCCCGCACAACTCTGGTGCGGGCATTTTTTATGGTCGTCAGTTGATGTGTTTTCAAAGAATATTCGTATATTTGCAGCCTAATTGCGATTAAACAGACAACATGAAAAAAGTTATCATCAGCTTGTTGGCCGTTGTCGGCGCACTTGCCATCGTCTTCATCCTCTTTATGGTGGGTACGATATGGGTCATGAATTCCGAGTCGATGAAGGACAAACTGCTTGGTCAGGCCACGGAACTGCTCTCGGAGAAACTGGAGACCCAGGTGGGTATCGACAGTGTCCGGGTGGGCTTAACCGACGGCATCCGTCTCTTTGGCGTCGCTATTGAGGATCAGCACCAGCGGAAGATGTTGCAGATAGACCAGATGGATGCCAAGGTAGGCATGACCAAGCTGCTGAACAAGGAGGTGAGCGTCGACAAGTTGGAGATAAGCGGCGTGAAGGTACATCTCTATAACCCGTCGCCCGACTCCATACCCAACTACCAGTTCCTGCTCGACCTCTTCAAGCCCAACGAGAACAAGGTGAAGACACCCAAGGACGACTCGGCCAAGGTCTCCACGCTGTCCAACTTCAAGGAACTGTCGGTGCATGATGTCGAGGTGATTTATAATGACATGCCCTTCCACCTGCAGCACCTGGAATACAAGCGATACAAGGACGGCATCATGGTGCATGCCGAGCAGGTGTCGGCCCAATTTGAGCGCGAGTCGAAGAAAGGCCCTGTGGCCACGGAGATGATGGTGGGCTGCCTGACCTACATGGAGAGTGGCGACGTGCGCCAGCTGACCGTTGACAGCCTGCGCTACAAGACCGACAACCACAAGCTGCACAAGCGTTCGGGTCGTCCTAAGCGGGGCTACTTCGATGCAGGCCATTTAGACGTGGTGGCCAACTTGCGGATGAGCATCCTGCAGGCCGACAAGGACAGTCTGGTGGCCGTCATCACCCAGGGCGACGTCAACGACCAGGCCTCGGGACTGCATATCACCGACCTGCGTTGCAAGCTCAGGAGCCATGACGGGAAGGTTCACCTGAGCAATGCCACGATAGGCATGGCTAACACGAGTCTGTCGTTTGCCGATGCCGACCTCGTGTTGCCTAACAAGAAGAAAGGAACCACCCTGCAATACAGCACCTCTACCTTGATGGGAAAAGTGTTGCTGGCCGACATTGCTCAGCCTTTCGCTCCAGTGCTGCACACCTTCATGGAACCCCTTAACCTCGCCGCCAGGATGAGCGGCGACGATAAGCAAATCACCTTCCAGAACATCTTCGTGGGCACCACCGACAACCAACTGAAGATCAGGGCAGCTGGACAGTTGAATGGACTTGACAGTGCGCTCGCGTTCAAGGCCCATTTCGATGTCTACAGCATGATGGCTTCCGTCGGCATGCCAGAGAGAATCATCAGCCAGTTCCCCGTCAAGAAATACATGATGGAGCAGTTGCACGAGCTGGGCAACACCTACTATACGGGCAACTTCGACCTCCTCTGGAAGAAGGAGGCGTTCCGCGGACTGCTGCGCACGCAGGTGGGCAGCATGAACTTCGACTTCGCCTTGGACGAAAAGAACAAGTATGTCTATGGCGAAGTAGAGACCGACTCCTTCATGCTGGGTCAGGCCATCAAGATGCACGACATCGGGAAGATTGCCTGCAAGGCCGATTTCCAGTTCGACATCTCCAGGCCCAGGACGGCATTAGTGCGCACGAAGAAAGGCGGCAAGCTGCCCATCGGACGGGTCAATGCCGAGGTCTCGGAGGTGAAGTACAAGTTCGTCAAGTTCCACAACGTGGCGGCCCATATCAACAGCGACGGTGTCGTGGCCAACGGCGGCATCAACGTGAAGGGCAAGTTCCTGGACATGCTCTGCAACTTCTCCTTTACCAGCACCACCGAGATGGAGAAGATGAAGATTAAGCCCGGCATGCATTTCCATAAACTGACCGAAGGTGCCAAGGCCGAGAATGAAGCGGAAAAACAGGAAGAGAAGGAGGCCTGGCAGCAGCAAGCCGGGGAGAAGGAGCTGAGGGGGCAGGATTTTGCTGCTGCCGAAGCCGCCGCGCTCAGCGGTTCTCCCGCTGAGACCTCCGGGAAGGAGCAGAAACGCCGGCAGAAGGCTGCCGAAAGAGAACGGCGCCGACAGCAGAAGGCGGCTGAGAAGGAACAGAAGAAACGGCAGAAAGGAGCGCAATAAGGCATAGTTATGGAGAAGAACAAAGAGCTGAGGCTGGCCTGGGACTTCGTGGAGAACACGGGGCGTAGCATCTTCCTTACAGGCAAGGCCGGAACGGGCAAGACAACATTCCTGAAGACCATCGTTGAGCGGTCGCGCAAGCGGCCTGTTGTGGTGGCTCCCACGGGCGTGGCAGCCATCAATGCCGGGGGTGTCACCATCCACTCCTTCTTCCAGCTGCCTTTCACGCCCTTCGTGCCGGGAACCAAGGTCGAGAGCAAGTTCGACTTCGGGCGCGACAAGCGCAAGGTCATTGCCTCGATGGACTTGCTCATCATCGACGAGATCTCGATGGTGCGGGCCGACTTGCTTGATGCCATCGACTCCGTGCTGCGACGCTTCCGCGACCATTATCAGCCTTTTGGCGGCGTGCAGCTGCTCATGATAGGCGACCTGGCACAGCTCACGCCCGTGGTGACGCCCGAAGAGGAGCGCATGCTGAAACCCTACTACGAAACGTCCTATTTCTTCGGCTCGAAGGCTTTGCAGCAGACCGACTACGTGACCATCCAGTTGGAGCACGTCTACCGCCAGCAGGACATGTCGTTCATCGAAATCCTGAACCAGGTGCGCCAGGGCCATCCCTCGGCTGAGACGCTGGCTGCGCTGAACACGCGCTGTCAGCCTGCGTTCATTCCCCGGCCCGAAGAAGCCTATATCCGTCTGACCACCCACAACCAGCTGGCCAATTTCTACAATGAGTCGGAACTGCAGAAGCTGCCGGGTCGCTCGTTCCAGTTTCAGGCCGAGGTGAAGGGCACCTTCCCCGACTATTCCTATCCCACGGCACTGACCTTGGTGCTGAAGCAGGGAGCGCAGGTGATGTTTGTCAAGAACGACCCCTCGGGCAACCATCGTTACTATAACGGGCGCATAGGCCGCGTGACCTACGTGGACAAGAGCAAGATCCTGGTACTCTGCGAGGACGACCGCGATGCCATCGAGGTAGAGCCGTTAGAGTGGGAGAATGCCCGCTACACGCTGAACCCGCAGACGCGCGAGATTGAGACCGAGGTGCAGGGCACGTTCAGGCAGTACCCCCTGCGCTTGGCATGGGCCATTACCATCCACAAGAGTCAGGGACTGACGTTCGACCGCGCCATCATCGATGCCAACCAGTCGTTTGCGCCGGGGCAGGTCTATGTGGCTCTGAGCCGCTGTCGCACGCTGCAAGGGCTGGTGCTGGCTGCGCCGTTGCAGCCGCGTGCCGTCATCAGCGACGAGCGCGTCGACGACTACATCGCCCATCAGGATGCCGAGGCCCGGCGCAGCATTGAGCAGTTGCCCGCGCTGAAGCAGGAGTACGAGCGCTACCTGCTGTTGCAGCTCTTCGATTTCCGTCCGCTGCTTTTCCAGCAGGAGTCGATGGTGCGCATCTTTGCCGAGTTCTTCTATCACAGTCATTCGTCGCTGAAGCAGTTGCACGACCAGACGCTGGCCAGCCTGCGCACACGGGTCGTGGAGGTGGCCGACAAGTGGCGGGTGCTGATGCAGACGATGAGCATCAACCAGCTGCACGCCGACGATTTCTTAGAGCGTGTGCGACGCAGTGCGCAGTACTTTGCCGATGCGCTCAACGACATCTTTGCCCGTCCGCTGCAACTCTCGGCCGAGGTAAAGACCAACAACAAGCAGGCCATGCGGCGCATGGGCAACGCCTTGCCCGAACTGCGGCAGACGTGGATGGCGCGTCGCTATCTGCTGATGAAGATGGCGGAAAATGGCTTCTCCGTCAATGGCTATCTGAAGGCGAAGCAGCTGTCCATGCTCGATGCCCTCGACGAGAACGCCCCGCATGCCACCCAAAAATCCCAGAGATCCCCGAAGCCCCAGAGGTCTCAGAACTCCCCGAAGCCCCAGTCCCCCAAGACCTGGGAGGTCTCGTTCCAGCTCTATCGTCAGGGGCTTGCCCCCGACCTCATTGCCCGTGAGCGCGGCCTTGCCGTGGGCACCATCATCGGCCACCTGGCCCGCTATGTCGAAACGGGCGACATCACCCTCGACGAGATAGTCCCCCCGGAGCGTCAGCAGGCCATACGCCGCATCATAACAATGACCGGTATCGAGGAGAACATCTCGGCCATCAAGGCCCTGTGTCCGCCCGATACCGGCTACGACGAGATTCGCCTCATGCTGGCCAGCATGGGAAAGAAATAGTCAGAAGCGGCAGCGCAGGCCGATGATGCCCATGCCTTGCTCGCCAACGCCCAGTTCTACAAAGCCGCGTATGTTGCGACTGCCTGCCTCCACACCGAGGAGCGAGGCCTGGAAATTGAATAAAACTTCGGTGTTGCTATAGTCCTCCGAACCCTTGCACTTCTCACTCTCCGAGCGGAAGGTGGCACCGACGCCTAACTTTGTGTAGATGCCCACGTTCTTCGAGCTCAGCCAGTTCAGTTTCACGGCGGGCATAACGGTAAAGAAACTGACTTTCGACTCGCCCTCCTTCTTGTCCAGGATGTACAGGTCGCGGGTGGTCTTGTTATAGGTGGCGATGCCACCGATGCCCACCATCGGAATCAGGCGATAGAAGTACTCGGCCGAGTAGGCACTGGTGTTCGATTCCTCGCCGTACTTCACGGCTCCTAATGTAGAGATGACGACGGCGACGTTCTCCAGCGTGTTGATCCAGGTGCTGTTGGGTACGCCACCGAGTCCAATGGCCACTTCATGCTTGATTTCCTTTTCGCTTTGGGCTTTTACGCTCATTGAGTTGCCGCAGATCAGGATGGCGGCAAGCATCCATACACAAATCTTTTTCATTGCTATCATTGTTATCTTTAGTAATTGTTAAATAATAATTTGGGATATTTCGGGGGTGCGGGGGTACGGAGGTTCGGGGGTGCGAGGATAGATTGCACGTCCATTTTTCCGCGAAGAGTCTATCCTCGTACCTCCGTACCCTCGTACCTCCGTACCTCCGAAATCATACCATTTTATTTTTTGCATGTTACTTACTATCGTTTTGCGGTTGCAAATTTAGTGAAAACTTGGCAAATAACGTCATGAAATAGGCCAAGAATAATGAAAAAATATACTCGTCTTACCTGTAATTCAAATTTTTTCTCTAATTTTGCACCGAATATTCGAATGTGTATGCAAAACAGCAATACTCGAAGCCGATGAAGAAGTTATGCGTGTTTTTTTTCCTGTTCTTAGGGTGTGTTTCCGTGCTGGCGCAAGATGCCGATGATGACATTTGGCGCGAGGTAGACTTAGGAACGGTGGATTACAAGAAAACGAAGAACTACATGGTGCGCATCTATGGCTATTACCGCTTTACCGACGACGGCATGGCCTACTTAGGCGACCGCCAATACCAGCTGTATAAAGTCTATGAGGGCATCTGTGCGGTAGACATCCGCTACGGGCGCGACGAGGACGACGGTGCCGATGTCATCGTAGGCCGCGACCTGGTACACCCCGACAGGCCGGGTCGCTTGATGGAGTTCTTTGAGTTGAAGCCCTATACCTTTTTGGAGAAGGCACGCCGCGACACCAAGCACTTCACGATGGAGGAGCAGGGCGACACCATCCGTGTCTACACCAAGCTGGGGCTGGCGGGCGTAGCCGTGCGCGACACGCTGAGCAGGGAGTTGCGCATGAACTACAACGCCCTGTCGCCCGATACGGCTCTCTCGGTGAACCTGCTCATCGTCAAGGCTCATCTTTCGCATGTTGATGCCGAGGCGGTCTACGATCTGGAGGACAGCGACGTGACCTACGTGCCGCAGGGCAAGCTGAAGCGCGTCGTGTTCGAGGGCGATATCGTTCTTTCCTCGCCCATGAAAGCCAGGGTAAGTGATGGCAGTATCGCTCTTTCCTTGTCCACGAAGAATGGGAAAAATGATGGCGATGGCAGTATTGAGGGGCCGAACATACGTGAGGAGTTCCATGAGCGCATGGAGATCTACGTGGACAGTGTGGCTTACATGACGCGCGACGAGTACCGCGCCGACAAGAGCCTCTCCAAGAAGGAGCGGCGCGAGCGCAGTGGCTACAAGGAGGCCGACATCGACCGCCTGCAGAAGAGGCTGGGCGTGCCGCCCCTGTCGGCTGCCCAGCGGGAGCGCATGGAGCAACAGCGCGACTGGGACGATGAGTTCGAACAATGGGAAAAAACAAGTAAAACCAACAAATAAAGGCAAAGCATTATGAAAAAGGTATTTATGACCCTGGCCCTGCTGGGTGGCCTCTGCACCTATGCCGTGGCTGAGACCGTGAGCGATACGCTCGTGATTGAGAACGTGGACAGAGTGAAGATTGAGACGCGCGACACCGTGCAGCGCATCGTCATCAGCGGTGCGAAGGACGACCCTGATTTTCACTACGTGCAGCGCATCGCCATCCCCGACTCGTCGGCTGTGCGCCGCACCATCAAGAGCGTGAGGGACTTCAACAAGATTACCATCAAGAAGAATGGCAAGGAGAGCAAGTTCGGCAGTTCTGTCCATGTGAACCTGGGCCTGAACACCATGCTCAGTGCCCCCGACGGCTATGACTTCAAGATGTGGCCCTCGTTCGATTTCGGAGTGAGCCTCATGCTCGACTGGACTCCCTACGGCAAGATGAACGTATGGAGCATAGGCTTTGGCCTTGACTGGCGCAAATATCGCATGTCGAACGATACCTATTGGATGAAGACACTAAACGATGTGATGCAGCTGGCGCCCTACGGCACTTCCGTCTCGAACGCCAAGACGAGACTCAGCGTGTTCAGCCTGCAGGTGCCCCTGCTCTATACACATACCTTCGACCGGAATGAAGACTGGAAGCTTACCCTTGGCGGCATCCTCAACTTCAACACGGGTGCCCATGCCGAGCGTCACTACAAGTCCCAGGGCGAGGTCTACGATATTGAGACACAGGCCATAGGCCAGCGTCCTGTGACCATCGACATTCTCGTGGCACTCGACACGCCCGTACTGCCCATCTACTGCAAGTACTGCCCCATGAAGTTCTTCAAGGACGACCGTGGCCCCAAGATGAACCAGCTCAGCATTGGTTTCTGGTTCTGAATTTATTGAAGAATGAAACGTATTCTTCTTTTACTCTGCCTCTGTGGGATGGTCCGTCTGGCCCATGCCCAGACGTTTAGCGAGTGGTTCGACGACCGCACCTTGCGGCTCGACTATGTTTTTGCAGGAACCAACCGCCAGCAGCACATTTTCTTTGAACAGGCATACGTATCTCCGCAGTGGGCTGGCCGCAGGGCACGGCTCACGGAGATGCCTTTGCGCGGCAACGGACAGATAAGGCTGAGGGATCACGAGACGGGCCGACTGCTCTACGTGCATACGTTCTCGACGCTGTTCCAGGAGTGGCAGGCCACCGAGGAGGCCACGCGGGTGCAGCGGGCTTTCCAGACCAGCTACAACGTGCCCATGCCGCTGAAGGCGGTCGACGTGACGGTGACGCTCACCGACTTCCATGCCAAGGTGGTGGGCGAGATGACCCACACCATCGACCCGAACGACATTCTCATCCGTCAGACCTGTGCCGCTGGTGTGCCCTTCCACTACGTGTGGAAAGGCCGCACCCTGCCCAAGGAAAAGGCGACGGCGGGCGACGACTACGGCAAGCGCAACTTCATGCCTACCGACGGCCCGCTCGACGGTGAGCCAGACGTTGCCCACTGCATCGACCTGGCCATCGTGGCTGAGGGCTACACCCACGGGCAGATGGGCAAGTTCTACATGGACTGTCAGCGCGTGGTCGATGCGCTCTTTGCCCATGAGCCTTTCGCCTCACTGAAGAGCCGTTTCAACGTGGTGGCCGTGGCTGCCGAGTCGGCCGATGCCGGACCCAGCGTGCCCCATCTGCATCGCTGGAGCCGCACCCCCGCAGGCACCCACTACGACACGTTCTATTCCGACCGCTACCTCATGACGCAGGACATCCACCGCATCTACGACCTGCTCTCGGGCATTCCCTTTGAGCACGTCATTGTCCTGGTGAACAGCGATACCTACGGCGGGGGTGGCATTTACAACCAGCTTACCGTCACGACGAGCGACCACCCGACGTTTGCCCAGGTGCTGGTGCATGAGTTTGGCCATGCCTACGGCGGGCTGGGCGACGAGTACTACTATGATGATGCCTACGAGACGATGTATCCTTCCGATGCCGAGCCGTGGGAACCCAACCTCACGACGCTCGTCGACTTCGCCTCGAAGTGGGAGGATATGTTGCCGAAGAACACGCCCGTGCCTACGCCCCCTGCCAAGATTCCCTATTTCCGCGACGTCAAGACCGAGGAGGAGCGTCGGCAGCTCAATGCCGCCACGCAACGTGTGGGAGTCTTCGAGGGTGGTGGCTATCAGTCGAAGGGGGTCTATCGTCCGGCGCAGGAGTGCCGCATGAAGATCAACGAGGTGCAGGACTTCTGCCCCGTCTGTTCGCGGGCCCTGACGCGCATCACCGACTTCTACACCAGCCAGTAGCATCGTTCTCTGCTTATTATTGTTTGTTCATATTATTGTCGGATTACATGGCTGCAATCTCCTCGGCCATGGTATTCAGGGCAACGCAGTCGGAGCGGCTGATGTGCCGTTTGCCGGCATCGTATTCCCAGGGGCTGAGGATAAGTACACGGCCATCGGCGACAGCATCGAAGAGGTCGCTGGGTGGCTTGTAGTAGTCGCGGAAGCCATTGTCCGCAAGGACGATGAAGGGATGCTGCTCGTTGATGAGTACCTCTTTTACAGCTTTCTCTTTAGGGGAAATGAAGGGCGAGACTATCACCGTGCCCTGTCGGGCAGCCAGCACGCAGCCGTTCATATAGTTGCGAAGGGGCTGGGGGCGGCCTTTCGCTGCCTCGTCAACGAGGGTATGGCGCACATGGACGGGGGCGAAATGCTCCGCTTGCAGCAGGGCGATATTGCCCACTGCGGCGTAGGGGCGGCCGGCAATCTCGATGCCCTTCTGCACGCGGAAGAAGCCGGGCATGAGGCGCTTGGTGGCCAGGCGCTGTGGGTTGAGCTGCACATAGCGAATCATTGCCTGCAGCTGGCCGCGCCGCGACATGGGGCGAATGAAGGGCACCTCAGTGAAGAGGGGCGGCAGGGCGTAGTAGGCTTCATCGCCGAGAAGGGCACGCAGGGGATTCTCCCGGCTGGAAGCCGGGGCAAGGGACGAAAGAGAGCTTCCGGCCGTGGTTGGAGCGGGGATTCCGGTTGTGGTTGGAGCGGGGATTCCGGCTGTGGGCAGATGGTTGTTTCCGGCTGTGGGCAGTGCGGTTTTTTCGTTGGTTGTCCCGCCTATCAGGCGGGATGTTGCGCGCAGATAGCTATATGCCCGCCCCGCCTTCTTCGCCCCCCGCCAGAAGCCCTGCGCCACATAGCGGATGCTTTTCTCCATCGGGTGGCGCACATACCAGATGCTATGCAGATGGTCGGGCATGAGGCTGTACTGCAGGATCTGTATCTCAGGACAAAACAGGGGCAAGGAGCGCTGACAGTCTAAGATTGCCCTCCCTATCTCTGTCTGCTCTACCCTTGCCTGGGCGGGGTCGCTGTCAGGAATGACAAGCGTACCCATCAATGGCTCGCGCGACGTCACCGTCAGCGTAACATGGTAGATGCCAACACCCTTCCACGAGGTTCCTTCTTGCTGCCATTGCCATTGGTCTTGCTTTGTCGTTCCATCCATATATACTTGCGTGCGTGCTTACTGTTGTCTTTGTCTCACGGCCTCGAACAGCAGGATGGCGGCTGAGACCGAGACGTTGAGCGAGTCGATGCGGCCCAGCATGGGGATGCGGATATGGGCATCGGCGGCGCGGCGCCATAGGTCGGTGAGTCCTGTAGCCTCGGTGCCCATGACGATGGCCGTGCCCTGTCGCATGTCGGTGTCGTAGTAGAGGTGGGAGTCCTGTAGCTGTGCCGTGAGGATGCGAATGCCGTGCCGTTTCAGGTAGCTGATGCAGTCGTCGGTGGTAGTGGCCACGCAGGGCACGCTGAAGAAGGCACCCACGCTGCTGCGTATCAGGTTCGGGTTGCCGAGGTCGGTCAGCGGGTCGCAAATGACGACGGCATCGGCGGCGGCGGCATCGGCCGAGCGCAGGATGGCTCCTAAGTTGCCGGGTTTCTCCACGCTCTCGACCACCATGATGAGCGGCTGTTTGCTCAGTTGCAGGTCGTCTAACGTCAGCTGGCGCGTCCTCACCTCGGCGATGATTCCCTCTGTGCCGCCCCGGTAGGCTATCTTCTCGTAGACCTCGGCTGTCACCTCTATCAGTCGCACTGAGTCCTGGAAGGCAGGCAGCGTCCCGCAGATGGCGGGGCAATAGAACACGGTGTCGATGGTGAAACCGCCTTCCATGCAGTGCTGCACTTCGCGCCGTCCCTCGACGATGAAGAGTCCGGCCTTGCGTCGTTCAGCCGACTTCTGTTGCAGTGCCACGAGCTGTTTTATCTTCGTGTTCTGCATGCTCGAAACATATTGTGTTGTCATTATGTGCAAAAGTACACATTTTATTTCATTTCCCCAAATAATCCTTACAGAAGTTTCCCACCTTTTTACAACTTTCGCATGTATGAATAACAACAACGGATTTCACGGATTATACGGATTTTCTAATATTAAGTAACATCGCGTAGCCACAAATCCGTATAATCCGTGTAATCCGTTGTTTATAAGAACTTGCGTAAGTTTCCACCTTTTTACAACTTTCGCATGTATGAATAACAACAACGGATTTCACGGATTATACGGATTTTCTAATATTAAGTAACCATCGCGTAGCCACAAATCCGTATAATCCGTGTAATCCGTTGTTTATAAGAACTTACAGAAGTTTCCCACCTTTTACAACTTTCGCATGTATGAATAACAACAACGGATTTCACGGATTATACGGATTTTCTAATATTAAGTAACCATCGCATAGCCACAAATCCGTATAATCCGTGTAATCCGTTGTTTATAAGAACTTGCGTAATTAAACGAAACAGCCACCCCGGCGACGCTTGCTGGTGGTGGCTATGTGTTGTTTCGATAAAAAAGTGGGCGGTGGCTTCACAGTCTGGCCCAGCAGAAGTGTTTTAATTTTTCAATGATTTGTTATTATAGAGAAAGCATAGAAATTCCTTGTCTAAGTCGCCTGTCAGGCAGATGATGGTGAGCAGGTTGCGGGTCTTGTCCTCGCGCAGCAGGATGAGTTCGGCGGTCTGTCCGCGCCTGTTCTTCCTGGTATAGAACGTTCCCCTTGCGTTGTCGGTATCGAAGTTCTCTTCGGCCTTGAACCTGCGTCGGTGCTTCGTCATGAGCTGTTCGGCCCGTTCGTATAGCTCTGCGGGTGCGCTCACGATGCGCATGCTCTTCAGTTTGCCGATGGCCTGTTGCAGTGCCTCGGTGTGTTCCTCGGTAATCTGGTGGCTTTCAGCAATCTGCTCCATCATCTTCGGGCTTACGGTGATGCACTTCACCGTGGTGTCGCCCTCACACAGCGTCATGAACTTCTGGGCGAAGTCCAGGGCCTCCTGCGCTTGCGATGTGAGCGTTGCGGCCATCATGAGGAACAGTAGCAGAGACTTCTTCATCACTCGTTCAGTTGAGGCTGGTGGTGTCGGCAGGCAGTGTGAGCACGGAGACGAGCGAGTCGGCCTGACGTGCCTGGCTGAAGCCTTCGCTCATCAGCTGCAGGGCATCCTCCACCTGGTCGTAGGCCATGCCCGGGTCATCGTAGGTGTCCTTGTAGTTGGCATAGTTGATGTCGTCGGCCTGCTGGTTGGCGTGGTAGGTCGAGAAGTGCATGGCCTGTCCCAGCGCGAGGATCACGGCCACCACGGCGGCAGCCCTCAGCAGTGGGCGCATGCGCTCGTTGAGGCTGATGGTGCGGGCTTTCACCCGTGGTGCCTCCTCGGTCATGGCCAGTATGCGGTGTGTGAAGTCGTCGCCGAGCATCTCCTTGGGTGCCAGTGCGGCAAAGAACGGCTGCCACTGTCGCAGTTCTGCGGGCACGCTGTCCTCGCTCTGAGCGAAGAAGGTGCGCAGAATCTGTTCCTCCTCCAGTGTTGTCTCGCACAGGAAGTAGCGTTCCACGAGTTGTTCTATGTACTTATAGTCCATACTGTTCTGTTTCGTTGTATCGCTGCCGGATGGTTTGCCTGGCGCGGAAGATGTTCACTTTAACTTGTTGCTCGCTGATGCCCATGGTCTGGGCAATCTCCTTGTAGCTTCGGCCTTCGATGTCGCGCAGATGCATGCAAGTGCGCTGTTTCTCGGGCAGTTGATTCATCAGCTTCTTCACCAGTGCGACGCGGTCGTTGCTCACGGCCATTTGCTCCGGGTTGCTGGCAGCCGATGTGTCGGGTGTGTCGTGGTCCTCGGGGCTGAGCGTCTGACCTTGGTTGTCCATGCGCTTCTGCCTGTCCAGTGCGAGGTTGCGGCAGATGGTAGTGGTGAAGGCCTCGATGGACTCTATCTCGTCCCATTGCTCGCGGCGGTTCCATACCCGTATCATCGTTTCCTGCACAACATCCTCGGCCTCCGCATGGTTCAGCGTGATGCGGAGCGCCAGCCGGAAGAGCATGTCCTTCAGCGGCAGCACGTCGGCACGAAAGCTGATCTTTTTCATCCTCTTTATATCTGATTGACGATTCAAGCGGGGCAAAAGTTACACCCCGCCCCCAGTTTTTTTATAAAAAACTTCTATTAATTCGATAATTGTGCGTCGCCTCTCCCCTCCCTTGTAGGGGAGGGGTTGGGGGGTGGGGTCAGTATCTCCTTCGATAACATGACAATACAGACCCCACCCCTGCCCCTCCCCTTGAGGGGAGGGGAGTGGCTGCGCGTAGTTTTAGCAATTTATAGAACATATCTAAAAAACGCTCTTTTTTGCGGATTATTGTATATTTCCGCGAAGGCCTGGTGCGATTGACGTTTCGTCACACCCAGTCGCAAGTTTCGTCACAGCTCATCCCAGCATTCCTTACACCTTGATGCATGTTCCGTTACACTTTGATTAATGCTGAATCAAGGTGTGATGAATGCTTGGATGAGGTGTGATGAATGCTCCGATGAGTTGTGACGAATGCTGCGCTCAGCCAGAAGGAAACATTCGACGAAAAACGGGGGGTCGCGGGTTCGGAGGTACGGGGGTTCGGGGGTACGAGAATAGTTTGACTTGAAGGTTGATAGACGCTGAAAGCGTCACCTCTCAATAGCCGTAGGTCGGAACGACCTGCGGATAATGGAAAAGGGAGGAATAAGCACGCTGAAAGCGTGCCCCAACATTATTGAGAGGCGACTCTTTCAGAGTCGATGTCACCATCCGCACCTTATCCGCAGGTCGTTCCGACCTACGGCTATTGAGAGGTGACGCTTTCAGCGTCTTTCACCGTATCAGGTCGGAATAGTTTGCACACCCTATTCTCCGCGAATAATCTATCCTCGTACCTTCGTACCCCCGAACCCCCGTACCCCCGTTCCCCGTACCTCCGAACCCTCGTACCCCCGAACCCTCGTACCTCCGTTCCCCGTACCTCCGAACCCCCGAATTTTGCATGTTACTTATTTTTTTGCCGAATAATTTGCTGGTTTTCGCAATAATTTGTATTTTTGTCGGCAGAAAGGCCAAGGGGGACTTACTTCTTTATCTTAGTTTAGGATTCTTAGTCCCCCCATTGCCTTTTTTTTTCATCTAATACGTCGATGCTATGAACAAAGACCTTCTACGAGTTTCCTTACGCCAGCAAGCACTTTACCTTCCCGATGGTCGGACGCAGACCGCTGCCAGCCCCGTTGCGATGGGGCTTTGTGCCGAGCTTCGCCAGTTAGGCTATGCGGTGAGCGAGCCGCTGCTGCACGCCCTGAACGCGCTCAGCGACGAGGAGCAACAGGAGCTGCTCAGTGTGGTGAACGAAGTTATGGGCTGCCACCTGAACTGGGTGCCGTTGGTGCGTGGCTGGCAGGTGCCCACGGGCGAGAGCCTGGCCGAGCACTTTGTCACTGCGCTGGCTAACCTGCTGAAGAGCGACCTGCCCATTGAGGGGACGACGCTAAGCTGTGGCCACCTGATTCCCGACGGCACGTTTCCCTTGGAACGCTATACGGGCTGCCCCTTCTGCGGACGTCCTTTCGAGACCGCCCCGGGCGAGACCTATCGCGGACAGGGCTCCAAGCTGAAGCTGCTGACGCTCTGGGGCGAAGAGGAACTTGACCGACATTTCGCCAGTCTGCTTGCCTCGCCCGTTCCCCTCGATGCTTCGCAGTGCGAGTCGCTCACGACGCTGCTGAAACACCGTCCGCTGCCCAACGTGGAGATTGCCATGAAGGAGACCCGCATGCTCGTGGTCAGTGGGCTGGTGCAGGCAGGGCGCGACGACGAGGCCGCCCGCCTCTTCGCCTCGCCGCACGACGTGTTGCGCTACCTCTGGTATTGTCATACGGGCAGGCTGCAACTCCTGGAACCCCACACCTTATTATATATACGCGCGAAGAACCTGCGCCATGAGCGCAACACCGACGACGACATTCTCCTTGGCGTGATGGAGGAGCGCAGGGCGTTGCGGCTGCACTACGACCGCAGAGAGTGTCGTCGCGTGGCCCGCTGGCTCAACGGCCTGTCGATGCCGTTTGACCAGCAATTGGAGTCCATGCACCCCAAGCGGCGTATGTGGGTGCGCTTCGTCCGTGCGTTGCGTCTTGCTGAGATGGCCCGTAAGCCCGGCTTCGAGCGGCTCCGACAGTTGCTCGACCGCTTCTACCGTCAGGACTACGACGTTTGGGCAGGTCAGGTGGAGCGCAGCCGAGAGGCCGGCGACCGTGAGCGAACGTTGCAGTTGCTCCGGCAGCGTCCCGGACTCTTTGCCCGCAGTCTCTTTGCCACGATGCTCCGCTTCGGGCCGCAACCCGTGGTGGATGCCTTCCGTCAGGTGGCAGACCAGGTGCCGCCCCGCCTGCTGCTGTCGCTCGGCTACCAGTCGCAGCTCTATTTCGACCGCACGCTGCAGCGCGTGGCACGTCCGCTCAGCGGCACTATGGTACACATCCCGCCCCATCCGCTCCTGGCCCGCTACACCGATGACCAGCTGCTCGACATGCAGCAGCAAGTACTCGGCCTCTTCCTCGAAACCATGCGCCGCCGCTTCGACGCCAACTCTCCTCTCTCCCCTCTCCACTCTCCACTCTCCTCTCTCCACTATATCTACATCGACCCCCGCTTAGACGACATCCCCGTGAGCGTGGGCGACCGTTCGGCCACCATCCAGGACACGAGTGCCGCCCTGCAGGGCACGCGCTTCGCCGTGGAGGGCGACAGCGTGCGCCTGTTCCTGCAGTGGGGACGCGACCTGCCTGCCCAGCCCTTGGACATGGACCTGAGCTGCCATATCCTCAAGGACGACGGCGTGCAGCTGTGCTCCTACTTCAGCCTGAACGTGCCCGGAGCTAAGCATTCGGGCGACATCAGGGAGATTCCCGACTATGTAGGCACGGCAGAGTATATCGAGCTGTCGCTGCCCGAGTTGCAGCAGGCGGGGGCCCGCCAGGTGGTCTTCACCTGCAATGCCTACTCGGCGGGAGCCTTGCAGCCCAATCTCATGGTGGGATGGATGGACTCGCGCTTTCCCATGCAGGTGAGCAACGAGACGGGCGTGGCCTACGACCCGTCGACGGTGAGCCATATAGTGCGCATCAGCGAGACCAACCTCGCCAAGGGACTTGTCTTCGGCGTGCTCGATGTTGCGCAGCGCGAGATGACGTGGCTGGAGATGCCCTTCGACGGGCAGACGGTGCTCTCCGTCAATACCGACACCATCGGTGCCTACCTGCGCCGACTGCGTGCCAAGCCCACCATCGGCCAGCTGCTGCGCCTGAAAGCCGAGGCCCAACACCTGACGCTGACCGAACGGCCCGAGGATGCCGATGAGGCTTATACCTACCAGTGGGCACTCGACACGGCAGCCGTAAATGGTTTGTTGTTAGGCTGAATATACGCGCCGCGAAGCTGTTGAGAGGATGCAAGTTAGGCTGAATTGTGTTTTTTCGGCGAAAAAATTTGTCTGAAAAGAAAAAAATGCCTAACTTTGCACCCGTCAAAGTAACACACATGGTAAGAATAAGGATTCCGACACGAGAAAAGATGTCGGGATTCTTTGTTTTTACTGCGAAAAACATAGGTAGAAACTATAAACAAAAGAAGAACTATGGCATATATGTCACAAGAAGGCTATGACAAACTCATAGCCGAACTGAAGCACTTGGAGGGCGTGGAACGCCCCAAGGCATCGGCCGCCATCGCGGAGGCTCGCGACAAGGGCGACTTGAGTGAGAACAGTGAGTATGAGGCTGCCAAGGAGGCCCAGGCTCACCTGGAGAGCAAGATTAACCAGCTGAAACAGGCTATCAGCGAGGCGAAGATTGTGGACGTGTCGCGCCTGAGTGCCGACTCGGTGCAGATTCTCTCGAAGGTAGAGATGACCAACCTGGCCAACAAGGCGCGTATGTCCTACACCATCGTCTCGGAGAGCGAGGCCAACCTGCGCGAGGGCAAGATTTCGATTACCACGCCCATTGCCCAGGGACTGCTGAACCACAAGGTGGGCGACGAGGTGGAAATCAAGATTCCCCGTGGCACCATCAAGCTGCGCATCGAGAAGATTACCGTGGGATAATTTGTTAAGAAGGAGATTAGAATATGGATATTTTCAGTAAGATTGCCGCTGGCGAGATTCCCAGCTACAAGTGTGCCGAGAACGACGAGTTCTATGCATTCCTCGACATCAATCCTTTAGTGAAGGGTCATACCCTCGTCATTCCCCGTCGCGAGGTCGACTATTTCTTCGACATGGACGACGACGAGCTGGCCCGTTACCAGCAGTTTGCCAAGCGTGTGGCCGTGGCCATCAAGAAGGCATTCCCCTGCAAGAAGGTGGCCCAGGTGGTGCTTGGCCTGGAGGTGGCCCATGCTCATATCCACCTCATCCCCATGCAGAGCGAGGCCGACGCCGACTTCCGTCGCGAGAAGCTGAAACTCACTGAGGAGGAGTTCCAGGAGATTGCGAGGAAAATCAGGGAAGCATTCTAAAAAGGAGGCCCCCGAAGCCCCCGAAGCCCCCCCTTCTGCCCCCGAGGGGGCTACTATAGAAATGCAAATGGCAAAACTATAGTAGCCCCCTCGGGGGCAGAAGGGGGGGGCTTCCTCGGGGGCAGAAGGGGGGGCTTCGGGGGCCTCTTATTACCCGAAGAACTCTCCGTCGTGGTGTTGCTCGTAGCTGGAGCCGTCGAAGCAGTGGGTGCATACCCGGTTCTTGGGCAGTCCGATGGACTTCACGAGGTCTTCGAGCGTACTGAACTTCACCGACGTGAGACCTAAGCGGCGTGCTATCTCGTTGACCATGCGCTGGTATTCGGGCGAGTCGGTCTGCGCGTACTTATCCAGTTTAATCTTGTCGTCGCCCTCGAAGTCGCGGATAATCTGCCGGGTAATCAGCTCCAGGTCGCTCTTCGAGGCGGTGAAGCCGATGAACGGACATCCGTAGACCAATGGCGGGCACGAGATGCGCACGTGTACCTCCTTGGCACCGTTGTCGAAGAACTCCTTCACGTTGTCGCGCAGCTGCGTGCCACGCACGATGGAGTCGTCGCAGAACACCACGCGCTTGTCTTTCAGCAGGGCGGCGTTGGGGATGAGCTTCATCTTCGCCACGAGGTCGCGACGGCTTTGGTTGCCGGGCGTAAACGAGCGGGGCCATGTGGGCGTGTACTTCAGCACGGCACGCTTGTAGGGTATTCCGCTGCCCTCGGCATAGCCCAGGGCCATACCCACGCCCGAGTCGGGAATGCCGCACACCAGGTCGGCTTGGATATCGTCCTTCTCGCCCATCATCTTTCCGTTGCGCTCGCGTACCACCTCCGTGTTGATGCCCTCGTAGCTCGATGCCGGGAATCCATAGTAGACCCATAGGAACGAGCAGATCTGGCAGCGCTTGAAGGCCGGCTGCAGCACCTCGATGCCGCGTGTCGTCAGTTTCACGATCTCGCCGGGTCCCAGGTCGCGCACGGTCTTGAAGCCCAGGTTGGGGAAGCTCGTCGTCTCGGAGGCAACGGCGTAGGCATAGCTCTCCGTCACATCCCCCTCGGAGGCTTGCGTTCCGCTGTCCTTCCTTCCAATCACTATCGGTGTCCTGCCCAGGAAGTCGCGGGCGGCGATGATGCCGTCCTCGGTCAGGATGAGCATGGAGCAGGAGCCTTTGATTTTCTGGTAGACCCGGTTGATGCCGTCGACGAACGTGTTGCCCATGTTGATGAGCAGGGCCACCAGCTCCGTCTGGTTAATCTTGTTGGCACTCATCTCGCTGAGGTGCATGCGCAGGGAGAGCAGCTCGTCGGCAATCTCGCGCTGGTTGTTGATCTTCGCCACCGTACACACCGCATATCGCCCCAGGTGCGAGTTCACGATGATGGGTTGCGGGTCGGTGTCGCTGATGATGCCGATGCCCTTGTTGCCGCAGAAGTCGTCGAGCTCGTCCTCGAACTTCGAGCGGAAGTAGTCGCGTTCCAGCGAGTGGATGGAGCGGCTGAAGCCGCGCTGCTCGTCGAACGTTACAAGACCTGCACGCTTGGTGCCTAAGTGTGAGTGATAGTCGGTTCCGTAAAACAAGTCGTTTACGCAATCCTTAGTTGATATGGTTCCGAAAAATCCGCCCATAATAGTGGAATGTTATCGCTGTGATTGTTGATTTTCTTATATGAGTCTTTGCCTTAAAGCCTCGGGAGCCATGCGCGAATCCCAGATATCGGCAATATAGATGGTATGTATTTCTGGCATGTAGAAATAGATGACTTTGAAGCGCTTCATAATTATACATGCACGAAATAGGGGGATGCAATCTTTCAAAAGAGGTTCTGGAGAATAAGATTCTGGCATGAGAAGAAGCCTGTGTTCCATGTGCTCAATAGATCTGACCCAGCGGTTGGCTGTAGCCTTACCGAACTCCAGTCGTGCATATACGAGCCTTTGTTCAAGTTGCTGTTGAGCTCTTGGCAGCCAGATTATTCTATCCATAGATATTTTTCTCTTAAGTCTGCCCACATGTTCTCGGAGACAATGCCGTTTTTAATTTCTGTAGCCTCTCGCATCAGTTGTTCCTTGTAGTGTTCAAATTCCACAGCATCTTCAGTATAGAATCCGAACGTGCCTGCTGGATAGCGTTCAATTAGTTCATCCAGCGAAGTGCTGGATGGTTCCCTGTAGCCAAGAATAGGCTCACATGCAATGTTGTTGTCTCGAATCTCTTCACTCATCGCTTTATGTTTTTGGTGGTGCAAAGTTAGGAAAAAGTTTTGATTTGCCCAAGTATTTACCCATAAAACGCACAATGTTCTGACGTAAATCATAAAAATCTAAAAATTAGTGCCGTTTCTTCTTCGAATACGTAAATAATGCGTAACTTTGTACCGTTTTTGTGCGATATGCGCACTTTTTTGTATTTTTGATGTTTTTAAAACCAAGATGAACGTAATTACAAAGACCCTTCAACTGGCTGATGGAAGGACCATCACCATTGAAACCGGGAAAGTGGCAAAACAGGCCGACGGCAGCGTTATGCTGCGAATGAACAACACCGTGCTCCTCGCCACTGTTTGTGCCGCAAAAGATGCAGTTCCCGGAACGGATTTCATGCCGTTGCAAGTTGATTATCGCGAGCAGTACAGTGCTGCAGGACGTTTCCCCGGTGGATTCACCAAGCGCGAGGGAAAGGCCAGCGACAACGAAATCCTCACTTCACGTCTGGTGGACCGTGTTCTTCGTCCACTTTTCCCCAGTAACTATCACGCTGAAGTTTATGTCAATGTCATGCTGCTTTCGGCCGACGGCACTGATCAGCCCGACGCACTGGCAGGCTTTGCCGCCTCCGCAGCCCTGGCATGCTCTGATATTCCCTTCGAGTGCCCCATCTCGGAGGTCCGCGTGGCCCGCATTGGCGGCGAGTATGTCATCAACCCCACCTTCCAGCAGATGCGGCAGGCCGACATGGACATCATGGTCGGTGCCTCGGCCGAGAACATCATGATGGTGGAGGGCGAGATGAAGGAAGTATCTGAGCAAGACCTGCTGGGTGCCCTGAAGGCTGCCATGGTGGCCATCAAGCCCATGTGCGAGCTGCAGAGCGAGCTTTCGAAGGAGCTGGGCAAGGACGTGAAGCGCGAGTACGACCACGAGGTGAACGACGAGGAGCTGCGCGCCCGCATGAACCGCGAGCTGTACCAGCCTGCCTACGACATCACCAAGCAGGCCCTGGAGAAGCAGCAGCGTGCCGATGCCTTCGAGAAGCTGCTTGAGGACTTCAAGGAGAAGTTCTTCGCCGAGCGCAAGGCCGCCGCTGAAGCCGCCGCGCTCAGCGGTTCTCCCGCTGAGGCCCCCGCTATCAGCGACGACGACTACGCCGCCATGATGGACCGCTACTACCACGACGTGGAGCGCGACGCCATGCGCCGCTGCATCCTCGACGAGGGCATCCGTCTCGACGGGCGCAAGACCACCGACATCCGCCCCATCTGGTGCGAGGTGTCGCCCCTGCCCATGCCTCACGGAAGTGCCATCTTCACCCGTGGCGAGACGCAGAGCCTCTCTACCTGCACCTTAGGCACCAAGCTCGACGAGAAGCTCGTCGACGACGTGCTCGACAAGAGCTACATGAAGTTCCTGCTTCACTATAACTTCCCCCCGTTCTGCACGGGCGAGGCCAAGGCTCAGCGCGGCGTGGGCCGTCGCGAGATTGGTCACGGCCACCTGGCATGGCGCGGTCTGAAGGGTCAGATTCCCGAAGACTTCCCCTACACGGTGCGCCTCGTCAGCCAGATTCTCGAGTCAAACGGCTCCAGCTCGATGGCTACCGTCTGCGCCGGAACGCTGGCCCTGATGGATGCCGGCGTGCCCATGAAGAAGCCCGTGAGCGGTATCGCTATGGGTCTGATCAAGAACCCCGGAGAAGATAAGTATGCCGTGCTGAGCGACATCCTTGGCGACGAGGATCACTTGGGCGACATGGACTTCAAGACCACCGGCACGCGCGACGGTCTGACCGCTACGCAGATGGATATCAAGTGCGACGGCCTGTCGTTCGACATCCTGGAGAAGGCCCTCATGCAGGCCAAGGCTGGTCGCGAGCACATCCTGAACTGCCTTATCGACACCATCAGCGAGCCTCGTGCCGACTTCAAGCCCCAGGTGCCCCGTATCGTCCAGATCGAGATTCCGAAGGAGTTCATCGGTGCTGTCATCGGCCCTGGCGGAAAGATTATCCAGCAGATGCAGGAGGACACCAAGACCACCATCACCATCGACGAGACAGACGGCGTGGGCAAGGTGCAGGTGGCTGGCCCCGACAAGGAGGCTATCGACGCTGCCCTGGCCAAGATTCGTGCCATCGTGGCCATCCCCGAGGTGGGCGAGGTCTACGACGGTGTGGTGCGCAGCATCATGCCTTACGGTTGCTTCGTCGAGATCATGCCTGGCAAGGACGGCCTGCTCCACATCTCGGAGATTGACTGGAAGCGACTGGAGACCGTTGAGGAGGCTGGCATCAAGGAGGGCGACCACATCACCGTGAAGCTCTTGGAGATCGACCCGAAGACGGGCAAGTATAAGCTCTCACACCGTGTACTCATCCCGAAGCCCGAGGGCTACGTGGAGCGTCCTGCACGCCGTGAGCGCGGCGAGCGTCCTGAGCGTCCTGAGCGTGGCGAGCGTCGTCCGCGTCCTGAGCGCGGCGAGCGCCCCGAGCGTCCCGGCCGTGACGAGCGTCGTCCGCGTCCTGAGCGTCGCGAGCGTCCCCTTGGTCCTTTGGCTGAGAAGCTGCAGCAGCAGTTGGGCGAGGAGTATCATGATCCCGCAGAGCGCCGCGAGCCGCGCGATTTCAGCGATGCCCTTGACCACATGGACTTCTAATTAACTGAATAATAGGATGGCTCCGCATTCTTTCAAGGAAAGGATGCGGAGCCTTTTTTGGTGACTATGATGCGTATTTCTTGGTGTTTCGCTAACACCTTTTTTGTTGTTGATGAAAAAAAAACTTGTATTTTTGATACGCTTTATTAAAATTTTGACTATATTTGCAGACGAATTGCGCACTGTGCGATTCTGTGGCCCTGAGCGGGGGCTTTTCGCGTGTGCGCGTGTACCTTTATATTATATATAGGGTGTACAAGAAAGACTAACCATTAACTTAAACACTTTTATTTACTAACTTTAAAAACAAAGCTTATGAAGATTTCAAAACTACTCGTTTTGAGCGCACTCTGCCTGACGACGGCAAGTGTGAAAGCTGAGGTACCCGAAGGCGTATGGACAATGCCCGAGCCACAGGGGCTGGAGTTCACGACGTTTACCAGCGACGGAACTTACTATTACCTCTACAATCCCGGAGCAAAGATGTTCTTTGCCAGCGGTAACTCCTGGAACACCCAGGCCAGTGTGAGAACGTTCGGCTACCCGTTCTGGGTGACAGAATCTTCTGAGGAAGGTGCCCCCGAGGGTTCTTACGAGCTGTGGGACGACTTCAGCAATGCCGACCGTACCGACGTGACGGGACCTCACAACCTGTTTACCGATGATGGCGGCTCTACGTGGGTTGACCATGGTTCTCAGGCCAACTATTCCTGGATGTTTGAAATCGTGGGCGATTTCGTGCGTTTCCAGAATGTGGCTCTCGCTGCTGCCAAGCCCGAATATGCCGGTACTTACATCGGATGGGCTGGCGACTATGCCGGCGACAAGAACAGCAGTGTGCTGAAGATGATTGCCCCCGATACCCCGGGCACTTGCATCGACTGGCGTGCCGTGACCACCGCTTCCTATGAGGAGTTCGTGGCCTCTGAGGCCTACACCGTCTATACCAACGGCGTGGAGTGCTTCTTCCTGGCCAAACAGCTGCGCGACCTCCTTGTCGAGGCCGAGGGCATCAGTGCCGACGTGGCTGCCCAGGTGGCTATCTACAACAACACCGCCAGCACGAAGGAAGAGCTGACCCAGGCTATTGCCGATGCCAAGGCTGCCATTGAGAAGCGCAAGCAGGAGCTGGTCGACGACAACTACGACAAGGCTACCGTGGAGAACCCCGTGGTGGTGACCGACAAGTTCCTTGTGAACCCCGACTTCAAGGGCGATGACCTGAAGACCGGTTGGAGCGGAACGGAGTTCGGTTCATACGGTCCCAAGGAGAATGCCGAGCACTACAACAAGACCTACGACACCTATCAGGACGTGAACGGCGGCATGAAGCCCGGTGTCTACGCCGTGGGCGTCAAGGCTTTCTACCGTGCCGGTAATGCCCAGCCTGCCTACGACAACTTCAAGGCCGACAATGCTGCCTCGAAGTATGCCAAGCTCTATGCCAAGATTGGTTCGATGACCCGCGAGCAGGCCATCGTTTCGCCTTGCGCCCCCTTGCTCACCGAGATGCAGGGTAAGGGCAGCGAGTCGTCGGCTACCGATGCTGAGACGGGCGAGACCTACTGGTTCCCCAACAACATGGAAGCTGCTGAGTACTACATGCACACACTGGGTCACTATGACAACAAGGTGCTCATTGCCGTGAATGCTGAGACCGACACCCTGCGCCTCGGCGTCCGCAAGAGTTCTGGCGTTGACGGTGACTGGAGTATCTTCGACGACTTCTCACTGACCTACTACGGTAAGGGTGCCGACGCTTGCGAGCTGTACCTGAACCTGGCCCTGCAGGCCTACGAGCCCTACGAGGTGCAGGAAGACGTCGTCTTCACCGAGAGCTACCTGACCGCTTACAACGAGAAGGTGAACCAGACCTATACGGCCAGCTCGCTCGAAGATGTGAACAACATCCTGGCCGGCATCGACGGTGCCTACAACGACCTACAGAAGAACATCCAGCTGTGGAAGGACCTGGCCAAGGCTGTTGAGGACGCCAAGAATCTGCCTTACATCGACAAGATTGACCAGTTGGATATGGATGAGGCTTACGACCTGCTTGACTTCCTTTACTCGAAAGGTTATGAGGACATCAGGGACGAGGCTTCTTTGACTAACGAGGAGCTGGAAGCACAGATTGCCGAGCTGAAGCGTTGGTTGGACGTAGTGGCTGAGAATGCCAGCGGCCTGTTCAATGAGGGCGACGACGTGACTAGCCTGCTTACTAACCCCGCCTTTGAGTTTGGTCTGTCGGCTGGAGCCGCTGAGGGTTGGACGGTTGACCGCATTGAGGGCGGTAATGTGACACCTGGCCCGATTGGAGGAGATGGTGATACATTCCGGGAGAAAGTGGGTTATTATAATGCTTGCTTCGAGTCCTGGCATTGCCACAAGTGGGATGTTTGGCAGGAAATAAAGAATGCTCCTGTCGGTGTGTATGAGATTCAGGTGCAGGGTTATGTTCGTTGCGAGGTTTCGGGTTACGTCCGTGGCGATGATCTTATAGATCCTTATACCTCTCCCGTGTACCTCTATTTGAATAATTCTCTGAGCCAGTTCCCCAGCGTCTACTCGCAAGTACCTGCAGAACACGGCATTGATTTCCAGATTATTGAAGGCTGGACTACTGAAGAAATCAATGGCAACCTGTATCCCAACTCGATGGGTGGTGCAGCACAGTGCTTCAGCACCGATATGTACCAGACCACTGCTTACGGTATCATCAAGAAGAATGGCGATCCCTTCCGCATTGGTGTGAAAATGGATGCTGATCAGGACTGGTGGTGCATCTGGGATAACTTCAAGTTGATTTATCAGGGCTTCAGTGCCGACAAGGTGCTGCCTGCATTGGAGGAGGCTTTGGCCATGATTGACCTCTCTCAGCCCATGGGCAAGGAGTGGTTCCCGCAGGCCGAGGCCGCTGTGAACGCTGCTAACGAGGCTATTGCATCGGGCAACGGCAGAACTATGTTCGACGCATTGAGCGATATTTACGATATTAGCGAGGGAATCCGCAATTCGGTGGCTCTGTTTGCTAAGCTCAAAAATACCAACGAGGAAATGGGTGCAGTTATCTCGCAGTCGGACAATACTGAGGCTCAGGCTGCGGCCAACACACTGTTCGAGACCATTCAGAACGGTATTGAAAACCATGAGTTCGCCGATGCTGACGTTGAGGGTCTGATTGACCAGATTCAGAAGATGAAGACCTTGCTGGCTCTTCCCACTAATTATAACGATGCTACCGACGACGCTCCTGCTGACTTCACCAACGTGATTGTAAATCCTGCTTACGACGATGGCGTGAGCGGCTGGTCTGGCACGGGTGCTGCTTGGGACTCCAACGTCTGTAATGCAGAAATCTTCGGTAAGGACTACGACTACTATCAGGACATCGTCGGTCTGCCCGAGGGTACCTATCAGGTGGGTGTTCAGGCCTTCTATCGTGCTGGTGGCGCTACCGCCGACTACGAGGCATACGTGGCTAATCCCGATTCGCTGAACCACGCATTCATCTATGCCATGAACGGCGACAGCATCGTGAGCAGTGTTCCTATGAAGCGTCTGGCTTCTGAGGCTAACGTGGGCGACAGCTACGACGGCTACGTGCAGGTGAAGGCTTCTTCTGAGGAGGGTGCCGGCGACGGCCTCTATGTCTGCAACAACATGGCGGCTGCCAGCGACGAGTTCGCTGCTGAGAAGTACATCAACGAAGGCCCGATCGTGAAGGTGCTTGCCGACGGTAAGCTCCGCATCGGTCTGAAGAAGACCACCAACATCACCGACAACTGGACGCTCTTCGACAACTGGACGCTGAAGTACTTCGGCAGTGCCAGCGCCAAGACTCCGAGCGACGATCCTTCGGGTATCAAGAATGCCGAGAACGCTCCTGTCGTGAGAGTGGAGTTCTTCACCCTCGACGGTCGCAAGGCTAACACGGTGGCCAAGGGCATCATGATTGTGAAGGAGACCCTGGCCAACGGCAACGTCATCGTTAAGAAGATTCAGAAGTAAATGACTGACAATCAACGACTGACTATTCTCTAAAAGGGTTCGGGGACGGGATGCAACATTCCCGCCTCCGACCCCTTGTTTTTTCCCGACTATAGCTCTTTGACTTTCCTTCCCTGTTGGCGTCGGCTTTGCCGACGCGAAAATGAAATCCTGGGCCAGCCCCGTGCCGGCCTGAAAGAAAATACAGAGAGGCCATGCCCCCTCGGGCCTCACGCCTTTCTCACCAAAAAAGAAAATAATGACTCCCTCTTACGGGGGCACCACATAATCATTGATACATTAACATTAAATCACTAACACCTGACAACCACTATCAAGAAACCCATTACTAAAAGAATTATCAATAACAAACTTAATAATAACTATCAAACCTATGATTCGTAAAACTATCGTAATGCAAGGACGACGGGTGGCGATGGCCGCTTGCGGGTTGCTGATAGGAGCCTCGGTGCTACAGTCGTGTAAAGACGACGACGTGCTTACCGGACAGCCATCCTGGCTGGGCAACTCCATCTATGAGCGACTGCAAGAAGACGGCGGTTATGCCACTACGCTTCGTCTTATCGATGACCTCGACATGAAAGACGTGTTGGGGCACACGGGTTCGAAGACACTGTTTGTGGCCGATGACGCTGCCTTTGCGGAGTGGTTCAAGTCCAATTCCTGGGGCGTGAGCAGCTATGAGCAGTTGACCGATGCCCAGAAACGACTGTTGCTGAACAACTCGATGGTGAACAATGCGTACCTCATCGAGCTGATGTCGAATGCCTACCTGAACGATGCCCTGCAGGACGGGCGCGCCATGCGCCGCGAGACGGCCAGCGGCATCTACGACTCTGTCTACGTGATGAAGCCCAGTGAGATGCCTAACACCAAGGCTTGGGCCTACTACAAAGCCACGAACAAAAGCATTCCCATCTTCCGCGACGAGACGGCTGCACCGATGATTCACTTCCTGCCTGCCTACATGAACTACAACAAGATTACGAGCGAAGACCTCGCTATCCTGACCAACGGGCAGGCCACCTCGGCCAACGAGGCATGGGTCAACGGCAAGCAGGTCGTCGAGCGCGACATCACCTGTAAGAACGGCTACATCCAGAAGATGAGCGGCGTGATTGAGTCGAGCCCCAACATGGCCCAGATCATTCACCAGCACGCTCAGATGTCGAAGTGGGCCGAGCTGATCGACCGCTTCTCCGCTCCTTATTTCTCGGCAGCCAACATGCGCGAGTACAACCGTATTTATAATAATGAGGACTCGGTGTTCATGATGCACTACTTCAACGACTATGCCGGTGGCGGTGCAAGAACCACCACGCCAAGTGGCGAGGCGGTGAAGGCCACGCTGAAGTTCGACCCGGGCTGGAACCAGTACCGAGTGGACATTGAGGGCTACGACCTGCACCACGATGCCGCTGCCATGATCGTGCCTACGGATGCCGCCCTGGATCGCTGGTGGAACAAGGAAGGCAAGGACCTGCAGGACGAGTACAAGGAGTGGGACTCTATTCCCGATGCCACACTGGCCAAGCTCATCCGCGTCAACATGCTGCCCACGTTCACCGAGGCCGTGCCTTCGAAGTTCCAGAACGTGCTCAACGATGCCAAGGAGGTGCTGGGCATTACCAAGGAAGACATTGACTCCTGCTTCATGGGCTGTAACGGCGTGGTCTACCTCGTAGACAGCGTGTTCACCCCCGCAGAGTTTGCTTCGGTGGCCTATCCCGCACTGGCCCACACGTCGACGATGAACGTCATCTACTGGGTCATCGACCAGCGCAACTTCCTGCCTTACCTGCTCTCCATGGACTCCAAGTATGCCCTGATACTGCCCGACAACGATGCCATGATGCTCTACATCGACCCTGCCAGCTATGGCAATGGCGTCGACTCGGAGACGGGTAACCCCATGATGCAGATCTTCGAGTTCTACTATGACGAGAAGCGTCCGGAGGGTTCGCGCGTGCAGGCCCGCCGCTATAACGTCATGGCCGATGCCGACGGCAACATCATCAAGACCAGCCAGACGCCGGCACAGTCGGCTGTGGCCCAGAACGTGATCCAGAAGTCGGTCGACGACCTCATGGATCAGCTCATCATCGTGCTGGCCGACAAGAACAAGAACCTGGAGGACTATGTGAACGAAGGCTACACGCTGTTCAAGACCAAGGGCGGCTCGCTCATCCGCGTGACCAAGGCCGACGGCAGCCACCTCTCCTTCGAGGGCGGTTGGCAGATGGAGCACAATGGCCGCAAGGACAACTCGACGGCCGAGTTCCAGAAGTCGAACGGTCGCTCCTACATGGTTCACTCGCAAATGCCGCTCACAGCCGAGAAGTCGCTCTACATGACCCTGCGCGAGCATCAGGAGTACAGGGGCTTCCTGAACCTCTTAGCCAACGACTACTGCGACCTGCTCAGCGTGAAGCTGAACAACAAATACACCCCGTCGAACGCGAAGAACGGCAACCAGAACTTCCGCCTCTTCGACAACTATAACTATACCGTGTTCATTCCCTCGACCAATGCCATCGAGCAACTGCAGGCCGAGAAGAAGCTGCCTACCTGGGACGAGCTGGAAGAGAGCTTCGCTGACGCTGACGATGAGGGTGCCCGCCACGACTACTTGAGCGTGCTCGACAGCATCTGCGCCGCCGAGCATTGGTACAGGCCCAATGCCAGCGAGGCCAGCAAGGACTCCACGCAGAAGAAGGTGAAGACCTGCATGACGGCCATCGTCAGCAACTTCATCCGCTATCATGTCATGGACCGCTCGGTGGCCATCGGCATGGCTCCCGAGGCCAACGCCGCCGGCAACACCTTCGAGTCGATGATGCGTAACCCCGAGACGGGACGATTCTTCTCCCTCGAGGCCAACTTCGACCAGAACAGCCTCTCTGTGACCGACATCATGGGCAACACCCGCAACGTGGCCCGCAACGAAGGTCTTTACAACAACATCATCCGCGAGTACTGGTTCGAGGGTTCGGGCAACAGCGCCCGTCTCTTCATGGGCAGTAATGCCGTGGCCCATCTCATCAGTCAGCCATTGTTCTATCAGGAGATGAAGCCTTGGCGAGAGGTGGTGGCAGAATATCTTAAAAACAACTAAGGAGAACCTATCGTATGAGAATACTAAAATCCATTATCATGACGCTGGCCCTGCTGCTCACGGCAACGGCCAGTGCGCAGATTGCGTCGGTTCACGGTACGGTGAGCGACGACATGGGCCCGCTGATGGGAGCCACCGTGTGTGAGATTGATGCCACGGGACGTATCATCAACTCGACCGTTACCGACCTGAACGGTAACTTCACCATGAAAGTGAAGAACGAAAAGGACAAGATCCGCTTCACCTATGTGGGTATGAAGGCACAGATACTGTCCATCAATAAGACCACTTTCAACATCAACATGTCCTCGGCCACGCAGATCAAGGAAGTGGTGGTGAAGTCGAAGAAGCGCATGCAGGGCAACGCACTGCCCATCCCCGAGCGCGAAATCTCGTATGCCACGCAGACCATCTCGATGAAGGAGTTCGAGGGTCTGGGCATTACCTCGGTCGACGAGGCCCTGCAGGGCCGTATCGCCGGTCTTGACATCATCGGCAATTCGGGCGACCTGGGTTCCGGCTCTACCATGCGTCTGCGTGGTGCCAGCTCGCTCTCGACGCTGACCGACGCCAACCCGCTTATCGTGGTCGACGGCAACATCCGCGAGGTGAACCTCGACAACTTCGACATGGCCGGTGCCAATAACGAGAAGTTTGCCGAGCTGCTGAACATCAACCCCGAGGACATCGCCTCCATCACCGTGCTGAAGGACGCTGCCGCCACGGCCGTCTACGGCTCGCAGGGTGGTAACGGCGTCATCGAGCTGACCACCAAGCGTGGTGTGCGCGGCAAGCCGAAACTCACCTACTCGCTGAAGCTCACCGGCACCTACCAGCCCAAGGGCTACGACCTGCTGAACGGCGACGACTACACCATGATGCTGAAGGAAGCCTACTTCAATCCGCAGCAGAACGACCGTGCATCTGACGTCAACGAGCTGAACTACTTAGGTCCCACCGACGACTTTGCCGACTGGCGACAGTACCGCGACAACACCGACTGGCGCGACGCCGTTACCCAGGTGGGTATGCGCCAGAACCACTATGTCACCATCTCGGGTGGCGGTGAGAAGGCCTCGTTCCGTATCGGCGGCGGCTTCGACCATGAGACGGGTACGATGATCAAGCAGAAGCTGAACCGCTTCTCTACCCGTGTGGCCCTGGACTACAACATCTCGCAGCGCATCCGCGTAAGCACCAACTTCGCGCTGACCTACACCAAGAACAACATGAACTACGACGGTCTGCTCTCCATCGCACAGCGCAAGATGCCTAACATGAGCATCTACGAGAAAGACCCCGACACTGGTCTCGACACCGACGTCTACTACACCATGCCCCGTACGGGCGTCTATATCGGCTCGGAAGTATTCAAGGACGACCAGCGCGTGCTGGTGAACCCCGTGGCCTCGGCCAATCTGGCCAAGAACGACCGCCGCACCTACGACATGAGTCCTGAACTCGTCATCAACTATCAGCTCTTAGGTACCGACGAGGACCACTGGCAGCTGAACTGGCGTGGCTCGGTCTACATGAACATCTTCAACCAGTATGACGACAAGTACTATCCCTGGGAGCTGAACCCCGTGCGCTACTACGACGGCGTGAACGTCGACTTCAACTCCTCGTCGAAGAGCGTCTCGTTCAACACCAAGCAGACGCTGACCCTCATTCCCGCCTTTACCAATAAGGACCACTCGATGATGGTGATGGGACGCTTCGAGCTGACCAGCGGCTCCAGCAGCGGACAGTCGACCAACCGCACAGGCCTGGTCTCGGGTGTCGTCGGTGCCGGCGGCCTGAACTTCTCGCCTTCATCCTGGTATAACCAGTGGCGCTCGATGTACTACACCTTCTCGACCCACTACGCCTACAAGGGTCGCTACGTGGCCGACTTCACGGTGCGTGCCGACGGTACCACCAAGTTCGGTCCTGGCAACCGCTGGGGTTACTTCCCCTCGGTGTCGCTGAAGTGGATTGTCAGCGACGAGCCTTGGTTCGAGAAGCTGAAGCCCGCCATCTCGATGCTCGCACTCCGACCCAGCTGGGGTCTGGTGGGTAACCAGCCCAACCAGAACTACCTGTACACCTCCAAGTACGGCTCTGCCAACAGCTACCTCGACATGACGGCCATGGCTCCGCTGAACATCCGTCTGACCGACATGCGCTGGCAGAAGCAGTCCAGCTTCAACGGCGGTATCGACATCCACTTCCTCGACGAGCGACTGAACCTCACCATTGAGGGCTATATCGCTACCATTACCGACATGCTCATGTCCAACTACCGCATCCCCTCGAACGCCGGTTTCGCCACCGTTCCTTATCGCAACAGCGGCAAGATGCGCAACCAGGGTTGGGAGTTCCACATCAACACCAACCGCCTCATCAAGGCCGGCAAGTTCATCTTCGACCTGAATGCCAACTTCGGTAACAACCGCAACGAAATCCTTGAGATGGACGAGTATGTGCTGAACAACCTGAACTCCACCTACGGCTACTCCAACGCCGAGTGGCTGCGCCGCGTGCAGCTGCACAATCCGTTTGGTGCCATCTACGGCTTCAAGTTTAAGGGCGTCTACACCCACAACTACAAGTCGTTCTGCGCCCTCAACCTGACCGACGAGGAGTTCCTGCAGTTCACTGCCGGCACCCTGCCCGACGAGTGGTACAAGGAACACAACTGGACTAAGCAGCCCTATACGGCTCCCGTGGCCACCAACGAGAAGGGCGAGCTCATCCGCGATGCCTACGGCAACCCGCTCCGCATGAAGTTCGACTACACCAACACGGGTACGGGCCGCAACGGTCGTGACTATTCCTTCAACGGCGGTGATGCAATCTATGAAGATGCCAACAACGACGGCCAGATCAATGCCCTCGACATCACCTATCTCGGTTCGTCGCTGCCTAAGCTCACCGGTGGCTTCGGCTTCACCTTCAGCTATGGCGACTGGCGTCTGAACACGCAGTTCACCTATCGCGTGGGCAACAAGATCCTGAACATGTCGCGCCTGAACCTCGAGTCGATGATCAACAACAACAACCAGAGCCAGGCCGTGAACTACCGCTGGCGCAAGGAGGGCGACGTCACGTCGATACCTCGTGCCATGTACGGCAGTGAGGCGGCTTTCAACTCGCTCGTCAGCGACCGCTACGTCGAGGACGGCTCCTACCTGCGTATGAGCTATGCCCAGCTGTCCTACACCTTGAAGAAGAAGTATCTCAAGTGGATTGGCCTGAACCGCATAGCCCTCTATGCCTCTATCAACAACCCGTTCGTCATCACGAAGTACTCGGGTGTTGACCCCGACATCTCGCAGGCTGGCTACGACCCCGCCATCGACAATGCACAGACACCGCGCTCGCGTTCTTACACGCTGGGTATCACGGTTGACTTCTAATGGATGATTGAACACTGAACAATGAATATTGAAAATAGAATATTGAATATTATGGCAAATATAATAAGAAAGAAAAGTGTGAGGGCGGGACTCATCTCTCTCCTCTCTCCTCTCTGCACTCTCCTCTTTTTCACCTCTTGCAGCGACTTCCTGGAGATTAAGTCGCAGAGCGAGATTGTGCTTGAAGACTTCTGGAGTGAGAAGGCCGACGTGGACAATATCGTGGCCGGCTGCTACTCGCGCTTGCAGGGAAGTGACTGCATCCACCGCATGATAGTCTGGGGCGAGTGCCGCTCGGAGAATGTCATGCCGGGCACGAACATCAATAACAACATTGACTTGCAGAACGTGCTGAAGGAGAACATCACCACGAAGAACTCCTTCACCAACTGGGAGTGCTTCTACAGCGTGATCAACCGCTGCAACACCGTCATCAAGTATGCACCCGGCGTGGCCGAGAGCGACCCCGGCTACACCCAGGGCGAGCTGAAGGCTACGATTGCCGAGGTGTCGGCACTGCGCGACCTGTGCTACTTCTACCTGATACGTGCCTTCCGCAATGTGCCTTACTCCACGGTGGCCTATACCGACGACGACCAGATCATGGACCTGCCACCCACCAAGTTCGAGGACGTGCTCGACAGCCTGATCAACGACTTGGAGAGCATCAAGACGACGGCCATCCGCCGCTATCCCGTTACCAAGCCTGAGTACCAGACGGCCCGCATCACGCAGGATGCCATCTTCGCCATGCTCTGCGAGATGTATCTCTGGAAGAAGGACTATCAGAAGTGTAAGGAATATGCCGACTTGGTGATTGAGTCGAAGAAGGAGCTGGCTAAGGATCAGCGCGGCTCGTTGTCTTACTCCGGCATGACTGCGGGTTCGGGCCAGAACGCCAACGACTCCCGTTTCAACGGCTTCCCGCTTACCAGCAATTCTTCTGGCGGCAAGATCTACGGTGCGGCCTATAGGAACATCTTCGTTGCGGGCAACAACCAGGAGGCCATCTTCGAGCTGATTTATGACAACGACCGGGCCGGTGAAGGCATGATAGCCAACACCACCATCTCGGCACTCTATGGCAGCTCGGACAAGGGGCGCGGTTTCCTCGCTCCCTCGACGGTGGTTGTCAACGACGCATCTAAGACCTCACAACGCGCCATCTATGAGGACCGTAACAAGATGTTTGATGCCCGCATCTACGAGAACGTCGAAGAGAGCGGCAACAGCATCGCCAAGTATGTGAGCAGTTCAGTGCTCATCGATGCCTCCTCCAATACCCCGCAGGCCGGTTACAGCTCAGGCAAGTCTTACGACCGCAACAGCAGCAACTGGATTATCTATCGTCTCACCGACATCATGCTGCTCAAGGCCGAGGCCCTCTGCCAGGAGCTGATGGAAGGCTCCGACAATGAGGTGGTGGCGCACAATACCCCCATCCTGGAGCAGATTTTCACGCTGGTCAATGCCGTCAACAAGCGTTCCGTCTGCCAGAACCCGCTGGTCGACACCCTCCAGTTGAGCGACTATAACAGCAAGGGCCGCATGGAAGAGCTGGTGCTGAAGGAGCGTCAGCGCGAACTCATGTTTGAGGGCAAGCGCTGGTTCGACCTGGTACGCCGTTCCATGCGCGACGGCAACACCGAGGTACTCACCCAGGCTGCCCAGAAGCGCGAGGGCATCAACAGCCAGTATGTGCAGAGCTTCTTTGGCAGTACCATCAACGGCATGTATGCCATCTTCTGGCCTTACAACGACGAGGAGACCAAGGTGAACCTGAACCTGGCCGCACAGCAGAATCCTGCGTTCGGCACTGGCGAGAGTAATATCCAGAAGTAACACCTATTTATATTATAGAAGAAGATGAAAAAGATTAAATATCAACTTTTGGCCTTGATAGGCCTGCTCACCTTTGGAGGCGTTTCGCTGACGTCCTGCTCCGACGAGCCTGCCAGTGAATACTTCTATACCTTTAACGGTGAGATGATGAGCGATTACCTGAAGAATCGCCCTCAATACAGCAGCTTTGCCAAGATTGTGGAGCGTGCCAACCTCATGGACATGCTCTCCACCTACGGCCACTACACCTGCTTCGTTCCCTCCGACACGGCTGTCCAGACCTATCTGGCCAAGCGCGGACTCACCAGTCTTGACCAGCTCACCGATGCCGACTGCGACACCATCGCCAAGACCCACATCATCTCCAACATGTACAACACCATGGACATGACGCAGGACCGCCTGCAGACGTCGAACATGCTGGGACGCTATCTGGCCACGTCGAGTTCCGAGGTCGACGGACACCCCGTCATCCGCATCGAGGACCATGCCTTTATCTATTATGAGTTGCAGAACGACTCCGTGGAGAACGGTATCGTGCAGCCCGTCAACATGGTTATCGAGAAGTCGAACAGCTACGTCACCGACGTGCTGAAGACCAACGAGCGCATCTCTATCTTCTACAATGCCCTGAAGGCCACGGGTGTCTTCAAGGACATGGAAGACACGCCAGAGTTCGACCCTGAGTGGGATGCCAAGTCACAGCCCAGATACTACTACCGTTCGCACACGTGGAACGAGGTGGCCTGGGTGCCCGACACCAAGAAGTACGGCTTCACCCTCTTCATCGAGCCCGACTCGGTCTATCGGGCCAAGTTCCAGGAGTATGGCATCTCCACAGGCAATGGCGATCTGCGTGCCCTCTACGACCTGGCCTGCAAGATCTACGACGAGGTCTATCCCGAGGATGTCAATGCTCCCGGCCATAGCTTTGAGAATCTCACCGACAGCGTGAACCCGCTGCGCCGCTTCATGCAGTATCACGTCCTGAACCGCTACGTGCCCGGCACCAGCGACCTCACCGCACTCGTCATGCACGTGGGTGCCATCAACGAGGCCTTTGGCTTCGACGGCAAGCTGGCCAATCCCTGCGACTGGTATCAGACCCTGCTGCCCCACACCATGGTCAAGATCGACCAGCTCACCATGGACAAGGACGAGAATGGCAATGACTGCCGCGGTGCCGATGCCGACAAGGTGAACGAGCGTTTCGTCAACCGCCGCTATGCAGCTCCTGAATACACCTACCGTGGCGCGCTCATCGACTCGAGTGTCGAGACCGAGCCTGTACACGATGCCCTCAACGGTCACTACTTCTATGTGGACGACCTGGTGGTCTTCTCCAAGGAGGTGCGCGAGGTGGTTCACAACCAGCGCATCCGCATGGACTTCTCGGCCATCTTCCCCGAGGTGATGACCAACGACATGCGCCTCAAGGGCAACCCGCTGGTCGACGATAATGCCTCTACGCCCGACGAGTCGGCCACGCCGAAGAACGGTCGTAACTTCTACTTCCCCCTGGGCTATCTCGATGGTGTTACCTTCAACAGCAACTGCTACCTCGTGATGCGCCGCCCGCACTGTAACTTCTGGTCGTGGCAGGGCGACGAGTGGAACCTCTTCGGCGACTACGACATGACCTTCCGCATCCCGCCCGTGCCCTATAGTGGCGAGTGGCAGCTCCGTCTGGGCTTCTGCTCCATCGAGACGCGCGGTGTCATGCAGGTGTACTTCGACGGCGTGCCCCAGGGCATTCCCCTTGACATGACCAAGTTCCTCAACTCCGAGCTTTATATGGGCGACCGCTACGTCATCGACGAAGACCTGGGCGACTACAACAAGAAGAGCGTCGAGGAGAAGGCCGAGGAGCAGAAACTGCTGAAGAACCTGGGTGCCTATCGTGCCGGACGCTCCACCTACCACTTCGATACCGGTGGCGGCAAGCACTACTTCTTGGGCAACGAGCGTACCTACCGCCGCATCCTCTGCCAGTCCTACATCGACGCCAATACCGACCACTACGTGCGTTTCCGCGTAGCCTCCGACGGTAAGCAGGGCAACAACAACGAGTTCATGCTCGACTACTTCGAGATGGTTCCCAAGAGCGTCTATAGTGTCGATGGCGAAGGTGCCATGGAGGACGACCTGTAATAAACGAACATTGAACATTGAAAATTGAGTATTATGATTACCAAGAATATAAAGCATTTCCTCTTTGCAGGTCTGGTAGGCTGTGGTTTCGCTGCAGCCCTGACCGCCTGCACCGATACCTGGGATGAGCACTACGACGGCTCCATTGCAGGCGTGTACGAAGGGTCGCTGTGGGAATCCCTCAAGGGCAATCCCGAACTGAGCAACTTTGCCAGTGTGGTGCAGGCCTGTGGCTACGACAAGTCTTTGGCCAGCAGTCAGGTGTTCACGGTCTTTGCTCCCACCAACGAAAGCTTCTCCAAGGAAGAGGCCGATGCCCGCATTGCCGAGTATAACCAGCAGAAGGGCAAGGTAAGCGATGAGGACAACACCGTCATCAAGGAGTTCGTCCAGAACCACATCGCGCTCTACAACTATTCTGTTTCGCCCTCCAGCAACGACTCCATCGTGCTTATGAATGGTAAGTTTGCCGTGTTGACGAACAACAGTATTCACAACAGCCAGTTCAAGGCCGTCAACCAGGTGTACAAGAACGGCGTGCTCTACACGCTGCAGTCTCCCATCGACTACGCATCCAACCTCTTTGAGTATCTGCGCAAGGATGCCGATCTCGACAGCGTGCGCCTTTTCCTCTACAACAGCCTGCACTACCGCAAGGAGTTCCTCCCCGGGGCCAGTGTCGAGGGTGGTATCGACGAGCAGGGCCGCACCATCTATCTTGACTCCGTGTGGAACCAGCGCAACGACCTCTTCTCCGAGATCGGACGCATTGGCAGCGAGGACAGCACCTACTGGATGACCGTTCCCACCAACGCCGAGTGGAGCCGTCTGGTCGAGGAGTACACGCCCTATTTCAACTACGACAAGAACGTGGGCTCCCTGCTCACCAAGGGCGACCGCGACTCGCTGGTCTATACCAACATCCGCCTGGCCATCATGAAGGGCACGGCCTTCAGCCGCACCGTCAACGAGCGCTTGCTTTCCGGCCAGGCGACTGCCGCCAATCCCTTAGACTCCGTCTTCTCCGAGAACGCCGTGCTTAACTACAACCGCCGAGCCAATACATGGGGGGCCAACTTCAACTACTACCAGTACTTCGGCCCGAACATGCCTTACGGCGTGTTCAACGAGTCGGAACAGGTGGAGTGCAGTAACGGCCGATTGCTGAAGTCGAACAACTGGAAGATTGACAAGCTCGACACCTTCCACCGCTGGATCATCATCGAAGCCGAGAAGACTGGTAGCATTCGCGAAATCTCGAAGATGAAGGACAGCAAGGGCGACTCCGTCAGTGTGGCCGATGCTGTGAGTCAGCGAGTGAACAACGATGACTTCAAGTCGAAGGTATGGAACGATGGCTACATTGAGTTTGTGCCTAACTCTGCCACCGAGCAGGCTCAGGTCACCTTCAACATCACCGACGTACTGTCCAACATCTCCTACGACATCTATCTGGTCACCGTACCTGCCCTGGCCAACGACAGCAATGCCACCGCCGAGCAGTGCATTCCCTCGAAGATGCGTTGCAGCCTTAACTACCGCGACGAAACTGGCAAGTCACAGTCCAAGAACTTAGGTTCGGGCTTTATTGCCAGCGGCTCCACGATGGACTATCTGCTCCTGGCCGAGGACTTCCAGTTCCCCACATGCACCTTCGATGTCAAGGAGTCGGAACCCATCACCACGCTGGTCATCAGGCCCAACGTCACGGCCCGCGAGTATCGTGACAAGACCTACACCCGCACCATGCGCGTTGACTGTATTCTGCTGGTGCCCCATGGCACGCTCGAGCTTACTGAGAATGAGTTGGGCCCCGTGGTCAACATGTATCCTCACGGCAAGTACACCGACAGGGTCTTCAAATACTATTATATGCTTCGTTAATACTCACTCAATAATAAAGAACGATCTATGAAACGATATATCTTATTTGGACTTACCATGCTGCTGGCTTTCCCGTTGAGTGTAGCGGCTCAGGACGACGACTCCGACGAGGAAGAAGGCACGCAGACCGCCGTGCGTACCTTCACACCGAAGCAGAAGAAATATGAGACACGCACCGTGAAGGGCTGTGTTATCGACGCTGCCACCCAGAACCCCATCCCGGGTGCCATTGTGCGGGCTGCCGAAATCGACGGCTACAGCGTCCTCACCGAGGACGACGGTACCTACGAGGTCAAGGTGCCCCTGTTCTCCACGGCACTCTTCATCTCCTCGCCCGACTACAACCCCGTGCGTATCGGCTTGCAGAGCGACGAGAAGCAGAAGACCTCCCAGCTCTACAGCACCGTCTTCACCAGCGAGTACCAGGCACAGACCAACGTGCGCAGCGACTACAGTGCCACCGACTTCAAGTACACCAACGCCATCAACATCAAGGACGAAATCCAGAAGCAGCTTGGTGCCCAGGCCTACACCATCACTCACAATGGCACGCCCGGCGTGGGTAGCGTGATGTTTCTGCAGGGACTGAACTCGTTCAATGTCAACGCCCAGCCCCTTGTGGTCGTCGACGGCGTTATCATCGACCAGCAGTACAGCCGTAGCCTGCTCCACGATGGCTTCTACAACGACATCCTCTCCAGCATCAATCCTGCCGACATCGAGAAGGTCACCGTCGTGCGCAACGGTACTGCCCTCTATGGTGCCAAGGGTGCCAACGGCGTCATCGTCATCCAGACCCGACGCAACAAGTCCATGGCCACTCGCATCACGGCCAACATCTCGGCTGGCGTCACCCTCGAATCCAAGTACGTCTCGGTGTTGGATGCCAACGGCTACCGTGGCTACGCCTCTGAGCTGCTCAAGACTACCGACACCCGCCTCACCTCCTTCAAGTTCCTCGACGAGCGTCAGTACCTCGACAATGGCGAAGAGAACTACTACTACAAGTACTATCACAACAACACCGACTGGAAGGACTACGTCTACCGCACGGCCTTCACCCAGAACTATGGCATCAACATCGAGGGCGGTGACGATGTGGCCAACTACAACCTCTCCGTGGGCTACACCAACGCTAAGAGCACGCTGGAGAACAACGACATGGACCGCCTGAACGTGCGCTTCAACACCGACATCATCCTGCTGAAGCAGCTCTCCGTGCGCTTCGATGCCTCGTTTGCCAACCAGACGCGCAACATCCGCGACGACGGTGCTCCCTCGGGCTACGACGAAGGAACGCCCACCAGCCCCGCCTTCCTGGCCTACGTCAAGAGCCCCTTCCTCAGCCCCTACAGCTACGGACGCGGACGCTTCTCTGACGACCACTATGAAATCAAGCCCGAGGACTACCTCTCCGAGGCCATGTACAGTTACAACAACTACAACTGGCGGCTGGGCAACCCCGCTGCCATCCTCGAGTACTCCGATGCCGAGAACAAGAACCGCTTCGAGAACTCCATGCTCAACCTCACGGTGACCCCGAAGTTCCAGTTCAATGCCAATCTCTCACTCTCCGAGCACTTCAGCTACAACCTCGTCAACACCAACGAGCAGTTCTACATCCCCGTCAACGGCACACCCAACTACTACGTCAATAGCATTGGCGACTATCGCGAGAACGAGGTGCGCTCCCTGGCCTCGAAGCAGAACTCCGTGCAGAGCGACACCCGTCTTGACTGGCAGAACCGCTACGGTGCCCATTTCGTCCACCTCTTCGGTGGTGCCCGCATCAACTGGGAGTCGTTTACCACTAACTCGCAGGTGGGCTACAACACCGGTAACGACAAGACCCCCTTCATGAGCGGTTCGCTGAAGAACGTCAATGTCGACGGCGTCAACGAGAGCTGGAACTCCCTCTCCTGGTATGCGCAGGCCGAGTACAACTACAGGAGCCGCTACTATCTGCAGGCCAATCTGGCCGTTGACGGCTCGTCGCGCTTCGGCAAGGATGCCGGTTCGCTCAAGCTGGGCGGCGTGGCCTGGGGCATATTCCCTGGCGTGCAGGCCTCCTGGGTACTCACCAACGAGCCTTGGATGGCTGGTGTCAAGGGCGTCGACTATCTGCGCCTCACCGCCGGCTACGACATCTCGGGCAACGACGATATCGACTTCTTTGCCGCCCGTTCCTACTTCCGCGCTTCCGAGTTCCTGCACTACGTCTCGTCGCTGAGCTACGAGGGCATTGGCAACACCGAGATTCAGTGGGAGACCACTCGCCGCCTGAACGTGGGCCTCGAGGGCAACTTCATCGACAACCGTCTCAGCCTCTCGCTCAACTACTTCCGCTCCAACACCGACAACCTGCTCACCCGCCAGTCATTAGGATTCCTTTCAGGTCTGGATAAGAACTGGAGCAACGGCGGCAAGCTGCAGAACGAGGGCTACGACGTCACCGCCTCGGTCAAGGCCATCGCCCTGAAGGACTGGCAGTGGCAGCTTGGTGCCAGCGTGGGCCACTACAAGAACAAGATTACCGAACTGCCCGACAATGCACAGTATGTTGACAACGAGGTCTACGGTGCCACCGTCCGTGCCCAGATCGGACAGCCCGTCAACCAGTTCTATGGCTACCGCACCAACGGTGTCTTCTCTACCACGCAGGAAGCCGAGGAGGCAGCCCTCTACGTGCTGGCCGACAACGGTGTGGACCACGTGGCCTTCGGAGCTGGCGACATGCGTTTCGTCGACCTGAACGGCGACCATGAGATCAACGACGACGACCGCGTCATCATCGGCGACCCCAACCCCGACATCTATGGTAACATCTTCACCACCCTGGCCTGGAAGCACCTGAAGCTCGATGTGCGCTTCAACTACTCCCTGGGCAACGACGTCTACAACTACATGCGTCAGCAGCTCGAGAGCGGCTCGCGCTTCATGAACCAGACCACGGCCATGAACCGTCGCTGGCAGGCCGAAGGCCAGCACACCGACATGCCCCGCATCACCTTCCAGGATCCCATGGGCAACTCGCGCTTCAGCGACCGCTGGATCGAGGACGGCTCTTATCTGCGCCTCAAGACGGTCACCCTCTCCTACGACCTGCCTCTCAGGTCCGAGTTCCTGCAGGGCCTGCAGTTCTGGGTCCAGGGCAACAACCTGCTCACCTTCTCCAAGTATCTGGGCAGCGACCCCGAGTTCTCCATGACGGGCAGCGTCATCGGCCAGGGCATCGACCTGGGCCGTCTGGGACAAAGCCCCTCTGTTGTGGCTGGTGTGAAGATCAACCTGTAAAAGAATTGAAAACCTACAATTGACAATTGAAAATTATGGATACTTTCAAGCATAAATTTTTCCATGGCCTCGGGCGCTTGTGCTGTGGTGTAGCCGCAGCCCTCATGGCCCTGACCACCTTCACCAGTTGCGAGGACTTCTTCGACCAGGAGTCCGAGAACATCATCTACTCCGACAAGGATCATCTGAGCAACTGGTCCGACACCGTCTACTCCGTGACGGGCATCCTCGGCAAGCTTCAGGTCATCGCCGACCGCACCATCCTCTTGGGCGAGGTGCGCGGCGACCTGGTCTCGCTCACGTCTACGGCCAATAGCGACCTGCGCGAGATGGCTACCTTCGACGTGCAGGCCGACAACCAGTACAACCAGCCGCGCGACTACTATGCCATCATCAACAACTGTAACTACTTCATTGCCCATGCCGACACGGCTCTGAAGAACAACCGTAACGAGTACATCTTCATGAGGGAGTGGGCGGCCGTCAAGGCTATACGTGCCTGGACCTACCTGCAGCTGGTGCTCAACTATGGTTCGGTGCCCTTCGTCACCGAGCCCATCCTCACCAAGGAGGAGAGCGAGCGCGACTATCCCCGCTACGACCTTGCCGCCGTCTGCCAGTGGATGATTAACGACCTGAGCAACATCCCCGAGCGCTACGACAACGAATATCCCTTCTATGGCGACAACGTTCGTGGCAACGACTCGCGCATGTTCTTCTTCCCGCTCAACATCGTGCGCGGCGACCTCTACCTCTATCTTGCCTGCACGCAGGGAGCCGAGGGGGGCAAGGCCAACTACGAGCGTGCTGCCCAGTGCTACTTCAAGTACATCAACAGCCGCAATGGTCTCAACACCATCTATCCCACGGGCATTTCCGTGTGCATGTGGCGTCCCGGCGAGGTCTCCTGGCAGTCGCCTTCCAGCTACAATGGCTACAGCTCCACCTATTTGTCCGAGGGCTACAACAAGGATGCCGAGCTCATCACCATGATTCCCTGCGACTCCATCCGTGCCGAGGGCTTCTACAGCGAGCTGCGCAACCTCTTCAACTCGCGCGAGGATAACGACTACAAGGTCAGCATCACACCTTCCGACCGTTCCTTCCAGATCTCCGAGGCACAGGTCAACTGCTGTCTCTCGTCCAACGCCCAGAGCGCTTCCTACGCTCCCAAGGGACTCTCCCGTCACCAGACGGGCGACCTGCGTCTCTCCTGGTGGTTCAGCGACCAGAGCTACATGGTCGACTATACCACGGGCATCCGCACGCAGCTGCAGTATCTCGATAAGTACGCCACGCGCAATGTCCACATCTATCGTTGTCAGATGGTCTACCTGCGCTTGGCCGAGGCCCTCAACTGGGCAGGACAGCCCCGTCTGGCCTACAAGATTCTGGAGTCTGGTCTCTCCGACAAGCTCATCAAGAGCGATGTGCTGCCTTATCTCGACCAGGCCGACTCGCTCTGGGTGACTACCAACATCAGCATTCCCTCCGACCACGAGGTCATGAAGGCCGAGGACTTCATCGGCACCGTCGCCAAGATGCCCACCATGGTCGGTATCCATTCGCGTGGTTCCGGATGGACTCCCTACAACGAGTACTACCGTCTCATCGACGAGGCCGAGGATGGCTATGTGATGCAGGCCGACTCTACCTTCGCCTTCGATGCCTCGCGCTATCAGCAGGTCAAGACCCGCCAGCAGGTGTTCGTCGACAGTCTGATTATCAACGAGAGCGCGCTGGAGTTCGCCTTCGAGGGCACCCGCTACTACGACATCATGCGCTATGCCATGCGTCAGCCCAACCCCGGTGCTACGATGGAGAACTTCATCCTTGCACGCCGTGGCGAAGAGAACCGCGATGCCATGCGCAGCGAAATCAAGAAGAGCCTCCTGCAGACCAGCAACTGGTATCTTGACTGGAATGGCTATCTGGGCTTCAACGGCAAGTAGACTTCTCTCGGCGCGTAAGCATTTTACGCTTCGCGTCTTCTGAAAAAACAGAATAAAACAAGAAAAAACAGGGCAAAACCGTTTTTTCTTGTTTTATTCTGTTTTTTATGATTATCCTATCCTATCACTATTCTTCGCTCGTCTTCCATCAGGCCGTAGAGGTCGAACACACGCTGGTCTATCTCATGGTCAGTGGCAGCGATTTGCCGTGAGAGGTCTTGGCAGGCTTGGGCGTACTGGTTGAAGTAGTCCTCCCATTCGTCCTGCTGAACCAGAGAGAGCTTGATTTTCTGTTTCTTCAACTCCTTTACGAATGCCTTGAAGTCCAACTGGCCGAAGGTCTGCAGGGCGGTTGTTATCTTGATGCCTTCAAAGTTTTCCGTCAGACGACGGAGGAAGCGGCTGCGCTTCTGCTGAAGCTGGGAATAGAGAGAAAGCATTGTGTCGGCAAGGGCAATGAAGGGCTGCTGATCAGCAATGGGAACACGAAAGTTCTCAAAATATACTTTACGAACTTCTCTACGGTCTTCACCAAGCTCAGGACAGACACAACGTATCCAAAACTTAGCGATAGTGGAATTTAAAATTGACAATAAATATTTCAGTGAGAAATCCTCGTCATTAGAGGTTATAATAAAAGCCTTATCATTACAGATGGCACAACTTTCATCATAACAAAATGGCAAATATTTAGTCATGTTTGGATAGACTATCTTTGGCGGAACACCTGGCCGTAGCCGTTTGGCAGCGCATCGACAGCCGCCATTAGTTCGGCCATCGTCGGCAGTGGTTTTTCGTCTGCTGGCGTGGTGTCCTGGGCCAAATCCTCCTCAGTAAGCGCAGCAAGCGAAAGCATCTGTGGCTCGTGGTGACGTTCCATGTAGCGCAGGGCTACGTTGGTCGTGATGCTCGTCAGCCACGACTCGAAGCGTCGCGGATTGCGTAGTTGTTCCATCTTGGTAAAGGCCAGCAAGAAAGCGTCGTGCGCCAGTTCCTCCGCCACGCGGCGGTCGCCCACGATGCGCTGGCATATCGCCGTCATCCGTCGGTGATATGCCCCGTACAGGCTTCCGAGTGCTGCCTCGTCACCCCGTCGTCCCCGCTCTATAAGATGTTCTATGTCCATCGGAAACACTCCTTGGACGATTGGTGCTCACTATCGTCTCTACTATCATAGATACCACTTTTCCAAAAAGACTGCACGGAAATCACAATTTTTTTCAGTTTTTTTCACGATGCAGCCATCCTTCGAGACGTAATCTCAAAGACAATGGAACTCTTTCACGCATCCAAATATTTGAGATTATTACTTCACTCAGAAATTCGGCTCGGCGTCGCCGCGAGTATAGACGGTCTCGCCGTCGGCGCCATTGGGAACAAAGCCGCCAGTGAAACTTAGCGTGGTTTCGTCGGCATGGATGAAGAGGGCATTAAGACTGTAGGCGTAGGGGGAAATCCAGTCGCGCTCTTCATCAAAGTCAGCCGAGAGCCAGAGCCTGTTTACGCCGGGCGCACCTTCTTTGTCACGTTCCCACGACAGTTTCCACGTGCCCGTGAACTTCCCGTTATAGTCCACGAAATCCTGCCAGTCTGTATATTGCTCCTCACCGTCGATGGTGACGAGTTTGCGGGTTTGCCATTTGCGCATTCCCGTGAAAGTCCCGTCTGCGCTGAACGTCAGCCGCTCGAAGAAGCGTCCCTTGTTCTTAACGTATTCGACATGCCACGTTCCGGCGATAATCGGTGTGTACTGCTTCCGCAACTGCTCCGTCTTCTCGTGTGCCTCCGGGTCAACCCATTGCGGGTCGCTGCTGCAAGCTGTCAGCGCAAGTGCGGCGAGGAAAAAGAGTAATGTTCTTGTCGTTTTCATGTCTTACTTTACCTTCTTGAACCTTGATATTTCCTCATTAGTACCAGGCTTGTTCCAAATCATCTGCGTGCTGGTGAGACGGCGGATGTCGCAATCCACAGTGAGGGCTTCTGAGGTGTCATCGGGCTTGGGCGAAATATGCAGATGCCCAGCATCCGTTACGGTGTAGATGCGATAAACTATGGTGTCGCCTGCTGCCCAGTCGGAGGTGAATATATCAACGGTGCCGTTATTGGCAGACTGCGGATGGAATGTGTACTGTACCGTGCCAGCATCGGCCACGCCTTCGTCATACACCTTTTGCCATGTGCCACCAAGCTCTGCTGCTTCGTAGACATCGTTGTCATCGTCGCTGCTGCAAGAGGCGAGGGAGAAAGCAGCAAGCATCACAAAAGCGATTCTCCAGAGTTTCATTGTTTTCATATCTATTTCATTTTTTTTACTCTCCCATCCACTGATTCCTCTCCCAAAGACGGTACACGCGGGTGGCATGCTCTGCATCGTGAATGATTTGGTTGCCCGCATCGGCATTGGAGATGATGGCCTCGCGCTCCCAACTGCCACGGGTGAACTTGAACTGGGCGGGCAGATGCAGACGGAGGTCGATGGAGGCGATGCTGTCACTGGTGAGCGTCATCTTGACGCCCTTTGCCTCCCAGTTGGCCAGCGCATCCTGATTGCCAGTGATGTAGATGGTGTCCGTGAGGTTTTTGCCTCGCAGTTCGATGTGGACGGGGTAGGTCTCTTCGCCGACATAGCTCACCAAATTCTTGGCGCCGAAAACGATGTAGTCGTTCAGCGCAGCAGTCAAGCTGGGCATAAAACCGCCATAGTGGTCGTAGTCCGGGAAGTTGTGTACGGAAATGACAGTGTTCTCATTGAAGTGTGACTTGTCTTTAAGGAACGAGCTGACACGCTCCCAGCCTGCTTTCCATTCCTCGCCCCAGTAATTAGGCCCATTTTCTATTTCCCCCGACATTGAAGCGTAGATAAAACGGGGTGCCTTGCGGTCTTTGAATTGATGGTTCTCAATGTCTGTGGCCAGACGATATTCATCATAGGCACAGTTGGGCGAGACGGCGATGTAGTCATCAAACAAGTCATCTGTGACCAAAGCATCAAGCACAAACGATGCACTCAGGGAGTGGCCGATGCCAAGCGTTCGTCCAGATGTACGATAGTGTGTTGTCACGTATGGCATCAGCTCGTTCTTTACAAACTTTTTCAGGTCGGGCGATTTGCCATAGTAATAACCCTCCCTGAATAACCCGTTATTACCGTGTATGGGCATAGGCAGGTAGTCGTGGTTACGGAAATAGTTGATGTCCCATAGGTTTGGCGAACAGATGCCTACGATGATGAAACTCTGGCTTCTTCCACCATCAGGGTCT
>ONMA01000040.1 GCA_900318815.1 uncultured Prevotellaceae bacterium
CTTTGCTCCCCCACCGTCCCGCTTGCGCTGGACGAACGGGAGATGCTTTTCTCCGTTGCTCAGGACGACCATCCTTAATATCTACCGAGTGTCAAGAACTCAGGCACTTTCTCAATCTCATCCGAAATGACTATTGACGGTCTGTTTCTACCCAAGGACGGAAATAACTCCGCCCTCGCTTCTTGTACTACTTCTTGTTTCTGTCTATGTAAGTCTCTCAAAGAACTCTTTACTTTGTGCCGCAGGGGACGTTTCCCCGTTAGCGGATGCAAAGGTACTACTATTTCGCGAAACACCAAACTTTTTGCAGGATTATTTTTATAAAACCAAGAAAAAAGTGTTCGAAATTGACAAAAATCAATCGGCGATTTTTCTTACACCTTTTTTTATATATGCGCGCGTTACATTACCATATTGTTTTTGGTTGCTAAGTACCATACTTACGAGGTCTAAGTACCATACTTACGAGGTCTAAACACCATATTTGTTCGTCCATCTACATTAGAGGAGCCTCCCTCTCATATCTAAGTCCCCCCCTATAGGGGGACAGATATAAGAGAGGGGTGAGGCTTCAGAAGGGGGCTGGGCGGTAGAAATGTGGCTGAGCTTTTTGTACATCCGAAAGATGAGTATTAATCCTCTGTTTTTCAATCAAATGTTTGGCAGTCTCAAAAACAATTCGTATCTTTGCCACCAAATTGTGACTATTAACCTAATATTATTCTAACTAAAACAAAAAACATGAGGAAAAAATTGCTAAACTCGCTACTCATTTCCCTGCTGATGATTTTCGGCACGATGAGTTCATGGGCCTTAACAGCTGACCTTTCGATGGAATACGAACTTGTCGGCTACAAGGCAAAGGCATTCTACGACCTGACCTCAAACGATGCCAGCATCATGCCGGAAGGAAGTACTAACCTTTGCTTCCGTAGCGGCTGGGGTCTTTTTAACTATGGAGCAGGAAACAGAGATGCCGAGGTGACGATTCCTGTTGAGGCGACTGACATCTTAGTTTGCCAGTTCAATGACACTCAGGGCCGCAGCGTCACTATCAATTCAGTCAGTGGCTGCACATTGTCAACCACACTCAGTGACGGCTCCCACCTCTTTTTCGAAGTCAACGAAACCCAATCGGCCCTTACCTTCAACGTTGGCCGAGGCGGATGTATCGTTTCGGTACTTGTGATGGAGAAAGACGCTTCGGTAGCCACGGTAGACTACACCGTCAAGTACGTGTGCAATGGCCAAGAAGTGAAAGAAGCAGAAACGCGGTCAGGCGTTGAAGGCCAGGCCATCGTCTTAACTGCTAACGACACTCAAAACTTCTATGCTGCCGACGGCTCGATGAAATACATATTCGTAAGCAGCGACGTGGAAGGAAAGACGATTGCCGATGGCGTTGTTGTCACATTAACTTTCCGCGAGGCTGAGAAATATGCATGGACGGCAAAGAGCAATGTTGGTACCTATACCATGACAGGTGAAGCTTTTGAAGGCGACAAGGTCGTGGTGAAGTATCCACTTTATGTACTTGTCAACGGAAAGCTTTGGACAAAACCTGCTACGAACAAAGTTTTCGCACAGAGTTTCGACGTAACAGAAAATGGCGTTGAGTTCGAACTCACTTATAGTGAAACCGACATCGAAGCCATCTACTATACCGAAGTTGAAGATATTGAAGGAATGGGCATCATCGCCTCTGGCAATGCTGAGGCTCGTTCTTCGCAGCGTGCAGCAGGTTACTCTATTAGTGGAACCACCGCTATCACCACTCTTCCTGCAGGAAAATATAAGATTGTAGCCTGTTTTTACTCACCCACATCTGCTGGTGGCCAGTATAGTTTCTATTCTGGAAACCGTGAAATATGGAATTTTACGACCGGAAATTCTAATACAACCAATGGCGACGCAGAATTTGTGCTGGCCAAGGAAAGTTCTATTGACTTAGGACAGGGCAGTAAAAATGCTGCCGTAGACTACCTCTACATCCAGTCGTTAGGCGAACCTACTCCTGACGAGCTGTCCGAAGCAAATGCTGCTGACCAGGCTGCCGACCAGGCTGCTGCGCTGGCCGAGGCCAAATCTATCCTCCAGCAGACTATCACATTGGCAGGAAGTGTCAATCCTGAGGCACTGGCCGATGCCATCAGCGCCGCCCAGACAGCCCTGGATGCAGAGGACGCCACTGTCGAAACGATAACGGCTGCAGCAGAGACGCTGGAAACAGCCGTCAAGGATTACCTCAAAGGTATCATGCCCAATGTAGTTGCCATCGTGCAGGTACTCAACACCGAGGCCCTGACCGAAGCCCTTGCAACTGCACAAAGCGTGCTCAATGATGAGAATGCCACCGCTCTGCAACTGGCAAGTGCCATGCAGCAGCTGATCACAGCCGCTCAGCCTGCGGCCGCTACCGCTCTTGGCAATCTCCGCGAATATGCCGAGAAATATGGCACTGCGGAGACCGTTGCCCTCGTAGACAATGCCCTGGCTGCTGTTGCCGCAGGCAATGTGCCGGAAATCATTGCTACGATGGCCGCAGTAAAAGACGCAGCCACACCGCTTGCCACGGGAGTGTTGACTCAACTCATCGGATATGCCGACACTTACAATATCAACGCCGATGCTGCAAAAGAAGTCCTTCAGGGCGGCAATTACATCGCCATGATTGGTGCTGCCAGGACACTTTTCGCTAACTTAATCAGCGCAGCCCAGGCATACGTTGATAGCGCAAAGGCTATACCTACTGAAGGAAAAGAAGGTGCTGACGAACTGGCCACTGCCATCGATGCTGCCGAACAAGCATTGGAAGCCGAAACTATCGATTTCAGTGCCATTAGCACAGCCATCAGCAACCTGATAGATGCCATTGCAGCCTTCAATGAGGCCAATGCAGCACCAGCTTTCGACCCCGCCACTGCTATTGTGAACCCGGGCTTCGAACTCTGTGAAGCTTTGACAGAAAGCATGGTTACATCAAGTGATGCTCTGGGCACAGATTACGAGTCAACTGGTTGGAAACTCACCTCCACTGGAGCATGGGGCAATGGCGGCGTGCTTGCATACGGTGCAGAGACACTGCTGAATGGCAGCAACACCCCCACTGAGGACGTTGACGGCAATAACGGCAACGCACTCGCCATCACCGTGGGCTGGGGAGCCTCTGTTACCTACCAAAGCGCAGAAGCCATCACGATACCCGCAGGCGAATACACCCTGTTAGCCTACGTCTACAACGCCAATCCCAGCGCACAGCAACTGACTTCACAGTTAGGCTTCATTCCGACAAATGGAACGGCTGTTCTCTCTTCTGTCAACAGCTATCCTTCAGGTAAGTGGACGGTAGATTACGTTACCTTCACACTCGAAGCCGCCACCGAGGGTAAGTTCCTGTTGGGTGGCACTGCCGTTAGCGGTGGCTCAGGCAGCAACGCCAAGGTCTTCATCGACAACATCACGCTGACCGACGCAGCCGGACTTTCTGCCGCACAGCAGAAGGTTGAACAATACAACGCAGCAGCAGAGCAGGCCGCCAAGGATGCAGCCATCGCCGCCAACACCGAGAAAGTGGCTGGCGCATCGATTGACAATCCCATCGTGACCGACTTTATTGTGAACGGAACATTCGACCAGAACATCAATGGATGGAACCGCACTGGCACGTATCAGAACAATAAGACCGCCAACAACCAGCAAGGCGACTTCACCGGCAACTTCTGGGAGAACTGGAACGGTTCGGCACAAGCTAACAAGATGTACCAAGTGGTGGAGAACATCCCCAACGGCGTTTACAAGCTGAAGATTGCCGCTTTCGTCAACAATCTGGCCGAAACGAGCGGCGTACAGTACGTCTTTGCCAACAACGACAAAGCAGACCTGACCACCACCGCCCCCACCTTCTATGAGGTGTACACAGAGGTAACCAACAACACTGTCGAAGTGGGCTTGGAGCAGACCGAGGCCATCGCCAACTGGATGGGTATCGACAACGTATCGCTGACCTACTACGGCACGGAGGCCACCGTGGCTGAAGCACAGGCCGTAGCCGCCAGGAACGACTACAACCTTGCCAAGGCTGATGCCGAGGCTCTGCTGGCCAACGAGGACTACGCTAACGTGACGGGCGAAGAGCTTACCGCTCTGCAGGAAGCCTTGAACGCAACGCCCATAGCTACGGAGGAAGGCTACAACACCGCCAAGAGTGCCATAGAGACTGCAGCCAATGCCTTTAAGGCCGCCAAGACCGCATACGACGCACTGGCACAGGCCAAGGCCAGCATGATGGTACTGCGCTTCCCCTATGCTTCTGCCGAAAAGAAAGAAGCTGCCGAGGCTCTTATCAACATGACGGCCACCAACGCCACCGATGCTGCTGAGAAGCTGGCTAACCTGATGCAGGCTTACCGCCAGTATGCAGAGTCGAGCGCACTGCTCGAAGGAATTGAGGGTGCAACCAACAAGACCGACATGATTGTGAACCCGCTGGCAGAAGAAGCCATTGCCGAGCCTTGGGTTGTTGCTTTGGGCGAAGGTAGCGGTGGCAGCCTCTCCGTGTTAAGCAACGAGTCCTTTACCGACGGCGAGGGCAACAACAGCTACAAGTACTTCGATGGCGGCAACTGGGGTGCCAATTCCTGGGATGTCAGTCTGAACCAAGAAATCAGCCTGCCTAAGGGCAAGTACCTGCTCAGCGTCACCAGCCGTGCTTCTAACGACCTGACCACTTTCAACCTGTTCGCTGGTACACAGAAGATAGAGATGCAGCACATCGGTGCAGGTGGCGGTTTGTTCGACCGTGGCTGGAACGATGCTTCACTCGAATTTGAACTGGAGGAAGAATCCACCGTGACCATCGGTGTGCAGGGTGCCACCCAGAGCCAATACCAGTGGATGTCGTTCACCCGCTTCCGCCTGATGCAGTTCCCCGCTGAGGTGGAGCCCGTTGAGCCTGAAGAGCCCATCGAGCCTGCCTATGGCACTATCTGGGAAGGCAACCTGGTATGCGCTGACGATGCCTACACCTATCTGCCGCTGAGCACAGCCTACTTCAAGGACTTCGCACAGGTGGGCGACATCGTCCGCATCAGTTTCACCGACGCCGGCATCAACAGCCAGGGCGATGACGTAGAAGAGGACGAAGGCTACTATTCACGTGGTGCCGCCCCCATGCGCGACATGAAGCGCTATGCCGACCTCAAGGTTCTTGGCAGCGATAAGGTGACACTCATCTACGATGCAGGCAACTCGCTCCAAGGCGACAACCAGAACGTAGACCTCACCATCAACGAAGACATGCTGGCTACCCTCTCCGAGGGCGACAACATCTATGTAATGGGTAAGAACCTGACCATCACCAAGGTGGAACTGCTCGAACAGGCAGCGGCTATCGAGCCCTTCTACGGTGTCATCTGGGAGGAAGGTCTGGTCTGCGAGAGCGTCACTGACTTCGAGAGCGTTGCCCTGAGCACCGTCTACTTCAAGGACTTCGTCCAGGCAGGCGATACCGTGCGCGTGAGCTACAGTGCTGCCGGCGAGGATTATCAGGACATGTCGCGCGGTCTGGGTCCCAAGCGCCAGATGGTAAAGACCGGTTCGCTGAGACTGTTGGACAACAGCCAGCAGATCATCGACGAGCGCATCAACTTAGTAGATGCCGCCAGTGAGGACTTCATCATCACCGAGGAGAACATGAACCAGTTCACCGATGGCGAATACATCTATGTGGCCGGTCGCAACCTGACCATCGACAAGGTGGAACTCATTGAGAAGGGCAAGGAAGACAGCGAACTGATGAAGGAAGCCAAGGCTCTTGCCGCCGATGAAGACGCCGTGGCCGTAGGCAAGCTGATTGCTGCTATTGACGAGGCCATCGAGACCGAGGACGAAAGCAACCTGCAGGCTGCCGTAGACCAGTTCAAGGCCGACAATGCCGATCAGGAGAACGACAAGACCAACCTGGTGGCTGCCGACGGCTGGAAGAAGTTCGAGACCAACAATGCCGCCGACCTTGCACCCGACTGGGCTGCTCCTGCCATCACTACCTACGACGGACGCATCACGCAGCCTGCCGAGGTCTATGAGAGCACCGTAGAGACCACCGGACAGATTATCTATCAGAACATCACCGGTCTTACCAACGGTTCTTACAAGGTGGGCTTCTATGCCCATGCCGCCTACACCTCTGGCCGTGGCTTCGAAAGCAACGTGCAAGAGGGCGACCAGGACGTGGCCTACGTATTTGCCAACGAGGAGAAAGCATTCATCCCCGCCCATATCGCAAGCTCCATCGCTGAATACCAGCTGGAAGAGTTCAATGTCGAGGTAACCGACGGCACCATCACGTTGGGCCTGGGCAAGGAGAAAGCCGGTACCAACTGGCACACCATGCAGATCTACCGTCTCACCTGGTTTACCACTGCCAAGGAAGTCTATGCAATCGACCAGGAGAACCTGCAGACCGCTATTGCCGAAGCCAGTGTACTCCTTGACGATGCCACCAAGACCGAGGGCAGGGAAGCACTCCAGACTGCCATCAACATCGCCAGTCTGGCCGTGGGCAGCAACTGGTACAACATCCCCGAGATTGAGACAATCATCGCTGAGCTGGCAAATGCCATCTACAACTTCAAGCTGGCCAACCAGTACATCTTCGACGGTGTGGCCTACGTCATCGATGCCGAGAGCGGCAAGTTCATGGCTGCCGGCCACGACTACGGCACACGCGGCATTGTGAACGAGATAGGTCTTGACCTGACCTTCACCTCGAACGAGACAACCCGCACCGTGACCATCGACTCGCGCGTCAGCAACGGTGAGGACAACCACTTCTTAGGAAGCAACCTCTACATGGACAGCCAGGCATTCAACTGGATTCTGGAGTATCAGGGCTTTGGCTTCTATATCAGCAACGGCACGCAGTACATCAACCTCGATGCCAACGACAACCTCGTACTGAGCAATACGCCACGCGAGTGGATCATCGTAACTACCGAGGGTGTGGAAGAACAGCGTATGGGCGAGCTGACCGAGGCTACCGAGACTAATCCTGTTGATGCCACCTGGCTGCTGCAAAACCCGAACTTCAACCGCAACGACCAGCGCGTCAGCGCATGGCAGGTGAGCGACGACTGCACCAACTGGAACCTGAACGGCGGCAACCAAGTGAACAACTGCGCCGAGAGCTACCACTCGACCTTTACCATCAGCCAGATTGTCGAGGGTGCTCCTGCCGGCATCTACACGCTGACGGCCCAGGGCTTCTATCGTCAGGATGGTAACGTGGAAGAGGACGTACCCGTCTTCTTCGCCAACGACGCCACTGCAGAGGTTCCCGCCAAGACAGGCGAGGAGGGCTGGATGGGTGCAGCATCCGAGTCATTCAGCAACGGTCTCTACACCATCGAGCCGCTCCGCTTCGTCGTGACCGAAGGCGGTAACATCGAGGTGGGTGTCCGCGGCACCGCCACCCAGCAGTGGGTCATCTTCGACAACTTCCAGCTGACCTACTACGGCGCTGATCCTCTTGCAGCAGACAAGGCTGCCCTCCAGGCACTGATCGACGAGTGCGAGGCACTCCAGGAGTCGTACTACACCCCGGAGACATGGTCGGCATTAGCTGATGCTCTGGCCGCTGCCAATACGGCCCTGAACGCCAGCGACGCTACCGCAAACAGCCTCGCCGCTGCCAAGGATGCCCTGCAGGCTGCCATGGATGCCCTGGTGCTGAGCATCGACGGTATCAACAGCCTGAGCGCTACTGGCAAACAGTTGGGCACCGTCTACAACCTGAAAGGACAGAAGGTTTCCACGCCTGCTAAGCGTCTCTACATCATCAACGGCAAGAAGGTGGTGCTGAAGTAATCGGCAAGTAAGAACTGACTATTGAGCATTAAGGCGGCACCCACGCAACACGAGGCGTGGGTGCCTTAATCTAAAAAACAAACGACATGAAGAAAAATCTATTCAAGACATGGCTCGTGGCCATCATGGCAATGGTGGGTGCGGGTACTGGCTGGTCACAGACCGTGACCACCTATGATTTCGAGGATGGCAATGCGCTCTTCACAGCCGACTCGCGCGTCAGCGTTGACGTTGTGGAAGGCACGCAGACCATCTACAGCGAAGCTTTCGAACTCGACGGCAAGGCTGTCAGCTTCAAAGGCGCCAGCAATGCGCAGAACGGTTATTGCTTTGCCCACTATGACTTCTCGGCACTCTGCGAACAGGCTGCCAATGTGAAGGTGGAGTTCGACGCTGTGCTGGGCAACGGTGCCCGCAGCATCATCTCTATCGGCGATGCTTCGGTGCGCGGAACCACGGGCAACAGCAGCAAGACCACCTACAGCAACAAAGGTGCCATCTTCCGTGTAGGTACCGACAAGAGCTACAGTTATGTAAACGCCGACAAGAAAGGAGGCTCGACTACTGTTTCACAGAAATGGCTGAAGGTAACCGTTGAGGTGGACGAGACAACCAAGACCTATACCTACAGTATTGAGGACAAGGCCACGGGCGACATCCTGTTCAGCAACGGCGACGAGCCCATTGCATTCTACAGCAGCGATGCCACCAATTGTACACAGATTGACATGTTCGGCTACATCAACAACTCGCAGATGGGCCTGATTGACAACCTGACGATTACAGTGACCAAGGACGAACGCCAGCAGGCTGACTACACGGTAAACTTCCTCGACAAGAACGGACAGGCCATCAAGGACGCTGTGACCCGTTCGGGAGCCGTTGGCGAAGCCGTCATGCTGCTTCCTGCCGACAAAGAGCCTTTGTGGAATGCCGAGAGTACCCAGAAGTATATTTATGAGAGCGACAACACGGCAGACTTAATCATCAATGCCGATGGTACTACTGTTGTTGACATCATCTATCGCGATGCTGAGGTATATAACTATACCGTCAGCAGTAGCATAGGCACGACGCTGTCCAATGGCTCCGGGTTCGAGGGCGAATCGCTCAGAGTGGGCTATCCCCGCTATCAGCTGGTAGGCAACACGCTCTACATGGCAGCTGTCGACAACAAAGAATACCGCACCACCGTGATGCTGAGCGAGGACAACATTCAGAAAACCGTCGACTATACAGAAAAGGAAGATGTTGCGGCAGTATTCTATACCGAGGCCGAGGACATTGAGGGCATCACCATCGCCACCAACGACAATATCCCCGTGCGTGCATCTAACGCCGTGGCCGCCACTTCAACGGAAGACGTCGCCATCACTACCCTGCCAGCCGGTAAATACAAACTACACGTGGGTATCTTCACATCCAAGAGCAGCTACACCGACCTCTTAGTAAACTTTGGCATAGGCAGTGAGGAGTTTGCCGCATCATTTAGTGGCGTGAACCTGAACGAAGTAGCATCAGAAGAATACGAACTCCTGACCGAGACCACTATCAGCTATCTCGCATCGTCATCGGCCGACACACAATTCGACTACATCTGGGTTGAGAAGACTGGCGACGTGGAGGTGGGCCCCGACCCCATCGTAACACCCACTATCGCCAACGCCGACTTCAGCGAGAGTACACCCATCGACAACCACCTCTGCGGCTATGGCAAGGACATGGCCGGCAACGGCACGACCTACTACGGTCTGCAGGATGTGGAGGGCTGGAGCAAGGTCGTGCTGCAGGGTGACGACAGTCAGGCCGACTTCCCCAACTCGGGCATGGGCGGTGCTGTGTTCGCCTACGGCGCTGAGTGGCTGCTGAAGGGCAACCAGAAGACGGCTCCCGCTGCCGGTCCCGACGGTAGCGAAGGCAATTGCCTGGGCTTCTTCGCCGTATGGGGCTGCGGTGGCTACTACTATCAGGACGTGACCCTGCCCGCTGGCAGCTACACGCTCACCGTTCCCATGTACAACCAGAGTGGCACGCAGGCCAATGAGTCTTACACCGGCTTCTTCGTCAACGACAGCGACGTGAAGTACACCGTCGACGTGAATCCCGCCGTGGGTGCGTGGGTCATGCAGTCAGCTACCTTCACCCTCGATGCCGAGACAACGGGCCAGATTCGCTTGGGCTACAAGTCAACAGGCAGTGGCTCCGGTGCCAACCCGATGCTGTTCATCGATGCCGTGAAGCTGCAGACCCCGCTCGACGCAGCCCGCGAAGCCTACGAGGCAGCTCTGGAGGCCGCCAATGCTGCCACCGACGACATCGTGACTGGCGAGGAGAATACCGCCTTGGCCACCGCCATCGCCGCCAACTCTAACATCGACATCACCTCTCTCGACGCCCTAAACGCCGCCATCGAGGCCCTGAATGCCGCCGTTGCCGCCTACAACGAGGCCAAGGCCGCCTACCAGACACTGGCCGACAAGAAGGCCCTGTACGTGGCCGATGCCGAAGCATGGCCTTACGCCAGTGAGGAAAAGGCTGCTGCCGTGACAGCCGCTGCCGATGTGACCGCCACCTCGGCTGCCGACGCTACCGAGAAGACCGCTCTCCTGACCAAGGCTTATCGCCAGTACGTCGAGTCGAACGGCATGGCCGAGGGCGTGGCTACCGCCAAAGACAGGACCAGTCTCATTGCCAATCCCGCTGCCGAGGATGCACTCGAAGCCAACGTATGGGTGACCACCTTAGGCGAAGGCTCGGGTGGCAGCATCGACATCAAGTCGGCTGAGCCGTGGACCGATGGCAACGACAATGCCGAACACAAGTACTTCGACGGCGGCAACTGGGGAGCCAATGCCTGGGACGTGACCTTCGCACAGGAGGTGCAGCTGCCCACCGGCAAGTACCTGCTCACCGCCGTCACTCGCGGTTCTACCGGGGTGAATATGACACTGTTTGCCGGAGAGAACATGAAGGAGAACCTGCCCGTGGAGAGTGCCGACATCGCCAACGGTGTGTTCGGTCGCGGATGGAACGACAGCTATGTGCAGTTCGAGGTAAGGAAGAAGAGTACCATGCAGATAGGCGTGCGTGGCGTAACCACGGCCTCCCACCAGTGGATGTCGTTCTCCAACTTCCGTCTGATTTACCTCGACAGGGCCACCGGCATCGATGAAGTAAGTACTACCGGGCAGCAGGACGAAGCCATCTACAACCTGAACGGACAGAAGGTGGAGCGCGCCGGCAAGGGCATCTTCATCATTCGCTCTGCCGAAGGCCGTTCGCAGAACAAGAAGGTCATCAGGAAGTAACACATTGATAGATTCAGATTGATTTAAAAACAACGGATTTCACGGATTACTCGGATTTAAGCCCAACTGATCATCAGCAACTTAAAAATCCGTTTAATCCGTGAAATCCGTTGTGGTTAATATGCCACACCCTCGTATTTAGCCAATACATGTTCGGTCATTTGTAACCATCCCACTTTCACTACTGTTGCTCGCACATTATTATTTTTTTCGATATTTACATACACTACATACACTTTTGTGATAACCCGTTATAAATCAATGGAATAAAAGGTGTATGCAACGGTGTAGGTAGGGTGTAGGTAAAATTTTACCTACACCCGTAGATGCTGGTTGTCCCAACGGGTGGGACGTTTTGTCCCAACGCATGGGACATTGCGTCTTCCATATTCTTGCATTGCCTGTATGTGCCACAAAGAAACTACCACTCTGGTTGCATACACCACTTTCACCGTTGCCTACACCACCTTCACCGTTGCCTACACCACTTTTCTTCCTCATTATCAGTTTGTTACACGTTGGTGTATGCAGTGTATGCAAATTTTAAAAATAAAAATTTAAAATATGCGTTTGCCCGTATGATTTTTCCAAGACTTCCAAATCTATAGTAAACGTCATTATTATTCGTGCTGTTGCGACTGAAAGACGCTGAAAGCGTCACCTCTCAGTAGCCGTGGGTCGGTACGACCTGCGGATAGAACGTGAGATGGTACATCGACCCTGAAGGGGTCGCCCAATACGCGGTGTTGGGGCACTCTTTCAGAGTGCTTTCCCTTCCCTTGTCTGCTATCCGCAGGTCGTACCGACCCACGGCTACTGAGAGGTGACGCTTTCAGCGTCTTTCAGTCGCAACAGCACGTGGACATTTTCACTTTCTTCGTCCAAAATTTGGAATTGTCGCATAAACTTTGTATCTTTGCCACAAAATGTGCAATACTTATATGAGCAAAGATCAGAGAGCGACCGAATTTGCTGTCTTTTGTATAGAAAATACGGCAAAGCGCATGGGCATCAATCCCAGAGACGTGTTTCTGGAGTTGAAGCGGACTGATGGTATAGAACATTTTCTCTATCCAAGCTACCCGACTCTTCATACACAAGGAAAAGAGTATATCATCGACGAAGTGCTTGAATACATTCATAGGCATAATCCCGATTTTGCCGCAAAAAGAACTGCATAGATGGAAAGTAGCCCTCTCGTTAATGAAACGCTGCTGCAGATGAAGTATGCCCGTGTGGTCAATCTGATAGCAGACAAACTGGAAATATCCCATCCACAGGCTTTGGAGATTTTCTACAATTCTCAAGCATATCAACATCTCTCAGATTTGCGCAATCATCTGCATAACATGAGTGATGCTTATTTGGCAGAAGAGATTGTCAATGAGAGCTGTAGGCTAACCCCGTTGTCCCCGTAATAGTATTCGTCATTACCGTAACCGTCATTACTATTACAAAGATTCGAAATAATATAACAAATGTACGGACGCGGCGTGCCGCCTTCTTTCTGAATTGTTATGTTAGGCAACATAAACATTAAAAAATACTAAAAGACGAGGCAATTAGTTACCATTTATGTAGTTTTTACCTAACTTTGCAACAAGTATACTTTTTTTTATAACTAAAAACATTTATTTATGCACATTACTAACAAATTGAAAACGACCATGCTGCTATTGGCAGCAGTGCTCGTTGTTGGATTTGCCTTTGCAGAGAAGGTGACCAACACCATTTGGACAGGTCATTACGACTTTGACGAAGTGGAAACCATCGATGCTGACATCATTCAGTTAGATGCCTCTCTCTTTGCCGAAGTCAAGGCGGGTGACGCTGTGATTATCAAGCTTGACGGCCTGAGCTATGGCAATCAGGAGTCGGCACGTATTCAGGGTCCCATGCGCGCACTTAGAGCAAGCGGACAGCTCATCCTGGGTGCCGACGAGGCAGTAGTCTACAATGCTGAAGGCATTAAGGAACCCGTCCAGGACATTCGTATCGAGCTGACTGAGGAACAGGCCAACCAGCTCAAGAATGCGACAAGCGTCAAGCTTGCGGGCCGCAATGTCATCGTCAACAGCATTGCGCTGGAGACTGAGAAACAAGAGGAGCCTCCTGTGGAAACTCTCATCGGTAAGTATTTCGTCAACACGGATCTTGCCTCGCAACAGGGATGGACCCCGGTGACCTCTGGAGGTTTCAATGACACCAACAGCGGTCTGATTGGCGAGTTCATCGTTAATTCAGGCAACAATACCGTACCTGCCACGGTCGACGAGACCCACTTGGCAACAGAGTATTGCTTCGGCTTCGAGTGCCGTTGGGCTTCTAACTACTCTTCTTTCACGCAGGAGTCTTTCACCGACATTCCCGCAGGTAGTTACAAGCTGACCTTTGATATGGAGAATGTCAATGAAAACACCCAAGCAGCCAACTATGAGAACCGTTTCACCGTTACGGTAGGCGACCAGGTATTTACCGACCAGGCTACTGAGTGGATGCAAGGCCAGAGTGCCTGGACCTCCCACGCCATTGAGTTCTCCGTGCTGGAAGACGGCAAGGTGACCATCAGCTTCGGCTATGGAACCGGTAGCAACAACCTTCCCTGGCAGGCAACTCCGGCACTCTACGTGAGCCATCTTGCCTTAGAATATGTCGGATCGGCTTCCGCAGCTGCCATCAAGGCCCTTCAGGCAGAGATTGCCGCCGCCGAGGAACTGCTGGCCGACGAGAGCAAGACCCAGGGCCGCAGCCAGTTTGAGGCCGCCATCAACGAGGCCAAGAGCATGCTGACCTCTACCGACGTGGCTGCCATCAACGCTGCCATCAACGCCCTGAAGGAGGCCGAGCAGGCATTCCTTACTGCCAACATCAACATGCCTGTGGCCGAGGGTGTCTACTACCTGTACAACCCGCTCACGGAGAAATTCCTGAGCCGTGGCAGCGCATGGGGCACCAGCGCCGTGGTCGATGATTACGGTGTGGCCATCAACGTGACGGTCAACCTGAACAACGGCCAGTATTCGCTGACAGGTATTGCCAACAACACGACCTACGGCGATGACGCATGGATGTATGCTGATGCCGCTGGTAACCGCGCACGCACCTATCTTATCAATGCCGTCAATGGCGGCTACACGCTGACCAACACCACTAACAACCAGCTGGTGTACGTCTACCTGAAAGACGATGCCGACAAGTATCGCGTAGCAGGCAACGCCATCATGGGCGACAACTACGATAACGAAGCCCAGACCGTGTGGCAGTTCCTCAACCAGGACGAGCGCAACAACATCGTGGCTGCCCGCGAGGCTGCCGAGAAGACTGCTGCCTTCCAGGCTGCCGGACTGAGCGAGAACGACGATCTCGTTGAGAGCGGAAGGACTGAGCTGACCTTCAAGACCGGTAGCGCTTGGACCTTCACTCCGGAGTCTAACCGCAAATCAAATGCTGCCACCAACGACAACGGCACCGAGATCTATCAGGGTTGCGGTACCTTCACGCAGAACATCACGAATCTGGAGAGCGGACTCTACAAGGTAAGCATCCAGGCATTCCTCCGCGACGGTAGCAATGCCGACGTGGCCAAGTATTACGACCAGGGTCTGAACATGTCATACGCCTACCTGCAGGCCAACGACACCAAGATTGCCATCAAGAGCTGGGGTGCCGACCGTTCTTCGGATACCGCTCCCAACAGCATGGGCGAATTCAACGACCTTGCTAATCAGGGCAAGTACCTGAGCGAGGGCTATGCCTTCGTAGGCGAGGACGGACAGCTGAACCTCACCGTGGCCGCTCCGAGCTACATCAGCTACGGCTGGTTCATTGCCAGCAACGTGACGTATGCCAAGATGGGCTTCGACACTTCTCTCAACGAGGTCATTGCCGCCCTGCAGGCCGAGATTGATAAGGCAGAGGAAATGCTGGCCGACGAGAGCAAGACCGAGGGCCGCTCTGAGTTCCAGACAGCCATCGACGCAGCCAAGGCCGCTCTGAACTCTACCGACGCTGCCGAGATCTACGCAGCCATCGATGCCCTGCAGGCAGCCGAGAACGCCTTCCTCCTGGCCAACAACAAGCAGTTCATCTACGACGGCGTGGCTTACATCATTGATGCCGAGACAGGCCTGTTCGTTGCTGCCGGCCACGATTGGGGCACACGCGGTATCGTCAATGAGATTGGTGTCGACCTCACCTTCACCTCCGACGAGGCAACTCGCACCGTGACCATCGACACCAAGGTGTTCAACGGCGACAGCAAGCACTTCCTGGGCAGCAACCTCTACATGGACAGCGATGCCTTCAACTGGATTCTGGAAGAGCAGGACTTTGGCTTCTATATCAGCGACGGTTCGAAGTACCTCAGCATTGACAACGAGTACAACTTAGTGATGAGCGATAACCCACATACTTGGATTATCGTTACTGCCGAGGGCGTGAAGGAGCAGCGTTTAGAGGATATGAAGGAGGCTTCCGAGTCTAACCCCGTGAGCGCTACCTGGCTGCTCCAGAACCCGAACTTCAACCGCAACGACCAGCGCGTCAACGCATGGCAGGTGAGCGAGGACTGCACCAACAAGAACCTGAACGGTGGTAACAGCCTGAACAACTGCGCCGAGTCCTACCACTCTACGTTCACCATCAGCCAGCTGGTTGAGGGCGCACCCGCCGGTACTTACACCATGACCGCACAGGGCTTCTATCGCCAGGACGACGAGGCCGCCGAGGAGATTCCCGTCTTCTTCGCCAACGGCGTAACCGCTCAGATTCCCGCAAAGGCCGGTGAAGAAAACAACATGTCGCAGGCTTCCGAATCGTTCACTGCTGGTCTCTACACCATCGAGCCTATCACCTTCACCGTTGGTGAGGACGGCAAGCTCGAAGTAGGTGTCCAGGGTACTGCTACCCATCAGTGGGTTATCTGGGATAACTTCCAGCTGACCTACTTAGGCCAGAGCGGTGCAGTGGATCCCGTGGCCGAGGCCAAGGCTGCCCTGCAGGCATTGGTCGATGCCGAGACCGAGGCCAACCGCAACAGCGAGAACTACACCGCTGAGAGCTGGCAGGCTTATAGCGACGCTCTGGCTGCCGCCAAGAACGCGCTGGCCGATGCCAACGCTACCGTGGAAAGCCTGAACGCCGCTAAGACCAACCTCGAGAATGCTATCAAGGCACTGGCCGAGAAGCCCTTGGATGAGGGTACTGTCTATGTCTGGAACCAAGGCCAAGAGGCTGGCGGTACGGCTGTAGCCACCGACGGCCAGAGTGTTAGCTATGCAAATGATGTCTACACGACCATCCGCCTGAACGGTAAGGCCGACTGGAGTACAGACTATGTAACCATTACGCTCGACAAGGCCCTGAAGACCGGCGACAAGATTGCCATTACCGCCTATCGTAACAAGGACGTAGTGGGCAAGACTTCGGGTGCGAAGATTCAATTTGCCGAAGGTGTTGAGGTAGCTTCCGAGACCGGTCTGGAGTTCGTCAACATCAACAAGGCAGACGACGTGGTTGCTTCCGACGAGTATGCAGAAGCCCCCAACACCTGCGAGTTTACGGTGCCCGAGGCTGCCGACGGTGTAACGACATTCAAGATGACTCGTTCGCACACGCAGACCAACCTCTTCATCACCAAGATTGAGATTACAGAGCAGGGACCCAGCCCCGTCGACGAGGCTATCAAGGCGCTGGAAGATGCCATTGCACAGGCTGAGGCCATGCTGGCCGACGAGACCAACACCGAAGGCCGCGAGGAGCTGCAGGCTGCTATCGACGCTGCCAATGCTGCCCTCCAGGCACTGCTGGAGACTGGCGACGTTGAGGCTGCACAGAATGCCCTGAATACGCTGGAGGAGGCTGAGGAGACCTTCGAGGAGGCCAACAAGAAAGGATATGTATTCGACGGCGTAGCCTACATCATCGACGCTGAGACAGGCAAGTTCATTGCCGCCGGCCACGACTGGGGAACCCGCGGTATCGTCAACGAGATTGGTCTCGACCTGACCTTCACCTCGAATGCCGAGACTGGCACAGTAACCATCGACACGAAGGTGAGCAACGGAGGCGACAGCCACTTCCTCGGCGAGAGCCTCTATATGGACAGCCCCGCCTACAACTGGACACTGGATTACCAGAACTTCGGTTTCTATATTACCAATGGCACACAGTACATCAACATCGACCAGGACGACAACCTGGTGCTGAGCGACACGCCGCGTGAGTGGATCATCGTTACTGCCGAGGGTGTGAAGGTGGCACGCCTGGAAGAAATGGCCGAGGCTACTGCCAGCAATCCTGTTGATGCTACCTGGATGCTGCAGAACCCGAACTACAACCGCAACGACCAGCGCGTCAGCGCATGGGTGGTCAGCGAGGACTGCACCAACAAGAACCTGAACGGTGGTAACAACGTGAACAACTGCGCCGAGTCTTACCACTCGCCCTTCACCATCTCTCAGGAGGTTATCGATGCCCCGAAGGGTGTCTACGCCATCACAGCCCAGGGCTTCTATCGTCAGGACGGCGACGACACCGAGAATATGCCCGTATTCTTCGCCAACGACGAGACCATGCCCTTCCCCGTGAAGACTGGCAATGAGAACTCCATGAGCGACGCTTCTGCTTCGTTCACCAACGGTCTCTACACCATTGACCCGATGTACATTGAGGTAGCCGAGGGCGGCACGCTGACCGTCGGAACCAAGAGCGAGAACGCCAACCTGTGGGTTATCTGGGATAACTTCCAGCTGACCTACTACGGTCCTGACACGAACCTCGACGAGGTGAAGAACGCTGCCATCCTGACCGAGATGAAAGACCTGCGCGCTAAGCTGGAGGCCATCCAGAGCGAGGTAGAGTCGGAGACGGTGCTCAGCAACATCGCCCAGGTACTCGCACAGACCGAGAACGTGAGCGGCGAGGAGGCTATCAAGGCTGCCATCGCATCGCTGAAGACCGCTCTCGATCAGGCCGAGGCTTCTGTGATGGGTAAGAACGTCCTGCCGAAGATGAAGGAGCTTGTCGAGAGCACCAACGTCTACACCGAGGAGGCTCTGAACGAATACTACACGCAGTGGGAGGTGAAGTACCAGGATGGTACGCTGACCAAGGCCGAGGCTGCCGCACTGCAAGATCCTTCCGTGGTGACCGGCTGGCACGCCAGCATCACCTGCGACAACTTCCTGCTCTCTGCATGGGATGCACAGCCCGACGTGTTCAGCGGCTACTACATCAACACCTGGAGTGTCGAGGGCGACAGCGACGGTTCTAACTTCCACGTTCCTTTCTTCGAGTACTGGACCGGCGACGGTGATTCACTGGGCGAGAAGGTTCTCACCGCTACAATGAACGACCTGGAAGAGGGCAACTACGAAGTGACCGCTTGGGTACGTGTGCGCATGAAGAATGGTGCCGAGGCTCCTACCTACGGCATTACGCTGAGCGTCAACGACGGTGCAGCCGTCAACGTGGCCGACGGCCCGCAGGTGGGTACCTCGCAGATGTACCTGAAGGATGTCAAGGCTACCGGTAAGGTGGGTGCCGACGGCGTGCTGAAGATTCAGTTCAACGTCGCTGCCGACAACAACATCTCTTGGCTCAGCTTCAAGAACGTGAAGTTCGCTAAGAAGGATGCTTCCGACATCGAGGATGGTGTCTACGACCTGACTCAGGATATGTTCAAGCACTGGGAGAGCCACGAGGCTACCGAGGGCGAGCCCACCAACTGCGCTTACGAGCTGAACACTCCGACTGGTTTGCCTTACGGCGACAGCAACGTGTTCTGGCTGAACTATGCTAACCTCTCCGGTTACGACAAGCTGGTAGTTCTCGTCAGCGAGGGCACACCGCGCTTCTGCTTCAACCGCACCGAGGACAACGCACAGGATAGCGGCAATGCCGAGGATTCCAAGTTCATCGATATTCCTGGCAAGGAATGGGGCACCGAGGCCTACCAGACTGCCGACGAGGACAACAAGCGCTTCATCATCGACCTGAAGAAGATGACCGAGGAGCGTGGCTTCGCTCACCTGCACTGCATCAAGGGTGCCTACTGGCAGAACGTGACCGTGAAGGAGATGAAGCTCGTGAAGGGCAATGTTGACCTGCCGTCAGACATCAACGCTGTGAAGGCCGACATGAAGAATGCCACCATCTACAACCTGAACGGCCAGAAGGTGGAGAAGACCGTGAAGGGTCTCTACATCGTCAACGGCAAGAAGGTCGTGCTGAAATAACTGGCAATCGACAATTGACCACTAAAAACTGAGGGGACACCCATCGCCAACCAAGCGGTGGGTGTCCTTTTTTCATAACAACTTTGCAAAAATATTAGCAATAATTTGGCAGAATGAAAGAAATCAATTAATTTTGCAGCCGATTACGTATAAATATACCACGAACGGAAGAAAAGATGAAAATTAAAAACGACCGACTCGAAGCATTGAGACTTATCATCAGCAGTCAGCAATTAGGCAGTCAGGAAGAACTGCTGCAAGCTCTTCTGCGCGAAGGCTTCAAACTGACGCAGGCCACGCTGAGCCGCGACCTGAAACAACTGAAGGTGGCCAAGGCTGCCACTATGGGCGGCACCTACGTCTACGTCCTTCCCAACGATGCCATGTACAAGCGCGTATCTACCACGACGTCTATCCGCGACATGATGCAGATACCCGGATTCATCAGCATCCACTTCTCGGGCAACATGGCCGTCATCAAGACCCATACCGGCTATGCCAGTGCATTAGCCTGGAACATTGACCGCAGCAACATTCCCTGCATCCTGGGTACGGTGGCAGGAGGCGACACCATCTTTATCGTCATCAAGGAAGGCGTAAGCCATCAGGAGGTCATCAATTCACTGAAAGAGATTGTACCCAACATGAAATAATCACAGCATGAACAAAGGAGAAGATATTGAAGTACTTGTGGCTGCTCCGGAGCATGAGGTCTACGTGGACACCGTCTTAGACACCATCGCCGAGGCAGCCAAGGTGCGTGGCACTGGCATTGCCAAGCGCACGCATGAGTATTTAGCCAAGAAGATGCAGGAGGCCAAGGCCGTCATCGCCCTGACGAAGGACGGACGTTTTGCCGGTTTCAGCTATATCGAGACGTGGGGCAACAAGCAGTACGTCACCACGAGCGGCCTCATCGTTCATCCCGACTTCCGCGGCTTAGGTCTGGCCAAGCGCATCAAGGACATGACGTTCACCCTGGCCCGCATCCGCTGGCCTCACGCCAAGATATTCTCGCTGACCAGCGGTGCTGCCGTCATGGCCATGAACACCCAGTTGGGCTACAAGCCCGTCACCTTTGCCGAGCTGACCGACGACGAGGCTTTCTGGCGCGGTTGCGAGGGTTGCGTCAACGTCGACGTGCTGCACCGCACCGACCGCAAATACTGCATCTGCACCGGCATGCTGTTCGACCCCGAGGAGCATCTGCCTGCCAAGATACCCGAGAAGGTACTCTCGCGCATTCACTATTTAGAAGAACTGGAAGAACAAGAACAATACAACAAGATAAATGGAACAGAAGAAAAAAGTAGTGGTTGCCTTTAGTGGCGGCCTTGACACATCCTACACCGTGATGTATCTGGCACAGCAAGGATATGAGGTATATGCCGCCTGTGCCAATACGGGCGGCTTCTCGGCAGAGCAGCTGGCCCGCAACGAGGAGAATGCCTATCGCTTAGGCGCAGTGAAGTACGTCACGCTCGACGTGACGCAGGAGTACTATGCCAAGTCGCTGAAGTACATGATCTTCGGCAACGTGCTCCGCAACAACTGCTACCCCATCTCGGTAAGCTCTGAGCGTATTTTCCAAGCCATCGCCATCGCCCGCTATGCCCGCGAGATTGGTGCCGACGCCATTGCCCACGGCTCTACGGGTGCCGGCAACGACCAGATACGCTTCGACATGACGTTCCTCGTCATGGCCCCGGGCGTGGAGATTATTACCCTGACGCGCGACAAGAAACTGACGCGCAAGGAGGAGGTGGACTACCTCAACGAGCACGGCTTCAACGCCGACTTCGCCAAGCTGAAGTATTCCTATAACGTAGGTATCTGGGGCACCAGCATCTGCGGCGGCGAACTGCTCGACCCCACCCAGGGACTGCCCGAGGAGGCTTATCTGAAGCACGTCACCGCCAAGGAAGACTCGCTGCTGAAGATTGAGTTCGAGAAGGGCGAGATTGTCGGCGTCAACGGCGAGAAGTTCGACGACCGCATCAAGGCCATCCAGAAGATTGAGGAGATTGGCGCTTCCTACGCCATCGGCCGCGACGCCAACGTGGGCGACACCATCATCGGCATCAAGGGCCGCGTAGGCTTCGAGGCCGCTGCCCCCAAGCTCATCATCGAGGCCCACCGCCTGCTGGAAAAGTCTACGCTCTCCAAGTGGCAGCAGTACTGGAAGGACCAGGTGGCCAACTGGTACGGCATGTTCCTGCACGAGAGCCAGTACTTAGAGCCGGTCATGCCCGACATCGAGGCCATGCTCACCTCTTCGCAGCGCAACGTCACCGGCACAGCCATCCTGCGCCTGCGCCCCTACGGCTTCGAGACCGTGGGCATCGACTCGCCCAACGACCTCACCAAGTCGAAGCTCGGCGAGTATGGCGAGACCCAGACCGGCTGGACAGCCGACGAGGCCAAGGGCTTCATCAAGGTCAGCTCTACTCCGCTCCGCGTGTACTACGGCATCCACAAGGACGAGAAACGGTAGGGCCTCCCCAAGCCCCTCCCAAGACAGATAACTTTTCTTTTTAACCACGAATTTCACGAATTAAACTAATTTTTTCTATGCAGAACAGCATTTCACGAATGCATCTAAAGATGCAACGAATTACACTAATTGGCTGCGCAGCCAAAATTCGTGAAATTAGTCGGTCGTTTACGACCATTTGTGAAATTTCTTTCAATCCGCATGGTAATTCGTGAAATTCGTGAAATTCGTGGTCTTAAAAGGGTGGGAAAGTTGAGTAGACAAAAACTGACAAAGAATATGAGTGAGAAAGAGAATGTAACCAAACATCCCCTCCCTGAGAGGGGCTTGGAGAAAGTCCGAATCGGCATCCTTGGTGCGGCAGGCTATACGGGCGGAGAACTCATCCGCGTGCTGCTAAACCATCCCGACGCCGAGTTGGTCTTTGCCAACAGCGGAAGCAACGCGGGCAACCTGATTTCCGACGTACACGAAGGACTTACAGGCGACACCGACCTGCGCTTCACCGACGCCATGCCCTTTGAGCAGGTCGACGTGCTGTTCTTCTGCTTCGGCCACGGCAAGAGCGAGGCGTTCCTGAAAGAACATAAGATTCCTGAGAACGTGAAGATCATCGACCTGGCGCAGGACTTCAGGGTGAAGAGCGAGGAACGACGAGTGAAGAATTACAATTTCGTCTACGGTCTGCCGGAAATCAACAGGGAGGAGATTATGCAGGCACAGCACGTGGCCAACCCCGGCTGCTTTGCCACGGCCATCCAGCTGGCCCTGTTGCCTGCCGCTTACCTGAACCTGCTGAAGGAAGACGTGAGCGTCAACGCCATCACCGGCTCCACGGGGGCCGGCCAGAAGCCAGGCGCCACCACCCACTACTCCTGGCGCACCGACAACCTGAGCATCTACAAGCCTTTCCAGCACCAGCATATCGCAGAGATTCGCCAGAGCCTCCGTCAGGTGCAGGGCTACCTCGATGCCGACATCGACTTCATCCCCTATCGCGGCCCGTTCGCGCGCGGCATATTCTGCACCGCCGTGGTTAAGACACCCGCCCCGGCCGAGGATGTCATCGAAGCCTACCAGGACTTCTACCGCGATGCCGCCTTCACCCACTACAGCGACAAACCGATAGACCTGAAGCAGGTGGTAAACACCAACAAGGCCCTGGTACACTGCGAGAAGTACGGCAACAAACTGCTCATCACCTCGTGCATCGACAACCTCCTGAAGGGAGCCGTCGGCCAGGCTGTACAGAACATGAACCTGATGTTCGGACTGGACGAGACCGCCGGTCTGCGACTGAAGGCAAATGCTTTTTAACTATGAACAATAAACATTGAACCATGAACTTATTCGACGTTTATCCACTTTTCGACGTAAACATCGTCAAGGGTGAGGGCTGTAAGGTATGGGACGACAAGGGTCAGGAATACCTCGACATGTATGGCGGCCATGCCGTCATCTCCATCGGCCACTCCCATCCCCATTATATTAACAAGGTGTCCGAACAGCTGCAGCGCATCGGGTTCTATTCTAACTCGGTGGTCAACGGTCTGCAGCGCGAGCTGGCCGAACGCTTGGGCAAGGTCTCCGGCTACGAGGACTACCAGCTGTTCCTCATCAACAGCGGTGCCGAGGCCAATGAGAACGCGCTGAAGTTAGCCTCGTTCAAGAAGCCCGACTGCACCCGCGTGCTGTCGTGCGAGCATGCCTTCCACGGTCGCACGTCATTAGCTGTCGAGGTGACCAACAACCCGAAGATACGGGCCACCCTCAACGACAACCACCACGTGCGCTTCCTCCCCATCAACGATGTGGAGCCCTGGATTCGCGAGCTGTCACGCGGCGGCATCTGTGCTGCCATCCTGGAGCCCATCCAGGGCGTTGGCGGCGTGCAGATGATCACGCCCGAGTTTGCCCAGAAGTTAGCCTACGCCTGCAAGCGCTACCACGTGACGCTGATCTGCGACGAGATCCAATGCGGCTATGGCCGTTCGGGCAAGTTCTTCGCCCACCAGTGGTTAGGCATCAAGCCCGACATCATCACCGTGGCCAAGGGCATCGGCAACGGCTTCCCCATGGGCGCCGTGCTCATCAGCCCCGATTTCAAGGCCGAATACGGGCAGTTAGGCACCACCTTCGGCGGCAACCACCTGGCTTGCTCGGCAGCATTGGCCGTGCTCGACGTCATGGAGCAGGAGCAGTTGGTGGAGAATGCCCGCGAGGTGGGCGAGTACCTTATGGAGCGGCTGAATGAGGTTCGCCGCGACTCCGTGGCTACCCACGGAACGAAGATGACCGACATACGCGGTCGCGGCCTCATGATTGGCATCGAGCTCGACGGGCCGCAGAAGGCCGTGCGCGAGCGTCTGCTGTACGAACAGCACGTCTTCACGGGCTGTTCGGGCCAGAACGTGCTGCGCCTGCTGCCGCCACTCTGCTTCAGCAAGGAGCAAGCCGACATATTTATTGAAAGACTAAAGAAAGCATTATGAAGATAGCTATCATCGGAGCTGGTGCCATGGGTGGCACCACCGTAGAGGGCCTGGTCAAGGGCAAGTTTTTCAAGAACGACGACATCACCGTGGCCGACCCTAATCGCCTGATATTGGAGAAGTTCAGCAAGATGGGCGTAAAGACGACCTCGGACAACATCGAGGCCGCACAGAAGGCCGACATCGTCTGTGTAGTGGTGAAACCCTGGCTGGTGGAGACCGTACTGCGCGAGATCAAGGACGTGCTGGTGCCGCAACACCAGATACTAATCGTCATCGCCGCCGGCGTAGCCTCCAAGAGCATCCGCGAGTGGCTGGGCCTCAACTGTCCGCCCCTGCTGCTCGTCATCCCCAATATCGCCATCGCCCAGTTAGCGTCCATGACCTTCATCGCGCCGGTAACCGCCACGGAGAAGGACATCCAGACCGTGACCGACATCTTCGGCGAGTTGGGCGACACACTGATCACCGACGAGACCCACCTGGCCGCCGGCACCACGCTGGCCTCCTGCGGCATTGCCTACGCCATGCGCTACATCCGCGCTTCAAGCGAAGGCGGCGTTGAACTGGGCTTCAAGGCCGACGAGGCCAAGAAGGTGGTCCTGCAGACGCTACGCGGAGCCATCGAACTGCTCAATGCCACGGGAATGCACCCCGAAGCCGCCATCGACCTCGTAACCACGCCGCAAGGCGTCACCATCAAGGGCCTGAACGAAATGGAACATGCGGGATTCACCTCGGCCGTCATACGCGGCCTGAAGGCCGGACTGAAATAACAGTTTTTACGACCACGAATTTCTTTCGACCACGGATTTTTTTACGACCACGAATTTCTCTAATTTCACGAATTTTATAATAACAACGTATTGCACGGATTATACGGATTATCTAATACAAAATCCGTAAAATCCGTGCAATCCGTTGTATAAAAGAACTATTTCCACTTTCCTATTCTCGCTTCAACTTCTCCTTTTGGAAGCCGAGGATTTATCCTGAACAATGCCGCCAGTTTCTTCGAGGCTTCAACATGGGGAAGCAGCCCCAGTTCTACCAGTTGGTCGAAGACATACAGGATGCCAGAGACCTTGATGCCTCGTTGTTCGGCACGATTCCGCAACTGGCGATCTCCCGTCAAGATTCTACAATCTGCCAATGACCTTGCATAATAGATGACTGTTGTTACAAATAATTTTCAATCTTCAATTCGCATTAGAAATGCTGATACTCAAAGCGAGCGGATTAAGAAATCGCCCGAACGGAGAGGACTGAAACTAATACCCGTAATTCATCCTTAATCTAAATTCCTGTTTATGACCGCCAAAATCTTCTTAGAAACGAATTTTACTAATTATTTTTTATTTGGCTCACTCTAACTTTGCAGTGTCATTGAGATAGGTGAGCACTCGTTAAGAAGATCTCCCTGAAAAGCTTTGACAAACCGAGGAAAGTCTGTACC
>ONMA01000043.1 GCA_900318815.1 uncultured Prevotellaceae bacterium
GTTCATATCAGCTGGCACTTTCTCTGGCTGTAGAAACCTGAATGCTGTAAAACTTTCAAAGAACATACGGCATATAGCTGCCTACACTTTCGAGAACTGCAACAACTTGCGGTTTCTTGACATACCAGAGAGCGTGGCAAGCTTTGGAGAAGGCGTATTCCGCTGGAGTCCTCTTGACATGATCCTCATCAGGGGAACCTTCCCAGAGGGGCTGCGCGATGACACGTTCTATTTCATGAGTGAGTCGACGGTCATCTATGTCCAGGCTTCAGAGGTTTCAAAGTTCAAAAGTGTGTTTCAGGGTACTGTGCTTTCCCTGGAAGACTATACTAATGGCATTACCACGCTGGCAGTAGTATCAGACCAAGAACCTCTTTACTACGACCTGCATGGCCGCCGCCTCTCGGAGAAGCCCCAGCATGGACTATATATCAAGAACGGAAAGAAGGTGCAGGCGAAGTGATAATTATTTTGTTTCGCATTAGAAATGCTAATACTCGAAGCAGTCGGATTTCTTACGTCCCTTTCGGTAGCAAGCGACCAGAGGTCGAGCGAGAAATCCGACTGAACGGAAATCCGACTGAACGGGTATGTACAAAAAAAGAAAAGTTGCTCTAAAATTTGGAGATACTGATAATAATGCTTATCTTTGCCGATGAATTGATGTGTCACGATATGGCATGTCATAAGGGGAAAAAACTGTGAAAGTCTTTATTGTCAGCGTAAATTTTTAAGAAATGTATGGTTGATGTTGTAAGCATAGCGTCGTATATATCTGAGCGGTATATGAAGGAATATGGCGAGCGGATAGATGAGATGAAGCTGCATAAGCTGCTTTATCTGACTCAGCGTGAGTGTCTGATTAAGACAGGAGAGCCTATGTTTGAGGCGACATTCCATGCATGGAAGTACGGGCCTGTGCTGCCGGAAATCAGACAGTTGTATAAGGTGGATGGGCTGAAAAGTGAGTTGACAAAGGAGGCTCAGGAGCAATACAAAGAGGTGTTCGACTATGTGTTTGCGGAGTATGCGCATAAGCGCTCGTTTGTACTGAGTAACATCACGCATGGTGAATATTCTTGGTTGCATGCCAGAGAGGGCTATGGGAAATATGAGGACTCGGATGTACCTATGCTTCTGGAAGACATTAAGAAGGATGCAGACTACTTCAGACAGCGCAGAATTATGCTTAGGATTCTGGAGAAATCGGGACTGAACAAGGGAAAGAACAGGATTTACGTGGTATGAGGATTACAAAGGAACAGCAAAAGATATTGGAAAACCTGCGGTGTGAGCGTCTGTCATCGGACGAGGTGAACCTGCGGCAGGTGGACTCGTTTTACAACTGGCGAAATGACTCCATCGCTGGTGTGCTGCGTTTTTAATCCGACTGAACGGGGAAATCCGACTGAGCGGGAAAGTGTGTAAAGTTTTAACATTATTATTTGGATATATGATTTTTTATATCTAACTTTGCAGAGGTTAATAATCATCGTTATGTTGACACTTCAAGACTGTATACAAAAACTCAGTAACTTCAAGAATGACTTTGGTAAACAATATGGCATTTTGAAGTTAGGTGTTTTCGGCTCTGTTGCACGACAGCAGAATCGAGAAGATAGTGACATTGATATTGTCATAGAAGTTGAAAAGCCCTCGTTGATTTTGATGTATGAATTACGGGAAATGCTGAACCATCTTTTCGGCTGTAAAGTAGACCTCGTCAGGTTCCGCGATTCGTTGCGTCCACTATTCAAGTCAAATATTCAAAGAGATGTAATCTATGTCTGAAGATCAAACCACATTTCGCGATAGGCTCGAAGACATTCTTGAATCTATAGAGCTCATTCAGGAATGGACTGTAGGCCGGACAACAGTTGATGATTTTATGAATTCGTCAACAGGTGTCATGGCTTTCAATGCCTGTGTGATGCGCTTTCAGGTAATTGGCGAACATGTAGGTAAACTATTGAAATCAGAACAGTCTTTTTTGAAGAATTATCCTCATATACCTTGGCATGCTATCTATGGACTACGCAATATCATATCTCATGAATATGCCAATATTGACGAGGACATTATCGTCTCTGTTATCAATAATGACCTTCGGCCTCTTAAAGAGGCTGTAGCAGATATGTTGAAGACGCTGAATTAAGTGATAAGATATGATCTTATTAGAAATGCTAATACTCAAAGCAGTCGGATTGAGAAATCCGACTGAACGAGCCGACTGAACGGGCTTGGCAATGTCAGGATTAAAATCAAATAGTTTCCTTAAAGTTTGCCCGAGTCGGAAAAATGTATTAATTTTGCAGACATAGCTGATAAATGATATTGAGTAAAAGAAAAGAATGAAGTACAACTGACGCTTTTAGCGTTTTAGTCACCTGATTGCGTATAACCATTTAATAAAAAACCGAAATGACTATGAGTAAGATTTCACTATTATTCGTATGCCTGCTGTTAAGCACAGTGCTATTGGCTCAGGTATATAATACAACTTTCGCAAGTATGAATAACAACAACGGATTACACGGATTATACGGATTGTATAATCAGATATCAGCGACTAAAGTCGCGATTAATACGGAACATCGCGTAGCCCCAAATCCGTATAATCCGTGAAATCCGTTGTTTAAAAAAACTTGCGAAACTTGTATTACATAATAATATGACGGTACCTACTTGATACTCCTGACGGCGCGCACTACGCATCCGTGCCACCGTTCTGTATTCCGGAAGTTTCTGTGGTTCACCAGTCGTGGCGTGAACCGCAGGCAATAAGCTTCGTCAGGAATGTATATGCTTTGCGCTGACCAGTAGTACCCCTCATGCCCATCGTACATCAGTAGTGAACCAGTCCTGATGCCAGCAGCCGGCAGGAAAATAGTGTTGCCGTTCGGCCCTGTCACGCGATAGCCGGGAGCATCGCCGGCAACCCATTCCCATGCGCATTTCTGGGTCAGTTCCATTATCTCATCACTGGTTGGTGAGCGCCATCCACCGCCCAGCATGACTGTTGCTATATCGTCTTCCGACTCAAGTATGGTTTTGCCGTCAGGAACCGTGGATATCCGGTCGGGATTGAAGGCATAATACTTGGTCGGCGTGTTGAAATCGCCTAAACAAAATCGGTAGTTTTTCATCAGATATTCATCCTTTGCCTCCAGTTCTCCCCAAGCTACGTAGACGCCGGAGGCTGCGGGGCTGTCGGCCCCTACATTGCAGTCAGCCCACAGCACGCTGAGGCCGAGGTCGACGGCCGTCTGTGCAGTGGCGGCAAAAGAGGTCAGGAGTAATGTCAGGAAGGTGGTGTATATGCGTTTCATTTTATCAGGATTTTCTTGTTACCAAATATGTATATATCCTTCTTCTTGGCTGTAGACTGTACTTTTCGCCCCTGAAGGTCGTAGACGAAAGGTGAATGTCCCATCGTGTCGGTGCTTGCCTCTCTGATGTCGGCCGACTGGTGGGGCAGGAGCAGCTGGTCCATACGTTGGTGGTTTGCCCTATACCATTCTGCCATGTATTCGGCCTCTTGCCGGGCTGTCGGCCCAAGGGTCACGGGGTTGTAGTTCCACTGCTCACGGTCGCGCTGCCAGGCCCCCGACTGGTCGAGCAGGTCGGCATAGCCGAAGATACGCTGCGTGACATTCTCCACCGACAGCACCCCGTCTCGCAGAGCCGTCCACCTGTCTGCCAGTGCAGTGAGAAAGGCTGTCGTTCTGCTTGCCATCAACCGCTTGAAGGGCCATGTGTTGATCCAGTTCGCCTGTCCTTTCAAGGTCGATAGGTCCATCAGTGGAACACCCCAGTAAGTTTCGCCAAAGCTGTGGTCCATATCCCAGGGCGTGATGACAAAGCGCTGGTCGGTCGTGTAGTCAGCACAGCTCAGATAGCTGTTCTTGTAGCCCGTGTCAGACACTCCGGCCACTAATGAGAGAAGATATACATCTACCAGATTATCCCAGTAGAAATGCTGGCGCACAAGGTCGTCATACGCTTCATCGGTCACGGTGTCCCATGGTGCATCGATTGCCTTCCGCAACGGACTGAAAACGTGTGCAGGATATTCGTTAGGGTATTTCACCTCCCAGCCGTTCCAGTTGTTACTGCCCTCGGTGGGTTCTGTGCCGTCTGACAGGAAGAAGCACCCTTTGACATAAGATATACATTTATAAACGATGCCGTGCACCACGCCCCCCTTCATTTTCTTGCCGCCCAGCAGTTTCCGGTTCACGCGGTCTGTCAGGCAGTACAGCCCGCTATAGCGGCCTTCTATCCACACTTCAACATAGTTGCCCACAATACCATGACGCCCGTCGTAAGCAGTGGTGTAAGGCAGGCGCGAGAAGCTGTTGAAGAGGTCCATGGCCACCCGGTTACGTATATGTGAGCGGTCCACGGCAGCGGCATCCAGGTTGCAGCTGTGGTCCCTGCGCCCCAGTCCGGGCAGGTCTACATCTTTTTCTTCGTCGCCCTGATCCTGCAGGAAGGATATTTTCATCGACTTCTTGTCGAAGTAGAGCGATGTGTCACCACGATACTTTACACGACAACGATGTCTCTGCTCGAGGGTCTGACCCGTTGCCTTGTCTGTACTGGTTATGGTGACGGTTGCCTCTACCGCTTCGTCGGTATTGATTGTTCCTTTCAGGTTGTCAATGCGGAGTATAGGCAGTGACCGGTCTGCACTCCCCGCCGTCTGTGCACACAGCGAGGATATACCCCAAAACAGGAGGATGGCGACCATCAACAAAAGTCTCTTTTGTTTCATCATTGCATATTTATAATGTTTTCGCGGATGCAAAGGTACAAATTCCTGCGATAACGGCAAAGAAATAAGCCAAAATTATGATTGGAAACATCATGTATGCTCTATAAACTTGGGGGAGAGGCAGAGGGGGGGCCGAGCGGGTGAGGGCTAAGAGGTGCCAAAGGCACTGCACAGAGAGGGCTACGCCATAAAAACAGGGCGCAGCACTCTGTGAAGAACCTTTAGGTTCCTCAAAAAACTCTTTCTATATGGAAATAGACTCTGTGTGCTCAGTGTTCTCGGTGTTTCAAAGAGCATGCGAAAGTTGAATATATTAATTTTGCAGACATAGTTGATAAATGATATTGAGTAAATGAAAAAATCATGAGAAGTCGCAGATATTATGCCATAAAAGTTTTGCGATTATTTCATTAAAGAAGTAGTTACATTCAGAATAATTTCGTAATTTTGCAACAAAGATTCATTAAACGATAACGATATGGCATCAGTAACATCAATTCCCAAACCAGCACAGATGATTATCACGCTGGAAGACAATGCGCTCATAGCCGACATCAAAAAGGCTTTGAAGCTGATACGTGGTGTGGCCTCTGTACGGGTGGCTACCCTCAACGACGATAATACCATTACGCCCGCCATGCGCCGCTCTATCAATAAGGCCCGTCGTGAATATGCTAATGGCGAAACCGTTTCATGTAGTACTCCTGAAGAGATGCAACGCTATTTCGATAGTCTATGATGTACACAATTGAGTATTCCAAGGAGGCTGATAAGACTCTACGTAAGTGGAAGAAATCTAATCCGAATCTCTTCAAGTATAGAAGTTTACTACGGATCCATCCAGCTCGCAATGATGGAACACAAGGGTGTATCGGATTAAGGGGAAATAATTATGAGTTACAGGCGATAGAAAAAATATTGAAAGTGAGTCTTGATAGTAATAAAACAATCCCTCTAAACGTTATTGTAAATGGATATTAAGATAAATTGCGTATGAATACAAGAATTAGGTTGCTATATCGCGTAGTTATGTTTGTGTGCATGATTCCTTCACATATTATTGCGCAGGAATCAGTCATATTGCCAGCCCCGACACCGAAAGAGGTGCTTGAATGGAGTTCCCATGACCTCCTTCACGCATTCTATCAAAGACTTTTCGAAAACCGCAAGTATGATTATTACGGGGAGTTCGGTATATTTGGAATAAGACCAGACGAGTGGGAGAAAATAATGCAGAACCGAAGTGCCCTGACGCAAGGGTATCAGCTTGACGTAATAGAGAAAATCATCAACGAATCACCATCGTATGATGATGGTTTTGAAATGGATTCCCTGTTTTCCCTTACCTTTCCAAATGGAAAAACGATTTACGTAGATATATCAGACGGCTCGTTCAATCATATTTGGCTGCCTGACGGGTTGGATGTCTATTATTCGCATGATGAATCTTGTAATCCTGCCGTACACTATTATTACTTCAAACGACCAGCGATTATCTGCGACTCTGATGGATATACGAACATCCGGGAAAGACCTAACAAAGATTCCAAAATCGTCGGTAGGCTGCTGAGAAATCAGTTGTTCTTCTTTACACCTGCTTCGGATACGGAATGGTACCAGGTCTACACAGACGAGCTTACACCAAGCATCGGCTATATTCACAAGTCCAAGATTACCCTTTACAATGACTTCCCTGAAATGATAAAAGAACAAGTACATAAAATTCGCAATGGTTGCTGAAGAGTTTTGGACAACGGTTAACAGGATGTTGTATATTTACAGGAAAACAGATTGAAAAATGGAACGAGCTTTGAATCAATTTGCTGTCTTATTCAGCATTAGAAGAATCGCATTAGGAACCTTGCTTTTCGTTTATAGCACATTTGCTATGTCTTGTATGGGAGGTCGTAGTGTTAAGAGTATCTCGTATAGTCAAACATGTGTACTTGAATTCTATCAAAAGCTATTGACCAATCAGGACTTCCTTGATTATGCCCTGTTTCCTGAACGCCAAGCTATTATAGTCAAGAACAAAGAAGAATTATCCCAGGGATATAATATAAACGAGATACGCAAAATCGTAGAAGAATCCCGTTTCTTTACAGATGGAGAATGGATGGACACGACTGTGATGTTATCATTTCCTAACGGGCATGATATATATTTCCAACTCACAGATGGCGTCCTTAATCATATTTGGATGTCTGATGGACGTGATTTGATGTCAAAACCGATTTCATTATATCGACGTCCTGCGATTATAAGGGACGCAAAAATAGGAGGAGCCATAAGGGAAAAAGCGGATGGCCAATCAAACATAGTTGGCAGATTCCAGAAAGAAGAGTTGTTCTATTACACGCCTGTATCTGGAATGGAATGGTTTCGTGTTTATAGGGATGAGGCTTCGCCATGTATAGGGTATATTCATAAGTCTGAAATAGTGAATTATGATGATTTCCCTACGTATCTACAGGAGATGATTCGTGATCGTTTATCTGGATGTTAGCGAGTGGACGGGGAAATCCGACTGAACGGAAATCCTAACAAATCTTTTTGACCTGTACAGCATGAAAAAATTTGCGCGAAATAGCATTTTTTTCCAATAGAACAATGTTGTTTTCTTAGTTTTTTGTATCTTTGCATGGTCAAAACTAAGAAATAATGAAAAGAGCCTTCATTTCCGGTATCATGCTCATCGTCGTGTCGCTCATGGCCATAGCCCAGCAGAAGCGGCTCGTGCTCGTTGAGGAGTTCACCAACACAGGCTGCGGTCCCTGCGCCTCCTGGTCGCCGTTGCTCGACTCAGCCATCAACTACCGCTTAGGCGACTGCATAGCCATCAAGTACCATTCCGGCTATCCCTACGCCAACGATGAGTTCTACAACTACGACCGCGAGGCCCAGCAGGCCAAGGTCGACTACTACCACGTGACGGGCGTGCCTGCCACCTTCGTCGACGGCGTAGAGCTGGCCGAGCGCACCTACAGCTATCTCAATCAAGTCATCGACTATTTTCAGCAGCAGCCCGCCACTGGCCAGCTCACCGTGAGCAAGCAGTTGGACAGCGACCACGTGCTGAAGGTCGAGGCCCACTTCACCCCCTATTCCGACATGGACAACGCCAGTCTGCGCCTCTTCGTGGCTGCCATCGAGGAACATATTGTGAGTCCTACCCCCTATCCCAACGGCGAGCGCGAGCTCAACTACACCATGCGCAAGCTCATCACCGGTGCCGACGGACACACGATGGGAACCAGTCTCGCTGCCAACCAGCGTTACAGTTACAGCGGACAGTGGACGGTCGACTTCTTAAACGACGAGAAGCAGTTGGGCGTCGTTGCCTTTGTGCAAGACATCGCCACCCGTCGCGTTCTTTGCACCGCCTACATAGGCCCGGAGGCCGAAGGCGAGGGCCGTATTGCGCTGATGAACGTCACCGACACGCCCGACCTCATCTGCTCGCCCCTCTACCACGGCAAGGTCATCTTCCGTAACGACGGCGCAGGCACCGTCAACCAGGCCACGCTCAATGTGCGCGTCAACGGCAGTGTGAAGCAATATCCCTGGACGGGCCGTCTGGACTATCTGGAACGCGACACGATGGACTTTGCCGACATGACCAACTTCATGCTGACCACCGAAGGCCGCAACAAGGCCGAGCTGTGGTTCAGCGACATCAACGGCAACGCCGATGCCGTGAGTAACACCCGCATGCTGGACTTCGCAGGTTCGGTGCAGGCCAAGCATGGAGCGCAGCTGCGGCTCTATACCGACAAGAAGCCCGAGGAGATTACCTGGACGCTCTACGACTCGGCGGGCGACATCGTGCAGCAGGGCGGACCCTACACCGAGCAGCGCAAGTTTATCACCGAGCCGCTCCGGCTGACGCGCGACGACTGTTACCTGCTGGAGTTCACCGATGCCGGTGGCGACGGTATCAAGGGCAGTGCGGGCAACGGCTATTACCAGTTGTTCCAGGTGGATGCCGACGGGAAGACAACCCGCGTGACGCAGGGCGACTATGCCGGAGCCGTACACGACGTGTTCTTCCGTCTCGACGGCACGCCTGCCAGTCAGCCGCTCGTGCTCTTCGAGGAGTTCACCAATACCAGCTGCGACCCCTGTGCCCAGTTCTCGCCGGCACTCGACCGCATCATCTACGAGCGTATGGAGCAGATGGTGCCCATCACCTACCACTGGAACTTCCCCTCCAATCGCGACCCCTTCTACCTGAACAACCCCGATGATGTAATGGCACGCGCCGGCTTCTATGGCATTAGCGGCGTGCCTGCCCTCTTTGCCATGGGCCAGCATGCCTATGCGCTGGGCTATGAGGACGAGCTGGGCAACTACATCGACGCATGCCGCCAAATGCCGACAAAGGTGAAGGTGGAAGTCGAGGCCCTGATAGCCGACGGCGACCAGCTCACCGTGCGCACCCGCTTGCTGCCCACCGAGGATACCGACGGCTCGCGCCTGCGCCTCTACGTCGTGGCCGTCGAGGAGCGCGTGGAGTGGCAGCAGCCTGCCGCCAACGGCGAGCGTTCGTGGAACTACGTCATGCGCAAGGTGCTGCCTTCGTCCGACGGACAGGCACTCAGCTCCCAACTGAATGCCGCCACACCATATTATTATGAGTACACGTGGCCCGTCACGGGCTATGAGAACCCGCAAGAGCTGGGCATCGTGGCCTTCGTGCAGGACATCGACACGAAACAGGTGGTGGGCACTTGCTACCTGCCGCGACCCACGGGCGACAGACGTGCCGCCAAGATTCTTCAGGTGCTGGGCACGCCCGACCGCATCTGCCAGCCCCTGTTCCTTTCGCATCTCGTGGTGCGCAACACAGGCAGGCAGACCCTCCACTCAGCCACGCTCAACGTAAGCATCAACGGCACCTTGCAGCAGACGCCCTGGACGGGCACGCTGCGCCCCTTAGCCATCGACACGATAGCCACACCTCCCTTTACCGACTTCCAGCTCTCTACTGCTACCAACCAGAACAGCGTTGAGCTGTGGCTGAGCGACCTGAACGGCTCCGACCAGCAGTCGGCACACCGCAGTCTCACAATAGACAACGCCTACGCCGCACAGAATGCCGTGCGGCTGACCATTATGACCGACAATGCCCCGGAGGAGATTACCTGGGCTGTCGTCAATTCAGCCGGCGACGTCGTGCAGCAGGGAGGCCCCTATACCGAAGCCCGCAAGCGGCAGGTCATCGACCTGGCACTCACCGAGGACGACTGCTACACCCTTGAGTTCAGCGATGCGGGCGGCAACGGCATCACGGGCCAGAATGGCCGTGGCTACTACATGCTCCACGAGGTAGGTGCCGACGGGAAGACCCGTCTGCTGACCCAGGCTGACTACACCACCGCCTTGCACGAGGTCTACTTCAGCTTGCAGAACGCCGGAAACACCAATGCTGTCGCTATGCCCGCTGCTGTCTGGAATGCGACGGATGATTCGCATCCCGCCTATACCCCCGACGGCAGGAGAGCCACTTCACGTTCGCACCTTATTATATATAAAGGCAACAAAATAGTAACAACCAACAAATAACAAAAAACATGAAAAGACTTTACACCCTCTTTCTTTTGGCCCTGACGGGAACCGTCTCGGCCCTGGCTCAGTGGAACACCAATGCCACCCCTGTATGTATCTACAGTGCAGCGGGTCATGGCGACTATTATGCTACGTCCTTGAAGGCTGTCCGTACTCCAGACAAGAAGACCTGGCTGGCCTGGAAGACCTGGAACAAAAAGGAAGTAAAAGGCATTGAACGCGATGCCGTGGAAACCTATCTGCAATTGCTCGACTACAACGGCGTGCCCCAGTTCAGTGAGCCTATCCTGGTCAACGACCATATCACCACCACTTGGTGGTCCGACTATGGCCTGCAGGTAGCTGCCGACGGCAGTGCCATCGTGACCGTGGCCGACGGACGTGCCGAGGAAGCCGACATTCCCGACGACATGGATCATGCCGACGGTTTCTCGCCCGCCATCTATAAGATTGACCAGGAAGGCAACTTCCTCTGGGGACTCGATGGCGTGGAGTACCCTGAGTATGGCAATGCCGCCTTTACCAACTGCTATGTGGTGGGCAACGACACCTACTTCATCTTCTACAACACCACTTTCGACGACACGGGCGTGGCCGAGGACATGACCGACATCGGCACCTTCATCCAGCGTGTCAATGACGATGGCACCACGGCCTGGGAGCATCCGCGCAAGTGGACCGAGGAGTTCATGCAACCGCAGATAGTGCCCTCTACCGACGGCGAGTTCCTGCTCTTCGACAAGAGTCCCGACGGTTCCGTCGTTCACCGCCTGAACCGCGACTTAGAGGAAGTATGGGGCGAGCCAGTAATCTACGATGAGTACAAGTACGACGGCTATGCCCTCAACCAGTATAAGCTGGTTCCTGATGGCGAGGGCGGTGCTGCCGTCAGCTTTGTGCGCCCCATGGGGCAGTTTTCCCATAACATCCGCGTGCAGCATGTCTATGCCGACGGCTCACTGGGCTTCGGACTCACGGGACTCGACGCGGTCAACACCGAAGACAACGACTACGACTATTGCGGCATTGCGGTGAACCCCCTTACCCGGGAAATCCTTGTCGACTTCGAGGCACAGCTGCCCAATTCCTACGATGTCATGCTGCAGAAGTTCTCCTTCGACGGCGACTATCTCTACGACGACCTGGGAATCTCCATCGCTCAGAAAAGCCGCAACAATGCCTACGCCTTCGGTAGGGTGGGCATCGGCTCGCAGGCCAATGGCGACTGGATTGTGGCCTATCGCGACGTGCAGGCCTACGGTGCCAACACGTCGTTCATCATCCGCCGCTACGACAAGGATGCCAACCGTATCTGGACCCGTACCATCGGGCGCAACCTGGATCCGTCGAGCATAACATTCATTGTCGAGGAACATGCTGCCTACCTCTTCTATCGCGAGTCAAGCGACAACAAGAACCCCGGCGTCACCATCTTCCGCATTGCTACCGACGGCACCTACAACATGGACGATCTCACTCACATCACCACGGCCCAGGAGGGTGGCGAACAGACGGCCACTACCTACTTCTCCCTCGACGGCAAGCGGCTTGACCAGCCACGGAAGGGCCTGACCTTGGAGCGCACTGCCGACGGCACCGTGCGCAAGCTGATGCGCTAATAATCTTTTCTATACAAAATAAAAACTGAACAGCTTATGAAAAAGAGACTTTCTTTCTTAGTGCTGGCATTCATGGCCGTGCTCGCCGCATCGGCCCAGATGATTGCCTATCAGGTGATGACCCATGTGCAGGGACAGCCTGGCACGCCCACAGTGATTGACCTGCAGGGCACCACGGGTACAGACCTCTCCGGTCTGGTGATCGATGCTGACGGCAACCTCGAGTTCAATGATGTCGAGGATGCCAAGTGCTTCCCCATCGGCTTCGACTTCGGCTACAACGGGCAGCAGATGAAGTACTTCCTCATTGGTTCCGACTTAGAGGTGCAGCTCTCTGCCACCGAGACCGCCAGCACCAAAGCCAACACCAACAAAACGAATTGGTTCACCACCAGCGGCATCCACGATGTAATCGGCATGGCCCCGCGCTATGGTGTCTACGGACTGGACGACACCCAGATTAGCTACTGGAATGAAGGTGAAGCAGGCTTCCGCGCCCTCGTCATCGAGTACAAGAACGTCGACTTCGGCAACGGCGGCGGATGGGGCACCGAGAACGAGTACTGCGGTGCCAAGGCCACCGTGCAGTACCGTCTCTATGAGAGCGGCAACATCGAGATGAAGGTCACAGGGTTCCAGCCCCTTGATCCTGGCAACTACAACTTCTTCCGTATAGGTATTCTGGGCGACTCCAACGACTTTGTCCAGATACAGTCATGGGATGGCTCCGTTATCTCTGCTCGCGATAACACGATCAGTTATAAGAAAGACCAGTATCCCGTTAACGGACAGGTCTACACCTTCGTGGCTCCCGAGCCTTGTCAGACACCGGCCACGGCTCCTGCCAACCTCGTACTGACCAGCACCACGACAGCTGTCAGCGGTAAGTTTACCGCAGGTAGCGGCGACCACTACCTCGTTGTGGCAGTGCCCGCTGGTGCCGATGTTACTGCGCCCGTCGATCAGACCAAATACACGGTTGGCAGCGAGCTGGGCGAGGGTAAGGTCATCGCCATTGTCGAGGGTACTGAGTTCAGCTTCAACGGTTTGGAGCCTGCCACCAACTATAGCATCTATGTCTATGGCTTCAACTCGCTCTGCATGAACGGCCCGCTCTACAACGCCACGCCGGCCACCGCTACCATTGCCACCAAGCCCGGAGCACCCAAGGCACTCACCGTTGGCAATGTCGACAAGACCACTATGTCGGTGAGCGTCACGCCCGACGGCACCACGCCCGTCATCGTGGCCATGACCACCGAGCAGGAAATTAATATGGCCCAGCAGTACCTCCCCAATGGTGTCTTCGGCGCACCCACGGGCACCTATCAGGTGGGCGACGAGATTGAAGGCGGCGGCAAGATTGTCTTCGTGGGCACGCCCGCAGAGGCCATCAGCCTCACCGACCTCACTGCCGGTACGCCCTACTTCTTCCGTGCCTGGAGCAGCGACGGACAGGGCGGCTACTCTTCCGAGTATCTCGACGCCAACGACGTGACGGCATCCGAACTGCCCTGGCAGCTCACCATCGACGAGACGCTCATCGTGGATGATGACTACCTGGGCTGGACCAGCGACCATGGTGAGGATGCTTACTGGACCGACAACAGCCGCAACGGCTACATCTATAACCAGATCAACTATGTCGACGAGACCGAGGGCACCATTGCCTGGTATGAGTCACCTTATATCTACTTGGCCGAAGGCAACAACCGCATCAAGACCTCTATTGCCGGTACGAAGCGTGCAGGCTGGATGCAGAGTGCATGGACGCTGGCCGACGGCGAGTGCATCAAGTTCCAGGTGACTAAGGACGGTGTGGAGTACAAGGACATTCTGACCATCGACAAGAACAACTGCGAGAGTCTTTCCGATGCCTCGTTCGTGCCCTTCGAGGCTACCTTCTCCGACTATGCCGGCGAGAAGGTGCGCCTGCGCATCTACATCCATCGCTTCAGCATGGGACAGACGCAGTTCAGCCGCATCTACCTTGAGGAGAAGCCTGCCGTGGACTATCCTGCCAACATCAGCGTGGCCAGCGTCGACGGTGGTAATGTCACCATCCAGTGGGATGCACAGGAAGGTGCCGTCTCCTACGAGGTCAGCTATAAGAAGGCCAGCGAAGAGGAATGGGGCGAGCCGCAGAACGTCAGCGCCACCAGCATCGCCCTTACGGGCTTGCAGGGACTGAGCAGCTATCAGGCCCGTGTGCGCACCAATGGTGCCTCGGCCACGAGCGGCTGGAGCGACGCGATGAGCTTCATGACCGGCGCCAGCGTGCCCTTCGAGTTCGTGGTCAAAGAGGCCGAAGACCTCTATGTCTGGAGTACCTATTCTGGCGAGCTCAGCGAGAACACGGAACTGAGTGAGGGTGGTGACATCGTTATCACGCAGCGTTCCGGCTTTGGCGGCATGCAAAAGAATATCCGCTTCATGCCTTACGGTGCCACCTCAAATTCATGGCTTGTCAGTCCCTCCGTCAGCTTGGGCAATGATGCCTATTCGAAGTTTGTAGCCACGCTGACGCTGACTACCGTCTATAAGGGCGACCCCATCACCCTGAAGGTGGTCGTGGCCAATGACGGCGAGAACTTCAGCTCGGCCAATGTCATCGGCACCATTGAGATGGCCGACCTGCCTGAGAGCGAAGAATCCCAGTCCTACAATTTCGACATCGAAGGCTTCAGTGGCAGCATCCGTCTGGGCTTCTATGTGGAAGGCTCAGGCTCCGACATGACTTGGATTGAGTTCGACAAGATGGGCATTAAGGCCGACACCTCTACGTCTTTATCGTCGGTCAAGGCCGTCACCGCTCCGCAGGCCGTCTACAACCTTTCGGGTCAGCGACTCGACCAGCCCCGGAAAGGAATGATGATTATCGCCGGTAAAAAGCAAATCGTGAAATGAAGAAACTGTTTAGTTCTCTTATCCTCTTCTTCTGCGCCATGGCTTCGTCCATGGCGCAGACTGGTGAATCCTTCCAGTTCATCGATGTCCAGGACAATACCGTGCCCGATGGTACTACCATCACCGTCAGCGAACTGATTGAGGACGAGTTCATGGGCAATAACATGAACTCGGGCCTGAAAGTGAAGAACGTGGGACTGACGGCAGAGTACGTGCGTGTGGTCTACGACATCACCACGCTCGACAATGGTCGCTTGCAGGTGTGCTTCCCTGTGACGTGCAACAATCAGGATGCCAAGGGCACCTACGAGACCACGCCCGGATCCATAATCCCCGGTGCTGTCTACGACCTGCAGAGCGAGTGGCTTCCCACGGCCTATGGTACTTGCGTCGTCACCTACCGGTTGGAGCTGATGCGGCAGGTGGGTATCTTCCCCTATCAGAGCTACGAGAAGGTGGCCGACGGCCCTTCGGTAACCGTTGTCTTCAACTACGCCGACCCTGCCCACATTGCCGCTACCCAGCGTCAGGCATCGCCGACATCTGCCTGTTTCGACCTCCTGGGTCGCCCCGTTGCCCGCATGGGTTCCAAGGCTCTGCGCATCGTACGCCTACAGGACGGCACTGTGCAGAAGCGCGTGGTGAAGTAATCGTTTAGGATAATTCGGGGGTACAGAGGGAGATTCGGGGGTACGGAGGTTCGGGGGTACGGAGCTACGAGAATAGTTTGCACGTCCAATTTTCCGCAAAGAGTCTATCCTCGTACCCCCGCACCCCCGAACCTTCGTACCCCCGCACCCCCGAATATTTACATAATAAGTGCCGTAAAACTTGGTGCAATGGAATAAAAGTAGTAATTTTGCACTCTTGAAACATAAAAACGTGATTTATGACTAAAAGATTCTATCTCTTAGCAGCTTTTCTCTGCTTCATGGGCATAGCCAATGCCCAGCTCCCCAGTATCGTGTTGAAAGACCTCAACGGCAAGTCGGTGCGCACCGACACGCTTTCCAACAACGGAAAGCCCTTCATCATCGACTTCTTCGCCACCTGGTGCAAGCCCTGCAACCGCGAACTCGATGCCATCAGCGAGGTCTACGATGAGTGGCGCGAGGAGACGGGCGTAAAGCTTATCGCCGTTTCCATTGATCAGGCGCAGAACATCAACAAGGTGAAGCCGCTCGTCGACAACCATGACTGGGACTATGAGGTACTGCTCGACCCCAACGGCGACTTCAAGCGTGCATTAGGCATACAGATGATTCCATACGTGCTCATCGTCGACGGCAAGGGACAGATTGTCTACAAGCACAACGGCTATACCGACGGAGCCGAGACGGAACTCATCGAGAAGGTGCGTGAGCTGATAAAGGAATAAGCCTTATGACGAGAAGACTTTTTCTATACGCATTTATATTAGGACAGGCTGTTGCCGTGCAGGCTCAGGACAACAAGGTGACGCTGAGCGGGAGCATACAGACCGACGTGCTTATTCCGCAGACCGACAGCGTCATCGGGGCCTATAAGGACGGCGACTGGGGCAAGACCAACACCTACATCGACCTAATGCTGCAGAGCCATGCCGTTGAGGCGGGGGCTCGCTTTGAGTACCTGGACCATCCCCTGCCGCAGTTCGAGAACGAGGAGGGCTTCAAGGGATGGGGTCTGCCCCACTTCTACGTGAAGGGCAAGGGGCGCAACGCCGACATGACGCTCGGCACCTTCTACGAGCAGTTTGGCTCGGGCTTCATCCTCCGTTCCTACGAGGAGCGTTCCTTAGGCATAGACAACTCGCTCTTAGGTGCCCGTCTGAAGGCACAGCCGCTGAAGGGTGTGGAGCTGACCACTCTCTACGGCAAGCAGCGCGCCTACTGGGACTGGGCCGACAGCTACATCGCCGGTGCCAACCTGGAACTGAACGTAGACCAGTGGCTGCCCGCCCTGCAGCAGACCGACACGCGGCTCATGCTGGGAGCCTCGTGGGTGAACAAGGACGAGGCCGCACAGGATGAGATTTTCGTCGATGCCACCCACAAGTTGTTCTTCCCCCGCTATGTCAATGCCTGGGACGTGCGTGCCGAGATTCACCACGGCAACTGGAGTCTGCTGGGCGAGTATGCCCGCAAGGGCAGCGACCCGTCGTATGACAACAACTATACCTACAAGCCGGGCGACGTGGCCATGCTCTCCACTACCTACTCTAAGAAGGGCTTCAGCCTGCTCCTGCAGGCCAAGCGCTCGGAGAACATGTCGTTCCGCAGTCAGCGGTCGAAGAAGGGCATACCCGCACGCATCAACCACTTGCAGGCTTTCACGCAGGACCACACCTACTCGCTGGCCACCCTCTATGCCTACGACACACAGATGGCACTGGGCGAATGGGCCTATCAGGCTGAGCTGGGCTACAACTTCAAGCGCAAGACGTTCCTGGGAGGCAAGTACGGCATGAAGGTGAAGCTCAACTACTCCTATGTGCGCAGCATAGAGCATGACTACGTGACCGACGGCAACCTCATGGGTACCGACTGGTTCAGGAGCAGCTTCTTCAAGTGGGGCGACCAGACCTACTACCAGGACCTGAACGTGCTGGTGGAGCGCAAGCTGTCGAAGGACCTGAAGCTCAACCTGATGTATATGAACCAGCGCTACAACCAGCAGGTGGTCGAGGGGCACGGCGAGCCTATGATTCACAGCAACATCTTCGTGGCCGATGCCAAGTACCAGTTCTCACCCAAGGTGACGCTGCGCGGCGAGGCCCAGTACCTGCGCTCCGAGCAGGACGAGGGCGACTGGGTGGCCGGACTGCTCGAACTCTCCATCGTGCCCCACTGGATGTTCACCGTGAGCGACATGTACAACTGCGGCTCTTCCCACATACACTACTATCAGGGCCTCGTCACCTTCAATACGGGCGCCCACCGCATACAGTGTGGCTATGTGCGTACGCAGGAAGGCATCAACTGCTCCGGTGGCGTCTGCCGCTACGAGCCTGCCAGCCGCGGCTTTAAACTCTCCTATAACTACAACTTCTGATTTCCATCCAGATGACAACAAGATTCTTCACTCTTCACTCTTCATTCTTCACTATCCTCTCTCCACTCTCCTCTCTCCTCTTTCTCCTCGCCTTTGCCTCATGCAGCAACATCAGCGAGGAGGAGCGGTTCATCTACGTGAAGCCTGCCGACGTAAACCGCAAAGTGCTCATCGAGGACTTCACCGGCCAGCGTTGTGTGAACTGTCCTGCCGCCACCCTCGAGATTGAGAAACTGCAGGAGCAGTACGGCCACGACAATATCATTGCCGTGGGCATACATTCCGGCCCCCTCGGTTTCAAGGGCTCGGCCACCCTGCTCGGCCTGGCCACCGACCTGGGCGACGAGTACTACAACCACTGGGGCATCAGCTATCAGCCTCTTGGCATGGTCAACCGCACCGGCAAGCAGGACTATCAGCAGTGGGCTGCGAAGGTGAGCGAATACATCAAGCAGAAGTCAAGCATGCAGCTCAGTCTCTCCTCCAGTTATGATAGTGAGAGCCGCGAGGCCACCATTCAGGTGGAGGCATTAGGCACCGACGGAGCCACCCGTGGCAAGCTCCAGCTCTGGGTGCTGGAGGACAGCATCGTAGCCATGCAGTTGCGCTACAACGAGGTGGACAAGCCCACCAGCGGACAGCTCACCGACCGTGAGTACGTGCATAATCATGTGTTGCGGGCTGCCGTCAACGGCACCTGGGGCGATGACTTCTCTCTGGCCGAGGGCGAGACGCGCAGTCTCTCTTACCGCTTCACTGCCGATGCGTCCTGGCGACCCGAGCATCTCTCAGTGGTGGCTTTCGTCTATAACGACAATGGCGTAGTCCAGGTAGAAAAGGTCAGCATATTGCCGTAATCAGCAAAATAATTGCCAAAAAAATTGGTGGTATCACAAAAAAACACTACCTTTGCAGGCGATTCCCGAGAGGAGTCGCCTTTTCTTTATTCTTGATTGGACGATGGTGTAATGGTAACACTACAGGTTTTGGTTCTGTCATTCCCGGTTCGAATCCGAGTCGTCCAACTTCTTAAATCGCTATCTATCTTAATTCTAACCATAATCGTCTTTATTTTTATACTATGATAGGCAAAGTGATCATCTGCTGTCTGCTATGCTCCTTGAATGCAGCAGCACAGCAACAAGAAACGATAGACAGCGTAAGTACACAGGAAACTAAGCCGAGCTTGATGCTGCGTCTTCAGCAGCTACAGCAAATCTTAGACACCAAAGCCAAGTCGAAGGTCGATCCCAACTACATCGAAGTGCCCGACAAGCCCTGGAGGGTGATTCTCCGTTATAAGGAGAATGTGGTCGATGTGGACTACAGCCAGCATATCGAATTTCCTGGAACCAACGACTATTCCGACTGGAATCTCTGTTTCGAGCCTCCCGTGGCTTCGTCCGTCGGCTTCTGGGTGGGCTATCGTGGTACGGGATTTTCCTATTCCAAGTCGCTCACAAAGAATGCTGGCCGTTATTACTCTATCAGCTCCACTGGTGCCAACTACGGCTTCAACCTCCGGCTCAGGCGTTTCAACACGCAAGACGGTAAGTTCAGTGCTGATGAATTTGAGAAGGGGCAGACTACCGCATACGACACCGCCGTCAACATGCCCTCGCCTGTATGGATTCGTTCCGTCTATATCAACGGATACTACGTGTTCAACGGGCGGCGCTACTCGCAGGCTGCGGCCTACAACCAGTCGGTCATCCAGCGTCGCTCCGCTGGCTCGCTGCTCTTGGGTGCCACTTGGTATCAGTCCTCATTCGACTATTCCGACATCCAGAATGCGGTCTTTATGATTATCGGCCACGGCATCTACCGTGCCAAGGTTCACCAGGCCAACCTCGGTATCGGCTACGGCTACAACTGGGTGCCGTTCCGAGGTCTTGTTGTCAATGCGATGGCCATGCCTACCATCGGCATCTATAACCGTGTGAAAGCCTATAAATACGAAACCAACTACGATCTCTCTCCTGTGGAGCCTGTCGATAACTACGGTGACTGGAACAAGGAGACGAGGACGTGGGCCAACGGAAAAACGCATAAACCTCTTCTGATGGTCAAGGACTCGGGCAACCAGTTCGACTACTGGGATGTGGAGCCGGAGGTCAAACACAGCATGTTCCGCTTCAACCTCGACCTGCGCCTCGGCATAGCCTACAACTGGAGCAATTACTTCATCGGTGCTCAGGCACAGTACAACAACTTCAACTATAAGAACGATCATTGCAAAATCAACATCTACGATGCCTATGCCCGACTCTCTTTTGGCGTCCGTCTGTAGATGCATTCTCGTACCTCCGTACCCTCGTACCCCCGCCCCTCCGTACCCCCGCACCCCGTACCCCCGCCCCCCCGTACCCCCGATTTATAACAATTACTGACCGATGAAAAAGAAACTCCTGGCTCTCTTCCTGACGCTCTCTGTATGCGCCGTCCCGCTCTGGGCTATCGTCAGCGGGCGCTCGTTGACGAGTACGCTCAAGGAACTCTGTACCAACCTGCGGACGGACTACCAGCAGCGTGCTGAGGCGCAGCAACGCTTCAACGACGATTATCAGCGGCAGCACCAGCGCATGATCGACGTTGTCACCGAGACCAACCAGCTCTCCATTCTCCTCTATACGCAAGAAGAGGAGATGACGTTCGGCCTCGCCTACGCCCTGAAAAAGGTGACGGGCAACTATAAGGTGTTCAGCATCAACCGCAGGCCATACGACCACATCGTTGGCAGTCTCAACTATGAGATTGAGCGCAATGCCCGACTCATCGAGGCTCTGCGCCGACTGCCCCCCATGATGAAGGAGATTGAGATGGAAATCATCCCCGACAGTCTGCTCTACCGCAACGACTCCCTCGACGTTCATCTCTCCGATTCCATCTCTTCGCTCGAAAAGGAGATTATCAGGATAGCCTTCAAGGACTCGCTTTCAGCCCCGTTTGTCCTGGACTCGATAGGCGAGACGCTGCGCGATTCCTGCATCATCTTTGCCTCCGAGCTGTTGAAGATGAATGCCAGCAACCGCGCTACCGTGATAGCCGACAGCACCCACTATCAGGAGGCCTTCCTGCGACTGAAGGAGACCTTCGACTATGCCGAGTCGCGCTATCGGTATCTCGAGCGGTATGTCTTTGTCGACGGGCAGACACCGTTCTTGGACATCCTGGCCAATCCTGGCTACTTTTGGAAGAAGATCAAGGTGGACTTGCGGGCGCAGTACAGTTGGAAGGAATTGTATGATAGTCTTGACGGGGATGCTTCTGCCGAAGAGGATGACGCCACTTTTTTCCAGCACCTTTCCAGTAAGGCAGAAAATACCGTGTTGCTGTTTGTCTGTGTCATGCAATTGGTCGTGTTGGGCTTCTTCTGGTGCCTCACCCTCCTCGTGCTTTGGCTGCTTTACCGTTTCACGAGGCTGAAACGTTATGTTCCCAAGAAGAAACTGACAATCATCTCGATTCTGACAGGAACCATCGTCTACATCCTTGTGTTTGGCTTATCTTTATATGGCGATGAATACATTAGTCTGGGTGTGCGCCACGTGAACACCTTCCTGTGGCTCCTCATTGCCATCTCCGGCTCGCTGCTGCTGCGAGTGAAGCCAGAGCAGTTCCGTCAGGGCTTCCTGCTCTATTCGGCCACCTTCCTGGTCATGCTGATGATCATTGCCTGCCGCATCACCTTTGTGCCCGACAAGCTGATGGTGCTCCTCTTCCCGCCCATTCTGCTGCTCATTGTCGTGTGGCAGTTGTGTTGCTGCATCTGGGTCAGTGGAAAGGCCACGTCCATCGACAGCACACTGGGCTGGGCATCGTTAGCCGTCTATTTCGTTGCCCTCGTCTTTGCCTTCGTGGGCTACACCTTTGTGGCTTTGCTCGTTCTGGTGTGGTGGTATTTCCTCCTGGCAGTATGGCTGACGGTGGTCTGTATGCTCGACTTGATGAGCCGCTACAAAGAGCGCTGGCTCGACAAGCGGGTGGAGTCCATGCGCAGTCGTATCACCTACGTGACGGGCGAAGACCGCGAATCGCTGCTGTTTGGCGCCACTTGGTTCTTCGACTTCATCCGCCAGGTGGCCATCCCCACCATCGTACTGCTCTCCCTGCCGCTGTGCGTCAGGCTGTCGTTAGGTATGTTCGACTTCGACGACCTCTTTGTCAAGTTCTATGAGAATCCCTTTATCCATCTCTATGATCAGAGAGGATTCGAGACGCTGCGCATTTCGGTCAAGAGCATCATCTGGCTGCTCATCCTCTACTATGTGCTGTGCTACTTCAGCAAGGCCGTTCACGCCATCTGGCAATACGTGCGCTATGCCACCTTTATGCGCAAGCATAACCGTACTACCATCCGTGCCAACGAAATCAACCTGTCGTTGGGCAACAGCATCATCAGCGTGCTGATTTGGATGGGCTTTGCCGTCGTGGTGATTAACTTCTGGAAGATTCCCACGGGCTCTTTAGGACTGGTGGCAGGAGGTCTCTCCGCTGGTATCGGTCTTGCCTTGAAGGATGTCATCAACAACTTCATCTACGGCATCCAGTTGATGAGCGGACGTCTCAGGGTGGGCGACTGGATTGAGTGCGACGGCGTGCGAGGCAAGGTCACGGCCATCAACTATCAGTGTGTGCAGGCCGAGACCATCGAGGGCACGGAGATGTCCTTCCTCAACTCCTCGCTCTTTGGCAAGAACTTCAACAACCTCACGCGCAACCACTCCTACGAACTCACCATCGTCACTGTTGGCGTGGCTTACGGCACGGAAATCCAGCGGGTGCGCGAGGTGCTGGTAGAGGCCATGAAGAAGATGCGTACCAAGGATCAGTATGGACGCGAGATTGTCGACCCCAACTACGGCATCAATGTCGTGGTGGGCAACATGAGCGACAGTGCCGTCGATGTCAATGTGAAGCAGTACGTGCTGGTGGCCGAGCGCATCGGCTACGTCGACCGCGCCAAGGAGGTCATCTACGAAGCCCTCACCGCTGCCGGTATCACCATTGCCTTCCCGCAGTGCGACGTTCACCTCATTCATGAAGAATAAGAAGGAGGCACTCTTGTCATGTTCTATAAATTGCTACTACGCGCAGCCCCTCCCCTCAACTACTCTGTATACACATCTCGGCAACTGGAAGCGCAGCAGAAGGCCTGAAAAGACTACAGGCAGGGGTGTGAACCCCTGCCTGTAATCTCAACGCCCCTTCGGGGCTACCCCTGGGAGATGTGTATAAAGAGTCGTCCACTCAAGGGGAGGGGAGAGACGGCGCACCATTAACGAATAAATAGAAGGTTAATGTTTATTTCTATCTGACGACATACTTGGCGGGCTGTGCCGGCTTTTTCAGCACGTCGGCCCATTCCTGCGGCTTCACGGTGACGGGACCCGTCATCAGCTCTGGGATGTTGTAGCTCTTCATCAGCTGGCGGTGATAGTCAGGATCGTCCTGCGGCAGTTCGAAAGGTTTCGTGGCATGGCCGTCCTCGTCGACATGGGCGAAGAACGGGCGGGTGAAGTCGCCGTCGTAGCGTCGGCTGCTGAACACTATCCAACGTCCGCTCCGGCTCCAGGTGTGATAGGCCTCCGTGTTGGAGCTGTTCACCTCGTCGAAAGGACGGGCTTTTAGTGAAGATTCTTCACTTTTTAGGTCAATAAGCCAGAGGTCAGCGTCGCGGTGCCAGATGTGGAAGCATCCCCATTCGCCCACCGAGAGCAGCAGCCAGCGACCGTCGGGCGATATGCGCGGCAGCGTAGCACTCAGACCCTGCGAGGCAGCATCGAACACCATCTCGCGCGGGCCGAAGGTCAGCTTCTGCTCGTCGAACGCCTTGCGGTAGATGTTGTACTTGATTTCCTTGTAGCGCTTGATACTCTGAGCCTCGGCACTCATGGTGTCGAGCAGTTCGAAGTGGGCCGAGCAGTAGTACAGGTACTTGCCGTCGGGACTCCAGAAGGGGAACACCTCAAACTCGTCGGGGTCGTTCTCCACCGTGCTCACCTCGCCGTGCTCCAGGTCGTAGAGTATCAGGTCGCTCTGCGAGTCGAGTACCTCGATTTTGTTCAGGTCGCGCGTGTGAAACGTCTGCATGGTCAGGTTGGTAGAGTAGGCGATGAGCGGCAGGCGCGGGTGCCACGACGGATAGACACCGGCCGAGAGCGTCGAGTCGGTCTTCAGGTTGGTCTTGATAATCTTTCCGTCATAGTTGATGACCGTGCCGCCCAGGTTCTGGCGGGCATGGAACTGCATGCGCTGCGGGTTACCGTTCTGGTAGTTGTGGCAGTTGATGCACTGGCCGTCCTTCTCCGTGGAGCAGAGCATGTTGTCGTAGATGACGCGCTCGTCGTAGTTTTCCAAGCAACGCTGGTTGATGGTCAGTTCCTCGTATGTGACGTAGCTGGGCGAGATGAGGCGGTAAGAGAGCCACGGGTCGATGCTGTCGGCCGATACGTAGATGTGGAACGGCTTGTAACGCAACCACTTACCGTCGCGCTGGGCAAACACCTCCACGCCGATTCCCTTGTCCTGTGCAGCCTCGGCCAGCCTGCGCCAGTCGGCAGGGGCGGGCATCACCTTGCGCCCTTCGCACACCGTCTGCTCGCTGCCTGCGGTCAAGCGCGTCACCACCTCGTCGGCCTCGTCCATGAGCTGGAAGTGGAGGGGTGCCATGTTGATGGGAACGGTCACATCGGCATAGTCAGGGTAGATATTGGCCGTCGTGTCTGTCTCGGCATAGTCGGCAGGCACCTTGGCATCTTGACAGGCGGCCAGCAGGAACAGTCCGCCCAGGAGTGCATAAACGATTCTTTTCATGTCCTTTGTGCTTATTTTCAGGTGTTCGGAAAATTTGCTGCAAAGGTAAGCAAAAAAGCTGAAAGTGCAAAACTTTCACCCCCCTTCTACGTTGCTTTTGCGAGGAAAGCTAAACTCTGCACCACATTTTATTCCCTTTTCTTGGCGGTATCACGGAAAAAAAGATCCTGCAGGAGATTACCGAAAATTTTCACTGGTTTGTGGCCTGTTCTTTCATCACCCGATAACATCTCCTTCTCTGTCCCCAACTACATATAAATAAGCGTGCCTTGCCATCTTTTTTGCGGTAGTATTCATTTTTCGTTTTTTTAGTTCAATATAAATGGTTTGAGTGATGCACTATTATGGCATAATATCTGCGACCCAGGATTGATGAGGCTGGTTCGCCCCATTCAATTG
>ONMA01000063.1 GCA_900318815.1 uncultured Prevotellaceae bacterium
CTGCGGGTCTTCAGCAGATATGCCCACTCGTCACTTGTCAGCGTGCGCCAGCCTGCGCCCATCGTTGCGCCCCAGTCCACGAAGTCGCCGGAATAATCGCCGTTGCTTGAAGAAGTACTCATGCCGTATGTGGTGGCAGAAGTGCTCCAGCCGAACTTGTCCCATGCGTCTGCGCTGTGGCTGGTGTAATAGTCATACTGGTTGTCGAAGAAGCTCCACTTCGACGATGCGTAGCGCAGGTTACCCTTGGAGAAATACACCTTCTTCGTTGAGCTTACGCTGAACTTGCCGTTGATGGCACCGTCGGGAACGCTGGGAGCAGCCGCCTCGCTTGTAGCCGTCACGCCCTTCACCTTCAGTCGTCCGGTGTACTGCAGCGTCACGGTCTGGCCCTCCTCAGCGGGGTTGGGGCTGATGGTCCACTTGTCGGCATCCTTCACGCCGTCCTTCAGAGAAACGGTGTAGCCAGCAGAGGCAGCGGGGGCATACACCTCAATCGATGTGACACCATCCATCGCTAGTTTAGCATCTTCGACACACTTACCATTAGCAAAAGTGATTGCAAATGGAGATGTAGAAATCGTGACAGGAGTTTTATCATTCTGTTTGAACACACATTTGGTGATTGTGTATCCGTCCTTCGCTTCAACTGTCAATGAACCTGAACCCATACACATCCATCCATTAGCTCCGCTGTATAAAAACAAACCGCTAGGTGTAACTGTAACAACTCCTGGTGTAGTTTCGCTGTAGGAGTCATTTCCTGTAGGCGTAATGGTGGTCAGCAGCGTTTCCGTCTGCGCCCACGCGCCCGTCGCCGCCGTCAAGAGCAGCGCGAGCAGAAGTAATAATTTGTTTTTTCTCATAATTTTAAGTTTTAAAAATGTTATTAATTAGGTGAATTATATATATGTTTTCTCGAAGTTAAGACAAAACGGAGGGGGGAAAAGCAACCGCCGGGGCATCGTGGTGATGTCTCGGCGGATATTTTTCTGTAGGGGAAATGTTGTGCGGGGGGGGCTATGGCTTGTCTTTAAAGGCTGCGACAGTGCTGTCGAACTCGTCGGTGACAGCCTTCAGATAGCGGTTGCGGTTCTCAACGATGATGGCTACATACAGCTCCTGTCCCTCAAGGGTGGCATGCGTAGTACGAATGGTAAAGCGGTTAGGATTGGCAGCCTTTTCGAACCAACGTATAAACAGTCGGTTGCGGCCAGCCTCGCGATGGTCAGCCGAATCGCAGTAGTAAAGCAGCACGTTCTCGTATTCGGTGAAGAACTCATCGAGGATGATGAACGTAATGGCACTGATATTCGGGTCGTGCGGAGAGCGAACGTTGTCGATCTTGGAGATGGCGAACTGATAGGTATCGCAACCGCCGATGGGATTCTCGGCCAGGAAGCGGATACGGTAGAGTATGCCGCCCTCGGTGCGGAACTCGTAGCCACCACCGGCTTCGCGGACCTCGTAAGGCGACTTGGCATTGATGCGCTCGAGCGACAGCTTGATCATAGCATCACCACGTTGACGTCCTTACCCTTGAACTCGGCCTCGAGTTCCTTCTTCCACTCCTGCTTGTGCTTTACAGCAGCCTTGATAAACTCAAGAGCCTGCTCTTTTGTCTTCTTTGCTTCCATAATCGTATCGTTTTATTTCCGCTGCAAAGATACAACTATTTTCCGATATTCCCGCTATGGAAGAGTCATTTTTTATTATTCTAAGGAACCAAGGAATCAAGGAAATAAATTCCTAAGTTCCTAAATTCCTTAGACAAAAAAACAAAACCGCCGGGCCCATCCTCATCGGATGTCTCGGCGGATATTTTTTCTGTGGGGGGAATGTCGTGCGGCGCGTCAGTCGTTCCAGGTCTGACCGATGTCCCAGTGCGAGGCCTTCTTCACGATGGTCTTCTCGCGGGGCAGGTCGAACTCGACGATAATCTGGTCGATGGCCTCGGGGCTGTGGTCGATCCACGTGCCCACGGCGATGATGTACTGGTCGTCGGCGGGCGAGAAGAACACGCGGCCGCGCGGTTTCATCTGATACTCGCCCTTGAACGGGCCCGTGCCGTCGCCGTGGTACTTCTGTCGGCGCAGCTCCTTCTTCCACACGTCCTCGTGCATCTCGCTGCAGGTGATAAGCCCGCCGCCGGCATTCGGCTTCAGGTAGTCTGTGCGCTTGTGGGTCACCACGCCGAAGAGCTCCTTGCGCGTGGCGTTGTACCAGAAGATGCCAACCTTCGGCTCGTCGCCCGCGCCGCGGTTCTTGGCCATCGTGTCCATCGCCTCGCGGTACTGCTCGTCGTCCATCTGCGTCACCTTGACGCCCGTCTGTTCCTGTGCGGTCTTGTCGGCTGGCGAGTCGATGATTTCCACGTTGTCCAGTTTCCTGATGGCTGTAGCCACGGCGTCGCTCACCAGTTGATTGAGCTGTTCGAGCGAGAGACTGTACTTCTTTTCTCCTTCTGCCATAATTCGTCGTTGTTTATACGTTTGAACGGCTGCAAAGTTACGACATTTTCCCGACATTCCTGCTATTTCCAGCAGTTTTTTATATCCTCCCAGCATCCTACTCCCCTCCCTGCGGGAGCTATGCCTCTGGCGAATCAATGAATACAGAATTGAATCGGAAAAGCGTATCTCCTTGATCATAGTTCTTCGAGGTGCTTCATGGCCTGCTCCACGGTCATGGCCGGTGCCATCTCGGCCTGGTTCATGCCGTGCTTGATGATGCGGGCCAGCTTGTAGGCCTGCTCCAGTTTCTGAATCCTGTTCCACCGGCGTGTGCTCATGCTGACGGTTATCCGTCCTGGTGTCCTTTCAATGATTGTCTCCATAATCGTACCTTTTTTACGTTTGAACGGTGCAAAGATACGATATTTTCCCGACATTCCTGCTATTTCCAGCAGTTTTTTATATCCTCCCAGCATCCTACATTCCCGACCTCGACAGGGAGGGGCAGGGGGGAGGGTCTTTTAATATCCGTTTGTCTCAATAAGTTAAAGATCGCTTTGCGTTTCTCGAGCGTCAGCTCAAAGATCGCTTTATGTTTTTATGTCGTCGCCTATCGGCGGGTCGTCAATTTTTTTGAGTCCGACTGTCGTCGGAGTAATCGAGTTCTACTCGCTTCGCTCGTCGAAGAAATCTTTCAAATTTATTCAAATCTTTCACTATTATTAATCCCTGCTTTCTTGCGTCCCTTCAGTAGCAAGCGTCCAGAGGCCGAGCGATAGCCGCCCCTTATCAAGGGGCTCAAAATGTCAGATTTTTCAGATTTGTTCGATATCTGCCCGACAGGGCACTTCATATTCCTGAGACCAAACGGATAAGGCCTACCCCCTTCCCCTCCCGAGAGGAGGGGGGAAAAGCAACCGCCGGGCCATCTCTCGATGTCTCGGCGGATATTTGAGCTTCGCTCGAAATCGCTCACGTTGGCTACGCCGACCTCTTTCACGACTCGGCCAATCATGCAAGCATGTTGGCTCTCGCTGCTCCATCGGTTCGGCAATCGATGCAAGCATCATTGCTCTCGCTTACTCGCGATTTTCTGTAGGGGGAATGTCGGGGGATGCGCTACGGCTGGCTCCTCATCAGCTCGTACAAATACGCAGGACTCTGCACGTAGAGTTCTCCTTCTTCGTCCTGTAGCAGCGTCATCAGCGGTGAGTTGTACACCTGCTCCATGGCCTGTTCGGTGGTGCAGCCAGTGTCCTCGATGACGTACTTCACCAACTCGCTCAGCACGTAGTCGGTCAGGTAGGTGGCTATCTGATGGTGATTGGGCTGGTTCATGCCAGTGTTCCTCCGTTCTTTTGGCAGATGATGAGCAGGTCTTCAATTGTCTCGTCCATCGACTGCAGGTGTTCCACGTCGTAGAACTCTATCAGGAACGCCAGCCCCTTGTGTTCGTGCAGATAGCGGAAGGCCGCCTGCCGCGTCATCGAGAAGCGTCGTCCGAAGGCCCGTATGCATGCCGTAAGGAATGGTATTTCGTACTTACTCATATCTTGCATTGTTAGTTTCTGGCTGCAAAGATACACATTTCCCGCGAGATACTTTTCTTTTAAACATATAATTCTTCGCTCATTACCTATTTTTATAGGTGCTCAGGCGAGCAGAGCTCGGAGTCTCATCTAATCGCCCATATAATTAATCATTCTTGGACTAGCCAAGCGACCAGAGGTCGAGCGAATGAAAAATTAATGGATAATTAATGGGACTCCGCGAAGCGCCTGAGCACCAACGGAGCGCAAGAATTCGTGTTCAAAGAAAAACCATTCACCGTGCATCATTCACCGTGAACCCAGAAAATATCCGTTTGTCTCAGTATGTTAAAGATCGCTTTAGGTTTTTAGCGATGAGCCATCGCCTGGATGGTATCACATAGCCACTTTGTAATGGAACGGCCAGCCGCAGTGCTGGCAGCAGTAGAACTCTCCCTCCTCGTCGATGGCGTCCTGTATCAAGTTAAACGACGTCCTCTGTCCGCATTTGGGGCAGACAACGCTGTTGCGTTTTAGTTGTTGTTCAGATTCGTTTTCCATTTTGCACACTTTCTTATTGTCTTAGGTTGAAAAAGACATTGCAAATTTACAAAATTACTCCCATTCCTGCAAGAGCAAAACGCCCTCGGATGCAATTTTTGTAAATTCTGCCACATTTTTGTAAATTCTGCCACTCCCCCGCTCCCCTGTACTTTTCGTCCCCGCATCAAAAATCCCCCATTTCATCGAGGAAATGGGGGGGGGGGTGCTTCGTTCAGTTCTCGACACTTAAGTGCCGAGCACAAGCGTGACGGTAGCCAAGTCGGCGGCATAGCCATTCATGTCGAGGCATTGCGCGCGGGTGATGCGGGCGGCAGCAGTCTCGGCGCTATAGTCGGCATAGGGCGCCAGCACCAACAGGAAGCCATCGGAGCAGCCCGACAGGTCTCTGCCGGAGGGGTAGTTGAACTTGCCGTCCAGCCCGCGGTTGACGATATGTATCATGGGGAGCCTTTCCCGATAGCAGGCCTCAAAGACGGCCTTCTCTGCCGGCGAGATAAACGGTGAGACGAGCACCGTACCGCGGTGGGCTTCTCTCAGGTATTTCTCCACCTCCTGCTGTATCTGCTCCGCTGTCAGGTTGCGATGGCAGCGCACCTGGAGGCGCTCGGGATAGGTGACGAGGAACGTGTTGCCGACGGCGGTATAGCGGTGGCCCTTCGTGCCTGCGGTGAAGTCATAGACCTTGCGCAGACGGTCAGGGAAATGCCACTTGAGCCAGAGGCGCCGCGGGTTGTCATCGAGGTAGGCCACCCAGGTCTTCAGCTGGCCCCTGCGGAACAGGATGCGGTCGTTGAAGCCGCGGGAGAAAAGGGATGTTCTGTGCTCGGAACTTAAGTTTCGAGAACTTGACGAAGCACTTAAGTCCTTCGTTCCGTTCTCCGCACTTAAGTGCCGAGCACTCAAAGAAGCCCAAAGGGCGTGGGTGCAGGCGCTTTTCCAGGCGGCGACGATTTTACCCAGGGCGTAATCGGCAGGGAGGGTGTCGCGGACATAGAGGATGCCGTGGAAATGGTCGGGCATGATCTGATAATGGAGCACCTGAACGCGGCAGCCGGTCTTCTTCGTGGTCTCGGCAGCCGTCTGACGGAAGGCCTCCGCGACATAGGCGCCCAGCGGCGTCGGCTCGATGGCGGCAGTGGCGGCACTGTCACCTATCAGCGTACCAAGAAGGCGCTGGCGGCCTTCCGTCGTCACCGTGATCAGATAGATGCAGGACGAAGTGTAGTCGTGCGTCTCCATTCGCCGCAGGCGGTTGTGCTTGACAGGGGCCTTTATCATGGTTTTTGTTTTTTGTTTTTTTTTGTTCGTTTTCGTTCGTTTTCGTCTCGTGCTCGAAACTTAAGTTCCGAGAACTGAACTTAAGTGCCGAGAACTGAACGAAGGGGCGCTCTTATGCGCTCCCCTCTTCGTTCATCCACGCCGTGACGCTTTGGCCCTTGCGCTCCCTGAAGGCGACGCTGAAGGTGCGGTAGCTGCGGTAACCGCTCTGGGCGGCCAGCTCCTGGGCGGTGAAGGGACGCTGGGCAGCGTTGGCCTCACGGACAAGACGAACGAAACAGTCGATGCGCAGGTCGTTGATATAGCTGTTGTAGGTTGTGCCCTGACGCGAGAAATACATGCCGAGGTAGGTGCGGTTGGTGCCAAGGGCATGCGCCAGATGCGAGAGCGTCAGGTCGTGCTGCAGGTAGAGCTGCGTGTCCTCACACTGCTGCTTGAGCAAGGCACCGATCTGCTCATAGGTGGCATCGGAGATGGTTTCGGACGACGGAGATTGCGAGATGCTCAGGTCCTGCAGCGTCTCCACGCGCCACAGCAGATGACCGATGAGCAAGAAGCCGCTCACCTGAATGATGTACTCGTAGGTGATGCTGCCGTAGCCCGTCACGTAATAGACGAACAGGAACATGATGACCGCCAATACCAGCAGGCTCTGCCACACCTCCTTGTGCTCCAGGTCGGCATAGTTGTCGCGCAGCCAGCGGCCGTACTGTCGCACCTCGAACACCATATATATCATAAAGCCGATGCTTGCCAGCAGGAAATAGCTCTGCAGCCACGGC
>ONMA01000045.1 GCA_900318815.1 uncultured Prevotellaceae bacterium
CATCGTCGAGACCCCTCAGTACATCTACATCTTCGAGTTCAAGCTCGACGGCACGGCGCAGGAGGCCCTGCGGCAAATCAAGGACAAGGGCTATGCCGCAGCATACGCCGCCGACCCGCGCCCGCTGTTCCGCGTCGGCGCCTCGTTCAGCAGCAAGACGGGCACAGTGGAGGAGTGGCAGACGGAATAAGACCAACACGATTTCTTTCAAATTTTATTTTTAAAATTTGCATACACTACATACACTGACGTGTAACAGACTGATAATGAGAAAGAAAAGTAGTGTAGGCAACGGTGAAAGTAGTGTAGGCAACCAGAGTGGTAGTTTCACTGTGGCACATACTGGCAATGCAACAATATGGAAGACGCAATGTCCCAACGGGTGGGACAAAACGTCCCACCCGTTGGGACAACCAGCATCTACGGGTGTAACAACTATCGACATTTAGTGGTGAAGGTAAAATTTTACATACACCCTACATACACGGTTACATACACCATTTATTCCATTGATTTATAACTGGTTATCACAAAAAGTGTATGTAGTGTATGTAAATATCGAAAAAAATAATTCTAAGGATTTAAGGATGGGCGGCGCGGTGCGGCGAAGGGAAAATCCTTTCAGGAAACGAATTATCTTAATTGGCTTTAATTCCAATCACGCGCTCGGCGCTTGCGACGCTTCGCTTGCGAAGAATTTACCTGTAAGGTTGAATGAAATTCCAAAGAATGAAATGAAAGAAATTGGAATAATAAGAATAATTGGCTTACGCCGTAGGCAATATTATTCTCATTATTCCAATTACTTTCAAATAAAACCAACACTCCTTTCAAATTAAACGAGCTTCTCAAATGAGTGAAGAGTGAAGAGTGTAGAGTGTAGAGTGAAGAGTGAGGAGTGTAGAGTGAAGAGTGAAGAGTGAAGAATGGATTACAGCTCCAGGTCTCCGTCGTGGATTTCGTGCCAAGGCAGTCCCTGCTTGTTGAGCTGCTCCATGAAGGGATCGGGATCGAACTCCTCAACGTTGAACACGCCGGGCTTGCGCCACAGACCCTTGCAGAACATCATGGCACCAATCATGGCGGGCACGCCCGTGGTGTAGCTCACGCCCTGCATGCCGGTCTCCTCGTAGGCGGCTCGGTGCGAGCAGTTGTTGTAGACATAATAGGTGTGCTCCTTGCCGTCCTTGCCGATGCCACGTATGCGGCAGCCAATCGACGTCTCGCCCTCGTAGTTCTCGCCCAGGTCCTGGGGGTTGGGCAGCACGGCCTTGAGGAACTGCAGGGGGACGATCTTCACCCGTGCCGTCCCTGTGCCGTCGGCCAGCGGGGCCTCGTACTCCACCTCGTCGATGCGGCTCATGCCGATGTTCTGAATCACTTCAAGGTGCTTCAGGTATTGCTGGCCGAAGGTCATCCAGAAGCGGGCCCGACGGATGGTGGGATAGTTGATGACCAGCGACTCAATCTCCTCGTGGTGCAGCAGGTAGCTGTCGCGCGGGCCGATGTTGGGGTAGGTCAGGTTCTTGTGAATCTCTAAAGGCTCGGTCTCCACCCACTGTCCGTTCTCCCAGTAGAGTCCTTTCTGCGTAATCTCGCGGATGTTGATTTCGGGGTTGAAGTTGGTGGCGAAGGCCTTGTGGTGGTCGCCGGCGTTGCAGTCAACGATGTCGAGATACTGTATCTCCTGAAAGTGGTGCTTGGCGGCGTAAGCGGTGAAGATGCTCGTCACGCCCGGGTCGAAGCCACAGCCGAGGATGGCGGTCAGGCCGGCCTCGCGGAAGCGGTCGCGGTAGGCCCACTGCCATGAATATTCGAAGTGGGCCTCGTCCTTCGGCTCATAGTTGGCCGTGTCGAGATAGTTGCAGCCACAGGCCAGGCAGGCCTCCATGATGGTGAGGTCCTGATAGGGCAGGGCAAGGTTAATGACCAGTTCGGGCTTGTAGTCGGCGAAGAGCGCCTTCAGCTGCTCCACGTCGTCGGCATCCACCTGTGCGGTGCGGATGTGCATCGTGTAGCCCTTCTTGTGGATGGCTTCTACCAGTGCATCACATTTAGCCTTGCGGCGCGATGCAATCATAAACTCAGTAAACACGTCGGCATTCTGCACAATCTTGAATGCCGCTACCGTTGCGACGCCTCCGGCGCCAATCATCAGTACTCTGCTCATTTTGCGTTTCTCTTCTATTATGTTTTGGTTCTTGTTTTGTTGTCGCGCAGCATACCAGAAGTCGGCCATCATGTCGTTCTGCTCAGCCGTCTTCCTGTTGCCCACCGTATTGTCGAAATTACGGTTCAGTCTGTATATTCTTCCCATAATGATTTTGCCGTGAAGTATTAATCATTTGCAAAGTTACAATTTTTTGTCGTATCTTTGTTCTTTAGTCTCGTATTTTTATGCTACCTTTGCAAAAAAATTAATAAAACGTAGGATTATCGGGCAATAATGATAGACAGGGCGACCGTCGACAGGATTATTGATGCGGCACGGATAGTGGATGTCGTGGGCGAGTTTGTCACACTTCGCAGAAGTGGGGTGAACTATAAGGGGCTGTGCCCGTTCCACGACGACAAGAACCCGTCGTTCATGGTGTCGCCGGCCAAGAACATCTGCCATTGCTTTGTCTGCGGAAAGGGCGGCACGCCAGCAGGCTTCCTCATGGAGCATGAGCAGATGACCTATCCCGATGCCCTGCGCTGGCTGGCCAAGAAGTACAACATTGAGATTGTAGAGAAGGAACTGACCGACGAGGAGCGCAAGGAGCAGGGCGAGCGCGAGTCGATGTTCGTGGTCAATGAGTGGGCCAAGGACTATTTCCACCGCGTGTTGCTCAACAACCCCGACGGTATTGCCATCGGCAAGCAGTACTTCCGCAGTCGCGGCATCAGGGACGACATCATAGAGAAGTTCCAGCTGGGCTTCGCCCTGCCACAGCGCGATGCCCTGGCCCGCGAGGCCCTGAAGGCGGGCTATCAGGTGGAGTTCCTGCTGAAGACAGGGCTGTGCTATGAATGGGATAGTCGGGGGTACGGGGGTACGGAGGTACGGGGGTACGAGGATAGTTCCAATACGGAAAACGTGGATGAACAAGGTAATCTCGTACCCCCGTACCCCCGCACCCCCGCACCCCCGAAATTGGTTGACCGCTATCGCGGGCGTGCCATCTTCCCTTGGTTCAATGTGAGCGGCAAGGTGGTGGCCTTTGGCGGACGAAAGCTCGATGCAGCCACGAAAGGCGTGGCGCAGAAGTATGTGAACTCGCCCGAGAGCGACATCTATCACAAGGAGCGCGAGCTTTACGGCATCTATCAGGCCAAGCGGGCCATTGTGAAGGAAGACTGCGTGTTCATGGTCGAGGGCTATACCGATGTCATTGCCATGCACCAGGCAGGCATAGAGAATGTGGTGGCCAACAGCGGAACGGCACTGTCGATGCACCAGATCAGGATGCTGCACCGCTTTACCCAGAACATCACGTTGCTCTACGACGGCGACGAGGCAGGAATACACGCCGCCATGCGCGGCACCGACATGCTGCTTTCGGAGGGGATGAAGGTGAAGGTGCTGCTGTTGCCCGACGGCGACGACCCGGACTCGTTTGCCCGCAAGCACTCCTCGCAGGAACTGAAGGACTATATCGAGAAGAACCAGACGGACTTCATCACCTTCAAGTCGAAGCTCACGGTGGAGAACACCAGCGACCCCGTGAAGCGCTCAGAGGCTATCGGCGGCATCGTGAAGAGCATCTCCGTAGTGCCCGACCAGATATTGCGCTCGGCCTATCTGACCGACTTCGCCCTGCGTATCGGCATGAAGGAAGAGACGCTCATCGCCGAGATGAACAAGTACATCCGGCAGAATATAGAGGAGAAAGAGAAGGAACGGGAACGCGAAGCCCGCAAACTGCAGAATGACAGCATACCACAAGCCACCGTACCCTCTTCGCCCAATACGTCGGCCCAGTATCCCGACGAACCACCTATCTATATTCCCGGCGAGGGGTTTGTTGAGCCGTCACCCGTCACCCAACTCTCTCCTCTCTCCTCTCTCCCCTCTCTCCACTCTACGCAGGAGCAGGCTTCGCAGGTGGAACTGCTGTTAGTGCGCGAGATTGTGCGCCATGGCGAGGAAATCATCTTCGAGGATATTGAAACCGACGACGGCGGTAAGGTGTCGCTCTCGGTATCGCAATACATTGACTTCGACCTCTCGCAAGACGGCCTGTCGTTCAACAGTCCGCTGTACACCCAGATACTGGAAGAGGCAGTAGCCCATCAGGGTGAAGAGGGATTCAAGGCCGAGACCTATTTCACCAGTCATCCCGACGTGCAGGTGAGCCAGTTGGCTACGCGCTTGGCCATAGACCGGCATCAGCTGGGCGGGCGCTTTGTGATGCAGCCCCGCGAGGGGTCGCTGCGGCAGCGGGTACTCCACCTGGTGATGGACTTTAGGCGCGACATCGTGGAGGGCAGACTGAAAGAGATTCAGCGACAGATGCGTCAGCCGGGCATCAGCCCTGAACAAGCCATGCAATTATTGAAAGAACATAAGGAAACCAAAGAGCTTCGCGACGTCCTGGCTAAACGCTTAGGCAGCGATCTCGTTGTTTAAAACGGAAATATGTATTACATTCAGAAACGAATCGAGATTTCGGCGAGCCATCATTTAGTGCTCGACTATGAGAGCAAATGCTCGCAGTTACACGGCCATAACTGGGTCGTGACCATCTATTGCAAAGCCCGTACGCTGAACCGCAACGGTATGGTGGTGGACTTTACGGAAATAAAGCGGAAAATCAAGGGACGGCTGGACCATCAGAACCTGAACGACGTGCTGCCCTTCAATCCAACGGCCGAGAATATTGCCCGCTGGTGCGTGGAGCAGATACCGCAGTGCTACAAGGCTACAGTACAGGAGAGCGAGGGCAACGTAGCTGCATACGAGGAGGACGAATGATAACTGACGATGATGAGGCAACAATTTAGGGTGAACGAGATATTCTATTCGCTGCAAGGCGAAGGCCGCAATACGGGACGTGCGGCGGTGTTTGTGCGCTTTGCGGGGTGCAACCTGCGCTGTCCGTTCTGCGATACGGAGTTTGATACGTATCGCGAGATGACGGCAGAAGAGATTATCGCCGAGGTGGACGAATGTCGAAAGGACGTGTCACCTTGTGACGCATATAGCAAGCCCTTGCTAGTGCTTACAGGGGGTGAACCGACGCTGCAGGTCGATGAGGCATTCGTGGAGCTGTTGCACCAGCATGGCTATGAGGTGGCGATGGAGAGCAACGGCATCCTGCCTGCGCCGAAGAACCTGGACTGGCTGACGGTGTCGCCGAAGGGTAGGGAAGTAAAAGCCCACCCAAGCCCTCCCAAAGGGAGGGATGTTTGGATAGAAAAAGCCCTCCCAAGCCCTCCCGAAGAGAGGGATGTTTGGATAGATAATCCAAAGTGGAGAGAGGATTGTGGAGAGAGAAGAGAGGAAAGAGAGGAAAGTGTGGAAAGATTACCTGATGAGATTAAGGTCGTATTTGATGAAGACACACCTGCAAAACTATCCTCCATTCTTTCTTCTTTAGAATATCTATCTAAACATCCCTCCCTTCGGGAGGGCTTGGGTGGGCTTTCTCTATCTAAACATCCCTCCCTTCGGGAGGGCTTGGGTGGGCTCTCTCTATCTAAACATCCCTCCCTTCGGGAGGGCTTGGGTGGGCTTTCTCTATCTAAACATCCCTCCCTTTGGGAGGGCTTGGGTAGGCATCCCCTTCTCTACCTCCAACCCTGCGATACGGGCGATGCTGAGCGCAATGCCCATATCCTGCATCTGTGCATTGAATACATTAAACAGCATCCGTGTTGGCGGTTGTCCTTGCAAACCCATAAACTGACTGGTATTAAGTAACGAGATGGACTGGCATAACCTGATATTCACCATTTATCAGGTGATCGTCATCGGGACGGTCATCCATGTCATCTTGGACAATCGCCAGCCGGTGAAGACCATTGCTTGGGCACTTGTCATCCTGTTCGTCCCTGTCATCGGCTTCATCTTCTATCTCTTCTTTGGCGTGAACACTCGGCGCGAACGACTTGTCAGCCGTCGTTCGCTCGACCAGCTGTCCAAGCGCTCCATGCTTGGCTTTGTGGAGCAGACCGACCTGCAGATTCCCGAGGGGATGAAGCCCATCATCGACCTCTTTGTCAACGAGAGTTTCTCGCTCCCCTTTAATAATAATAAGGTGGAACTGCTCACCAATGGCTATGATTTCTTCTTGACCTTGTTGCGCGACATGGCCCGGGCCAAGAGCCACATTCACATTGATGTCTACATCTTTGAGGACGATGCCTTGGGGCGTATGGTGTCCGACATGCTGATAGCCAAAGCCCGTGAAGGCGTTGAGGTGCGCATCATCTACGATGACGTGGGCTGCTGGAGTGTGAAGAACCGTTTCTTCGAGCAGATGCGCGAGGCGGGCATTGAGGTCGAGGCCTTCCTGCCCGTTCGCTTCCCGTCGTTTACCAGAAAAGCCAACTACCGTAACCATCGCAAGCTGTTCATCATTGATGGCACGGTGGGATATATCGGCGGGATGAACATCGCCGAGCGTTATGTGAAGGGTATCAGGAACCGTGCTATGCACAAGGGGAATGGCGGGATGCTGCCATGGCGCGACACGATGGCCCGTATTGAAGGGGTGGGGGTGTACTCCCTGCAGCGTGCTTTCCTCATTGACTGGTATTTCGTCGACCGCACCCTGCTCAGCGACCGCAAGTATTACCCGCCACAGACCCCAGGAGATTCTTCACTCTTCACTCTTCACTCTTCACTCTCTCCTCTCTCCTCTCTCCACTCTCCTCTCTCCACTACCCTTATCCAGACCGTGACGAGCAATCCCACTTCTCCTTATCCAGAGTTGTTGCAGGGCTATGTGCGTCTCATCTCGACGGCTCGACAGTATATCTACATCGAGACCCCCTACTTCCTGCCTACCGATGTGGTGTTCTTCGCCTTGAAGACGGCCGCCATTGCGGGAGCCGATGTGCGGTTGCTGGTTCCTCGCTATTGCGATGCACGGTTTATTGAGTGGGCCAGCCGTTCCTATCTTCGCGAGGCCGAGGAGTCGGGCATCCATGTGTCGCTCTATGAGAGTGGATTCCTGCATTCCAAGCTCATGGTCATTGACGACATCGTTTGTACTTGTGGCTCTACGAACTTTGATTTCCGCTCGTTGGAAAACAACTTCGAGGCCAACTCCTTCTTCTATGGTGCCGACGTGGCCATCCGTATGCGCGAAGTCTTTCTGGATGACTTAAAGCAGTCCACCGCATTGAGTACCATGCCCGACCGCATGCATCCCAAGTTCCACGTCCGTCTCTACGAGGGCTTCGCCCGCCTGTTTTCACCACTGTTGTAGTTCAAAGCCTACCCAAGCCTAAAAAAGGCCTACCCAAGCCCTCCCAAAGGGAGGGATGTTTATATAGATAATTACGTTGTATCCATTAAAGAATAACTTCTTGCTTTGGCAAGCGACCAGAGGTCGAGCGGGGACGTTTTTATGAACACAGAGACACAAAGACACAGAGTTTTTATTATCTGTGGAGCCATCAATCTCTGTGCCTCTGTGTCTCTGTGTTCTATTTTGTTTGGGAGGGCTTGGGTAGGCTTTTCGGGGCTTGGGTAGGCTTTTTCGGGCTTGGGTAGGCTTTTTCGGGCTTGGTTTACTTAGCGATAAACTTCCTGCCGCCTGCCATGTAAAGCCCCTTTGTGGGCTTGGCGACGCGCTGACCGTTGAGGGTGTATATACTCCCCTCCATCACAGGGAGGGGTTGGGGGTGGGTCTGCTGGGTGAGTCTCGAGATGCCGTCCTGATTGTATTTGTCGGCATAGTTCTGCCAGGTGTTGCCTGCGTAGGTAATCCAATTCCTGTCCTCAGTCTCCCAGTCGTAGTTGCCATAGAAATGGCTGTCATTTCCATTAATCGTCAGATACACTTCGTCTTTCGACTCCAGGTTGACCTGTGTAGACTCCGTACAGTTACGCTCAAATCCGGCCTTATCGCCTATAGCCACAAAGCGGTAATGGTAGCGCAGGTTGTTGTTCTTCATCGGAATGGTGTTTATTCCTGCATTCTCTCCGCCATTCAGGCTGTTGCTGTTGATCTGCTCATAATAGCCGGCTGAGAGTACGAAGTCATAGCGTCCATCTTGAGCAATGAGTACCAGTGCCGTGTTCTTGTTGATGATATAGCCCTCAGCCCCGTCATAGTAGCCGTAGCTGATGGTTGCTCCCTTGGAAGCTGTGTAATTGGCAGCTACTCTTGCAGCCACGATTTTTTCAGGAATCTGGTAACAGCTGGGGATATGGTAGCCACGAAGTCCGTTCTTGATGTCCAGCGTCAAGGCTCCGTGTACCTCGGCAAGCGAGAAATGGGCCTCGGCAGGCTCCTCGTTGCTGGCATACTGGGGATAGGTGGAGTTGCCGTAGGGATGTCCCTCGGTGCCGTAGGTCAGGGCGATGAGCAAATCCTTGGTGTTGGTCAGGTCTGCGATGTTGAGCTGACCCAGAATCTGCCAGCTATAGCCCACGAAGGTTCCCGTCTCGTCGCCGAAGAGGGCAGCCATCCGTCGCACGGTCTTTCCGCTGCCATCCTCCGTATCGGCGTTTTCCGTCAGTGTTCCGTCTTCGCCCAGTCCTTTCAGATCGGCCTTCACCCAGACGGTGGCGCCATTAGAACGCAGAGCGTCGCACTGTGCCTTCAGTTCACTGACGGTGTAGGGGTTGGCTTTCGTTCCGTCGCCAGCCATAGCGGTGATGCTGGCCATCAGTGCGACGGCCAGCATCAAGAGAGGTTTCATTGAAGAATGTTTCATTATTTCACAACCAGTTTCTTTCCGTTTACAATGTTGATACCCTTCTGCAACTGCTGGAGCTTCAGTCCCTGCAGGCTGTAGATGCTAACCTCGTTGTTGTCGCTGCCTACGTTGCTGATGCCAACCGTCTGCGACACCATCGAGATGGGCAGGAGTACATTCTTCGTAGCCGACGAGGCGGCAAGGATGGCCACGATGGTGACCTTCTCCATCGTCGTCTCTTCCTTCACCCAGGTGTCGGTAATCTTGTGCAACTGCTGGTTGGCCGTCTCATTACCGTTGTTCACGGAGATTTCGGCATCGCCCTGCGTCAGCGTTCCGGCCGTAGCACTGGTGGCCACAAAGCTTGCATTCTTGATCTTCACCACACGATTCAGGTTCTCTGCCACATTGACCTCGGCGAGGGTTCCCTCAATCATCGTGGGTTCGCCAATCGGCTCAGCCGTGAAGTTGCTGTTCGGCGTGTCCTCGGCCTCCTTCATCTGTGTGTTGCCGCTGGTAGCACGCTTCACCACGTAGAAGAAACCGTTCAGTTTGGTGTTCTCCATCAGATATTTGACGATGAGCGACGAGTACTGAATCCAGCATCCACCCGTGGCATCCTGCATCCAGGCGGTGCTGAAACCGTCGGCTGAGATACCGGTAATCTCTGCATTGCTCAGCGTCACCTTGGCGTAGGTGCCATTCTCCAGGGCATTGAAGGCAGCGATGTTGGCACACTCCACATACTCAATGGCGGGCAGGGTAGCGGTCTCAGCATCCTTGTTGACCAGGGTTACGATGGCATTGGCGAGGTAAGAAGTGCCGCCCTGCGTGAAGCGCACGCCCTCGGCGTTACCCGTCCAGGTCATGCCTTCGATGGCACCCGAAGAGGCAGAGAAGTTGTTGATGTTGCTATTGCCGGCAGCTGTGAACTCGATGCTTGTGATGGCCTTGCCCTCGGGGGCACGGAAGGTGAGCGTGGCATACTCCTTATAGGTCACCAGGTTCTGTCCGCGGTTATTGTCCGCATAGATTTTCGAGGCAGCCGAGCCACTGGTTATCTGCAGTGTCACGCCCTCGACCTCGAATGTCTCGTTGTAGATGTTGCCCTTCGGGTCGGCTACCTTCTCGCCGACGGGATTGCGGAAGTCGGGACTGCTGAAGTCGAAGGTGGCAACAATGGGCTGTATAACAGGCACGTAAGTCTCGTCGTCCATGTTGGTGACGGTCACCTTTACCTGCCAGATGTAGCGGGTGCCTTTGGCGTTGGTGAAGGTTACCTCAGAGGCATTGCCCGTCCACACGCCCTCGGCCACTTCGCCATTGTCAGCTGTCAGGTCGAACGAATTACTCTGCATGGTCACCTCAACCTTCTTGATAGCGCGACCTTCGGCGGCACTGAGCTTGATGGACGTTCCCTTGAAGACCCAGAGGCAGATACCACGTGAGGTATTATTCATGATGCGCGGCGGGTTGGCACTTTCGCCCTGAATACCCGTGAGCAGCACCTGGTCGTCGGCGGGACCGGCCACTAACGGAGCGGTCAGGTTGCCGTCGGCATAGTTTTCTCCCTCGCCCACGGGCCAGTTGCCGTTGTTGTTCTGGAAATCAAACGTGTAGGTCATTTCCTTGATGTCGCGCAAAGGCTGAGAAGGCTGTGCGCAGACACTCACTACCATCATGACGATGGCAAAAAGAGATAAAAATCTTTTCATACGCTTTTGTTTTATTAGTGATTATTGAGTTAGTTGAAAAGTCCGATACTGAGGCCGACACACTTGGCGTCGAGCGATTGGTTGGTCTTGAGATAGTCGCCGTATGCCCGCACGAACCAGCGGGTCTCATTGCCCTTCACTTTCAAGGGGAAATGATAGGTCAGGGCGAGATGGCCCTGCCAGTAGTTGGCACCATAGTAAGGCATGTCGGGCAGGAGCACCTGCTGGGCGTAGTCGGTAGTGGGGTCGCTGAGGGAGAGTTCTGCGGTATTGTTCAGATGGTATGTGGCCGAAGCATCGAGCCACAGACGGTCGCTGAAGAACTGCCTGCCGCCTTCGAGGGTCAGGTCGTAGCCGTCGTAGTGCAGCGAACTCTCGGGGAGCAGATGGCGGTTCTTGGTGTCGCTGACGGCAAGGCGGGTGCCGAGGTAGGCGGTGACAGCCTGCTTTGTGGCGGCAGAACCGTTACCTGCGGGGAAGCCGTGACTGAGGAGGTTGAGGCGGTAGTGCAGGGAGGCAAGCAGTTGCTTCACCTGATAGCGCTTCTTGAAGGTGAGGAGGTTGGTATAATAATAAGAGGTGTAGCCCGTCTCTACCTCTTTCTCCTGCTGCAACTGCTGTCGATACTCGTCGGCGTAGGCCTGGTCGTAGGCTGCCTGTAAGTCGAGCTGATGTAGGATGCCACCCTGCTGCAGGCGGTTCTGGAGGCTGAACGCATAGCGATAGTCCACATAGCGGCCCGGCTCGTATTTGTACTGGCCGTAGATTTCCTCCCCGCCGCGCTCGATACTTGCCGAGGCTAACGAGTGCAGGCGTTCGGAACGATAGGCATAGCTGAGTTCCGCACCGAAGCGATGATCCACCCACTCGCGTCCGAAGCTGCTGTAGCCGCCCGTGGTGCCTTCGGCATGCTCCATGCCCGACATCAGGTAGTACTTCAGCGTGGCATCCTGCTGCACGGTGGTCACACCCGTAATCTTTTCCTTGCGACGGTGGTAGTTGCCGCTCAGTCCAAGGGTGTGCTCGCCTTGGGTGTAGGTGACGGCGGGCGTGAGCTGATAGTCGAGCAGCTGTGAGCGTGAACGCGGGTCGCGCAGACGGCTCAGGTCGCCCACGCTGTAGTCGAGCCGGAGTCCGAAACGCCAGCCATTGAAGTCGACCGTGCCCAACGCTGCCGTAAAGTCGAAGTCTTGAAAGTCGTACTTACCCTTGATGGAACTGCCCGAAAAGAACGGGTCGTTGTTGTAGGGACGACGTACGTCGGCCCAGGCGCGGTTCTTCGTGCGACCATAGTCAAAGTCGAAGCGACCATAGCCATACAAGTACTTGCCAATGGTCTGGTAGCGTTCCGTCTGGAAGCGCAGCCGGTTGGTCTGCGTGCCCTCCTGCACCCTGGCGTAGTCGCCGCTCTGGTGTTCGGTATTAAAGAGCGCATAGCCCCGGTTCTGCATGGAGTCGAGTCCCAGCCCCGCCGCGTTGTCGGTCTGGTGCCAGAGCTGCGTGGCATCCTGGAAGCGATACTGCGCCTCCTGCCCATGACATGGTGCCGACAGGTTCAGGAGTACTGTTAAGGCTGGAAGGAATATCTTATTCTTCATCATACTGTCTGGGTTTGATGGTTGTCGAGACCTTGAAATCGTTCAGGCTGTTATTGGTGTCCATGAGAATCTTGTGGCCGTCGGCGGCAATGGATGCCGTGCGGCGGTAGACCACCTCACCCGTGTAGCCGCTGATTGCCTCAATATTGGTGTAGCCAGCATCGATGTCGGCATAGAGTCGCTTCGAACTGACGTCTACGCCCGTGGCCTTGTTCTTCAGATAGTCCACGCCGTCGAGAATGACGCGCTTGGGCACACACAGATAGAAGAGCGAGCCGGTGGTCTTACCGTAGTCGTAAGTGTGAGGCCAGTCGTTGATGTTCTCGGTCGTGCGGAAGAGGATGATGCCGCAGGGGCCGCCCTGCATCAGGTTCATTGTGGCGTTCTTGGCAAACACGCTGAACGAGGTGATGAGCGCGGGCACGGCGGGGTTGTTCATCGTCTTGCCCGTCTCGTCCTTCGACTCGAAGTCGGCATCGGTCAGGTCATACTCAAACTCGTTCACGTCGCTATGGTCGGTGGCACTATTGGTCAGTAGCACCGTGCCGCCAGGAGCCACCATGTATGGCTTGTCGGCAGGAATCTGGAACACCTGCTTCACGATGACCACCGAGTCGGCATAGTCCTCATGCAGGTTGTCGAGCGTGTAGGGCTGTGGTGAGGTGGTTTCGAGCAAGCCGATGTAGAGACCGCTCACGTCGACGGCGTTGTCGGCCTGGTTGTAGAGTTCCACATAGCGGCCTGCCAAGTAGTTGCGGTTGTTCGCGTCCTTGGAACCCGCAGCGGCAATCTTGCCGATGACGATGTCGCGCTTCACGGCTACATGGGTGGGCAGCAGGATGGGCTGCTGCTCCTGGGCCTCGCTCATCAACTGCTCGTTGAGCGAGCCCGACACGGTGCAGCCGTTGGTCACGGCCTGTTCGCCGGTAAGGGCCATATACTGCTCGCTGGTGATTTCCCACGAACAGGAAATGTCGTAGACATCGGGGATGAGTCCCGTGAACAAGGCAATGCCCTCGGCGTTGGTCGTTGCCGTGAGCTTGTTGCCGTCCTGCGACATCACGATTTCGTGGCCTTCAAGGTCGCTACCTTTCGTAAACTCTTCCGGCATCTGCAGTTTTACCTGCACGCTGACCTCTCGGCTCACGTCGTCGTAGTCGATGCAGCTGCCCAGTAGCAAGGCCGATAAAAGATAAATGATATTTCTCATGCTTACAAGTTCAAGTAAAGTTCGGCTCCGAAGCTCATGCCCACATTGCGTTGCGAGAGCGTCGAGGTGTTATTGCCTTTCAGATAAGGTTCATAGTAGAGGGCGTTGTTCACGTAGAACGACAGGCCGCCCACGTTGCCCAACTCCTTGGTGAGGCGTGCCTGCAGGTTCCAGGTGACGGGCGACTTCGACGGCTCGTTGTCGCTCACGCGCACCAGCAGGTCCTGAATGGCCACGCTGCTCTGTCCTTCGGGCTTGGCAGCATAGTAGACGGCATCCATGCCCAAGTAGCCCTGGAGCATGTCGGACGTTATCTCATGCCGCTGCAGGTCGTTGTCAATCCACCCGATAGGGTCCTTGTCGGCGGTGAAGCTGTGGTGCCAGTCGTGCCAGATGGCCTGCGCCGTGAGCGAGGCCACCATGCGCAGCTCGGGGATGTGGGTCACCGTGCGCAGGGTAGTGACCAGTCGGCGGTATTTGGAATAGTCCAGCCCCGAGGGATAGACCACCTTGAACGGTACGATGCCGATGCTGGAGTACTCCGTGGGAAGGAGGGCGGCCTTGGGCGACGAACAGTTCAGGTCGGTGCTCCACGTCTTCGTTTCCTGCCAGGCTCCGCTCAGATAGAACGACGTGCGCAGCACCTTGAGCATGCCGAAGTCCATGTCGGCCTCCACGCCGCGGTTCACCGTGGTGTTGGTATTGCCAATCTCGCCCGTGGTCATCGAGAGGATGTCCTGCCGGTCGTAGCCCGTGGTGAAGTCCCACTGCCCGTTGGCATACTTCGGCGGCACGGTGGCGAAGTGGTTCACCTTGTAGGTGAAGTAGTTGGTCACGGGGCCGAAGCCGTTGGGGGTCTTGTCGCGATAGGCCAATAGCGAGAGCTTCTTGCCCGCAGGCAGCTTGAAGTCCACGCCCAGTTCCCATTTGGTGGTCGTGGCGTTCTTCATGTTCTTGGAGTACTCCACCTCGTAGACCTGCGTATGATAGGCCAGCATCTGTGCCGACTTGTCGTCCTGCGGCATGTAGTTCACGGACACGCGGTCGGCATATTTCTTGTCGGGATAGAGATAGTTCAGACCTGGCGTCTTGGAGTTCATGCCAAAACCGGCACGCAGGTCGAGCCACTTGGTAGCCGTGAACGAGAGGTTGATGCGGGGCGAGAGGGCCGTGGTGGCCACGTCGCCGAAAGGCTGCAGGGCGGTGAAGCGCAGGCCAGCCGTGGCACGCAGGCGGTGTACCTTGTTCAGGTTCCACGTGAACTGGTCTTCGGCGTAGGCTGCCACCTGATGCAGGCCGGGAATGTCGCTGAAAGCGCGGGGACGACCGTCGCTGTTGGGGCGCAAGGGATGCAGCTCGTCGGCATTGTAATAGCCGCGTCCGTTGTTCCAGTCGTAGCGATAGTCGGCACCCACCTTGAAAGTCTGGCGGGTCTTGCCGGCCTTGAAGAAGAACTGATTGCCCACCTTGGCAAAGAGATTGCCGGGACGGCTCTCCGTAAGACCCGTGGCTAAGTAGGAACGGGTCTCGAAGGGAACGACGTAATAGCCTGTTTCCTGGGCGGTAAGGATGGGCAGCAGTCCTGAGCTGACACTGGCAAACGACGAGGTCTCGGAATCGTTCTGACTGAGGCTGAGGCCTAACGTATAGGTTAAGGTACGCGCGAACATCTTGTTAATTTGCACGCGCCCGTTGTGGGTCAGCGTGAAACTCTGGTTCTTCGACTCCTGCTTGGTGCCGTCGGCCTCTGCGTCGGGGTCTTTGCCCGTCCAGTCCTTGGCCTGCATATAGCGGAACTTCGTATTGGTGTGCCAGTTGCGGGTAAGGTCGTATGCCCAACCCACGGAGGCGGTGTAGCGATGGAACGATCGGGTCTTCATACGGGGGTCGCCCCAGGCCTGGGCGTAGTCCAGACTTCCGTTCACAATACCGGCCTTGCCCAGGTTCTCGCCCTTGCCGATGGAGTAGTTCATCAGCGCGGGATTGATCTTGGCCTTGGCCTGCCAGGGCGTGACGCCCACCTTCGAATGCACCACGACAAGGCCGCTGGTCAGGTCGCCGTATTCGGCCGAGGGGATGCCGCGCACCACTTCTACCCGGTCAATATCATCGGCAGCTACCTGGCGAAGGTCGGTTCCGGCAAAGGCGGTCTGAGAGAACGCACCCTGACTGACGGCACCGTTGTTCGACATGGGTACGCCATCGACCACGACGCTCGAGCCGAAGGCCGATGTCTGGTTGTTCGTCAGTTGGCGCAACTGTATGTTCGAGGCCGAGGTCAGGTCGTGGTTGCCCATGAGCTGCCCGGGCACCAGCTGCATGATGTCGGCCAGCGACGTGGCTTGCAGGTGGTCGATGGCCTGACGGCCAATGATGCTCGACGTAGACGAGCCCGATACATTTTGGCGGGCGGTGACGCTCACCTCCTTCAACGAGAGCGAGGCTTCTTCCAGCTCTACCCGCATTTGCAGGTCCTTGCCGTTCACGCGCAGGTTGATGTGGCGTGTCTGAAAGCCCACGTAGCTCACTTGCAGCGAGTACTCGCCATTGGGTACTCCCGTCAGCGACACCTTGCCCTGCACGTCGGTCAGGCCGCCTAAGCCCACGGGCTGCAGCAGCACCGTACCCATGACCACGGGCTCGCGGCTCTTCTTCTCGGTCACCGTCACCTGCACGGTATAGGCCTGGGCCGCAAGCACGGACAGCAAGAGTATGGGTATGAATAATAAACGCTTTGCCGTCATAAATATCATCTGATTCGTCATCGGTCTTTTACTTCTTCTCCTCCTTGCACTCGTGCGGGGCTGGCACGGTGGCCTTGATGCCCTCTTCGTTGAGTGCCTGCAGCAGTCGCTCCTCGTCGGTCTCGGTGTTCACGTAGGTAATGGCCAGCGACTTCTGCTTCCGGTTCACGTTGGCATCGTCTACGCCGTCAATGGCCAGCGCCGCCTCTACCGTTGCTTCGCCCACCGCCTCCTCCGGGATGTTGAAGTAGGCAAAGCTGATGTCCTTGCTCGTGTAGTAGTTCACGGGCGTGAAGCCCATGCTGCCCAGCACCTCGCGGATAGTGGCCTTGGTGGTGCGGTTGGCATCGTAGCGGAAGAATACATAGTGTTTGGCCACGTTGGGGCCTATGGAGTCTATGCCCTCCATCCCCGTGAAGCGCTTTACGATGCGGTTGGCGCAGTTCTGGCAGTGCATGTCGGACATCTGCAGGCCCATGCCGCGCATGATGATGTCGTTAGGGTTGTAGGCCGACGGCTTGTAGCGCGTGCCGCGCAACTTCTGCATGATGGAGTCGGGGCAGGTCTTGGCCTTGTCGTAGGCAACCGCCACTGTTCGCTTCTCCAAGTCGAAAGCGAGACCTTTCACCCCTGCATCCTTGCGCAAGGCAACATTCACTTTGTGAGCGCATTCCTCACATCTCATGGACTTGATGCGCCATACCAGCGTGTCGGTCGATTCCTGCGCCGACACCCATGCAGGCATCATCAGTACAGACAGTATTAGAAAAAATTTCTTCATATCAGATAGCATGTTATTTGCAATGTGCAAAGGTACTAATTATTAATGAATTGCACAATCACAAAAAATGAGTATTTTATGCCATGTAGCACAATTTCATGTCTAAACTTGCATATTTAACAATATTTGTTTGTGTTCATGTCATTTAAACGATGTTCAACACAGAAAAACAGGAGATGTGTCATGATTAGCTACAACGGATTTCACGGATTAAACGGATTTTATAAGTTGCTGATTGTCAGCTGAACTTAAATCCGTTTAATCCGTGAAATCCGTTGTTTCTTAAATAGGTCTTGTGTGTTTTGACACACTTACCCGTTGTCTCGTTGAGAGACTCGATTTCTTCGTTTAGAACTTGGCCATCTTGATGGCTACGACGGCACACTCGTCGCCCTTGTTGCCCAAGCGTCCGCCTGCGCGGTCGCGAGCCTGCTGCATGTCGTTGGTAGTGAGCAGTCCGAAGACCACCGGCACGCTGCTGGTGGTGTTCAGGCGGGCAATGCCTGCGGTGACACCCTGACAGATGTAGTCGAAGTGAGGCGTCTCGCCACGGATGACCGACCCAAGGATGATGACGGCATCGTAGCCGTCGTTCAGCGTCATCTGATGGGCACCATAGATCAGTTCGAACGAGCCGGGCACCGTCTTCACATGAATGTTCTCGGGCAGGGCACCATGCTTCTCCAGCGTGCTTACACAGCCGTCGAGCAAGGCTCCCGTGATTTCGGGATTCCACTCGGCCACCACAATGCCGAATATCATATTTGAGGCATCGGGCACCTTCTTGCTGTCGTAGTCAGAAAGATTTCTTGTTGCCATCAGTCCTGTTTATTTCGAGGCACGCTCAATATACTCGTCGATAATCTGATACTGCATAGACTGGAAGTACTTCTCCTTCACCTGCTGGTAGAGCTTCAGGGCCTCGGCCTTCTTGTTCTGGCTTTCCAGGATCTGTCCAGCCTGGATGAGGAAGGTGGGCGAGAGCGAGTTGTTGTCGGCCTTCTCGGCAGCCTTTGTCAGCGTGCTGACGGCCTTGTCGAGCTGGTCCAGATGAGCATAGACGTTGCCTAAGGCACCGAGGGCAGCGGGCGAAATCATCTGGTCGTCCTGTGTGTCGAACTTCTCAATGTACTGGGCTGCCTCCTGCCACTTGTCCAAGTTGGCATAGCACAGTCCGGCATAGAGGTTGGCCAGGTTGCCGGCGTTGGTCGAGCTGTATTCGGAGGCGATGTTCAGGAAACCTGCATAGCCCGTGCTGTCGCCCTGTAGGGCACGCTCGTACTGCTGAGCCGAAAACAGCTCCTGTCCTTTTGCCAAAGCCGTGCTGGCCTTCAGTTCGGCGGGGCCTGAAACGTAGTTCTTGTAGAGCACTACACCTGCCACGATAACCACTACTGCCACCACGGCACCGATGATTGCGTTCTTGTACTTGAGGAACAAAGCCTCACTCTTGCTGATCGTCTCCTCTGCTACGGGAGCGGTCACATTTTTCTTTGTATCTGCCATTATTTTGTTGTTGTTTTTTTAATTTCACACAGCGTTTATTCCTGCCAAATAGATGACAAGACAACTTTTGCGGCGCAAAATTACGCATTTTATTGCATATATTGAAATTTATTGCCAACTTTTTTCGTTTTTACCATTGAAAAGCAGTAATTTTGCATCAAATTAAGCCAAAGGAATGATACTTCAGCGACTATCCATCATCAATTACAAGAATATTGCGGAGGCCACGCTCGACTTCTCGCCCAAGATCAATTGCTTCATAGGACAGAACGGGGCGGGCAAGACAAACGTGCTCGATGCCATCTACTTCCTGAGCTTTTGCCGTTCGGCACAGACGGCTCTCGACTCGCAGGTCATTCGCCATGACCAGCCCTTCTTTGTGCTGGAGGGGGAATATTTGAGTGAAGAGTTAAGAGTGAAGAGTGAAGAATCTTCACTCTCAATTTACTGCGGCATGAAGCGGGGCACGAAGAAGCACTTCAAGCGCGACAAGAAGGAGTACAAACGGCTGTCGGAGCACATCGGACTGATTCCGCTGGTACACGTGTCGCCGGGCGACACCTTATTAATAGAGGGGGGCAGCGAGGAGCGGCGCAAGCTGATGGATATGGTCATCTCGCAGTTGGAGCGGCCTTATATCGAATCGCTCAACCGATATAATAAGGTGCTGCTGCAGCGCAACGCCATGCTGAAGGACGAAGACCAGGAGCCTGACCCCGAGGTGCTGGACATACTGGAAGAGCAGATGGCTGCCGAGGGCGAGTATATCTACGAGCGTCGGCGGGCTTTCGTCGACAAGTTAGTGCCGCTGTTCCAGGAGTTTTACAACCGCATCTCCGGCGGGCACGAGTTGGTGTCGCTCAGCTACATCAGCCATTGTCAGCGGGGACCGCTGTTGGAGGTCATCCGGCGCGACAGGATGAAAGACCGTGCCGTGGGCTACTCGCTCCACGGCATACACCGTGACGACCTGGAGTTCCTGCTCGACGGTCATCCCATGCGGCGCGAAGGTTCGCAGGGGCAGCAGAAGACGTTTGTCATCAGCCTCAAGCTGGCACAGTTTGCCTTCCTGAAACGCACCAACGCCCAAACGGCTCCCTTGCTCTTGCTCGACGACATCTTCGACAAGCTCGATGCCACCCGTGTGGAACAGATTGTCAGCCTCGTATCGGAAGAAGCGTTCGGACAAATCTTCATTACCGATACCAATCGCGACCACCTGAACCAGATCCTGGCTTCCAGTTCGCCCGACTATAAGATTTTTCACGTAAACAACGGCTGCATCAATGTTTAAACGCGATGTAAAATCCATCAACGAACTCATCCTGCGCAACCTGCGGGTGCATGGATTGGAGACTCCCCTGCTGCAGAAGCGGCTCGTGGAGGCATGGCCAGAGGTGGCTGGCGAGGCTGTTGCCCGCTATACCACCGACGTGCGCATCTACAACCAGACGCTCTTTGTGCGCCTGCGAGTGCCTGCCTTGCGGGCCGACCTGAGCATGCGTCGCCAGGAGCTGGTGCAGCGGCTCAACGCCCACGTAGGTGCGCAGATTATTAGCGACGTGCGCTTCGGTTAGCCAGTTCCTCGGCTTCCTTGCGGGCGGGCTTTCCTGTCTCGGTCATCGGTATTTGCCCGACGCAGATAACCTGCTTCGGACATTCATATTTTAATAAGGTGTCGCGGCAGAGCGTCTGGTACGGCTCGCCATCCTCGTCCTCCACGATCAGCACCACGGCCTCGCCAAACTCCGCGTCCTTGCGCTTGGTAATCATGAAAGGAACGCGAATGTGTTCCTTCAGTTTCTTTTCTATCTCCTCTATCTGCAACTTGATACCTCCCGAGCACACCACGTTGTCCTTGCGTCCCAGTATGCGGAATCGATGACCGTCGGCAGCTATCTCGGCGCGGTCGTTGGTGGTCAGCGGGGCGGCACACACAGCGGGCGCATCGATAACCAGGCAGCCGTCGTCGTTGAGGCTTACGCCGACGCCCTCGAAAGGGGTATAGTACTCGTCGCGCTTAAGACCGTTGAGTCGGCGCAAGGCGATGTGCGACAGGGTCTCGGTCATGCCGTAGGTACTCCACACGGCATGGGGAAAGGCCTGTAGCTCCCGGGCCAGTGAGTCGTCGATGGCACCGCCGCCAATGATGAGGTGCCTCACCTGCATCAGGCGTTCGCGCTCTTCGGCCACTTGCAGCGTGTGAATCACCTGCAGGGGCACCATGGCGGCAAAGTCCACGGAGGCGGATACGGTCCTCATCGGGTGCGAACTGGGTTCCACGCTCAGCAGCCGCAGACCGCAGGTCAGGGCCCGCACCACCATCATCTTGCCAGCGATGTAGTCGAGCGGCATGCAGAGCAGGGCCGTATCGCCCGCCCTGAGTCCGAGAAAACGGCAGGTGATACTGGCCGAAGCCTCCATGCGTCGCTTCTCGACCCATAGAGGCTTCGGCTTACCCGTCGACCCGCTGGTATGCACCAGCACGCAGTCGGCGTCGTTGTTCCATTCGCTGAGAAATTCCTGAAGCGTCATTTCCCGAATGCTTCTTCCAGTGCCTTCACCTCAGCGTCGGTCACGGGCAGCACGGTGCCGTGGCGCGGGGTGAACATGCCGCTGGTATTGGTCTGTCCCTTCAGCTTGAAGTTCAGCAAGTCCTCGCTCTCGCAGAACTGATAGTAGCCCGAACCGTAGCAGTCGTACATCAGGATCCACGTGTTGCTGTCGATCAGCGGCCACACGCCGGCACCCTCCACAGCCACTTTCGTCTGCTGCAAGGTGGCACTCGGCACGCTCCACTGCGAGCCGGGCTTCTCGCCTTTCTTCGGCGTCAGGCTCTTGGCTGTCACCTTGCAGATGCCGCCCGAGCCCTCGTTCTTGTAGAAGGCATGATAGAGCTTGTCCTTTTTGTTATAGACGATGTCCATGTCGATGGTGGCCGAGCCGCGGTCGTAGAAATAGGTAGGCTCGCCTTCCAGGTCGGTGAAGTCCTTGTTGGCATAGCAATAGAACACCTTGTCGTAGGGGATGGTGCCATCATTGGTCAGCAGCGAGAAGTAGACGAGGTACTTCTTGGCCTTGGGGTCCCAGATGGTTTCGGGAGCCCAGACGCGCGTCACGTTGGCAAAGTTGGTGCCTTTGTACTTCTCGGGGAAGTGTACGGTGCTGTGCTGCCAGTGGATGAGGTCGCGCGAGCGCATCAGCACGATGCCTCGGTTGCTGGCCCAGCCCTCGGCACAGCGCATGTCGGTGTTCACCATGTAGAACCAGCCGTCCTTGCCGCGCAGCACGTGGGGGTCGCGCACGCCCTTCTTCAGGGCGATGGTGTCGGCACTGATTACCTTCTTGCCGTTGTTCATCGGAACGAAGTCGAAGGGCTTGTCCAGGTCGGAGAGGGCATAGTAGATGTTCTCGTTGTCGTTCGACGGGAAGTAGACGAACAGGTACTTCGTGTACTTCTTTGCCTGCATCACCTGCGTACCGGCAGCCATGAGCAGCATCATGAGCAGAATAAGCTTTGCTTTCATATTTTCTAACGTTGTTTTTAAGTTATAGCAATTCGCCCACAAAGATACAACTTTTTTTGTGAACACCATTACTTTTTTATTTTATTTTCGAATCTTTCGCATATTATCTTTAACGATTATATACAAGGATTTTTTCAAAAAAGGGTGACAGGGTGACAGAATGCCGATAAACAGGGCGTTTGCACCCTTTTGAAAGGGTGACAAGGGTGACAGAAGGGTGACAGGCTAACAGAGGAAAGATAAGTCGGATGTGGGTAAATTCTCGAGAGAATTGAGCAGTTAGAATGCCGTTTGGCATAGGCAAAGATATGCTTTACGTCTCAATTCTCTCGAGAATTCAAGTGCAGGCAGGCTTGATTCTTACTGGAAGCACCATGAATGTAGCAAGAGACGACAGATGACTAAACGGCGCATCTTCGTCCGCTTTCCGTTAAAACTTATAGATTTTCCCGATGAATTGCTACGAATGTACAAAAAAAAATGTACCTTTGCGCCCGTTATTACAAAATACATATTGATATGATAGACTTAAAGAACCCGAAGTGGGAGGACTTCCACATCATTGATGCCAACCAGCGCGAGCTTAGGACCGGCGAGAAGGTGTGCTGCGGACTGTACCGTGCAAAGCCCGGCTGCCCCAAGCCCGACAATTCACAAGTACGTGTAACCAAAATGCCGAAGGAGTGGTACAATGAGTTCTTTCAGAAAAGAGTATGACGGTCTGGCCGATGCCATCGTTACCAACGCCATCGTCATGAACGCTGCCAACGCGGTGGACGGCCGGCAGATTCCCCCTTATTACTATACCGACATTGCCGCGTGGGACACGGGAGCGCAGTTCTCTTTCATCTCGCCCCGCATCGTCGAGGGTCTCGGCCTGAAGTCCTGCGGCAAGGGTCAGTACATGGGAATCGGCGGCGACCAGGAGTCCGACATCTTCAAAGTCCATATTGGCCTGTCGAACGGCGAGATAGTGCGCGACCTCAAGGTCTTCTGCACCGACCTCGACGACTACGACGTCCTGCTGAGCATGGACGTTATTAAGCGCACTGACTTCCTCATCACCAATGCCGAAGGGAAGACGACGTTCCAGTTCCGCACACCCAGCGAGGGAGGGGTGGAGCTGTAAGCGAGAAACAACCAACCGAACGACATTAAACGAGACGGGATTTCAACGATGAAAAAGATGGAGGCGATAACAATGTTTAACGCGAATTGTTGGGAGATTCCAAATAATTCGTTATCACTCACTCCTTTAGGCAACCGACAAACAGGAGGGCGGCGCATGCGCCGCAAGGAAAATCCTGAAATCCTATAATCCCTAGAATAAAAAGTACACTCCTTAGCGGGATTATCGGAATTTTGTTGTACCTTTGCAACCAGAAAAACTTTAAACAAAGAGAATTATGGAAGCAAACGAAGCATTGAAAACTATTCTGAACCTGAGCCATGCACAGGCAATGGCAGGTCAGACCGTATCGATGGATGAGGTTGAACGTTTCATGAACGACAAGGAATATGAACTTACACATCCAGTGGACGCCTATTGCGTTGCTGAGCCTTTCTCACAGTCAGCGAAGACACGCTCTTCATTGAGTTTGTAAAGAATGCCCGAATGGATGGGCGGTTTCATATCCGTTTTGTCTCACGTATCGTCTCAGGACGACTTGAACAAAAAGTAACAATATTCTGCTTTGAAGCAACGAGTAAAGTAGCTGGGTGAATTGAAACCACATTGCATGGCGACCTCGGAGGCATTATGACCGTCGCGAAGTAGTTGCATAGCCTTGGTTAAACGGTGTTTGCGGACATACTCATTTGCGGTGATGCCAGTAAGTGACTTGATGCGACGGAAGCCCCACCAGCCCCACCCCCGGAAGCCCCACCCCCGGAAGCCCCACCCCCACCAGCCCCACCCTCGGAAGCCCCACCCCCGACCCCTCCCGCGTGGGGGAGGGGAGTAGTTACTTCTTCCGTTGCGTTACCGTGTTGAGAGTATATACTCCCCTCCCCCTCGCGGGAGGGGTCGGGGGTGAGGCTTCCGACTACGCACATGAAGCCGGTAATGTCCAGGAGTAAGGTTGGTGTAGAGTGCTTGGCTCTCTTTTGTAGAAGGGCGCCAGTCGCTGTCGATTCCTTGAAGCCAGTAGCTATAGACAACCGAAGACATGTCGTTTGAAAGCGAAGATGACTAAACGGCGCATCTTCGCCCGCTTTCCGTTAATCTTTGTCACTTTTTTCCGTGCGATTGCCATTTATTTAGAAAAAAATGCGTACCTTTACAGCCGTTTTTAGAAATATCGGACGATGAGTAAGATTGAGGTGATTAATGATGGCGTGACGAGTATAGGCAAATATGCCTTCTATGGGTGCTCTAACCTAACATCGGTTTCCATTTCCAACACTGTGACGAACATCGGCACAGCTGCATTCTCACCATGAATGTAACGACTATTGTATGGAATAAAATATAATATCATTATCTGTAATAAAAACAAACAACAACATGAGAATCAAACAATTATTTTTAATCCTCGCCCTGCTCTGCACCGTAGTGCAGGGAGCGTGGGCACAAAACTATGACGTGTGGGACGGCGTTTCAGAGCAGAAGCCTTGCTTTTACGCAGAAGACAGGCAATATACTGGTTTTTCTCTCGATATCTGGAACGCAGCCCAGATGGCCTACGTTATGAAACATTGGAAAGAGCCGGCGGGCGGTAATTGGCGTCTTACTGTTGATTACCCAGATAGTCATTACTATGATATATATTATGAAGAGTGTGACATCAACCTGAGAGCCGACGTCGACATGACCGCCGCGACGTGGACAGCTATACCTGCGTTAAAAAAGAAGTTCGACGGCCAGGGGCACCACATCCGCATCAAGATTGAAGGGAATACCTCCAACTACCAGGGAATGTTTGCGGATATCTATGAAGGCGGCAGGGTGGAGAACCTTCATGTGGACGGCAACATCCACTGCGACAATTCGCGATTGGTGGGCGGTATCGCCGGCTGCAACCGCGGCACCATCAGCAACTGCTGGGTGAGCGCCGACGTGCGTTCCGACTGGGACGGCATAGCCACATTATCAGCCTACGTGGGCGGCATCTGCGGCGATAACTACTATGGTAATGTGGAGTACTGTTGCATGACGGGCAACGTGACGAATAAGCGTCACTACGTAGCCGGTATCGCAGGCAGCAACTCATACGGCACCATCAAGAACTGCACGTTCTACGGCTCTTTGTTCAATGACCCAGATTATAATACGAATGGCAATAAATATGTGGGCTGGAAGTACTCGGAGGAGAATTGTTTCGACGGCTTTAATCAGGGCCAATACGATGCCGCTGGAGGCAAAAATATGTACCGCCACGCCATCAAATATCCTTACGCCCTCAAATTTACAAGTGCGGGCAGTTCCACCTACGTGGTCAGTGCCGGCGGGGAAGAGGGCGCTTCTGCAACACGCCCTGGCGAGACCGTCACGCTGACCAAATCCGGAACATTCGATATGGTAAGAGTAGAAATCAAGGATGCCGACGGTAACGAAATTTCCACTACTGGCGACATCAACGGCACGCTGACGTTCACCATGCCGAAAAGGGATGTCTATATCGCGGCTTACTCCTGGTCTGACTGGCCCACGCAGGGCACAGGCACGGCGACCGACCCCTACATCATCAGCAATGCCGAGGACTGGAAACGCTTCGCCAACAACGTCAGCCTCGGGCGCGACTACAGCGGCCTGCATGTGAAGTTGACTAACGACATCAGCGTGACGCAGAAATGCGGCACCGTGTCGGGCACAACGCTGACGAATGCATTCAGCGGCACCTTCGACGGCGACGGGCACACCATCACCGCCACCATTACCGACACCGGCAATCAGGGCACGGCGCTGTTCTGCTACATCAACGGTGCCACCATCAAGAACCTGAAGGTGGCGGGCGCCATCACCGGCGGCATGCACGCGGCAGCCATCGTG
>ONMA01000058.1:0-8390 GCA_900318815.1 uncultured Prevotellaceae bacterium
GGCGCGGCGCTCGCCGTAGGATTCCAATTTCTCCGTGGGCAGGTATCTCAGGTTTTTCACTACTTGCTTCGGTTCGCCGGGCGACTGCTGGGCAGAGTGGTCGAACAGGGCGTTAAGCAGGCTGATAAGCAAGTCCTTGTTCAGCTCCGTGCCGAAAAGCTTCTTGAATCCGAAATCGGTGTAGGGATTCACGTATTTCTGGTGTTTCTGTTCTTCCATAATTGTTTTGTATTTGAAATGATGGCGCAAAGTTACGTATAATTTTGCACATTATCACAGAATCAGCAGTTTTTTCTATATTTTTTATGATTTGTGACTTGCGAGCGGTGGCCAACCGCCTGACGATGGACGGCGAGATGCAGGACACGCACAAATCCTTGCCTCGGCCTCAATATGCTTTACGATGTGCGCATTATGACTGTAGGAAATATCGGGTACGACAATGCCGATGGTGCGAGTGGTGTCGAAGCGCAGGCTCATGGCAAAGGGATTGGGATGGTAGCCTTGTTCTTCGGCCAGTTGCTCAATCTGTTGCCGCAGGTTGGGACTGACGCCGTCGAGCCCCCTCAATGCGCGTGAAACGGTGGAGACGTTGATTCCAAGCCTCCTCAAAAAAACAACGCAACTTTACCTTCGGCGGTCGCGGTTGCCCCACTTCTTGTCGTAGCGTCCCTCGGTGTCGATTTTCCCGCCGAACATGTTCAAGCGGTAGCGCACGTGGAGCATGGCATAGCTGTTGATGCTGTTGTATCGCGTGTCGCTGCGCCCCGTGGCGTTGACCCATCGCTCGTAGTTGCTCTGCTGTCCGAGGAGGTCGTAGAAGTTGAGAGCCACGACGAGCGTCTTGCTCTTGAGGAAGGACTTTGAGATCTGCCCGTTCCATATCAGTTCGTTGGTGTTCATCGACGGGTCGTTGTAGCCTCGGCGGCTGTGTTCGCGCAGGTTGGTGCTGAGTTCAATGCCCGAGGGCAGTCTGAGCATGAGCTGTCCGCCATAGCTGAACTGCCAGGTGTCCATGTTGGCCGTGGGCTGGAGTTCGTTGCGGCTGTGCTGGTAGTTCACGTTGCCGTCGAGTGTCACCTCAATCCAGTCGTTGCGGAAACTGGCGTTCAGGCGTTCGTTGAAATTCATTGTGCGAGTAGTGGATGTATCGGCCCCCCCTACTGCCCCCGAGGGGGCTTCTATAGTGTCCCCCACGGGGGACGAAGAGGGGGCTTGTACGTAGCTGACATAATGATTGTAGCGGATGCGGGTGTCGGTACCTACGTTCCAGTGGGCGGCTGAGTCGAGGGCGGTATTGAAGTTAAAGCCGCCGTCGGCATTCCAGTTGCCGTTGATGTTCTCCGGGCGCGATATGCTTCCACCCGTCTCGGCATTGTAGCGCACCATGTTCGAAATGCTGTTGCGCGTATGGCGGTAGTTGGCATAGAGCACGATGCTTCGCTTGTGCTTCACAATATAATTATTGTAATGTCATAGTTCAGGTTCGTGCCCAGCATCTTGTTGGCGTTCAGTCCCCGACGGTTCCACCATCCGGCATTCTCTTCCTTGTTGTTCAGGTTGCCCATGACCACCAGGCGTGTATTGTCGGTGAAGCTGCTGCCCATCCCGCGCGAGGCATAGCGGTGCTTAGTTCCTCCGGCCAGGTCGAGGTTGGTCATGTAGCCGCGGTTCATGCCCCGCTTGATGGTGAAGTCGAGAACGGTCTCCTTGTTGCCGTCCTCAATGCCGGTGATGCGGGCCTGGTCGCTCTGCTGGTCGTAGAACTTCACGTTCTGGATGATGGAGACGGGCAGGTTCTTCAGAGCCGTCTCAATGTCGCCCAGCATGAACTCCTTGCCGTCGAGCAGGATTTTCTTCACCGCCTTGCCGTTGATGGTGATGTTGCCGTCTTCGTCGACGTCGGCTCCCGGCATGCGCTTGATCAGCTCCTCGATGGGCGACCCCTCGGGCGTGCGATAGGCTTCAGGGTTATAGACCAGCGTGTCCTTGCGCACCACCACCTGGGCGGCCCGCCCGGTGACCACGGCTTCCTTGAGTACTACCGTTTCGGGCGACATGCGCAGTTCGCCCAGTTCCTGACTGCGCAGGTTGCGGATGGTTACCTCGCGTTCCAGCGTCTCATAGCCTACGGAGGAGATGCGCAGTCGGTAGATGCCGTTCGACGGGGCCTCTACCGAGAAGTTGCCCCGTTCGCGGGTCACCGTGCCCCCCACAAACGAGCTGTCCTTGGTCCAGAACAGTTGTACGGTGGCCTGTACTAATGGTTCTTTTTCGTTGGCATCCAGCACACGTCCGCTGACGGTAAGTCCTTGCTGGTTCTGCGCACTGGTGCAGAGCTGGAGCATAGCCATGACGGCAAATAGCAGTAATCTTGCGTGATACATGACTTTACTTTAAATAATCGGTGCAGTCGGGGCCAATGTAGTAGCCCGCTTCCGAGGGTTGGTTATAGGCCACATTCTGTGTGGCCACGGAAAGACGATAGGGAATGTCGTGCATGAGGCAGTCGATGCGGTAGTCGGTGGGAATGTCCGTGACGTAGATGCGCAGTTCGGTCGACTCGCGGTCACGTACAATGACTTCCTCGCGCCAGTCGCCTAAGATGTCGGCGGCCAGGCAGGGGTTCGACTTGGTGCCGTTGTTGAAGGCACAGCCTTCGAACCTCTGCACCACGTCGATAGTCTTCTCGCTCCAGTTGTACTTCGACACCTTCTCGCGGTCGAGCAGTTCGCGCAGCAGGTCGCCGTCCCACCAGATGCCGAAGTTGATGGAGATGCGCAGACCCACCCCCGGGTGGGTCTGCTCTCCCTGCATGCCGCGTATGCCGTGGCTGTCGGTGCTCCACATCTCCACGCCGGGATTCGTGGGGTCGATGTCGGCGGCCATGGCACGTCCCACGTCGGTGTTGCTCTTCACTTGGAAGATTACCTTGCCCGTGGCAGCGTCGCGCAGGTCGCTGCCGTCGCGCTTGTTCTCGTGGCAGTCCCAGATGTAGAGGCGGTTGGTCTTCGGCTCGGCAATGAGGTGGATGGCATCGCCATGGCCGAAGCCCGTGTTGTAGAGTCCGCGTCCGTCGTTGTCGACCGCCATCGAGCCGTAAGTGATCTCGTCGAATCCGTCGCCGTCGACATCGGCCACGCGCAGGTTGTGGTTGCCCTGTCCGGCATAGCTGTGCCACTCAGGCTCATTGGTGTCGAAGGTCCAGCGGTTCTTCAGTTCCCGTCCGTCCCAGTCCCAGGCGGCAATGACGCTACGGGTATAGTAGCCACGGCAGAAGATGGCCGAGGGTAGCCGCCCGCCGAGATAACCCACGGCAGCGAGGTAGCGTTCGGAGCGGTTGCCATTGTCATCGCCCCAGCCACGCAAATCGCCCCGCTCGGGAACGTATGGCTTGGTGTCCATGACCGCGCCGGTGAGTCCGTTGAAAACGCTAATATACTCTGGCCCGCTCAGGATGCGGCCTATGTAGCGGTTTCCCTCGTGACTGCGATAGTCGGCAGCCGGGTCGCCGATGACGTTGCCAAGTCCGTCGCGCGTTCCGTCGGCAGTCTTCATCATCAGCTCGGCGCGTCCGTCGCCGTCGAGGTCATAGACCATGAACTGCGTATAGTGGGCACCGGCACGGATATTCCTTCCTAAGTCAATGCGCCAGAGCCGTTCGCCGCTGAGCCGATAGCAGTCAATGATGACCGGCCCCGTGTAGCCTGCGTGCGAGTTGTCATGGGCATTCGACGGTTCCCACTTCAGGAACAGCTCGTATTGTCCGTCGCCATCCACGTCGCCCACGCTGGCATCGTTGGCCGAATAGGTGTAGCGGCGACCGTCGGGGGTAACGCCTTCGGCAGGCTTCTCGATCTTTACAGGCAGATAGCCTACAGGGGCATCGGCACGAAGGGTGAAGCGACCATCCACACCGCCACCTTTTATTTCGTAAAGAGCGTCCTCACCGGTCAGTGGCTGATGGTCTACGAAGAATGTGCCCCCCGTGGTAAGAGGCACGGCATTGAGCTGCTGACCGTTTCGGAACACGTCGAAAGGTTCGCCCTTCTTGTCGGAACGGAGCGTGCGCCAGCTCACGACGACACCGCCTTCGTGCCTCACGGCCACGACGCCACGGTCCAGCCGTTCGGTGGAAAGCTGCTGGTAGTCATATCGTGCCTGACTCCAGCCTGCGTGAGAGATGTTTAGGAACAAGAAAAAGCCTACCCAAGCCCTCCCAAAGGGAGGGATGTTTGGGAACCCTAAAAGCCTACCCAAGCCCTCCCGAAGGGAGGGATGTTTAGATACAAATTCCTTGATAGAAAGCATAGTATAGTTGTAGTTTAGATGCAAAATAATAAAATATCTGAAAATTCGACGCAAAGATTTACATAAAGTTTAATTATTCACAGACTTTTTCGTATTTTTGCAGACGATTATCGATAATTGTTACTGAATGAAAGAATTTGTCATTTCTGAAGCAAAAGCCGAGACGGCGGTGCTCGTGGGACTCATTACGAAAGACCAGGACGAAGCCAAGACCAAGGAGTACTTGGACGAACTGGAGTTCCTGGCCACCACGGCTGGGGCACGAACCGTGAAACGATTCACGCAGAAGGTAGGCGGCCCCAGTGCCGTTACCTACGTGGGTAGCGGAAAGTTGCAGGAAATAAGGCAGTATATCAAGGAGTGCGAGGAGGATGAGGATGACGCCCCCGTGGGCATGGTCATCTTCGACGATGAGCTGTCGGCCAAGCAGATGCGCAACATTGAGAAGGAACTGCAGGTGAAGATTCTCGACCGCACCTCGCTCATCCTCGACATCTTTGCCATGCGGGCTCAGACCGCCGAGGCCAAGGCACAGGTGGAACTGGCGCAGCACCGCTATATGTTGCCCCGGTTGCAACGTCTCTGGACGCACTTGGAGCGTCAGGGCGGTGGCTCAGGCGGCGGTGGCGGCAAGGGCACCGTGGGTCTGCGTGGTCCCGGTGAGACGCAGTTGGAGATGGACCGCCGTATCATCCTGCACCGCATCACGCTCCTGAAGCAGCGGCTGGCCGAGATTGACCAGCAGAAGACCACACAGCGCAAGAACCGAGGACGGCTCATCCGCGTGGCTCTCGTGGGCTACACCAACGTAGGAAAGTCTACGCTGATGAACCTGCTGTCGAAGAGCGATGTGTTTGCAGAGAATAAACTCTTTGCCACACTCGACACCACCGTGCGCAAGATGGCTATCGACAACCTGCCCTTCCTGCTGGCCGACACGGTGGGATTCATCCGAAAACTGCCCTCCGACCTCGTGGAGTCGTTCAAAAGTACGCTCGACGAGGTGCGCGAGGCCGACCTGCTGGTGCATGTGGTCGATATTTCGCATCCTGACTTCGAGGAGCAGATACGTGTCGTGGAGCAGACCCTCGGCGAACTGGGCTGTGCCGATACGCCTACGCTCATCGTCTTCAACAAGATTGATGCCTATCACTGGACGCCCCAGGACGAGGACGACCTGACCCCTCCCACACGGGAGAACATCTCGCTGGAAGAACTGCAGCGCACGTGGATGGCAAAGATGGGGGAGGGCAACTCCTCTTCAACAGGGATGGAGTGCATCTTCATTTCTGCACGCGAGCGAAACAATATTGACGCCCTTCGCACGTTATTATATAATAAGGTGAGAGAGCTGCACGTGCAGAAATATCCCTACAACGACTTCTTCTATCCTAATGATATGGAATAATTAATAACAATGGAGTATCACTCCCCAAACACAAAATCAGAGTTATGAATTACAGACAATTGACAGAACAAGAGATTCAGGTTCTCGAGAACAACGTATGCTGGGCCGAAGACTGGTCACGAGTATTGGTAGACAAGGACTTCCGTCCCTATAACTTCCACCGGGTCATGTTCTATGGCGACATACGCCTCGGCTCGTTCGAGAAGAGCGTCGAGGTGAGCAAGGGATTCGTCAAGCATTCGGGCATCAACGATGCCACCCTGCGCAACGTCTCCGTGGGCAACGACTGCCTCATTGAGAAGGTATCTGGCTTCATCAACAACTATACCATCGGCGACAACTGCTATATCGCCAACGTATCGACCATCGAGACCACCGAGGGCGCTAACTATGGTGCCGGTTCGCTTATCTCCGTGCTCAATGAGATGGGCGATGGCAACATCACGCTCTTCCGTGAACTCAACTCGCAGTTGGCCGCCTTCATGGTGAAGTATAGTCGTGACAAGGTGCTGACCCGCCGCCTTCACCAGCTCATCGACGACGAGGTGCGCGTGTCAACCCCCGAGCGTGGCATCATCGGCAACAACGTGAAAATCATCAACACCAAGGAGATTGCCAACACCGTGGTGAAGGGCGACTGCGAGATCAATGGTGCCGCACGCCTCTCCGAGTGTACCATCCTCAGCTCAGAGGATGCCTCCGTCTATATCGGCACGGGCGTCATCTGCGAGAACTCCATCATCTGCGACGGCTGTTCCATCAACAATTCCGTGAAGATGCAAGACTGCTTCGTGGGTGAGGCCTGCCAGATTACCAACGGATTCACCGCCGAAGCCTCCCTCTTCTTCGCCAACTCCTTCATGGCCAATGGCGAGGCCTGTGCCGCCTTCTGCGGTCCCTTCTCCGCCTCCCACCACAAGTCCAGCCTCCTCATTGGCGGACAGTTCTCCTTCTACAACGCCGGCTCCAACACCAACTTCTCCAACCACGCCTACAAGATGGGTCCCATGCACTATGGCACCTTGGAGCGTGGCACCAAGACCGCCTCGGGCAGCTATGTGCTTATGCCCGCCACCATCGGTGCCTTCTCCGTCTGCTTCGGAAAACTGATGCACCATCCCAACACGCAGTGCCTGCCCTTCTCCTATCTCATTGCCTACGGCGAGACCATGTACCTCTCGCCAGGTCGCAACATCACCACCGTGGGACTCTACCGCGACATCAAGAAGTGGCCCAAGCGCGACAAGCGCTCTAAGCAGTCGAAGAAGTCTATCATCAACTTCGACTGGCTCAGTCCCTTCACCGTGGGTGAGATTCTCCAGGGCATCAAGATCCTGAAAGCCCTGCGTGCCGCCAGCGGCGACAACGTCACCACCTATAACTTCCACGAATACGTCATCAACGCCTCCTCCCTCCAGAAGGGTCTCAAGTACTATGACATCGCCCTGCGCATCTATATGGGTGCCGTGCTCAAGCGGGCACAGAAAGAGGGCATGCTCAGTCGTCCCGTCTCTACCATTGGCAAGGGTCAGTGGAACGACCTTTCGGGTCTGCTGCTCCCGGAGAGCGAGGAACAGCGTCTCATCAACGACATCAAGGACGGCAGCATAGAGAACATCTCCCAGGTGCTCGACCGCTTTGAGAAGATAGACAACCACTACAACGATTACCGCTGGGCATGGAGCTACCAGCTCATCCTCGACTACTACCACCTGACCGAACTCGACGATACTGCCTGCGAGCGCATTCACAAGGACTATGTAAAGGCCCGCCGTGCCTGGATTGCCGAGATTCGCAAGGATGCCGAGAAGGAGTTTGCTATGGGCGACGTCGAGCAGGAGGTCTTCGACGACTTCATCTCCAAGCTCGACCACGAGGTGGATTACGAGAACTAACCCCTTCCGTCATATCAAGCGACGTTATACAATCAAAAAGAGTGGCCCACGCAACTGCGTGGGCCACTCTTGAGAATTAGTTTAATCCGTGCAATCCGTGGTCGTAAAACTCACATGCTATGTATAAATAATTCGTTTAATTCGTGAAATTCGTGGTCGTTGTTCTATCACAAGTTTTGTATAATCCCTCGTCCTATTCCCGTCAACTTCTCCATCTGCCTGATAGACGCACCGTTCTGCAGTAACTGCTTGATGGTTTTCAAACGCTCGTCTTTCGGGAATGCATTAAACTCAGCCCAGTTCGTGGCCGTTGTCATCAACCGTACCATACTCAGTACCTGCGTCTCCGTAGGCTTCGGTGCCCGGTATTCCTTCGGCTCCAAGCACTTCGTGCCCTCTGGCAACGGCTTACTCAGCAACTCCCGCCATTGTTCCTTGGTCAATTGTCGGCAGGTGTCAGGCTTCTCGCATACGTTGGGCAAGTCACTGTCCAACCCTACATACTCATGCCAGCTGCTCCACGCCCACTCATCCAAGTTCTCTGCCAGTCCTAATCTCAGCGGTTCCTGATGCACATACCGCATCACCACCTCCATCCGCTCCTCATCGTCAATCGGCTCGCTATAGAACCTCCTGCGATACAGCGGTCCGTAGCTGCCGTACTTACTGGAGAAATACCGCGAGTACAACTGCGATATGCTCTGCATGATGGCACTCACGTTATATTTCTCCTCCTTCACGATGAGTCTGAACTGCTTCGGTGTCAGGCAATAGGC
>ONMA01000058.1:8414-9395 GCA_900318815.1 uncultured Prevotellaceae bacterium
ACAAACACCTGATAGTCCTCATCATCATGGAACAACTCATTGTTGCCTGCACCCTGCATCAGCACATGGTACATGCCTATCCTCGATTTCTCACGCCTTATAATCGACATATTTCAAATCCTTATAATGTTCTTAATAGTATCTACGATATAGTCTTGATATTAAATTTTCACAAACCAACAAAGGGTCATCGCTCACGCGATGACCTTATATTATATGACCAATTTACTTTATTGCTTTTCCGTCAAAGTCACAATTTCAAATCAGAAATCATAAACCTCGTCAGTAAAGGCTTCCCTTCTTCCAATTCATTTGCAATACGTTCATCCTCTTCCGTTTTGAAGACCGTCCAAAATTGGTTCCGAGCATAAAAGTCCAGCACTTTGGCCTGATTAACGGCATCAACAACAACATATCTTGCTGCAACAAGATTGGCAACATTCCTCAACCACCACTTGATGCTGTTCATAAGTTCATCACCAAGATGGTACTTGGTAAAGGCATCAAAAACCGCAATTTGACCAATTAGCACGGCAGGATAATGATCACGTTGCTTTGCGTATGGAATCTTCCGATTCAACTTGTTCCTCGTACTCTTCGGAATCAAATCAACAGAAATATCCGTACTAATCACGCAGAACGCAGCTACCGCCTCCATTGTCTCTTTCTTGTAGAAGCAATACGACTTACTCATCAGTTCCCGGGCATTTGGTATTGCTTCGTTCCTGAAAAAATCCTGAATAGCAGGTTCGCGCTGACAGTCAAAACCTGTCAGCGAATCATGGAGTTCTTCCGTCAGCAGTGCAAAAGAACAATTATCACTCAAATACCCCATGCTTCGTTACCAGCCTTCTTCATCATGGTCAAAACGCCCTCACCCACAGATTGCCAATCAGTTTGACTATTTGTGTGTTCCATTTTTGCCTGTATCTCACGGAAATACTCAGCATTCTCACCACTCAGCGTCGGTATTGCTCTACT
>ONMA01000046.1 GCA_900318815.1 uncultured Prevotellaceae bacterium
GCTGTCTCTTGATTACAGGTGTAAAGGTACGAAAAATATTCCAGATTCCAGCATCTTTAAACTTAATAAAACATAACGCCACTTTTTAAAGTGGACTCAGTCATTCACCTTACCAGGTCGAAAGTTCATCTAATCCTGGCTCGGCAAACTCAAATCGATCAGTGCGCTCTTGGAATAATCCCAGTTCAGGCAGTCCTCCCTGACAGAATTGCCGTTTCGCTCACGAAACTTTCTCGTAATTTCCAACTGAGTCACCGTTTCCACTTCATTTTTCATAATGATAGAAAGGTTTAACGGCATTTCAAATTCTTTCCTTTCTTTGAGGAAATTGTAGACGCAGCCAGTACTTACGTGCTTGATATCGACTTCGAGACTCTCCACATCATCATCCAAGCCAGAGAAATCGAGTACAATGTTGCGATAGTATGACGACAGCTCGTCGATGGCCTGCCGAAATTCGTCGGCAATTTTCTCGATACTCTCATACTTGAAAAATGCTATTTCAGGATTCAGAAATGCGGGGTTATCCGTCAGCTCATGAAGGTCGATGGCTCTGGCCTGGAAACTTTCCAGATAATTATCCTCCTTGAAGATGTCGCTGTTCTCGAGGCATTCGCCATCACTGGTGAAAAGCATCATGCTCGAGATGCTGCAAGGCGAATAAGAATTGTTGGTGATGACTATTCCATCGTCACTGACCTCCCAGTCCAGGAATTCTCCTATCGTTTTCAGAATATCAAGTTCGACCGTGGCCGAGTTCTCAATATCCTTGTATTTTGAATTAATATTAAAATACCACGGACGCGCACTGTTGATGTTGGTGATGAACATGCTCGCTGAAGAGAGTTTTTCAGTCTCGCAAATGATATTGAAATACTGGCCGTCCTTCACGATACTGGCGTCGCTGAAGAACTCATTGCCATTAATGCTGCTCTCTGCGCCAATATCATTCGGGAAATTGAAAGTAATCTCGTCGAAAATCATGTTCTTCCTCACCTCGCCCGACATGTCCTTGTCCAACAGGCCATTCTCATAGAGTTCCATTCTTAGCTGGGCAAGGTCGTACTCTGACAATGCAGGAGCGACATCAAACGAGAAGTTGACTTTCGAGAGTTCCTGCTGCTTTTCCGTGATGCCCTCTTCGTTCAGGAAACAAGTGGAATAGATGCACGCCCGCTGGGCATTGCGTGCGATATAGTACCGTTTCGGGAACAGCAGGAACGAGTTCTTGGCGAAAAGCGACTTATAGACTTCGACCAAATCCCTATACTTAGGACTGAGGCAAGTCACCCTCTGGTACTCCGAGAAATCGTCGTTCAGCTGGAACGGGTTACCCGAGATAGTCCCGGAAAAGCATTGATACAGTTGCTGAAAATGGTCCAGCGGATAGTTGAGCGACTTGCGCGTCTTTACGATGAAAGAGGACTTCACATAAAGAGGCGTTTCGCTCTTCAACTTACGCTTTTCCATTTCAACGGCACGCACAACCGTTGGCACGTTGATTCTCAAGCGCGCTGCCCGGCGCAAAGCTGTTTCCGTTCTTCTTGCTATCGGCCTGTAGACCTTGAGAGTGGGTTTTTCCACCGAATAGCCCGAGAACTTGTAATAAATATCGACATCGCATTTCATGGCATCTATCTGGCTACCCAGATTGCAAAACGCAATCTTCACGGCCTCATCCTTCAGGTTGAACCTGATGGAATGCCGCCGATGGTCTATCGTCCCTTCTATCACAAAGCTATCATTGTTTGTCTTCAGGTTAAGCTTGGCACTGTCCACCTCAGTGGCCAGCATCTTAACCGTCGGACTTGGGCAGAAAAAGCCATACTTGATACTCACGTAACCAACATAACCAGCATGCTTTCCATCGCTGTCGTTCACATCTTCGTAATAGAAAAGACGACCATTATGTGGCATCAACTCTACATCGGGAATCATGCGACTGCTCCCATCAACACACGTCAGCTTCGTGTTGCTGGTCAGGTTGCCTTCTTCCTTAATGACAGGATATTCCGGCTCCAGGACATTTTGCTTCCTATTGAGCAATGCTCCAACAATCTGGCCCAACTTTATCTGGCGCATAGCTTCAAGGTGTGCAAAGCCTGGTCGCCACCCCGTTAATGGTGGTCGCGAACCTGCTGAAGTATTAGTGCTTGGACGCCGGATGGTATCGGATGTTGGACGCGAAACGGTTGAGGAGCTTGGGCGCGAAACGGTTGAAGAAGTCGGACGCGAAACGGTATTGGTTGTCGGACGATTAACGGCTGTGTTTACTGGACGATTAACGGCTGTGTTTACAGGTCTATTTACCACGGTTCCGCTTGGGCGGCTGCCTGTCGTGCCTGTTGGACGGGCAACCGTCGAATTTGTCGGGCGGCTGCCTGTCGTGCCTGTTGGACGGGCAACCGTCGAACCTGTCGGGCGGCTGCCTGTCGTGCCTGTTGGACGAGCAATCGTCGAACCTGTCGGACGGCTGACCGTCGTGCCTGTAGGACGATTAACGGCTGTGTTTACAGGTCTATTTACCACGGTTCCGCTTGGGCGGCTGCCTGTCGTGCCTGTTGGACGGGCAATCGTCGAATTTGTCGAACGGCTGACTGTCGTGTCTGTAGGACGATTAACGGCTGTGTTTACAGGTCTATTTACCACGGTTCCGCTTGGGCGGCTGCCTGTCGTACCTGTTGGACGAGCAACCGTCGAATTTGTCGGGCGGTTGACAGAAGCGGGCCTTCCTGGCGCATCCACTCGTGCTGACGCAGTAACGCCGCCCCTCGCATTACCTGTTGGACGGGCAACCGTCGAATTTGTCGGACGATTGGCAGAAGCGGGCCTTCCTGGCGCATCCACTCGTGCTGACGCAGTAACGCCGCCCCTCGCATTACCTGTTGGACGGGCAACCGTCGAATATGTCGGACGGCTGGCAGTGGCTGGTCGTCCAGGCGCATCCACTCGTGCTGACGCGGTGACTCCGCTTCTGTTCACAGTATTCGCATTGATTGATTGTACCACGGGATGGCGACGCACCTCAAACCGGCTTTTAGAACTTTGGCTCGTGCCAAATGCCGTGCTTGCCTTCGCTGCTTTCAGGTTGAATCGCTGCAAGGGTTCGTACTTGTCTCCATTTTCTATAAAAACCTGCTCCATAGCTCACATCTATAATAATAATGAATAAAAAAAAGAAAAGAGCAGGGCACAATGTACCCTACCCTTTACTCTGCCGAAAGACTACTCTTCGTCTTCCATGTACTTCTTGCGAATGCTGTTGATCGTTGCATTCTGCTTTTCAGTGCCTTCAGGAATCTGGATGTTCACGTCGCCCGACTCATAGTCCAGCTTAATCCAGTCGGTAGTGATTGATTCGCGCTTGGGCGTCTTGCCCACCTTGCCCTTGCAAGTGTACTTCACCTTGTACTGGGCAGGGGCAATCTTTGCATCCTTCTCATACCATGCCTGGAACGGAACGGCCTCGTCGAAGTTCTCTACGGTAAAAGTGAACTTCCTGGTGCCCACCGTGTCAGCCTTCAACGTCACCTCCAGCGTGTCGCACTCATAGAGCATCTCGGGCATGAACTTATAGTTGAACATCCTGACTTCGGGGAACTCAATGTCGCACTTCGTGCCCTGAATAATCTTCACGACTTCCTTATCCTTCAGGCAGACACACTCGTTCTTGACATAGAAAATCTTCTGGCGCAGCTGAGCCTGTGACGGTTTGTCGTTGCGCACAAAGTCGAAGACAAAGAGATTATCCACCATTTCGTTGTTGGCCCAGATGGCTGGGTAGATAGCGTCAATCTGTGTCTCGCCATCACGCGAGGTCTTCGTGACGTAAGGCGTTCCCGAGCCATCAGACGGAATCATGCGTGCCGACGACTTCCACACCATCTGGCCCTTCGAGTTGGGATAGCCCACCTCGATGCTCACCTTCTTCACCGGGCTGTACAGGATTCTGCCGCTGCTGTCCTTCTCAGACAGTTCGCCGGCCAGCATGGCCACGATGTGCAGCTTGGAGAAGTCCTCGTCGAGCCTCACTTCCTGCACGTACTGCGCAAGCTGGTTCTTGCCGTTGGCATCGCCCTTCTTGATGAGCGGATCCATGTTGCCGCTGATTTTGCTCGACAGCTCGTAAATGCCGGAATAGCTCACCTCGTCGGTATAGTCCATTATTCTCGTCTGCGAACCGCTCTTCAGGCTCAGTGCAGGTGTCTCAAAACTGAATAACAGGAATTTCACGGTATGCCCCTTGGGATCCTTGGCCGGGTCGAACTTCTTGTCGGCAGGCTCGAAGATACACTTCTGCAAAGCCTTCAAAGCATCTTCGCGCATCTTGTTGAGAAGTGTCTCGCGCAGTTTCTTTACATCATCGGGCGTAATCGACTCGTCGCAGATAATTTCCGACTCAATGTGTCCCTCTGTCCTGAGCTTCTCATATTCATGCTCCCAGTCTATCGGGATGATTCCGCCCGTCAGCTTGCTGGAGAAGTAGGTATGAACCTTCTCGCCGTGTACGGTTGTCTTGATCTTCAAGGCCGGCATGTAGGCCTTGTACTTAATCTCGTTTTCCACTACCAGGTTATTGCCGCCCGCCTCGAGCGAAGCCTTCAGCAGACTGGCCGAGTTGCGGCCCATCAGCATGGAGAAGGCGTTCTCGCCAAGGCCGAAGGTCTGTCCCTTGCCGCCGCCCTGCACGTTGTGGGTCCAGGGGTTGGCACCGCCAAAGGGCTTCTTGCCATCCTCGCCAATCACGTGCATGCTGATGTTGTTTTCTGTCAGCTGCACCGGTCGCACGTTGGCTGGTATCAGCTGCTTGCTGCCCAGGTTGAACAGGCCCAGAAGACCGTTGGTGTACTTTCCGTACTGCTTCTTCAGCTTATCCTGCAGCTGCGTGAGTGCCTGCTTCAGCAACGGCTCAGGGATGTCGATGGTACTTGTGAGCGAGGCAAATGCACCAGCTTCTTCTTCCAGTCCTTCTGCGCCAATCACGGTTCCTTCGTCGGCAGTGCCCTTAAACACCTGCATGGAGAACTTATACCGCCCGTCAGAGTGCTTTGCCAGCCTTGGTGCCTTGGGGTAATAATAGAATTGCATGGGCAGGCCCGCTTCTCGCAACTCATTGTTGTTGGGATCGGGAGCAAACAATACCGCGAAGTCCGCACCTTTGTCGTCCTTCGTCAATACTTCAACACTACCCGCTCCATAATGCGGATAGCCAAGAGGAGAAACATTTGTTTTGGCCATAATAATTAGTTTTAGGTCGACTCCGTTTTTTTTATTTACAGCATCCCGATGATGCGAAGCCTTTTCATCATCAGCACCGCTTTCCTCGTGAAAGGAGTATTAATCGTTGACAAAGATACGAAAAAAATGTATATGGCCAAACTTTTTAATGAAAATATTTTAATAAAGTAAGAGATCTTTGCTTCACTCACGACAACAGCTGAGTGAGGAACACGTCGGAGAAGAGGATAAGGACGCTGGAAGTAACCACGGCATCGGTCGAGGCCTTACCCACGTTGACGCTGCCACCCTCGACGGTATAGCCGCAGAAGGCGGGCACGCTGGAGATGATGAAGGCGAAGAACTGGCTCTTGATGATGCTCATCCACATGAACCAGGGCACGAAGTCGTGCTGCAGGCCGGCCGTAAGGTCATCGGGCGGCATGATGTGGCCAATATAGGCCGTGGCGTAGGCACCCAAGATACCCATTACCGACGAGAAGATGACCAGGAAAGGCATCAATGTGAGCAAGCCGAGAATCTTGGGCAGGATGAGATAGCAGGCCGAGTTGACACCCATAATCTCGAGGGCATCAATCTGCTGGGTGACGCGCATAGTGCCCAGCTCCGACGCAATGTTCGACCCCACCTTGCCTGCCAGGATGAGACACATGATGCTCGACGAGAACTCCAGCAGCATAATCTCGCGCGTGGTATAGCCTGCCACCCAGCGGGGCATCCACGGCGACTCGATGTTCATCTTCATCTGGATGCAGATCACGGCTCCGATGAAAAACGAGATGAGCAGCACAATGCCGATGGAGTTGACGCCCAGCTGGGCCATCTCCTTTACATACTGTTTCCAGAACATGCGGAAGCGCTCGGGCATCGAGAACGTGCGCCCCATCAAGATGAGATAGCGACCGAAGGTGGTCAGCCAGTTATAGATGATCATTGCCGTCCAAAATTTATTCTAACTGCCTGCAAAGATACGACTTTTGAATCAGTTAAAGGAGTTAATGGAGTTAAAGGGAGTTAAAGCACCATCGTTTTGCATCAAAAATCGTAACTTTGCAGCCAAATTGCAATCGGACAAGATGAAAAAGAACGAGATAACAGGACTTTTCCAGGAACTGCTGGAGAAAAACAACGGCAAGCTGGACCTCGTGGCCAAGATGAAAGGCAGCTACACGCTGGAAGCCCAGGGACTGGTGAAAAGGTATGGCAAGCGAACGGTGGTGAACGACGTGAACTATACCGTGCGCCAAGGTGAGATAGTGGGTCTCTTAGGCCCCAACGGTGCCGGGAAGACCACCTCATTTTATATGACCACGGGGCTGGTGCTGCCTAATGGCGGTAAAGTATTCATCAACGACGGCAAGGAGCGCCGCGAGATTACCAACTACCCCGTGTACAAGCGCGCCCAGGAGGAAGTGGGCATTGGCTATCTGGCACAGGAGGCCTCGGTGTTCCGCAAGATGACCGTCGAGGACAACATCTTCTCCGTGCTGGAGATGCGCCATGTGAAGCCCACCATCCCCGAGGACTATATCAGGCGTTTCTCCTACTTCACCGAGTACGACTGGAAATACTTCATGATGGAAGACCTCATCAATGAGTTCCGCCTGAACAAGGTGCGCCACAACAAGGGCGACCAGCTCTCGGGTGGTGAGCGCCGCCGCTGCGAGATAGCCCGCTGTCTGGCCATCAACCCCCGCTTCATCATGCTCGACGAGCCTTTCGCCGGTGTCGACCCCATCGCCGTGGAGGACATCCAGTTCATCGTGTGGAACCTGAAGAAGCGCAACATCGGCATCCTCATCACCGACCACAACGTCGACGAGACCCTGACCATCACCGACCGCGCCTACCTGCTTTTCGAGGGCCGCATCCTCTTCCACGGCTCGCCCGAGGAACTGGCCGAGAACAAGGTGGTGCGCGAGAAATACCTCACCAACTCGTTCGTGCTGCGCAAGAAAGACTTCCAGCTTCTTGAGGAGGAACGACGGAAAAAAGAAGAGGAAGGAATGGCTTCAAGGTGAGTTTTAGCGTTAAAAAATGGTAATCATGCAACTTTTACGGCAATTATCCGTAATTTTGCAGCCCAAATTTGAATTATAAATAAATAAGGTATAAAGAAAAATGAACATTAAGTTTGAAAGTGCCGACAAAATCAATGGTGTGATGACCATCACCATTGAGAAGGCCGACTACGAGGAGAAGGTCACCAAGGTTCTCAAGGATTATCGCAAGAAAGCAAATGTACCGGGCTTCCGCCCCGGCATGGTTCCCATGTCACTCATCAAGAGGCAGTATGGCACCGCCATCAAGGCCGACGAGGTGAACCGTCTGCTCAGCGACAAGCTCTTTGAGTATATCCGTGAGAACAAGATCCAGATGCTCGGCGAGCCGCTGCCCAACGAGGGCCAGGTGGCTCAGGACCTGGCTACCGATGGTCCCTTCGAGTTCGTGTTCGACATCGCCGTGGCTCCCGAGTTCAAGGCCGAGCTGTCGGACAAGGACACGATTGACTACTACGACATCACTCCCGACGAGAAGCTCATCGACGAGCAGGTACAGATGTTTGCTTCGCAGGCCGGCGAGTTCGTCGAGGCCCAGGAGTGGAGCGGCAACGACACGCTGAAGGGCGACCTGCGCCAGCTCGATGCCGAGGGCAACACGCTCGAAGGCGGCATGACCGTCGAGGGCGGAATGATTATGCCCAGCTACATCAAGGGTGAGGACGAGAAGAAGAAGTTCGAGGGTGCCAAGCCCGGCGACATCATCACCTTCAACCCCAAGAAGGCCTATCCCGACAACGATGCCGAGGTGGCTGCCCTGCTGAAGGTGAAGAAGGAAGAGGTGAAGGAGTTGGAGAGCGACTTCAGTTTCCAGATTACCGAAATCCGCCACTTCCAGCCTGCAGCCGTCGACGAGAAGCTCTTCGAGAAGGTGTTTGGCGAGGACGTGAAGACCGAAGCCGACTTCCGCCAGAAGATTGCCGACAGCCTGAAAGCTCAGATGGCAGGCAACAGCGACTACAAGTTCCTGCTCGACGTGCGCAAGTACGTGGAGGAGAAGGTGGGGCAGCTCACGTTCCCCGATGCCCTGCTGAAGCGCATCATGGTGAACAACAACAAGGACAAGGGCGAGGACTACGTGGAGAAGAACTACGAAGGCAGCGTCAAAGAACTGGCCTGGCACCTGATGAAGGAGCAGCTCGTGGCCGCTAATAATATTAAGGTGGAAGATGCCGACCTGAAGGAGATTGCCAAGCAGGCCATCCGCGCCCAGTTTGCCCAGTACGGCATGAACAACGTGCCCGACGACATGCTGGAGAACTATGCCAACGAGCAGTTGAAGAAGCGCGAGAACGTGGAGCAGTTTATCGACCGCGCCATCGACGTGAAGCTGACCAACGCACTGAAGCAGGTGGTGAAGCTGAACATGAAACAGGTCACGCTCGACGAGTTCAACCAGATGATGAAGGCATAAGCAGCCATTGCACATCCATAGCTTAACGTCCCGAGGCCATCGCTTCGGGACGTTTTTCTTATTATAGATATGTTCTATAAATTGCTAAAACTACGCGCAGCCACTCCCCTCCCTTCAAGGGGAGGGGCAGGGGTGGGGTCTGTATTGTCCTGTTATCGAAGAAGATTCTGAAAAACAGAAAAAAAACAAAAAAAAAGAGCTAAACTTGCGCGATTATCATTTTTTTTATTAACTTTGTATCTACGAACAGCAGGAAAGGACACGAAAAGTCCTTCCCGTTATTCGGATAATTAAAGTAACATATTGATTATGAACGATTTCAGAAAATATGCAACCCAGCACCTTGGCATGAGTGGCCTGGTGCTCGACGACGTAATGAAGACGCAGGCGCAGTACATGAACCCCTATATTCTGGAGGAGCGCCAGCTGAACGTGACCCAGATGGACGTTTTCTCGCGCCTGATGATGGACCGCATCATCTTCCTTGGCACGGAGGTCAACGACTATACGGCCAACACCCTGCAGGCCCAGCTGCTCTATCTGGACTCTGTAGACCCCGGCAAGGACATCTCCATCTACATCAACTCGCCTGGCGGCAGCGTCTATGCCGGCCTGGGCATCTACGACACCATGCAGTTCATCACGAGCGACGTGGCCACCATCTGCACCGGCATGGCCGCCTCGATGGCCGCCGTGCTGCTGGTCAGCGGCAAGGAGGGCAAGCGCTCGGCTCTGCCCCACAGCCGCGTCATGATTCACCAGCCATTAGGCGGCGTGCAGGGCCAGGCCAGCGACATAGAGATTGAGGCCCGCGAGATTCAGAAGATCAAGAAGGAACTATATACAATAATAGCCGACCACTCACACACCGACTACGACAAGGTGTGGGCCGACAGCGACCGCAACTACTGGATGACCGCCGAGGAAGCCCGCGAGTATGGCATGATTGACCAGGTACTGAAGAGGAAATGAAGAAACAATGTAACTTCTGCGGCAGGAACGAGAAAGATGTAAAACTGCTCATCACGGGTATCAACGGATATATCTGTGAGAACTGTATCGAGCAAGCCTACCGGATACTGCAAGAGTCGGGCATGATGCAAAATCAGAATGCCCAAAGCAACAACGGGAAATTCAAGCTGAAGAATGTTCCCAAGCCACGCGAAATCAAGGACTACCTGGATCAGTATGTCATTGGGCAGGACGAGGCCAAGCGCTATCTGGCAGTAGCCGTCTACAACCACTACAAGCGCCTGCAGCAGCCCGAAGACAACAGCGGCGTGGAAATCGAGAAGTCGAACATCATCATGGTGGGTTCCACGGGCACGGGCAAGACCCTGCTGGCCCGCACCATCGCCAAGCTGCTCGACGTGCCCTTCACCATCGTCGATGCCACGGTGTTCACCGAGGCAGGCTACGTGGGCGAAGATGTGGAGAGCATCCTGAGCCGACTGCTCCAGGTGGCCAACGACGATGTGGAGGCAGCCCAATGTGGCATCGTCTTCATCGACGAGATCGACAAGATAGCCCGCAAGACCGACAACCCCTCCATCACACGCGACGTGAGCGGCGAGGGCGTGCAGCAGGGCCTGCTGAAACTGCTGGAAGGCACCATCGTCAACGTGCCGCCGAAAGGCGGACGCAAGCACCCCGATCAGGAATACATCCAGGTGGATACGCGCAACATCCTGTTTATCTGCGGCGGAGCCTTCGACGGCATTGAGCGCAAGATTGCACAGCGGCTGAACACCCACACCGTGGGCTACAACTCGGTGCAGAACGTGCGCAACATCGACAAGAACGACCTGATGAAGTACGTGCAGCCACAAGACCTGAAGTCCTTCGGCCTCATCCCCGAGATAATTGGCCGTCTGCCGGTACTCACCTATCTGAACCCGCTCGACCGCGAAGCCCTGCACCGCATATTGATGGAGCCTAAGAACTCTATCGTCAAGCAGTACAAGAAACTGTTCCAGATGGACGGAGTCCAACTCTCATTCGACAAGGATGCCCTGGACCTGATTGTGGACAAGGCCGTGGAGTACAAATTAGGAGCACGCGGACTGCGCTCGATAGTGGAAGACATCATGACCGACGCCATGTTTGAGGTGCCATCCAGACATGTGAATACCTACGCCGTGACGCGCGAGTACGCCGAGCAGCAACTGGCCAAAAGCGGCAGTCTGAGTCCGCTCAACTAAGAACAGACCCCTATCCTACTACCTACCTTTAGGAACCTAAGCCTATGACAAAGAAAAATACGAATCTGGCCAAGGAACTGAAGAAATACTTCGGTTTCGACACTTTCAAAGGCGACCAGGAAGCCATCATCCGCAATGTGCTTGACGGCAAGGACACCTTTGTGCTGATGCCCACGGGCGGCGGCAAGTCACTATGCTATCAGTTGCCGTCGTTGCTCATGGACGGCGTGGCCATCGTCATCTCGCCCCTTATCGCGCTGATGAAGAACCAGGTAGACTTCATCAGCCACCTGAGCGAGCATGAGGGCATTGCCCACTTCCTGAACTCGTCGCTCAACAAGGCGGCCATCGACCAGGTGAAAAGCGACATCCGCGAAGGGCGCACCAAGCTGCTCTACGTGGCACCTGAGTCGCTGACCAAGGAGGACAATGTGGAGTTCCTGAAGTCAGTGAAGATTTCCTTCTATGCCGTCGACGAGGCTCATTGCATCTCGGAATGGGGCCACGACTTCCGTCCCGAGTATCGTCGCATCAGGCCCATCATCAACGAGATAGGCACGGCACCCGTCATAGCGCTCACCGCCACGGCCACCGACAAGGTGCGCACCGACATCAAGAAGAATCTCGGCATCGTCGACGCCACGGAGTTCAAGTCGTCGTTCAACCGCCCCAACCTGTACTATGAGGTAAGGCCAAAGACAAAGGACGTAGACAAGGACATCGTGAAGTTCATCAAGCAGCACCCGGGCAAGAGCGGCATCATCTACTGCCTGTCGCGCAAGAAGGTGGAAGACCTGGCCGAGGTGCTCTGTGCCAACGACATCAAGGCCGCAGCCTATCACGCCGGTCTCGACTCGCCCAAGCGCACGCAGACGCAGGACGATTTCCTCATGGAGAAGATCGACGTCATCGTAGCCACCATCGCCTTTGGCATGGGCATCGACAAGCCCGACGTGCGCTTTGTCATCCACTACGACATACCCAAGAGCCTTGAAGGCTACTACCAGGAGACGGGGCGGGCCGGCCGCGACGGCGGCGAGGGCAACTGCATCGCCTTCTACAGCTACAAGGACCTGCAGAAGCTGGACAAGTTCATGGAGGGCAAGCCCGTGGCCGAACAGGACATCGGACGCCAGCTGCTGCAAGAGACAGCTGCATACGCCGAGACCTCCGTCTGCCGCCGCAAGATGCTGCTGCACTACTTTGGCGAAGTCTACGACAAGGACAACTGCCAGAACTGCGACAACTGCCTGCACCCGCAGAAGAAGATCGAGGCCAGCGAGCAACTGGTCATCGTCCTCAACACCATCCTCGCCCTGAAGGAGCACTTCCGCAGCGACCATATCGTAGACTTCATCACCGGCCACGAGACGGAAGAAATCCTGGCCCACAAGCACCATGAGTTAGAGGACTTCGGCATAGGCGAGGACGATAATCCCAAGATATGGAACCCCATCATCCGCCAGGCGCTCATTGCCGGCTATCTGACGAAGGAGGTGGAGAACTACGGCGTGCTGAAGGTAACGGGCGACGGAAAGAAGTTCCTGAAGAAACCACACTCATTTATGGTGGTCGAAGACCATGAGTTCAACGAAGAGGAAGAGCCGGTGAACATGGAAGGCGGCGTGAGCGCACTCGACCCCACCCTTTCGGCCATGCTCTACGACCTGCGCAAGAAATGGTCGCGCAAGCTGGAACGCCCGCCCTACGTCATCTTCCAGGATGTCTCCATCGAGCAGATGGCCACCGACTATCCCGTGACACTCGAAGAGCTGAAGAACATCCAGGGCGTGGGCGACGGCAAGACGCGCCAGCCATACGCCAAGGAGTTCGTCAACCTCATCAAGCGCTATTGCGACGAGAACGAGATTACCCGACAGGCCGACCTGCGCGTGCGCACCCGCGCCAAGGACTCCATGCGCAAGCTCAAGATATTGCAGAACATCGACCGCCGCATCGACCTCGACGAGATTGCCAACGCCCTTGGCATCGACTTCGAGGAACTGCTCGACGAGCTGGAGGGCATCGTGCTCTACAGCGGCAACAAGGTCAACATCGACTACTTCCTGCAGGAAATCATGGATCCCGACGACATCGACGACATCTACGAATACTTCCGCGAGAGCGATAGCGGCGACCTGAAGGAAGCCTTCGAGGAACTGGGCAGCGACTATGAGGAGAACGAGATTCGCCTCGTCCGCATCAAGTTCATCTCGGAAATGGCCAACTAAAGGGGCAACTTAGAGTTACTAAATCGCATATTATTTTTTTTTTCGATATTTACATACACTGCATACACCTTTTGAGATAACCCGTTATAAATCAACGGAATAAAAGGTGTATGCAACGGTGTAGGTAGGGTGTAGGTAAAATTTTACCTACACCCGTTGATACTGGTTGTCCCAACGGGTGGGACGTTTTGTCCCAACGGGTGGGACATTGCGTCTTCCATATTTTTGCATTGCCTGTATGTGCCACAGAGAAACTACCACTCTGGTTGCATACACCACCTTCACCGTTACCTACACCACCTTCACCGTTTCCTACACCACTTTTCTTCCTCATTATCAGATTGTTACACGTTAGTGTAGGTAGTGTAGGCAAATATTAAAAATAAAAATTTTAAAATATCCGTCACTGATTCCCCTGAAGAACAACTCGAAGCTCATCGGCAAATACGGCATGGACAACCCGGTGGACGTCCTCTCTTTTAGAAACGAATTGCCCTCGCTCGACCTTAATTTTAAGTCACAAATTTTCTTTTTTAGAAACGAATTGCCCTAATTGACCTTAATTTTATCCAATTTTCTTTTCTTGGAAAAAAACGTTTTTCTTTTGCGTTATTTCCTTTTTTTGTGTTAACTTTGCACCCCAAAGATACTTAACTAATTATTAACATAAAAACAGTATGAAAAAAACAGCTTACTCAAGATTTCTTGCGAGGGCGGCAGTGACGCTGCTCGCAGTGTTCTCCTTCTCAGGAGCAAGGGCACAGGAAACCCTGACCGTGAACGACGGGACGGTGACAGACGAATACGTCCCCGTGTATGGGTATTATGTCGATACCCAAGGAATAACGTCGGAATTCATCATTCCTGCCAATACCGAAGGAATGAGCGGCATGGTAGGAGGAACCATTTCCAAAGTGACTTTCTATCTTTCTTCAATCCCTAACAGCTCATGGGGAAGTCCTACCATTCAACTGTATCTTGGTGAAGTGGAAGGCACTACGCTCAGTGGCGTTAACGGTCCAACTAATTTCACCGTTGTCAAAACAATGGTTTGGAGCAATCAACAAAGCACCATTGAGGTGGAATTTGACGAGCCTTACACATACGGAGGCGGCAACCTGCTCATCGGAACATACGTCCAAAGCAAGGGTGGATACAAACATACGTACTTTTTGGGCGTTTCTGCTCCGTCAGGTTCCGGTTATTGCCACTATTCAAACAATAACAATTCCCGGTCATTCCTCCCCAAGACCACCTTCACCTACGAGCCTGCCGACGACGACTGCCCGAAGCCCAAGAACCTCGCGGCTTCCAATGTGACCGCCCATACTGCTGAGTTGAGTTGGGAAAGCGATGGCACGGCATTCATTTTGCAGTACAAAAAGGCCTCCGACAGCGATTGGACCGAGGAATGGTTGGATGTGAATGAGGAAGAGTATGAAAATCCTTACACGCTGACCGATCTCGCCTCTGCAACCGAATACCAAGTCAGAGTGCAGGCTCACTCGGAAGGGTGCGGTACCGACCCCGAGACAGGAGACGACATCTTCAGTGACTATAGAGAGATCACCTTTACCACCTTAGAGTCGTGTGTCACCCCCACTGACCTGGCTGCTTCGAAAGTCACTGCCTACGAAGCCACCATCACCTGGACTTCCGATGCCGATGCCTGGCAGATTTGCGTGAACGACGATGAGGAAAACCTCATTGACGTGACTGGAGAGGCCACCCATACCCTCACGGGGCTCACTCCTCAAACGACCTACAACGTGAAGGTGCGCACCAACTGCGGTAACGAATACAGCAACTGGAAAACCATGACCTTCACCACCGCTTGCGGTGCCGTCACCACCTTCCCCTGGAGCGATGACTTCGAAAGCTACGAAGCCAGCGGCCAAGGCATCACCTTCGACCATCCTTGCTGGGTGAACGAACACATTAGCGGAAACGGATCCAATTTCTTCGAAGTTTATAGCGGTACTACTATGGGCGGCAATTCTACCAAAATGCTTCGTTTGCCCGACATGAGCAGCGGCACCATGACCAAGCTCATGCTCCCCGAAATGACGTTGCCGGGTGACAACTACATGTTCTCCATAGATGTCTACCGTAACAACTCTACAAAAGACTATGGCGAAGGTATTAGAGTATTCGTCAGCACCAACGGTGAGATTGGAGGCGCCACGGAATTGGCTTTCATCAGTCGTAGTTATACCACAAGCGACGGTAATCTCATCCCCGCCGAAAGTGCTTCGGGATGGTACACCTACGAAATTCCCCTCGGCATTAGCGGCACCTGCTACATCATCCTGCGTGGTGAAAGCAAATATGGCAGTTCCACCTACATGGACAACTTCGTCGTTGAGATGGTTCCCACCTGCCGGAAGCCCACTGGTGTGAACGCTTCTGCCGTTACCAAACGCTCGGCTACCATCGGTTGGACTTCCGACGCCACCGAATGGGTCGTGGCCTACAAGGCCGATGCCGATGAAGACTTCACCGAAATCCCAGCAGTGACCGAGAATCCTTACATCCTTACCGGTCTCACCCCTGAAACGGCTTACACCGTGAAAGTGCGCACCAACTGCGGCGGAGGTGACTATAGCGACTGGACTGCCCCCGTGAACTTCACCACCGACATCGCCTGCCCCGTGCCTACCGCACTTCAAGCTAACAACATCTCGGCCTACGTTGCAGAGCTCAACTGGACGAGCGATGCCTCCCAATGGGATATTGCCTACAGGGCTAATGGCAGTGATGAGTTCACCGAAATTACGGGTGTCACCCAGAAGCCTTATACCCTGCAAGACTTGAATCCCGAAACTACTTATGTGTGGAAGGTACGCGCCTACTACCCTGAAGAGGAGGGCTACAGCACATGGACTTCCCTGTCCTCCTTCACCACTAACGAGACTTGCCCGACGCCTACCGACCTTTACGCCACCGCCGTCAGAAGCACATCAGCCGATGTCGCCTGGACGGGCTCCGTCGATGTGACCGACTACACTGTGCGTTACAGAGAGCCTCAACACGTTGCAGACGGAATCTATGAAACGTTCGATACCAATTCCATTCCTTCGGGGTGGTCACGGTACACTGGCAAGCTGAACGAGGACGGTACAGCCACTTTGAATAGCTCATCTTCCGGTTTTTCTTTCGGCACCAGCAACGGTGTGTTCGACAGTCACGCCCGTATCAACATCTATGCCAATTATCAGAGATGGTTGATTACGCCTCGTTTCACATTGGCGGGCAGTACCCTTTCATTTGACATGGCCTTGACCGCCTATAGCGGCAGCGTTTCCGCTCCTGCTACCAGTGGCACCGACGACAGGTTTATCGTATTGATCTCGACCGACAATATGGCCACCTGGACCATCCTGCGCGAGTGGAACAACAGCGGTTCAGAATATGTTTACAACAACATCACTTGTACCAAAACTGGCGAACAGGTGAGCATCGACCTCAGCAGCTACATTGGCCAAGACGTACACATCGCCTTCTACGGCGAATCAACAGTGGGCAATGCCGACAACAACCTGCATATCGACAATGTGCTCATTGGCCAGATGGTTCCTGCCACCGAGTGGCAAACGGTAAGTACTACCGAGACGAACGCCACCCTGACGGGCCTCACTCCCACAACGACCTACGAGGTACAGGTGAAGAGCAACTGCTCAGACCCAGAGGCATGGAGCACAGCCCTCAAATTCACAACGCTGACAAACTTCGAGCTGGCTAACGACGACAGCCAGGCAGATGCAGAGGGTAAGAACAGCGCCATCATCGCTGCCAACGCTGGCAACAAGGCTGATGTCACGCTCAGCGGACGCACGCTCTACAAGGACGGAAACTGGAACACCATCTGCCTGCCCTTCGACGTGGTGGATGGCGACAAAGGCGACGAACTGACGTTCACCGGCACACCGCTGGAAGGGGCCATCGCCAAGATGCTGACCGATGCCACGGTGACGAATAACGGGGAGAACACGCATATTGAGCTGACCTTCGGCGACGACTTGACCTCACTCGACGCCGGTATTCCCTATATCATCAAGTGGGAGCCGGAGGAGAACGCTGATATCGTGAATCCCGTGTTCAGTGGTGTCACCATCGTGGAGACAAGCAATGAGCATCGCATCATCTCGCCGGCCAACGGGGTGTGGTTCATCGGCTATTATGACGCATTTGGCATTGGTGCGACTGACACGAACATCTTCTACATGACCTCCGACAACCAGCTGAAGTACACGGCAAGTGACCGCACGCTGAAGTCATGCCGCGCCTACTTCCGCTTCTCGGATGCTACTCCCAAAGCTCGCACGTTCACCCTGAACTTCGGCGACGGCAGCGAAGCAACCGGCATTATTTCGACAAAGAATTCCCCGGACAGCACGAACGACGGGTGGTACACCGTCGACGGCATGAAGCTCGGCAAGCAGCCCAAGCGCAAGGGTGTCTACATCCAGAACGGTCGTAAAGTCGTGATTAAGTAACCGAAAAAAAAGAACATAAACCCTCAAACAAAGGAAATGACTATGAAGAAGAAAGCATATATGAAGCCGGAAATGTGGACGCTCGGCATGGAGGCGGCAGAGCTGATGGCCTACAGCGGCGGCAGCCAAAGCTTAGGCATCACCATAGACGGTGAGAACTCTGACTACAGCGAAGACGACAACCGTTCGCGTGAGCCCGTCTATGAAAACGAATACACTCAAAGCAATTTGTGCCCATTAGTGCCAATTAGTTTCCGAAAAAAAAAGAAATCGTGACGGTTTTTATTTAAAAGAAATTGGAATAATGAGAATAATATTTCCTGCGGCGCAAGCCAATTATTCTCATTATTCCAATTTCTTTTAATTTCTTCTTTAGCATTTCATTGGCATTTCATTCAACCTTACAGCTTGGAATTTGTGCCTATTAGTGCCAATTTGTTTCCCCTTCTTTTTATAATAATATATTCTTTGTCATTTCATTCAGCCCTCCACCGCTCAATCTCGCACTGGTGCTCCTTGGTCTTGCGATCGTAGCTGACGGCGACGAGGAGGATGTCGCCCGTGTATTCGGCCACCTTCTTCGGGTAGTTGCGGCGGTGTATCTGGTCGATGGCGGTGCCGGTGGTGTCGTTATACTTCAGCTCGACGATGATGGCAGGTGTCGTGACGTTCTTCCGCGGCATGAGCACGAGGTCGGCGAAGCCCGTTCCCGACTGGTACTCGCGGTGGAAGATGTAGTCGCCGTGGGCGTAGAAATAGGCGATGGAGAGCACGCACGACATGGAGTTCTCGTCGCTGTACCTGATCAGGCTGGTGTTGTCGGTGTGGGCGTCCTGCACCATGCGTGCCACGGTAGCTGCGTCGCAGCGCAGGGTGGCGTCTAAGAGGTAGCGCGACTGGTCGAGGGCCTTCGCTATCTCCGTCCATCCCGTCTCCTCCACGGCGTTGGCCAGTTCCTCCGACACCTCGTAGTTGGGCACGTAGCACTCCCGCCGCTCCCAGTCGAAGGCCAGGTAGCCCAGGTGTATGAGCACGGTGAGCACGTCGTCGCGGCTGCGTATGGCCGAGAGGTCGTTGCGGAACTTTGTGGTGTTCACCATCGCCCGGCCTCCGGCGAGCATATTGACGATGTCCTCCTTCAGCCCGTCGAAATTCATGCTGATGAATCCCGACACGGCGTCGAAGGCGCCGGTGCTGGCCCAGAAACTGCGGCAGCGGCCACGCGTCACGGCCTGCATCACGGAGCTGGGGTTGAACATGGAGGGCTGGGGGCCTATCAGGTATCCGTCGTACCATTTCTCCAGCTCGTCGAAGTCCATGCCGTGCTTCGCAGCAAGTGTCTGCACCTCCTCGCGGGTGAAGCCGAAGAAGGTTGCCATGTTGCCCGGCTCCACCATGGAGTACTCCAGGAAATTGTTCATCGCCGACTGCGTCTTGTATTTCTTGATGGGCAGGATGCCCGTCATGTAGACCCCGGCGAACACCTCCATGCCAAGGACGTCCTTGAACATCGAGCGCAGCCAGTTGACGTATTGGTCCGTCTGGTCGGGCAGCATCGGGTTCTGTGCGCACTCGCGGAGTATGGCATCCCACTCGTCGATGATGAAGATGAACGTGTCGCCCGTGGCGGCATGGATGCGGAGGAGGTAGTCCATCAGGTAGTCATCGTCGCGCATCTCAACGTCAGGGAAAGCGAGCGAGATGTCCTTTACGAGTTCCTTTTCCATATAGTCCACCACGTCGCCCCTGCCCAGCCTCCTGTTGAATGCCGAGAGGTCGAGATAGATGACGGGGTACTTGTTCAGGTGCTCCTCAAACGTGGGGTCCTGCGCTATCTGCAGGTCGGCGAAGAGGCTGCGCGAGTCGCACGACCGGTCGTAGTAGGCGGCGAGCATCTTTGCCGCCATCGACTTGCCGAAGCGGCGGCTGCGCGTCACGCAGGTATAGCTTTGCTCTGTAAAGAGCGTCTTGTTAACGACAGCGATAAGCCCGGACTTATCTATGTACTCACTGTTGCGGATCCGGCTGAACGCCCCGTTTCCCTTGTCAATATATATTCCCATGGTTCAAAACTGATTGCGCCTGCGCCGGCGGTATTGCCAGTGCAGGTGCAAAGATACGAACATTTTCGGTAACGGCCAAATCTTGCCGCAGGTATTCCCCGTTTTTGCAAGTACGCCCGGCATGTTCTGTGCTGGGTTCCGCCAAAGAACATCTTGCTCAAGATTTCTTGCGAGGGCGGCAGTGATGCTGCTCGCAGTCATCAACATGCGTTAGCCGAACCAATAAAAAAGTCGTCATCATTAGCGGGATTGTCGTATAAAATGATTAAATAAAATTCCGTGATAAAAATTAGAATGAATTAGAATTATTCGTTTCAGAAAAGCTGAAGAATTACGGAAATTACGGGAGAATTACGGTTATTACGGCAATTAGTTTCTTTTTGAAACGAATGTCTTTAATTGACCGTAATTTTATCCACTCTAACTTTGCAGTGTCATTGAGATAGGTGAGCACTCGTTAAGAAGATCTCCCTGAAAAGCTTTGACAAACCGAGGAAAGTCTGTA